>CAMDRT010000017.1 GCA_945906815.1 Bordetella parapertussis
AGCGGCAGTTCGGCGGCGGGGTCGGCATGCATCAGGCTGCCGCCCACTGTGCCGCGATTGCGGGTCTGACTATGCCCCACCCACGCCAATGCCTGCGCAAGCAGGGGCACGCGCGCCGCCAGCGCAGTGTCGCGTTCCATCACGCATTGCCGTGTGCAGGCGCCGGTGCGCGCCACGTGGGCCTCCAGCGCGACACATTTAAGTGCGGCAATTTCATTGATATCGACGAGCTGACGCGGACGGCTGAGGCGCATCGCCATCATCGGCACCAGGCTCTGGCCGCCGGCAATCAGCTTGGCTTCGTCGCCGTGCTGCCGCAACAGCGCACAGGCTTCGGCAACCGATGCGGCGCGTGCATATTCAAAAGGGGCTGCTTTCAAGATTCGATCACTTGCAAGAGAGGGTTTTGCTGCGCAATGCCAAAGTGTAACCGCGCGGCGTGCGTTCCCGCTAATCGATTTTCATGCCCGACGCTTTGACCACCTTGCCCCAGCGCGCAATTTCGCTGCGCAGTTTTTTGCCGAGGTCTTCGGGTGAGGTGAGTGCGGGTTCCACACCGGCGGCCAGGAGTCTGACGCGGATGTCGTTGTCGCGCAGCGCAGCGGCGAATTCGCTGTACAGCCGTTGCACTACGGCAGCCGGTGTTTTTGCCGGTGCAAATAGGCCGCTCCAGCCCTCGGATTCATAGCCGGGCAATCCTGCTTCGGCGATGGTGGGCAGGTCGGGCAGCACCAGCGAGCGTTTCGCATTGGTCACGCCCAGCGCGCGCAGCCGGCCCGCTTTGATGAACGGCACCACGGCGGGCGCGCTCAAAAAAGCCAGTTGCACTTGTCCGGCAACTTGTTCGACGGCCGCCGGCCCGCCGCCCTTGTAGGGGACGTGCAGCAGTGTGATGCCGGTCATGGTTTTCAGTAACTCGCCCGCCAGATGCGACGGCGAGCCGTTGCCCGCCGAGCCGTAGGTGAGTTGGCCGGGACGCGCCTTGGCCAGGGCGATCAGTTCCTGCACCGACTTTACCGGCAGCGACGGATGCGCGGTGAGTATGCTGGTGGTGATGAAGAGCTGCGCGACCGCTTCAAAATCGCGGATCATGTCGTAAGGTATGTTTGGAATCAGGCTGACGTTGATCGCGTTGGTGACAGTGCAGTTCAGCAGCGTGTAGCCGTCGGGCGGTGCTTTGGCGACGATATCCGAGCCGATGATGCTGGAAGCACCGCCGCGATTTTCGATGATGATGTTGTGGCCTAGTGCTGCGGAAATTTTAGGACTGATGATGCGCGCGGTGATATCGGTGGGGCCGCCGGCGGGGAAGGGTACGATGAGGCGGATGGGCTTCGATGGATACGCCTGTGCCTGTGCGCCGCATGCGGCACACCATGCGGCGGCGAGCAGCATGGCGTTGAGTGAAGGATGGGGATATAACATAAGATTTTGTTTTTAAAAGATAAACTATTTCCGCGCGGTTTTTCTTATTTACTGCTGTTTCATGCCTGCCGCCTGCGTCACCCTACCCCAACGCGCCCATTCGCCGGCGATTTTTGCGGCGAGTTTTTCCGGCGTGAGTGTTTCGAGTTCGACGCCGGCGTTGATCAATCTTGTTTCGACAGCCGGCGTGCTGATGGCTTGGAGCGATGTGCGATGCAGGTGTTCGATGATGGCACGCGGCGTGCCGGCGGTGGCGAATACCGCGTACCACGAGCCGACGTCGTAACCCGGCAGCGTTTCAGCAATGGTGGGCATGTCTGGCAACAGCGACACACGCTTGGCGCTGCTGACCGCCAACAAGCGCAGTTGTTTTTGCTTCACATAGGGCATGCCAGATGACAGGCCGGAAATTATGACTTCAACCTCACCCGACAGGAGTCCGATCAACGCTGCGCCAGCGCCTTTGTAGGGCACATGCACGATGTGGATGCCCGCCAGCATTTTGAACATTTCGCCCGCGAGATGCGAAGTCGCGCCCAAACCCGAGGAAGCGAAGTTGAGCGTACCGGGCCGCGCTTGCGCGCGCGCGACCAGCTCCTTCACCGACTGCACCGGCAGCGGCGGATGCACCATCAACCCCAGCGGACTGTTGCCGATCAGCGCTATCGGCGTGAGATCCTTGCGCGCATCAAAAGTGAGTTTGACCAGATGTGGCGCGACCGCGATGGTGCCGTTTGCCGCGACCAGCAGTGTGTAGCCATCGGCCGGTGCGCGTACCGTGATTTCGCCGGCGATGGCGCCGCCGGAACTGTGCCGGTTGTCGGTGACCAGTTGCTGGCCCAGCAGTTCGGCCATGCGCGCGCCGTAAATGCGCGCGACGATATCGGTGGCGCCGCCAGCCGCTTGCGTGACCAGCATGCGGATGGGACGATTGGGATAACCCTGCGGCGCGCCAGCAATTTGCGCGCAGGTGACACCGCTAGCCGTCAGCGCGGCGGTGAACCAGAGCCATTGTCGTCCGGTGTAAGGCATATCAATAAAAACAATAAGTTACTAATAATCCACGGCGTAGCGTGCGCTGCGCGCACGATCAACCCCAAAGTTTTGAGCGACCCGGCACCATCGATGACGGCAGCAGAGAAATTCAGCGCAATATTCGGTCGCGCTATGTGCTGAAGCTGCGGCAGTAGCGCGGCGCGCCAGGCCGCGCGTCAGGCGCAGCAATGATCGAGAAAAATAGGCAGAGGCGCCGCGCTCAGTCTTTGTAACCGGGATCGAGTCGTTCGGCTAGACGCAAGCATGCCGCCCAATCCCTGCCGCCTCTCTTGCCGCTGCGCGCGATCTGGCTGTGGGCGTATTCGCAGGCTTCCTTGCTGGGGAGCGTGTAATTGCCCGCGCCCGCCGCCAGTGCCGCGACCTGCCCCTGGCAGGCCATTTCGAGAAAGTGATGCGTGACCACGCATTCGGCGACGCCTTCGCCGCAGACGAGGACACCGTGATTGCGCAGGATCATAACCGAGCCGCCATCGAGATCGCGCATCAGTTTCGGCGTCATGTCGTGGTCAAACTCCAAGCCTTCGAATTCATGGTATTTCACTTCGCCATAGAATCCCAGCGCATGCTGATTGATCGGCAGCAAGCCAAATTTATGCGCCGCCACGCCCATGCCGTTTATGGTGTGCGTATGCAGGGTCGCATTCAGGTCCGGGCGGCCCTTGAGCAGGCCGGCATGGATAATCAGGGCGCCGCCGCGGATGGTGCGCACGTCGGTGTCGGTCACCACGTTGCCGTCGAAATCGACTTTCAACAGGGAGGAAGCCGTCACCTCGCCAAACATCCAGTCTGCGCGCTTGACCAGCATGTGGTTCGGTTCTCCCGGCACCCGCAGACCAAAATGATTGTAGGTCATGTCGTCGACGCCGTAATGCGTCAGCACGCGGTGCCCGGCCGCCAGTTCGACACGGGCTCTCCACTCCTCGGGACTGACCTGTTCGCGGACTGATTTTCCCTTCGCTACGAGTTGCATGGCCATGATGCTGGTTCTCCTGAAGGCAGTGGATACCCGCATGGAATACGCTACGGGTAGGGGAATTTCAAACACCACATCACCAGTCGGCAATTTAGCCCGTGTCCGGCGAACAGTCAACAGTGTGAACTGTTGCGCAGTTATGCTGCTGCACCTCACTTTGCATCGCATCAGCGGTAGGCACTGTGCGCGATCCGGCGCGCAGCGTGTGATATATTTACCCGCAGTCCACTTGCCGCAGGCTTGGAATTCCATGGCTAATCACGATCACGATCACGATTCCGACCACGACCATGCGGAGGGCTCTGAGCTCTCCGACACGCAGTTGCGCGTGCGCGCGCTGGAAACCATTCTGACCGAGAAGGGTTACGTCGATGCCGCCGCGCTGGACACGATCATCGAGGCCTACGAAACCCGCATCGGGCCGCACCATGGTGCCCGCGTTGTGGCAAAAGCGTGGGCCGATGTCGGCTTCAGGAAGGCGCTGCTTGAAGATGCGTCAAAAGCGGTCTCCACACTGGGTCATGGCAGCCGCGTCGGTGAGCACCTGGTGGCCGTAGAGAACACGCCGCAGACGCACAACATGGTGGTGTGCACGCTGTGCTCCTGCTATCCGTGGGATCTGCTCGGCCTGCCGCCGGTGTGGTACAAGGCTGCCCCCTACCGCTCGCGCACAGTGAAGGAGCCGCGCGGCGTGCTCGGCGACTTTGGCGTCACGCTGCCGCCTGACACCGCGATTCGCGTGTGGGACTCCACGGCCGAAACCCGCTTCCTGGTGCTGCCGCTGCGGCCGGCGGGCACCGAAGGCTGGAGCGAGGAGCAACTCGCCGCGCTGGTCACCCGTGATTCGATGATCGGCACCGGCCTTGCGCGCGCCCCTGGAGAAACTGCCTGATGGACGGCGTACACGACATGGGCGGCATGGATGGTTTTGGCCCGGTTAAGCCCGAGCCCGGCGAGCCGGTGTTCCATGCGCCGTGGGAAGGGCGGGTGATGGCAATGACGCGCGCCATGGGCGTTGCTACCGGCTGGAGCATCGATATGCAGCGCTACTCGCGCGAGCGGCTGGCGCCCCACCGCTACCTCGCTGTCTCGTACTATCAGAAATGGTTGCTTGCGATGCGGCAGATGTTGCTCGACCATGGCCTGATCGCCGCCGACGAATTGGCCGCAGGCCATGCGTTGCGCCCGGGTATGCCGCTCAAGCGCGGCCCGTTCACGCTGGCCAATGTCGAGCGCGTGATGACGCGTGGCGCATTTGCCCGCGCCGCTGGCGCTGCTGCCCGTTTTCGGCCGGGCGACCCCGTGCGCGCAAAAAACATGCACCCGCAGACACATACGCGGCTGCCGCGCTACGCACGGGGGCACGCCGGCGTGGTCGAGCGCGTGCAGGGGTGCCACGTCTTTCCCGATACAGTGGCGCACGGGCAGGGGGAACAGCCGCAGTGGCTGTATACCGTAGTATTCGAGGGTCGCGAGCTGTGGGGGCCGGATGCGGATCCGGCGCTCAGGGTTTCGATCGAGGCCTTCGAGTCCTACCTCGATCCGCTGTGTCCGCTGTGATATGACAGCCGTTGATCCCGCGGCTGCGCGCCGCGTCGCCGAGGCGATTCCCGGCATGCCTCACGATGAGGCAGGCCCGGTGTTTCGCGAGCCCTGGGAAGCGCAGGCCTTTGCCATGACGGTGGAATTACACCGGCGCGGCTTGTTCGCGTGGCCGGAATGGGCGGCGACGCTGGGTGCGGAGATTAAACGTGCGCAGGCTGCCGGAGATCCCGACACCGGCGAGACCTACTACCGGCACTGGCTGGCGGCGTTAGAGCGGATCGTGGCCGACAAGGGCGTGACCGACGCGCAGACTTTGGCGCGCTACGGCGCCGCCTGGGATCATGCTGCCGACCGCACACCCCACGGCCTGCCTATCGAGCTGCGCGCGGACGACTTTCGCTAGCCGCGTATCCGGGCACCTATGCACACATCTTCCGTAGCTCGGAAGGAGTCCGCAGGATGCATTACGGGAAGAAGCACGGCGCATCGACAACACACCAGTTCATCCACCCACACTACCCCGGAATACGGCCATGAAAAGCCATGGCCTTCTTCCGGGCTACGGCTGATGTGCCAGATATTCGGCCCGGTACTCTATAATCAGCCAATGCAAAGTCTGTGGAATGAAGCGGAAGCCGCTTGCGGCGTCGGTGAACTCGCGCTGCGCGCCTATAGCTCGCGGCTGCTGGGCGGCGGCGACTAGCTGGTGCTACATAGCTGCGGCAACACCTCGGCGCTATGCGCACCGGAGTCGAATAGCGAGTTAAGCGTACCGGCGACTGTGCGTTCGTAGCTCTCGGATAAGCAGACATATCCCTCAGTTTGTAGTTTCCGTTCCATAGGGTCTGCAATTAGTCCAGAATCGCGCATATGGGCCGCCCGCTTTTATGGCCCGCAAAAAATGAACAAAACGGAACACAAACCCAACACCATCGTCACGGGGCCGTTTTTCTCCGAGCCGGTGCATGTTCTCGTTGTCGATAGCTCGGGTACCGGCCGCGGCGAGGCGATGAAGCGATTTCTTGTAGATGACGGCGCGGGCAATGATCAACGATTCTGGAGCCTTGCGCAGGCATTGTCGGCCCTTTACCCCGCATCGAGCACCGAAAAGCGCTGGGTGGACGGCGTGCTGGCGCGGAAAAAAGGCCTGGGGTTGTGACATAGCGGATGCTCTGCCCACGCGTTTCCGCGACGCGTTTTTCAGGGTCGTTCAGCAAGATGAGCTGGCTGCAGAGCTGAAGCAGACGGCAACGGCAGCGAATCTTGCGGGGTGGACACGTGCGCTAACCGGCGCGGCGGTCAGGACATGTCATGCTGTAGGGTGGACAGCCTCGGCCAAAGGACACAAACTGGAACTGCTGCCGATACACCGCAGCGAGTATCTGGTGCTTGATGTGACGGCGTTTGCGGATGGCGAAAAACGTTGGCGTTTTCCGGTAGCCGTCATGGAACTCGAGAACCGTGCGCGTGAGGACCAGATTGCGTATTCGCTGTGGAAGGTGCTTTCAGTGCGGGCGGAGTTGCGTATCGTTTTTTGTTATCGCAGGAACAGCGAGGACATACCCGCGTTGCTGCGACACTTGCGGGGAGAGGTGATTGCGGCCATGGGCCTGGCAGAGCGTGAATCTGGAAGGTGCTACGCTGCTGGTGGTAGGCTCCCGCAGCGAATCAGGGACATTCCCGTTTGGTTATTTCGGCTGGTGGTCGCTGGATACCAATACCGGAAAAATTGAACGGTTGTAGTGCTTATGTGCGGAATGTGTACGGCAAGTGTAGCTAAAACAAGGGCCGGCCCATTGCGCTACACGATACAAGGCGCGCAGAATCACAAAGCGAGCGAATTGGAGAGCAATCATGACCACTGTGACTATTGATCTGCCCGACACGGTGTTTTCAGCGCTGCGGCTGGCGCCGAATGACTTCGTCAGGGAGATGCGTATCGCGGCAGCGGTGCAGTGGTATGCCCAACAGAAGATTTCTCAGGGTAAGGGCGCAGAGATTGCTGGATTGAACCGGGTGGAGTTCCTGGACGAACTCTATCGCCGCAAGGTGCCCGCCATTCAGGTCACGCTGGAGGAACTGAAAAAGGAAATCGACGGTGACCGGTAAATGCTGGGTCATCAACGCTTCACCGTTGATTCTGCTGGGCAAACTTCGACGACTGGATATTGTTGAGGCGTTGGCAACCTGTGCGGCTGTTCCGGACAGCGTATTGCGCGAGGTAAGCGCTGGCCTGAGTAAGGATGAGGCCGGCAACGCGACGCTGGATTGGGCCAGCGCACATCGGGTCGCGGATGTGCCCCTGCCGGTCTCGATTACAAGTTGGGACTTGGGCGCGGGTGAATCGCAGGTGATTGCTCATTGCCTGGCCGGCGCGCAGATTCCTGTGCTTGACGACGGCGAAGCGCGGGCTTGCGCTTTGGCGCATTCCTTGCCCGTGATTGGAACGCTGGGCGTTATTTTGCGTGCCAGAAAGCTGGGACTGATTCCTGCGGCACGCCCTTTGGTGAATCAAATCCGCGCTGCGGGATCGTATCTTAATGACGAACTGGTGAGGCAGGCGCTCGCCCAGGTGGGGGAATAGTGCAATGACACTCAAACCCTGGTATGACGTGATTAAGCCGCGCGTGGATCTGCGGGAGAGGAAACCGCTCGACGCCTCCGAGTTCGCCGTGCATCTGGACAAGGTGCGGTTGGGCGATGCGACCGAGGTTTACAAAAGCCCGCAACAGTTTTTCGAACGCACGTTTCTTACCGTAAATCTGACTGGTCTCGCGGGCGAAGTCGTGCGCAGGCTTGCCGGCGTACCTCGCAACCCAGAAGTCCGCTGCGCCTGCGGCAAGTGCTAGTGACGGTGGACAGGACGTATTGCGGGCAGAAGCACGGCGCATCGACAGCATGCGATTTCATCTGCCCACACTATCCCGGAATACGACCATGAAAAGCCATGGCCTTCTTCCGGGCTTGCTTATGCGCTGACGCCAGTCATGCTCACTCCAATTTGCGCAGGCGCGGGACCCACAGCACTATGGCCAGCATGATGAGTAGGGCGACCACCGCGTAGGCACCCTGGGCGATGGGCGCACCAAAACGCTCGGCTGCTGCCCCCGCCAGTAAATTGCCAAACGGCAGGCTGATCACCACGCCGGTGCGTAGTCCCATCACGCGGCCGCGCATGGGCGGCGTCGTATTGCTCAATATCAAGGTGGCGATCATGGTCCAGCAGATAGCCTGAGCAAGTCCAGCCACAAACACCAGCGCCAGCGACAGGGAATACCACGTGGACAGGGCAAGCAGTAGCAGAGAAACCGGCCACAGCAGACCACCCCACACCAGCAGCCAGCCCTTGCCTCTGAAGTTGCCCAGCATGACTACCCAGAGCCCAGCCAGCAGCGCCCCAAAACCCGCCATGGCAGTGAGCATCCCATAGCCGGTCGCACCCGTGTCCAGGACATAACGCGCAAAAAGAGGGAGGAACGCATAGCGGTATGGGGCCGCTAACAGGTTTAATAAAAAGGCCAGCACCAGCAACACGAAGACAGTCTGGTTGCCCCAAACGTAGCGCAGGCCGCTGATCAGGCTCCGCCCCGGAGACTCGTGAACTGCAAGGGCCGACTGCTTGACGCTGTTTAACCGCAACAGCACCACCACGTCCACGAGATAGATGCCCGCTATCAGCCAATAGGCGCCGCTCATGCCAAATGTCGGGATCAGTAGCCCACCCAGTGCCGGACCAATCACCACTGTAATCTCCATAGCCACTGAACTCAGGGCGACAGCGTTGGTCACGTCTTCCCGCTTCACCAGGTCCGGTATCAGCGCCTGACGCGCGGGGTTGTCCAGTGCCCAGGTCAGGCTGCTCACCAGGGATAGCCCGATGAGATGTCCCAGCGTGAGCCACCCGTTAAGCAACAGCAGCAGCATGGCCAGCGCTACTGCCCAATTCACCGCTGCCGCGATAATCAGCAGCAGCCGCCGGTCCATGCGGTCAGCGGCCACTCCCATAAACGGTGCCAGGATATAGCCGGCCATCTTGCTCGCGGCAACGATGCCCACCATCAGTGGCGACTCAGTCAGTTCCAGGGTGAGCCAGCCGACCACCACCATATCTGCCCAGCGCGCAGTAGAGGAAAGCAGGGTCGCCGTCCACAGCAGGCGAAAGTCACGATAGCGGAGGGCAGCAAGCTGATGCATGCTGGCGATTTAACCACGGAACCTGTTGCAGCATGCGCGACCTTGCCTGTAGTGCGGTCAGCGTTTGAAATTCCTGTCCCCGATGCGTTACATTCGGGGTTACCTGCTATTTCCCGGTTTCACTGCAAGGAACACTGAATGTCCACCGCTACCAGCGCTCCATCCACGGCACTTACATCGATAGCCGGCATCGAGCTCGACGTCCTGCGCCGGGGCGACGGCCCTCCGTTGCTGCTGTTACATGGCTTCCAGCCCATCGATCCCCGGCTGCCGCTGGTGGAGTTGCTCGCGCGCGATGCGCAGCTCATCGCACCTTCCCATCCCGGATTCGGCGCTTCCCCGCGCCCCACGGATTTCGGCACGGTCTACGACCTTGTCCATCTTTATCTGGAATTTCTCGACACCCTGCCCCAAGGTCCAGTGACGCTGATGGGCCTTTCCTTCGGCGGCTGGCTGGCAGCCGAGATCGCGGTGAAAGCGGGGCGGCGCATCGAGCGTTTGATTCTGGTCGATGCGCTGGGCATCAAGGTGAGCGACCGCGAGACCGCGGACATCCTCGATGTGTTCAACACCCACCCGCAGGAAGTGATCCGTCATAGCTGGCACGCGCCGGACACCTACGCGCCCCGCTATGACGACATGGAGGACGACGAACTCATCACCCGCGCGCGCAACTGGGAGGCGCTGTGCCGCTACGGCTTTCACCCCTACATGTACAACCCGCAACTCAAGCGCTGGCTGGCAAGCATCAAGGCGCGCACGCTGGTGCTGTGGGGCGCTTCTGACGGCGTGGTGAAACCTGCCTACGGCGAAGCCTACGCAAGACTGATACCCGGCGCACGCTTCGAGACCATCGCCGGCGCCGGACATCATCCCGAAATCGAACAGCCCGCGGCACTCGCCGCGCGCGTGCATGCCTTTTAGCAACCGTAGCCAGGACAGCGAACACCATGGATATTTGGTATCAGTGCGAAATCCCCTATCCCCACGTCCCCCAGGATGTACTCGATCGCGCGCCCTCGGTGCGCGCGAGCCTGCCCAACCGTTATTGCGATCCCAAGGTTGCCGCCAACCTGTTCGAGGAGTGCATCGACGAATTCCTGTTATGCGATGAGCGCGGGTTGAACGTGGTTGCGATCGAGCACCACGCCGGCATCAATTCGCTGCTGGCGGCGAACCCCATGCTGTTGGCGATCCTCGCGCGTCAGACCAGGAAGGCGCGCATCCTCAGTCTGGGAACGCTGGTCACGCTGCGCCCGGACCCGGTACGCATCGCCGAAGAGTACGCCACTGCCGACGTGATCAGTCGCGGGCGCCTGGACATCGGCTTTGTAAAATCCGGCGGCAGCGAGATGGCATCGAGCAATATGAGCGCGCTGGACAATGGCGAGCGCTACTGGGAGGCGATTGATCTCATCTCCAAGGCGCTCACCCACCACGACGGCCCTTTCAGTTGGGAGGGCAAGCACTTTACCCACCGCCACGTGAATATCTGGCCACCCGCATTCCAGCAACCGCTGCCACGAATGTGGTCCGCCACCGGCGACGCTTCCACCTCCGCCGACGTGGGCCGGCGCGGCATGGTGCATGCGCTGGTGCTGCGTGGGCCCGAAGGGACGAAGGCTGCCTATACGGCTAACCGCCGCGCGCGCATCGAGGCCAACTTACCGGCCTCGACCACCGAGCGCTTTGCGTATGCGGCGATGGTGGCGGTGGGCGATACCGAAGAGGAGGGCATGCGTGTGGGCGAAAAACTGCTGTGGTTTCTCAACACCAGTCTTAGATCAGCGCCGCAGTACGGCAAGTTTCTGGCGGGCGGGGCACCGCCCGAGGCCGCGCCGATGATCTACCGCACCCGTCCCAGGGCCGACGCCAAGCCGCTGCCGGGTATGAGACCATCCGTCGGGAATGCCGCAGCGCTGATAGGCATCACGCCCGAAGCCGCGAAAGCGCAGGGTATTTTGTTCGCGGGCACACCGGACTCGGTGTACCAGCAGATCATGGATTTCTACAACTTTGTGGGCGGCTTTGGGCACTTGGTGATGATCGGCCGTTCGGGCTTCATGACCCACGAAGAAACCGAGAAAAGCATCAACCTCTTTGCGCGCGACGTGCTGCCGCGGCTACAGGCGATTACTCCGGTCATCGCAGGATTCAATCAATGATTGCGCTATGAGTCACGACGTCGAGAGCGCGACAGTGCAGCAGTTGGACGCCGAGGCGCGGCGTTCCGAGTCCGTGTGCGGCGACGGCAGCATGGTGTGGCGTGACTGGGGCGATGGGCCTGCCCTCGTCCTGCTCCACGGTGGGGCCGGCTCCTGGCAGCACTGGGTGCGCACTGTGCCGGCCTTCAGTTCCAGCCACCGCGTGCTCGCGCCCGATCTGCCGGGGCTCGGCGAGTCCGCGAATCCGCCAGCGCCGCCGACGATGACGAGCATCGCCGCCATCGTGGCGGCGGGCATCGACGGGCTGCTGGGTGCGCAGGCATCCTACGATCTGGTCGGCTTTTCCTTTGGCGCCTCGGTGGGCGGGCACGTTGCGCTGTTGCACGGCGGGCGCGTGCGCTCGCTGACACTGCTCGGTGCGGGCGGGCTGGTGCGGCCGCGCACGCCCATGACGCTCGAGCGTGTGCGCGACAAAATCGGCGAGGCGCGCATGCAGGCGCACCGTACCAACCTTCTGCGCAGCATGATTGCGGACCCGGCGCGGGTCGACGACCTCGCCCTCGCGATCCAGGACTGGAACGTGCACCACACGCGGCTGGACAGCCCGGCCCTGATCACGCTGCGGCCGCTCGCCGTGTCGCTGCCGCAGTTGCGCGTGCCGGTGAACGCGATCTGGGGAGAGCGCGACCAGATAGCCTACTATACGTTGGCAGAGCGGATCGCCGCGCTGCGCGTGCTGCGCCCGCAGATTGAACCGCATATCATTCCCTTGGCCGGCCACTGGGCCGCCTACGAGGCGCCCGGCGAATTTAACGCCACGCTCGCGACAGTGCTGCGCACGGCGGCGCTCGCATGAACGCAGGTAAGACGCCGCCGCACCCCATGTCGTCAGAGGTGCAAGAAAAGCTGTGGGACTACGATGCCGTGCAACCCGGCCAGGACGGCTTTCCCACAGTCGTCACGCTGAGCGACGAGCACATCGCCGCTTACGCGCGGGTGGCGCAGAATCCTGATCCGCGCTTCCACGCCTCCGCGGCGAACCCGGCGTATGGCGGCGCGCTGATCGCGATGCCAACGATGGTGCTCACCTATGCGCCGCTGCTGCGCGACGAGATCGCCGAACGCCAGGGCTACCTCGCGCTGGAAGAGTCCACCACAGCGCGCCGTCAGACCCCGTTTGCCAAGTGCGAGATCCATTGGTTTCGTCCGGTGCGCGCCGGCGATACGCTCACCGGCACGCGCCGGGTTCTGGAGAAGTATGAGCGCCGGGGCAGCCGCTTTGTCACCTTCCGCGTCGAGGCCAGCAATCAGGCAGGCGAGCTGGTGGCCCGTTACGACTACACCTGCATCTTCTCCTACGCCAAGGGCCAGCGTGATTTACCCCGTGAACTGGCGCAGCCGCAGCTGGCGGACGCTGCGGCGGCAGTGACCACAAACGTCACAGGGCGCTGGCTCACCTTCGACGCCATCGCCGTCGGCGCGCCGTTGGCGCCGCTGGCGCTGGCGGAGAGCCAGGAGATTATGCTGCGCAAGAACGGACTGCGCCTGGCAGGCAAACCCAAGCCCAGCAACATTCACACCGACGAAGAATTTGCCCGGAAAAATATTTTTGCCGGCATGGTCAACTCCGGTCCAGCCACTTTGTCGTATGTCGATCAGATGCTGCAGCGCTCCTTCCCGCTACGCGCGTTCTACGACGGCGGCCGCTTGCTGATGCGGGCCATCACGCCTTTTCGCTCTGGCGACACGGTAACTTTCGCCGGCGAGGTGAGCGGCAAGCGGCAAGAAGACGGCAACAAGATAGTCGACTGCCGGGTGCGCGGCACCAACCAGCGCGGCGAGCTGGTGTGCCTGTGCGACGCTACGATGATGCTGCCGGCATGATTGCTGGTGCGCCATCATCATTGCGGTGCAGGGTTTGAGTGGCGAACTTCAAGACCATTAACCGCGGAAAATACGGAACACACAGAAAAATTCCGCGCCCTTGTTGTTTCCGCGTATTCCGTGTGTTCCGTGGTTAAAATCGCTTGATGTTGGGGTTACTTCGGCACCTACAACTTCTGCATCTACTGCATCTACTGCATCTACTGCATCTACTGCATCTACTGCATCTACTGCATCTACTGCATACCGCGAATCGCGCGCCAGATGCGCTCGGGCGTTGCTGGCATTTCGATGTGCTTCACGCCAAATTCGGACAGTGCGTCCACCACCGCGTTGATCACTACGCCGAGTGCGGGTGTGGTACCGCCTTCGCCCGCCGGGCGCATGCCGAGCGGGTGCGTGGTGCACGGCACTTCGCTGATTGCGGTATCAAAGAACGGAAAGTGGTCGGCGCGCGGCATGGCGTAATCCATGAACGAACCGGTCAGCGGCTGTCCGCTGCGAGGGTCGTAATGACATTGTTCGAGCAGCGCCTGTCCCACGCCCTGGGCAATGCCGCCGTGCACCTGACCGTGAATAATCATCGGGTTCACCGCGCGCCCCACATCATCGACTGCCGAATATTTTACGATTTCCAGCGTTCCCAATGCGGGATCGATTTCGACTTCGCACACATGACAGCCATAGGGAAAGCTTGCCAGCGTGAAGGTTTCATCCGAGAACGCGGCCAGTGGCCCGCGTAAATCTTCGGGTAAATCCGTGAGCTGCGTGGCAGCAGCCGCGATTTCGAACAAGCTGGCGGAGCGCTCTGCGCCCTCGGCACGGAAGCGGCCCTGCTCGAAGCGGACCACACTCGGGTCACATTCCATCAGGCGCGCGGCGATGCGCGTGCCTTTGGCGATAATCTGCTTCGCGCAATTCCAGATGACGACACTGCCCATGCGCATGCCACGACCGGAATGCGTGCCGCCGCCGACACTGACGATGTCGGTATCACCCGCGATGATTTGCACTTGCGCTATCGGTACGCCCAGCCATTCGTTGATCAGTTGCGCGAAGCTCGTCTCATGTCCCTGGCCGTTGGACACAATCCCGATCACGACCTGTATGTGGCCCGCGCCTTCGCCATCAGCATGCACGCTCACTTCGGCGCGTTCGCGCGGGATGCCGGTGGCGGTATCGACGTAATTGGCGATGCCGATACCGCGGCATTTGCCGCGTGTCCTGGCCTCGGCATGCCGCGCGGCAAAGCCCGCCCAATCACCCAGCGTGAGCGCTTTTTCCATCGCCGCTGGATAATCGCCGCTGTCGTAGAGCATGCCAAAGGGATTGGTGTAGGGTAGTTCCGCCGCGGTGAGCAGGTTGCGGCGCCGCAGTTCAACCCGCTCGAAGCCGAATTCCCGTGCGGCAATGTCGATCAGCCGCTCCATCACATACATGACTTCGGGCCGTCCGGCGCTGCGGTAGGGGCGGGTGATCATGGTGTTGCTTACCACCGCGCGCGCGCGAAAGTGCGCGGCAGGCACGCGATAGATGCTCGACATGATCTCGACGCCTTTTTTCAGCGGGCCATAATTCGTGGGGTGTGACCCCTGATTGCTGATGTTCGAGCCGCGCATGGCGAGAAACCTGCCGTCCTTATCGAGCGCCAGTTCCGCGCTCACCGCGAGATCGCGGCCCTGATAGTCGCTGACCAACGCTTCGCTGCGCTCAGCGGTCCATTTCACCGCACGTCCCACGCGCCGTGCCGCCCATGCCACCAGCGCAAATTCGGGATAGATCATGCCGCGGGTGCCGAAGTTGCCGCCCACGTCGCCCATCACCACACGCACATTTTCGGTGGGCACATCGAGCATCAACGCGAGATCTTGCTTCAGGCGCACCGCACCGCCACTGCCGGCATACAGGGTGTAGCGTTGCGTAGCCGCGTCAAAGTCACAAACAGCGGCACGCGGTTCCATCGGTACGCCGGTCACGCGCTGGATCCAGCTATCGAATTTCGCGATATGCGCGGCGCGGGCAAAGGCTGCCGCAGTGGCATCCTTGTCGCCGACATCGGCATCCAGAGACACGTTCGATGCCGCGTTTTCCCACAAGCGCGGCGCGTCCGCCTGCGCTGCTGCCAGTGTTGCTGTAATCGCGGGCAGTATCTGATAATCGATCTCAACCTGTTCGGCCCCATCCTTCGCACTGTCGATAGTTTGTGCAATCACCATCGCCACCGCTTCACCGGCATAACGCACCTTGTCCAGGGCCAGCGCATAATGCGGCGCCTCAAAGCCTGCGAAGCCTTCGCGATTGACGAGTTGGGGTTCCGCAGGACTGGTGGATTGCGGCTTGTGCGGGAGGGGTTTCAAACCGTCGGCGAGCATGTCCGTGCCGCTCAGGACTGCCAGCACGCCGGGTAGCGCCAGCGCCTTGCGGCTGTCGAGGGTACGGATATGCGCGTGCGCATGCGGCGAGCGCAGCATCACCGCATACACTTGCCGCGGCAGGTTCACATCGTCGCTGAAACAACCCCTGCCGGTGACCAGGCGCTGGTCTTCCTTGCGTCGTACGGGTTGCCCGATACGCTCACTTTGTGCTGTCACTGACATTCAGCTTTGCTCCCACTCAATCGAGTGCAACTTTAAAACCTTGGGTCACGATTTCCCATTTGGCGATTTCCGCTGTGATGTGTGCGGCAAATTCTTCCGGGGAATTGGCGATGGGCTGCGAGCCTGCGGCAACAAATTGTTGTGTGACCTTGGCAGTGCCTATAGCTTTTACGAGGGCTGCGTGCAACGTCAAAATGACCTCGCGTGGTGTGGTGGCCGGTGCCAGCAAGCCCACCCATTGCGTAATTGCGTAGCCGGGCAGCGTTTCGGCGATCGCGGGCAGTTGCGGGAATAGTTTTGAGCGTTGTGCGCCGGTGGTGGCAATCGCGCGTAGCTTGCCGGCGCGGGATTGATGCACCACGCTGGGCCCGCCGAAATAAATGCTTGTTTCGCCGCTCGCGGTCGCAATCACTGCGGGGCCGCCGCCCTTGTACGGCACGTGCACGATGTCGACCTGGGCGCGCTGTCTGAATAACTCCCCGGCCAGATGCGCCACCGACAGATTACCGGCAGAGGCAAAGGCGATTTGCCGCGGGCGGATTTTGGCGATGGCGATCAAGTCCGTTACGGTTTTCACCGGCATCGACGGATGGGTCACGAGCGCATAGTCGGCGGAGTCGATGAGGCTCACTGGCGCGAAATCCCTCACCGCATCGTACGGCAACTTCGCGCGGGTGGCGGGAAGAATTGCATTCGGTCCGGCGGTGCCGAGTAGCAGCGTGTAACCATCGGCTGCTGCCCGCGCCACCAGTTCGGTGCCGATACGGCCGGTCGCGCCCGCGCGGTTCTCCACAACCATCTGCCAGCCCGCGGTCTCGGCCAGTGCCTGCGTCAGAATGCGCGCGCTCGCATCCGTTCCGCCGCCGGGCGGAAACGGCACGATCAGGCGTATCGGTTTGCTGGGGTAGGCCTGCGCCTGTGCGGTGAGGGTGCTGCTGATGAGCGCAAGACCGAGAATGCCAAAGGCGCCATGCATGTGACGCCCTACATCTTCTGCGACGGCATACCGTTAATCGCGCGCCAGATGCGCTCGGGCGTCGCTGGCATTTCGATGTGCTTCACGCCATATTCGGACAGGGCGTCCACCACCGCATTGATCACCACGCCGAGTGCGGGCGTAGTGCCGCCTTCACCCGCCGGGCGCATGCCGAGTGGGTGTGTGGTGCACGGCACTTCGCTGATTTCGGTATCAAAGAACGGAAAGTTGTCGGCGCGCGGCATGGCGTAATCCATGAACGAACCGGTCAGCGGCTGTCCGCTGCGAGGGTCGTAATAACATTGTTCGAGCAGTGCCTGTCCCACGCCCTGGGCAATGCCGCCGTGCACCTGACCGTGAATAATCAGCGGGTTCACCGCGCGTCCTACATCATCCACCGCTGAATATTTCATGATCTCCAGCGTTCCCAATGCGGGATCTATTTCGACTTCGCACACATGGCAGCCGTAGGGGAAACTGGCCTCGTTGAAGGTCTCGTCACTGAAGGCTGCCAGCGGCCCGCGTAAATCCTCCGGCAGGTCATGCAATTGTGTGGCGGCAGCGGCGACCTCGAACAGGCTCGCCGAGCGTTCAGTGCCGCCCGCCTGAAAGCGGCCGTGCGCGAATTGAACATTGCTCGGATCGCACTCCAGCAGGCGCGCGGCGATGCGCGTGCCCTTGGCGATAATCTGCTTCGCGGAATTCCAGATGACGACGCTGCCCATGCGCATGCCGCGGCCCGAGTGCGTGCCGCCGCCGACCCGCACGATATCGGTGTCACCGGTGATGAGCCGCACGCTGGTCATCGGCACGCCCAGCCATTCGTGCACCAGTTGCGCGAAACTGGTTTCGTGGCCCTGGCCGTTGGAGACCGTGCCGATAATCACATCGACACGGCCCTCGCTTTCGCCACCTGCGTGCACCGTGATCTCTGCCCGCTCGCGCGGCGCGCCGGTGGCAGTGTCGACGTAATTCGCGATGCCGATGCCGCGGCATTTGCCGCGCGTTTTTGCCTCGCTGCGGCGCCCGGCAAAACCCGTCCAATCACCGAGCTTGAGCACGCTGTTCATGGCGTCGTGGTAGTCGCCGCTGTCGTAGTGCATGCCGAAGGGATTGGTGTACGGCAGTTCGCTTGAAGCGAGCAGATTGCGGCGCCGCAGTTCGATGCGATCAAAGCCGAATTCCTGCGCGGCGATATCGATCAGCCGCTCCATTACGAACATCACTTCCGGTCGGCCCGAACTGCGATAGGGGCGCGTGGGTGTGGTGTTGCTCACCACCGCGCGCGCGCGAAAATTTGCGGCGGGTATGCGGTATATGCTCGACATGATCTCCACGCCTTTTTGCAGAGGCGTGAAACTGCCGGTGTGTCCGCCGGCGTTGCCGATGTTCGAGCCGCGCAGGGCAAGAAAATTTCCCGCGGCGTCGAGCGCCAATTCCGCGCTCACCGCCAGATCCCGCCCCTGAAAATCGCTGACGAAGGCCTCATGCCGCTCGCAGGTCCATTTCACCGGGCGTCCGATGCGCCGTGCCGCCCATGGCACCAGGGCGAACTCTGGATAGATCATGCCGCGGGTGCCGAAGTTGCCGCCCACGTCATCCATGGTGACGCGTACCTTGGCAGGTGGCACATCCAGTATCAGCGCGAGATCCAGTTTCAGACGCACCGAGCCGCCGCTGCCCGCATGCAGGGTGTAGCGTTGGGTCGCGTTGTCATAGTCACCAACAGCAGCACGCGGCTCCATCGGTACGCCGGTCACGCGTTGCACCCAAGTCTCGAGTTTCGCGATATGCGCGGCGCGTGCAAAGGCCGCAGCCGTGGCCTCTCTGGCGCCGACGTCGGCATCGAGGCAGACGTTCGATGCTGCCTCGTCCCACAGCCGCGGCGCATCCGCCTGCGTCGCGGCGATGGTGCCAGTGACTGCGCGCAGCACCTCGTAGTCGACCTCAAGCTGTTCGGCGCCATCCTTCGCCAGATCCACGGTCCGCGCAATCACCACTGCCACCACTTCGCCGACGTAACGCACCTTGTCCAGCGCGATCGAATAACAGGGCGTTACAAAGGGCGGCGTGCCGTCGCTGTTGGTGAGGCGGATTTCCGCCGGATGCAGCGTGAAGGGATTGTACGGAATCTGCTTGAGCCCATCGGCGCGAAATTCCGCGCCGGTGAGCACCGCCAGCACGCCGGGCACTGCCAATGCTTTGCGGCTGTCGATGCTGCGAATGCGCGCGTGCGCGTGGGGCGAGCGCAGCATGACTGCATAAACCTGTTGCGGCAGGTTTACGTCATCGCTGAAACGGCCGCGGCCGGTGAGCAGGCGGTGATCTTCCTTGCGCCGGACCGGTTCTCCGATGCGGCTGCTGTTGGCGACTAGAGACACAGTAGGCACATTCTGGTTCGCTGCCTAGCGCGCGGCCAACACCGCGCGCCTGGCCATCTCGATGACGCTGTGCGCGCGGTACTCGGCGCTGGCATGAATATCGGCGTTAAGGTCTGCGGCATTGAGGGTGATACCGTCCAGCGCCGAGGGCGCAAAGTGTAGTGCGAGAGCCGCTTCCGCTGCAGCCAGGCGAAATACCGCAGGGCCTGCGCCGGTCACTGCCACCCGCACACTGTTGCCGGTCTTCGCCACGAACACACCGACGATGGCGAAACGCGAAGCGGGCTGGCGGTACTTGGCGTAAGCGGCTTTGTCAGCGAGCGGAAAATGCACCGCAGTGATGATTTCGCCTGGCAGCAACGCGGTTTCAAACACGCCTGTGAAAAAATTGTCGCCCGCGATCCTGCGCTGGTTGGTAATTACAGTAGCGCCCAGGCCCACCACGCCTGCGGGATAATCCGCTGCCGGATCGGCGTTCGCGAGCGAGCCGCCCAGAGTGCCGCGATTGCGCACCAGCGGGTCCCCGATGCCCTCGGCCAGATCAGCTAACGCCGGCAAGGTGTTGCGCACCTCGGCGCTGGCGGCGACCAGCGCATGTGGCGTCATGGCACCGATCACCAGTGCATTGCCCTCGCGGTGGATGCCCCGCATAGCGTGCAAGGCACCCAGATCCACCAGCGCCGGGTGGCGGTTCAAACGCAATTTCAAACTGGGAATGAGGCTCATGCCGCCAGCCAGCAGCTTGTTGTCGCCGTGGTCTGCGAGCAGGATGGCCGCTTCGTGCAGGCTGGCCGGCCGGTGATAGTCGAACGCGTACATGGGATAAACGCTCCGGGGACGGTTACAGGCGCCGCGTTAGGAATTTTTCATCGCGCGCGCGCCCGCCTGAACGGCCAGCACAATGTTGTGATAGCCGGTGCAGCGGCAGATATTGCCTTCAAGCTGCGTGCGCACGGTTTTCTCATCGAGGTCAAAGCCTTTGCGCTTGACCATATCCAGCGCCGACATAATCATGCCCGGTGTGCAATAGCCGCATTGCAAGCCATGGTGTTCGCGAAACGCCTCTTGCATTGGATGCAGCTGGTCGCCGCTGGCGAGCCCTTCAATGGTGACCACCACAGCACCCTGACAAGCGAGCGCCAGCACGCTGCAGGACTTGACGCCTATGCCGTCAAGATGCACGGTGCAGCAGCCGCATTGACTGGTATCGCAGCCCACGTGCGTCCCGGTCAATTGCAGATGTTCGCGAAGGAACTGCACCAGCAGCGTGCGCCCCTCGACGTTACCGGTGACCGCTTTTCCGTTGACCGTCATTGCTACGGTGGGCATGATTACGCGTTCCTGTTTGCGGAGTAGATGTCAAACGCTTTGGCGGTGGCGCCTGCGGCAATCGCACCGTGTTGCGTATATTGGGACGGCGGCACAGCAGTGTCAACCGGATGGCGTGCGGCGGCACGCCATCGCAATGCCACGATAGTATCCATGGGCGAACGGCTTTATCATCTGTCTGATGTCATGCTTCGCTTGCGTCCCGTGGGATGGGTTGTGAAATTCGCGTATCGCATAGCCACTGCCGCCATGCTGATGCTGTTCGGTTCGCCGGTGGCCGCGCAAGCGGGCGCGGCGCCAGCCTATCCCGCCAAAAGTATTCGCCTGGTGCTGCCGTATCCGCCGGGGGCTGCCACGGATCTGCATGCGCGCGCGCTGGCACAGAAGATGAGCGAAAACCTCGGCCACGCGGTGATTGTCGACAATCGCGGTGGTGCCAATGGTGCGCTGGCCATGGCGCTCGTTGCGAAAAGCGCCGCCGACGGTTACACCCTGGTGTACGCGTTGCCGGCGCAGTTTGCCGTCAACCCGGCCCTGTATCCCAAACTTGCCTATAACCCGATTCGGGATTTCGAGCCGATCGCGCTGGTGGCGCGAACGCCGCTGGTGTTGTTTATGCATCCTTCGGTGCCGGTGAAATCGATCGGCGATTTGATCGGGCTGGCAAAGGCTAAGCCTGACTACCTGGTGCTGGCATCGGCAGGCAGCGGTTCTACCGGACACCTTTGTCTTGAGTTGTTCAAAAAACTATCGGCGACAAAAATTTTACATGTGCCTTACAAAGGCGCTGCGCCCTCGATGATCGATTTGATTGCCGGGCAGACGCAACTTTCTTTTCTTGCGTGGAGCACCGCCAGTGCCTTCGTCCACAGCGGCAAGCTGCGCGCACTGGGCGTGACCTCGGCAAAGCGGGCAGCGGTGTTACCCGATTTACCGGCAATTTCCGAAACCCTGGCGGGTTACGACATTGTGAATTGGTATGCTATGGCAGGGCCAAAGGGTATGCAAAAACAAATACTTGCAAAGGTTCATGCGGACATACTGCGCGCCCTAGCAGCCGCCGATCTGCGTCAGGCTTTCGAGAAAGAGGGCATCGAAATCATCGGCAGTTCTCCGCAGGCGTTGGGCGACTACCTCAACAACGAGTTGGTGAAGTGGGGCGGTCTGGTGAAAAGCGCCGGTTTGAAAATCGACTGAGCGTCTCGTGCTGCCGCAAGTGGGTGTTAGATCTTGGTTTATTGCGGTGCTTTATCGCTGCCTGCGCTTTGCCGAAACCAGGTGCGGATTTCGTTCAGCTTTTTTTCAAGGGATAAACCGGCCATCATATTGCGTGTGTGCAGCACCATCAGCGCGTTGATGCCGGCATCGTTCTGTGTCGCGCGTGTTATGCGTTTCGCGAACGCCTCGTTGAGCCTGTGGAAATCCGCGAAAAATCCAGTAAGCTCTTGCAGGCCGGGCGTGGTCCCGCGCAGATAGCAGTCGAAAAGATGCATGGTGGCTATGCGATACACCAGCTCGGTATCGGTGGTGAACGGCAGATGCATGCGCGCCAGGGGCCGCATACGGCTCAGTATCGGACAAGCGCTGGTGGCGAGGATAAGTCCCATCAGCGCACTCAGCGCGGTTTGGGTATCGGTGCGTTTATGCACTTCGTACTGCGCGTTGACGACGCGCACCTCAACATTGTCATAGGAGGCCAGCGCGGAAAATCGCTTGAGCACTGGTACCAGGTCTGCCGCAGCCGGACAGCGTGCGCCAGGACTGCTGGCCAATGGGCAGTGCCCGCACTTATCGGTGTCGAGCAGTGTCCAGTCCGGCAACGCGCCGCCTGGCGCAGGACGCTCAAAATCGACGCCGAAGCGATGCTCTACTCCAGACTCAAGGCGGAAAAAATAGGTGATGGTATGGTTCATGAGGTGCCGGTGTCCCGCCCCGTGGCGCATGACCTGGTTGTCTATCTGTTTAAATAATCTGCGCCCGCCCGTTGTTCAGTACCGTGACCCCGCGCGCCGGCACCGTCGCGCGGAACGTCACCACCTTGCCGTCCATCCACATTTCCGTGCGTATGGTTTCGCCCGGATACACGGGTGACGAAAACCGGCCTTCCATGCTTCTGAATTTCGACGCGTCGTAAGCGCAGCAGGTTTTCAGCAGCGCGTGACCGGCGACGCTGAAAGTGGCGCGGCCATGCAGTATCGGCGCTTTGTATCCGGCATTAGCTGCATACGCCGGTTCGGCGTGCAGCGGGTTGTAGTCGCCCGATAAGCGATAGATCAATGCGGCCTGAGGCAACGTCGGCAGATCGCACACCTGATCCGGTGCACGTTCGGGTATCGGATGCAGCGGCTTCTGCGGACCGGAGGGTCCGCCAAAACCGCCGTCCTTGCGGCAGAAGGTGGTGGAGGTCAAAGTGCAGATGAGGTCACCGCAGGCTTTGTCGCGCACCTCACATTCGGTCAGCACCAGCGCGCCTTTGTCCGCGCCTTTGTCGAGCACCGCAACCACGCGCGTCTTGCCGGTGATTACGCCGTCGACCGGCAGCGGCTGGTGGATGACGAAGCCCTGCTCACCATGCACCACGTGGCTGCGCGTGATGCCGGTGCTGGCGCTGGCATGCCACGGGCCGGGTGAGGCGAGAACGGTCGCCATCGTCGGCAGCGCCTGCAGAGTTTTTTCATACACATACTGCAACTGCTGCTCGTCCATGGGATCGGCGCCGAGGCCCACACCCAGTGCGTAGAGCATGGTATCGCGCTGAGTGAGCGTTTGTTCCACCAGGGGGATATCGTGTTGAAGCAGCTTTTCGTATTGAATGGCCACGGCGAGTCCTTGCGGTTAGGGTTGGGGAGAGGCGCAAGCACGATGTGACAAAGCGGGCAATCGCGCACCACCCCAAAAGTTCGAGAGTTATACTATCACAGCACTATCAACATTCTTCAGGGAGAGGCCCGTGATCAAGCAGTGCCACCCCGAACAGCCCGGCCAGTTTGAGTTGAGCTCAGCGGAGTACGTGTTGGGGCAGTTGTAGTCCGGATGCAACGTAGTGTAATCCGGGAGTCGCGATGCCCAAGATGACAGGCGCACGGCTGTTTGCCGAGATGATGTGCGATAGCGCCGCATCCCTGGACAGCGAGCGGAGGCGATTTCCACTCGTATCAGAAAACGGGGGGTAGATTGGAAAGTAAGTTGGCAAGTAAGTTGGCAACTGGGATGACAACTGGGCTGACAACCAGGAAGGCCCGGTTCGCGCAAGGTCCGGATTGCGCTTACTGGATATCCTGGTTCAATCTGCCGCAAGCCGCCGGTGGTGCGCCACCGCATGAAGTTTTGGACTGGGCGTATGCGTCTTATGTGCCGCGAGTACTCAAGCGCGAAGGCGTCTTGTGGGGCGCACTGTATGCCTCGGAACCCAGTGGCAGTTTCACGCCGTTGGGCGGTGGCGGGCGCATCAGTCACAAAAAACATCCACGCGGCGTTCCTGCCGGCGACCGTTACATCATGATGTTCGGCGCGCAAAATGTTTATGCACTGGCCAATCCGACGCCTGATGAGTACCACGCGAAGCTCAACCAGACAGACCGGAAAATGCTTGCGCTGCGCAGCGACGAACGCCATAACCTAATGCTCGAAGAAGGGCGCGTGGAAGGGCCGGGCCTCGCGCACAACCAGCCACTGATGGCGCCGGCACCGGTGATCCAGCTCGGCAGCTTTAACGCCGGCACATGGCGCGATGAGGCAGAAATGGCGGCGTGGTATGCGCGCTGGCGCCTGCCGTCGTTGACGAAACTGCCGGGCTGCGTGCGCGTGCGCAAACTGATTTCGGTGGCAGGCTGGGCCAAGCACGCGTGTCTTTATGAATTCACTACACTGCAGGCGCGCGAGCAACACTTCGTGCATTACGAAAAGCGCACCCCGAAAATGGTGCAATGGTCTACCGACGTGGTGCGCGACACGCTGCATGCGCCGGGTTCAGCCAATGTCGCGAGCAGAATTTTTTATATCATAAAATAAAAAGTGTGAGGTTTACTCCACCTTAATTCCCGCTGCCTTTACCACCTTGAGGTTCTGTGCGACCTCGTTGCGGATGAAGGCGTCAAATTCCTCCGCTGTGCTGGGGGCCGGATCCAGTCCTTGCTGCATGAACGCCTGTTTCATCTCCGGCATATTGACAATTTGCACGAGGGCCGAATTCAGGCGCGTAATGATTTCTCGTGGTACGTTGGCGGGTGCGATCACGCCGTACCAGCCGGTGCGTTCATAACCCGGCACGCCGGATTCATTGAGGGTGGGCATCGTAGGCGCGAGCGGCGTGCGTTGCAGGGTGGTGACCGCGAGCGCTCTGATGCGTCCTGCGGCGAGCAGGGGTAGCGACGCCGGGATACTCGCGAAGATCATGTCCACTTCGCCACTGGCAGTGGCGATTACGCCCTCGGAGGTGCCTTTGTAGGGCACGTGAACGATGTTGACCCTGGTCATTGAATTGAATAACGCGTTCGCCAGGTGTGCTGAACTGCCTATGCCGGAGGTTGCGTAGTTGAGTTTGCCAGGGCTGCTGCGCGCCAGCACCACGAATGCCTTTACGCTGCGCGCCGGCACCGACGGATGCACCACCAGAAACCAGGGGCCGTACACGATGCGCGCGACCGGCGCAAAATCGCGTTCCAGCTGGTACGGCAACTTGCGGCGCAGTGCCGGTTGCACGGCATCTGCGGCGGGCATCAACAGCAGTGTGTAACCGTCGGGCGGTGATTTAGCGACAGCGTCGGTGGCCAGCATACCCCCGGCACCCCCGCGATTTTCGACAATGATGTGCTGTCCCAGCCATTCTGACAACTTAGGTGCAAGCAGGCGCGCCGTCACATCGGCCGCGCCGCCGGCGGCAAAGCCGACCACGATTTTGATCGGCTTGGCGGGATAGGCCTGTCCTGCGCCGGTCGAAAGCGGCTGCGCCATCGCGGCACTGATGAGGACGCTGGCGCCGAGTAAGCCTGTTAAAACAGTCATCTGCATGCGGTGTTCCCTTTGCATCGGCAGCGAACGTTACACGTTTTGCGATGCCTGTGCTTGCGGTGTATGCTCGAAAATAAATCAACGACAGAACTGAGGGTGCATAGTGGCGCAACCCTTGTGTAAGCTCGTTTTAAGTTTTTTGATGGGCGTGGCGATGATCTCGCACAGCGCGGATTTCAGGTATGAAAACACACCACAGAATCTGAAAGCGCTGTTCGAGCGTGTGCATCATGAGGTGCATGTCAAGAAAGATGCGAAACAAGCTGCGGCGCTTTTCGGCGCGCTGCTGCCGGACGAGGCGCGCGCGAAGAAAGCGCTCAAGGACAATATCGCGCCCGACACCCTGCAGCCGATTCTGAATATGCACCAGAAGCTCAGCGGCAGCATCACGCCGCAGGGCGTGATCAAAGTGGCGCGCGCCACGCAGAAAGAAGTGCGGGTGCAGGGCGCGAACACCGAGGACATCATTCGCTATCGCGAGGGGTCCGTCGCGTTCCAGGCGTTTCCCGACGGTGCCAAGCGTGTCGCCGCGGAGGCGCTACGGGCGGGCACGATTTTTTATGAAGTCGAGTATCTTGAGCCGGGCAAATCCGCAGGCATGAAATACCACTTGCTCTACTGGGATGGCAAGCAGTGGTCGATGCTGGGTCCGGTGTGGCGGGTGTTGAAGCAGTAGGCGCTAGATTTCAAGTTGTATGGAAAGAGTGCGTTTGTTAGCATCGCACGCAAACGCAGGATGCGATAGCCGCACGCTGGCGAAACAGCGAGAGCGTAGCGGCGGAAGGGCGCGCCTGACCCACCCTACAAAAATGCGTGTTCATCTGTGGCAAAAGATTTTTGATTTTACCGACTCAACGGAGATATCCAAGCATGGCTGAAGGCGTCAAACCGATCCGGCGCGTGGTGACCGGTAACGATGCGCAGGGGCGTTCGAAGGTGTTGTTCGACAGCGCCGCACCCAACGTCAATGCCAACGCCTTCAAAAAGGGCACGGGCATGACAGATATCTGGGTGTTTCACGAATGCCCGGCAATTATTTCCGGTGAAAAAGACTACGGCAATCTGCCATTTCACTTTGAGCCGCCAGCCCAGGGCGGGCAACTGCGTATCGTGCAGTCGGATGCCAAGCCTGCGGATTACGCTGCTGCGAACGATACGTTTATCACGCCGGCGCATGCACCGAAAAAAACACCCGGCGGCACCTGGGAGCGCGGCAATCAAAATCTCTACACCACGCGCACGCATAAATCCGAAACCATCGATTACGGTATTGTCCTCAATGGCGAACGCACCCTGATCCTTGACGACGGTGAGTACCACCTGAAGGCCGGTGACTGCGTGATTCAGTTGGCGAGCTGGCATGCGTGGCGCAATGTTGACGCGGGTTTGATGGCGTTTGTGTTCGTTGCTGCATCTTTCGCAAATGCGTCTGAGGAAGGGAAACCATAGCCATGGCCAACGACATCAAATCGCTGCGCCGCATCGTCGTTCGCGACCATAGTGACGGCGGAAAATCACGCGCGCTGTGCGATGCACCATCGCCCGACGTGCGTCTTGATCCGGCGCGCCCTGGATTCGCGGCGACGCGCATGTGGGTGACCGACGCCACGCCCGCGCGCATCCACAACGAAACGCTCAACCTGCCGCACACCCTGGAGCCGCCCAAGGCGGGATCGCTGTGCCGCTACCTGCAAATACCACCGGACGCCGCGTGGCAAGGCAAGGTGGGATTGCAACAAGTGCAGGCGTACTTTGCAGCAATGGGATCCCCCGCTGCAAGCACGTATTCGGGTAGCGCGCCACATCCCTATATGCAGAAAACGCGCAGCCTGGATTTCGCGCTGATTATCGCAGGCGAAGTGACGCTGGTGCTTGATCTTGAAGAAGTGCATCTTGCAGCCGGTGACACTGTGGTGCTGCGAGGCGCCAATCATGCGTGGAGCAATCGTTCGGATAAACCGTGCATCATAGCGATGTCGATGCACGATGCGGCGTAGCAGATTTCGGCTGCGCGGAAATGACCTGTTGCGCGCAATCCATCATGAATGCAACACCGTCACATGCTTGTTGCGTTCGTGCGTGTTCGCCAGCAGATGCTCGACACCCGCGTCGAACGTAATCAGCTTCATGCCGTTGCGGATGGCGGCGGTCAGCAGCCATGCATCGGTGATTTGCCGATGTCCGAGGATGCCGCCTGTGCAGGCAGCCCAAACATCGGCAAAGCCGAAATCCAGTGCCACCAGGCGGTGTTTGGGGTGAGCGGTATTACGTAATAACAGTTCCGCCACTTCGCCGATGGCAATTGAGCGGCCTGAAAACGCCGGTTGGGAGACGATTCGAACGAAAGCGGACTGCGTGAACGCCGTGCTTGCCCATCCGGCGCGGGCATGTTGGCTGAACCATTTGAGCATGCGCGGGTGGTGCTCGTGCGTGGGCCAGCCCAGTGCGATCAAGGCGTTGGCGTCAAGCAGATGGCTCACGCAGACTCGTCCAGCATCTGCTGCACTTGCCGTGCCGTTACGCGCGGGGTGTTCGGGGGCAGGTCAAATATCCACACGCCACTCACTTGTTTGATCGGCAGCTTCTGCGCACTACCCCGGAGTATCAGTTCCGACACGGCCTGCCCCAACTTAAGTGCTCGCGCCTGAGCGTAGGCCTTAGCCGCAGCAAACGCATCGTCCTCAATGCTGATGGTGGTTCGCATAATTGATGCCGTTTTGTTTAAGTGATGCAGTTTATACAAAAGTGCATCAACCGTCAAAGCAGAGCAGGAGCATGCTCGTGGCTGACTTCGGGCGGGAGCCCTTCTGCGTTCCGACCTATACCGGCTTGCGAAACAGCACAATACGGTTGGTATTGGTGCCCATGCTATTGTTCGAGACGCCCCAGATGTTCGCGGTCTTGGTAAATTTCTGGGCGTTGATCGCCACCGCCATGCAGGCGAAGCCCGCCGAGATGCCGATGGGCGCAACCACTTCTTCGAGTTTTATTTTTCCGCCACGCACTTCGCCCACTTCGAATGCCACCCAGCCATTGGGCACAGTAATGCGGTAGAGCTCGCGAAACACGTCCAGCATCGCGGTTGACCAGTGCGACACGGTGCTGCACATAGTGATGCGCGAGGCGACCTCAGCCGCGTCGTGCGCGTTGAACCAGCAGCGCAGCCAATTGTCCCGCGCATACTGGACCACATCCAGGAAAGGCGGTGAGGTGACGGTGAGGTTCACTACTGCGGTGGGGATACCCAGCGTGCTGGCGGCGCTGTCGTCCATGAAGGTGGCGGTTTCGGCGGCGCTGCGCAGGCGTTCGCGATCCTGTGTGGTCAGCTTGTTTTGCAACTGCTGTGATTTCTTCAATATCAATTGGCGGATATCACGGTAATCGGGTTTTTGTTTCAGGCGCAGATTGATGCGAACCTGGTTTTCGGCGGTCGTCGCCTGATTGGGCGGCAGCGTGTATACCGAGAAAAATCCCGGCGAATGGCCGGTCAGCCGATTGGTGGCGACCATGCGTATCCAGCGGTCGATGGCGTCCTCGGTATAGTCCTCGCGCCGGTAGATCAGGTAGCGGCGCAGCGCCAGCAGTTCACGCTCGGTGTCACGGTGATAGAACATCGACAGGTCGATTTCCTTGCGCTCGCGTGCGCCCAGCCGCAGCTGGTTTAAACGCGCCGCAATGTCGTCCAGAGCGGGAAGTTCCAGCCGTGGCTGCGTGAGTATCGACGACAGCGGATTGACATCGTTGGCGATAATGCGGCGCCCGTGCAGGGCCGCTTCGACGGCGGTAGTGCCGCGCCCGCTGAAAGGATCGTAAACAATGTCGCCTGGCTCGGTCAATCGCTCGATGAAGTACGCTGGCAGTTGCGGCTTGTAGCAGGCGCGGTAGGAGATTTCGTGGATCGAGCTGGCCTGCCGTTGCAGCGCGGTCCACATCTCGCTTTGGTAGACCGGTATATCCTGGGTGTAGACCTCGCGCGCGCGCGCGCGGCGCGACGCAATCGATGCCCCCTGTACCCGCAAACTGCCTGTGGCCAGCGCTGAGTCGAAGCTGAGCATTACGTACCTCCCTAGCAAGATGCGAGGCATGGTACGTGGGTTTTAAAAAAAGTACAAGTACCTCAACGGGTTATATGGTTTTACTCAAGTGAGCCACAAGGTACTGGGTGCAACTACAAGTGTATGCGCAGTTTTTCGCCGCACCCTGCTGCAGGTCGCGAGACCTATGCTGCACGATGTTATGCTTGGCGGCGATTGCTCATCCTGCCCGCGAGAGAGGTGTCAACATGAAAACCATACTGCTCCCCTTCTATGACGACGACGTTTCGCAGCGTGCGTTCGAATTGTCGGCACGGATAGTGCACCCGCTGGACGGGTATCTCGAAGGGCTCTTTGTATTGCGCCGTCCGCCGATTGTCGACGGTGATCTACTCTCGGAGTCGCATTTTGCCCAGTTCGACGAGGAGTGCCGGCGCATGGCCGCGCGGGCGCGCACGCGTTTTGAGACCTGTGCCGCCGCGCAAGGTTTTGCCGTCGACACTGCCGGTGCTGCCGGGGGCGCGGCGGCCGGCTGGCGGGAAATGGATGGCGAGGAGGGACAGGTCGTCGGTAGTCAAGGGCGGCTGTTTGATCTCATTGTCGTGGGGCGCGATTTCGGGCGCTCCTGGCTGGACTGGCGCGTGATGGTCGAGTCGGCGCTGTTCGAGAGCGGCCGGCCGGTGCTACTTGCACCTGAAAACCCCGGCACGAGCTGCGGCGAGCATCTGATCATCGCGTGGAATGCGAGCCCCGAAACCGCCCGCACAGTCGCCTTCGCGATGCCGCTGCTGGCGCGTGCGCGTAGCGTGACCGTACTCTCTGTAGAGGGCTGGGGCGTTCCTGGCCCAACGGGCGAAGAATTTGCGGTTTACCTCGGGCGCGCCGGCGTGCGCGCCACCGCACGCACTGTGGATCCCAAGGGCGGCTCTGCGGGCGTTGCGATTCTCGACGAGTGCTCCCGCAGCGGCGCCGATCTCCTGATTAAGGGCGCATACACGCAAAGCCGGCTGCGGCAGTTGATCTTCGGCGGCGCCACCCGACACATCCTCGCGCACGCGCAAATCCCTGTCCTGTTGGCACACTGAGCCGCGTTCGAGTATCACCTCAGAAATTTCGTCTGATCGCGTCCTAACTTCCGCAGATCAGGTCGTCCAGTGCTTCAACCCAGTGACGCACCGGCAAGGCGGTGGCGCATTGAAGGTGCGATTGGCAACCAATATTGGCGGTGAGTATGGCTTGCGGTGCGTGTAGGGTGAGCGCCGAAATTTTATTCTCGCGCAACTGGTTGGAGAGTGCGGGTTGCAGCATGGAATAAGTGCCAGCCGAGCCACAGCACAGATGCGCGTCGGCGACCGGTGTGAGATCGAAACCCAATGCTGTCAGCAGCGCTTCGACGGCGCCTTTCTTTTTCAGTCCGTGTTGCAGCGTGCAGGGCGCGTGAAATGCGATGCGTTTGGCGACGTGTGAGGGGTGAGGGGTGAGGTGCGACTGCAGCGTGGCTTGCTCGGCAATGATCACATCGCTGATGTCGCATGCCAGTTCAGACACGCGTTTGGCTTTCTCGGCATAGGCCGTGTCCCGTGCCAGCGCATGCGCGTAATCCTTGATCATCACGCCGCAGCCGCTGGCGGTGATGACGATCGCTTCCGTGCCGCTTTCTATGTGCGGCCACCAGGCGTCGATGTTGCGGCGCATGTAGTCCAGTGCTTCGTCCTGCGCGTCGAGATGAAATGACACCGCGCCACAGCAGCCGGCTTGCGGTGCGCGCAGCAGCGTGATGCCGAGGCGGTCGAGCACACGCGCGGCCGCTGCGTTAGTGGCGGGTGAGAGACTCGGCTGCGCGCAGCCTTCGAGCACCAGCATTTTGCGCGCATGATTGCTGTGCGGCCACGGCTTTGCAGAAGCGGCGCTCGCAGGTATTTTCTGTTTTAAAGCGGTGGGCAGCAACGGGCGCGCGAGTTGTCCGAGTTTGAGCAGCGCTCCGAAGAGCGATGGTTTCGGTATCACTGTACGCAGCGCCGCGCGTTGCAACGATGCGTAGCCGCCGCGCCCGACCTGTTTTTCCACCACACCGCGCCCGATATCCAGCAGCCGGCTGTAGTGCACACCCGAGGGGCAGGTGGTTTCGCACGCGCGGCAGGTCAGACAACGGTCGAGGTGCAGTTGCGTTTTCGCGGTGGCTGCCGCGCCTTCGAGCACTTGCTTGATCAGGTAGATGCGCCCGCGCGGGCCGTCCAGTTCATCGCCGAGCAATTGGTAGGTCGGGCAGGTCGCGGCGCAGAATCCGCAATGCACGCACTTGCGCAATATGCTTTCTGCCTCCTGGCCTTCGGGCGTGTCTTGGATGAATGCTGCCAGTCTTGTTTCCATGTAAGCGTATGGTTTTATTATGTTTTTACATGCCGCTATAGAGGCGACCCGGATTCAGTATGCCAGCGGGGTCCAAGGTCTGCTTCAGTTTGCGATGGATCGTGGCTAACGCGGGTGACAGCGGATGAAACACGCCGTCAGCACTTTTGCCGCCGCGAAACAGTGTGGCGTGGCCGCCTGCCTGCGCTGCTGCGCTACGCACCTCGTCGGCGCTGGCCTCGGTGTGTAACCAGCGCAACGCGCCGCTCCATTCGATCAGGAGTGTGCCGGACAGCGCGAGTGCAGGCGCGGTGGATTTAACCGATAGCCGCCACAGCGTTGCATCGCGTCTAAAAAACGCATCGCTGTGATCGCGTATGCCGTTCCAAAATTGGGCGGCTGGTGCCGGATCAACCACTACGCCGCCGAGTTTTTTGTGCGCTGCTTGCACTGCGCTGGCAGCACCCGCAAGCCGGATGGCGAGATCACCGCCGTTCCACGCCGTCGCGGAAATCGGCAAGGGCTGTCCCGCCCATGCGTTCATCAGGCGGATTGCATCGGCTTCGCCATGCTGCTGCCGCAATGTCATTTCCGCTGCAGGCAGCGGCAGGGTTTTCAGCGAAACTTCAAGAATGACGCCCAGCGTACCCATAGCGCCTGCCATCAGCCGCGACACATCGTAACCCGCGACGTTTTTAATCACCTGTCCGCCAAAGCGCAGGTCGGCACCGTTGCCGTCCAGTATGCGCACACCCAGCACCAGATCGCGTACTGCGCCAGCGTAGGCGCGGCGCGGGCCTGACAGTCCAGCAGCTATGCATCCGCCCAGGGTTGTGCCCGTGCCAAAATGTGGCGGCTCGAAGGCCAGCATCTGGCCGCTAGCGTGCAGTGCGGCTTCGATGTCCGCGAGCGGTGTGCCGGCGCGCGCGGTGATCACCAGCTCGGTCGGTTCGTAATCGACGATGCCGCAATAGGCGCGTGGCGAAAATGTTTCGCCGGTAGTGGCGTTGCCGTAGAAATCCTTGCTGCCGCCGCCGACGATGCGCAGTGGCGTTTTGTTGGCGGAGGCATGGCGCAGGGTTTCTGCGAGCTGCCTGACGATGGCGTCCATTAGCGAAAAGCTAAAACCGTGAAAGCTCGGGAAACTTGACCTGCCCTGCATGCACATGCATGCGCCCCATTTCCGCGCAGCGATGCAGGGTGGGCACAGCCTTGCCGGGGTTGAGTAATCCGCTGTCGTCGAATGCGCGCTTCAGCGCATGAAACATCGCCAGTTCCGGCGCGCGGAATTGATCGCACATGGCGTCTATTTTTTCCACGCCCACGCCGTGTTCGCCGGTGATGGTACCGCCGACTTCGATGGATAACTTGAGTATCTTCGCGCCGAATTCTTCGGTGCGCGCGAGTTCGCCGGGCTGGTTGGCATCATACAAAATCAGCGGATGCAGATTGCCGTCGCCAGCATGAAACACATTCATGCAGCGAAGATGGTATTCCTGCGACAACGCGGCGATGGCTTGTAACACGCGCGGCAACGCCCGCTTAGGTATGGTGCCGTCCATGCAGTAGTAATCGGGCGACACGCGGCCCGCCGCCGGGAACGCTGCTTTGCGCCCGGCCCAGAAGCGCACGCGCTCGGCTTCGCTTTGCGACACCCGCACTTCAGTGGCACCGCTGTGCTGCAGCACAGCTTTCATATGCTCGATTTCGTCCGCGACTTCCGCCATCGCACCGTCGGACTCGCACAGTAGTATCGCCTCGGCATCCAGCGGATAGCCTGCGTTGACGAACGGCTCCACCGCGCCGGTGGTGATCTTGTCCATCATCTCCAGGCCCGCGGGGATGATGCCGGCAGCGATGATGTTCGCCACCGCCCGTGCGGCGTTGGTCACATCGTCGAACGCTGCCAGCACACATTGCGCGCGTTCAGGCTTGGGCAGGAGCTTAACCGTGACTTCGGTGATCACCGCCAGCAATCCTTCAGAGCCGGTCAGCAGCGCCAGCAGATCGTAACCGGGCGCATCCAGGCTGTCAGCGCCGATTTCGAGGAATTCGCCTTCGACGGTGTAAGCACGCAGCTTTAATACGTTGTGCACGGTGAGCCCGTACTTAAGGCAATGCATGCCGCCGGAATTTTCGGCGACATTGCCACCGATGGAACAGGCAATCTGGCTCGAGGGATCCGGTGCGTAATACAGTCCGTAAGCAGCAGCGGTTTCGGAAATCGCCAGGTTGCGCACGCCGGGTTGCACGCGTGCGGTGCGTGCAGCCGGATCGATGTCGATAATGCGCATCAGCTTGGCCAGCGACAGCAACACGCCGTTGCCCAGTGGTAGCGCCCCGCCGGAGAGTCCTGTGCCCGCGCCGCGTGGCACCACTGGCACTTGCATGCGATGGCAGGTTTGCAACACCCGCTGTACCTGTGTTTCGTTCTCTGGCAGCGCAACGATCATCGGTATTTGTCTGAACGCTGGCAGGCCGTCGCATTCGTAGGGCTTCACGTCTTCGCTGTTGAATAGTACCGCGGCTTCCGGCAAAAAGGCACGCAAGGCCTCGGCCACCAGGCGCTGACGCGCGAAATCAATGACAGTCTGCTGGGCGAGTGCGCTCATGCGCGAATTCTAGCGTATTGACTCCACGCGGTGCGCAAGTTAGCTTGCGTCTGAATAACCGGAGGCAGGAAGATGGAAAGAAGAATTATTCGCAGCGTCATCGGCACAGGCATGGTTGGTGCGGCCTGCGCGTGCGCGCTGTCCGTGGGGGCGCAGCAGACTGCTGCGACAGGCGCGGGACCAGCCTATCCCACGCGTGCCATCCGGCTGGTAGTGCCGTTCCCTGCGGGCGGCACGGCAGATGTTCTGGGGCGCATGATGGCGCAGCGCCTCTCCCCGCAGTACGGCCAGCAGATAGTGGTGGAAAATCGTCCGGGCTCGGGCGGACATGTAGGTGCGGAGTTCGTGTCGCGAGCCGCGCCCGACGGCTACACGATCATGTTTGGCACCATCGGCATCCATGCGGCTTACGGCATTTATGCGAAGCTCGCCTACGATCCGGCGAAAGACCTGCAACCGGTCAGCCTGCTTGCTGATTTGCCCAACATACTGGTGGTGCATCCATCGCTGCCTGCGCGCACCGCCAAAGAATTCATTGCGCTCGCCAAAACGCGGCCGGGTGAGCTCAATTTCGGCACCGCGGGCAGCGGCTCGTCCACGCATATGATCGGCGAGTTGTTCAAGGTGGTTGCGGGTGTCAATCTGACGCACATACCGTACAAGGGCAGCGCGCCGGCGATGGCGGATTTACTCGGCGGGCAGATTCACTTGATGTTCGAGAATCTGCCGGTGGCCATTCAGCATGTGCGCGCAGGAAAAATCCGCGCCATCGGCGTGACCAGTCGCAGCCGTTCGCCGAGCATGCCCGACGTGCTGACGATTGCTGAGAGCGGACTGCCGCAGTACGAGGCCACGGCATGGTTTACCATCGCCGCGCCCGCCAAGGCGCCTGCAGATATCGTGCGCAAGCTGAACGGCGATATCGACGCCTGGCTCAAAGCGCCCGACATGCAGGTGCGCTGGAAAGACATGGGCGTCACACCGATCGGCGGTAGCAGCGATGCGGCGGCGAAGTTTTTCGCCAGTGAAACCGTGAAGTGGAACCGGGTGATCAAGGCGGCGGGTATACGCGGGGATTAAGACATGAAATTCAACGCCATCACCCTCGAAATGCTATGGACACGGTTAATCTCCATCGTCGATGAAGCCGCCGCCGCGCTGGTGCGCACCTCGTTTTCAACCGTGGTGCGCGAATCGAATGACTTTGCCTGCGTGCTTACCGACGCGTACGGCAACTCGCTGGCGCAGGCCACCGACAGCATCCCGTCATTTATCGGTACCGTGCCGCGCACGGTGCGGCATTTTCTTGCGGCATTTCCGGCGGATCAATTGTCGCCCGGCGACATTCTGATCACCAACGACATCTGGATGGGTACCGGTCATTTGCCTGACATTACTGTGGCGATGCCGATTTTTTACAAGAAACGTCTGGTGGGTTTCGCGGGATCGGTGGCGCACGCGCCCGATATCGGCGGGCGCATGCGTTCGCCGGATGCACGCGAGGTGTTCGAGGAAGGCTTGCAGATACCGGTGATGAAGGCCGTGCGTCGCGGCAAAATCGATGCGACGCTGGAACGTATTTTGCGCAAGAACGTGCGTGTACCGGATCAGGTGATGGGCGACTTGCACGCGCAATTCACCGCGCTGCATCTGATGGAAAGCCGCGTGATTACGCTGCTCAGGGAGCATGCGTTAGCGAATCTGCAGGATCTGGCGCGTGAAATCCATACCCGTTCCGAAAGCGCGATGCGCAAGGCGATCCGTGCCGTGCCGGATGGCGTCTACCGTCAAAGCGCAGTGAGCGATGGCATCGATGCGCCGATACACCTGGAGTTGGCATTGACGGTAAAAGGCGGCGCGCTGGGTATCGATTTTGCCGGCACTGCACCGCAAGTCGCGCGCTCGATCAACGTGTGCATGGCCTACACCATTGCCTACACCGCTTACGGCATAAAGGCGGTGCTCGCGCCTGATGTGCCGAATAATGAGGGCGTGCTGCGCCCCATAAAAATAGTTGCGCCCGCAGGATCGATTGCCAACTCCACGCCGCCGGCGGCAGGGGGTGCGCGTGCGCTGATCGGGCACTTTTTTCCGATGATGGTGATCAACGCGCTGGCACAGGCGTTGCCCGGCAAAGTGGTGGCCACGGCAGGCTCGCCGCTGTGGTGTATCAATCTCGCGGGACAGCGGCGCGAGGGGGGCGCCTTTGCCAATATGTTTTTTGTCAACGGCGGTTATGGCGCAGCACATCATCGTGATGGCGCGCATGTGTTGTCGTGGCCCAGCAATGTGTCTTCGACGCCGGTGGAAATGATCGAGCAACTCGCGCCGCTCAAAGTGCACTACCGGCGGCTGCGCGTAGGCACCGGCGGTCGCGGCAGGTTTCGCGGCGGCAATGGCCAGGAAGTGCTGATGGAAAGCCGCGCGTCGGGTCCGCTGACGCTGTCGTTTCTGGCCGAACGTACGCGCGCCGAGGCGGCGCCCGCGGGCATCAGTGGCGGGGAAGCGGGCGCTACCGGTGAAATTATGATCAACGACCAGCGCGTTAACCCCAAAGTGCAGCATGTCATCCATCCCGGCGGGACGGTGCTGATACGCACGCCAGGCGGCGGCGGCTTTGGTCCGGCGGTGGAGCGCGACGCTGCTGCGACCGAGACGGACCGCGTGGAAGGTTACGTGGCATGATAAAAAAACCGCTGAAGCAGGCCTACGCGCTGGGTATCGATATCGGCGGCACCTTCACCGATATCGTGCTCTATGACTACGCCGCACAACGCGAACTAAGCCACAAGGAGCTCACCACACCGGCAGCGCCCGAGCAGGGCGTGATCACCGGCACGCGCCGCCTGTGTGAGGCGCACGGCGTCGCCTACGCATGCATCGCGCGTGTGGTGCATGCGACGACCTTGTTTTCCAATGCCCTGATCGAACGGCGCGGCGCGGTAACGGGCTTAATTACCACCGCCGGGTTTCGCGATACACTGGAAATGCGCCGCGAGCACAAGTATGAGCTCTACGATTTGTTCCTCGAGTTTCCCAAGCCGCTGGTGCCGCGGCGCCTGCGGCTGGAAGTCGCCGAGCGCATCGGCCCCGATGGCCAGGTAGAAACAGCGCTGGATGTGGATGCGTTGCTGACGCAGGTGGAAAAACTTCAGGCGTTGGGCGTCACTTCGCTTGCCATTGCATTTTTGCATGCCTACGCGAACCCGCTGCATGAGACACAGGCGCTCAAGGCCGTGCGCGAAAAATTTCCTGCTCTGTTCGTATCGATTTCGTCCGAGGTGGCGCCGCAAATACGCGAATACGAACGTACCTCAACCACGGTGGCGAATGCGTTCATCAAGCCGCTTGCCGACAGCTACCTGGATTTGCTGGGACGCGAGATCGCCCGGCTGGGCATACGCGCACCACTCTATATGATGCTGTCGAACGGCGGCCTCACGCATGTGGACGAGGCCAAGCGGGTGCCGATTCAGTTGCTCGAGTCGGGGCCCGCGGCGGGTGCGCTGGCGGGTTCTTTTTTCGGGCTGCGCGCGAAAGAAAAAGATGTGCTCGCCTTCGACATGGGGGGCACTACCGCCAAGCTTGCGGTGGTGCAGGAGGGTAAACCGCTGATCGCCTATCAGTTTGAAGCGAGCCGCGAGAAACGCTTTCGCGATGGCAGCGGCTTGCCGATCAATATTTCGACCATCGAGCTGATCGAGATCGGCGCGGGTGGTGGCAGCATCGCGGCGATGGATGATCTGGGCCTGCTCAAAGTGGGTCCGCGTAGCGCGGGTTCGGTGCCGGGCCCGGCGTGTTATGGCCGCGGCGGTGTTGAGCCGACGGTGACGGATGCCAATCTGGTGCTGGGCTATCTGGATGCCGCGAACTTTGCTGGCGGCACCTTGGCGATTGATCGTGCGCAGGCGGTGGCGGCGATCGCGCCGCTGGCGCAGCGCTCCGGACTATCGCTTGAAGAAACCGCCTGGGGTATCCATTCCGTGGTGAATGAAAACATGGCGGCTGCGGCGCGCGTGCACGTAGCCGAGCGCGGCCATCACGCGGCGCAGTTTGCGCTGCTCGCCACCGGCGGCGGCGGGCCGCTGCATGCCTGCGAAGTGGCGCTGCGGCTGGGCATCAAGCGGGTGGTATGCCCTCCCGGCGCGGGTGTGGCGTCGGCGATCGGTTTGCTGATGGCGCCAGCGCGGGTCGATCGCGTGGCGACGCTGGCGCGGCGTTTGTCGACGCTGGATTGGCGGGTGTTCGAAGCCGCCTTCAAAACGCTGGAGCGCGATGCGGCGAAAGTGGTGGCGGCAACCGTCCTCAAGCGCGAGCGGTTGCACAGTGCGCGTGCCGCGGATTTGCGTTTCGTGGGGCAGGGCTTCGAGCTGGTGACGCCGCTGCCCGCGGGACCGTACAGCGCAAAAACCGCTAAACGCCTGGTCGCGGCGTTTACCGCGATCTACCGGCAAACCTTCGGCCATGTGCCGCCGGTCGGTGACATCGAAATCATCAATATCCGGGTTGCGGTTTCCGCGCGCGCCGGTAGTGGCGAACTCAAGGTGGCGAGCGGCCGGCGCGGACGCTCACGGGCGCTTAAGGCCAAGCGTCTCGCCTGGGTGAGTGCGCGCGGGCGCATGCAGGAACTGCCGGTGTACCAGCGTTATGCGCTGGCGGCGGGTGAAACCGTGCGCGGACCGGCGATCATTGAAGAGGCGTCGTCGACGCTGATCCTGCCGCCCGCATCGCGCGCGCGGGGCGACCGTTCAGGGAATCTGATTGTCGATTTGGCATCGTGAATTTTCATCCTGGAAAAAGCGTTGTGCCAAAGGTCCAGCGTAGCCCGCGTAGGGCGCAATCCCATTGCGCCGAATGTGGTTTGCAATGCTGCCATGTGGCGCAATGGGATTGCGCCCTACGTGCTGTGCCGAATCGCTTACCCGGCAGGCATTGCGTTTTCGCGACAGGCCGCTTCCATCTCGCGCCGCACGCGCACCGCTTCACTGTCCGGTGCGGCGATGTCGTTCCAGGTTACGGTTTGCCCCTTGGCCACGCGTCGCGTCATTTTCACGCCATGCGCGAGCCCGATGGGCAGCCCCGCGCACGCCAGTGAATCGGTGGCGGGCATCAGCCGTCCATACACCGTGTAGCCGCCTTCACCGTCGAGTGCTTCGCCTTCGCGCAAGTCGCGTTTGGCGGTAGCTACTGCATCGCCGCGAAAACCGGTGGCGGCACCGGTGGCTTCGCCGCGCAGCCCTACTGAAGCCACGCTGATGCCGAGTTCCAGGCCGATCAGGTGATAGGGCTTGTACATCGCAGCATAGTTGCCGCTGTCGTCGGTGTGCAGACCGTATTCCTTGAAGCAGCGGCGCACGTACTCGGTGTCGGCAGCGAAGTTGACGTAGACACCCCAGCGCAAATCGCGAAACACCGGACGGCCGTCTCGCTCCAGACTGGATATGACTTCGACTTGGCCGCGATGATGCAGATGCCCGCCCTCGGCGCGCGGGCGCATCACCCGTGGCAGATCATCCACACCGCACGGCGGAAACGCCAGTCCGCCGGGTGCCGGCGTGAGTCCGGTAGCGTTGGCCACCGCAGCCATTTCGATTGCGGATTTGGTGCCGTCGAGAAATGAATTAAACATTTGCGCATTGAAATCACCACTCGCGACCTGCTCCGGCGTGAAACCATAATGCCCCCATACCGTGTCGGGCGTGGCGTCGTGATACGCGGGTAAATACTTGGTGCCTTTGCCTGCGGCAATCACCTCAAAGCCGGCCGCGCGCGCCCAATCGACCATTTCGCAAATCAGCGCTGGCTGATCGCCATAGGCCAGGGTGTAGACGATGCCCGCTGCGCGTGCGCGTTGCGCGAGCAAGGGGCCTGCCAGCGCATCGGCCTCAACGTTGACCATCACGATGTGCTTGCCGTGTTTGCAGCAGGCGAGCACATGGCGGATGCCGGCGGCGGGACTGCCAGTGGCATCAATCACTATTTCAATGGCAGCACTGGCGATGGCAGCTTGCGCATCATCGGTGATGAAGGTGGTGCCGTGCTTGCGCGCGTGGTCGAGCGTAGTGGCGGCATACTGCTCGGCGGGCCAGCCCACGCGCGCGAGGCTTTGTTGCGTGCGTTGCGGCGAGAGGTCGGCTACCGCCACCAAATGCAGGCCAGGCGTGCGCCGCACTTGCGACAGAAACATTGAGCCGAATTTACCGGCGCCGATCAGCAGCACGCGCAACGGTTGGTTAGCGGCGGCACGCTGTGCGAGCAGGGTGTGCAGATTCATGGGATAGGGTCTCTGAAAGAGCGGTAACAATACTACGAAAGGCGGATGCGGCGCAGCCGCAGCGCATTGCTCACCACCGACACCGAACTTAGCGCCATCGCCGCGCCCGCAAAAATGGGCGACAGCAGCAGGCCGAAGGCCGGATAGAGCACGCCCGCCGCGATGGGGATGCCCAGCGCGTTGTAGCCAAAAGCGAAAGCCAGGTTTTGCCGGATATTGCGCATGGTGGCGCGCGACAAGGTGGCGGCTCGCGCGATGCAGCGCAGGTCACCTTTGACCAGGGTCACGCCGGCGCTTTCCATCGCCACATCGGTGCCGGTGCCCATGGCGATGCCGACATCGGCCTGTGCCAGCGCCGGGGCGTCGTTAATGCCATCGCCGGCCATTGCAACTTTATGGCCGGCAGCCTGCAGCCGTTTCACGTGTGCGGCCTTGTCTTGTGGCAACACTTCGGCCAACACTTCGTCTATGCCCAGGGTGCGGGCGACGGCCTCGGCCGTGCCGCGCGCATCGCCGCTAAGCATCACGATGCGCACACCGCTACGTTTGAGCGCCGCGATCGCCTCCGGCGTGCTTTCCTTGAGCGGATCAGCCACCGCCGCAATGCCCCCTGCCCCACCGTCAATGGCAAAGAACACGACCGTCTTGGCGTCGTTACGCCACGCTAGCGCACGTTCTTCCCAGCGCTGGGTATCCACCTTATGCTGGGCAAGAAAGCCGCTGCTGCCGACCAGCACGCGCCTGCCATCGACAGCGGCCACCACGCCGAGGCCGTTGATGGCCTCGAATGCCGTGGCCGTCTGGGTGGGCAGGCCGCGTGCCTTGGCACCTGCCACCAGCGCCAGTCCTAGCGGATGTTCGGAGAGCTGTTCCACCGCCGCTACCAGTGCCAGCGCTTCGTTTTCCGCCATGCCTTCGGCGAGAAAATCCGTCAGTGCGGGGTGGCCGAGGGTCAGCGTGCCGGTCTTGTCCACCACTAGGGTATCGATGTCGCGCATGCGTTCGATCGCCTCGGCATTGCGAAACAGAATGCCGGCGCGCGCACCTTCGCCCATCGCTACCGTCATCGAGAGGGGTGTGGCGAGACCCACTGCGCAGGGACAGGCGATGATCAATACCGCAATCGCATTGAGAAACGCGTAGCCGAGTCGCGGCTCCGGGCCCAGGAACCACCAGGTGAGCGCGGTCACCACGGCGATGGCCACTACGATTTGCACGAAGTAGGCCGCGATGACATCGGCAAGCCGCTGAATCGGCGCGCGTGTGCGTTGTGCTTCGCCTACCATGTGAACGATGCGCGCCAACAGCGTGTCCGCGCCCACCCGCTCGGCGCGCATCACCCATGCGCCATTGCCGTTTACCGTGGCGCCAGTGACTTTGCTACCCGCAGCCTTGGCCACCGGCAGCGGCTCGCCGGTGATCATCGATTCGTCGACTCTGCTGCTGCCTTCAATTACTGTGCCGTCCACTGGTACCTTTTCACCCGGCTTCACCCGCAGCCGGTTGCCGACAGTGACTGCCTCCAGTGCCACCTGTTCCTCACTGCCGTCGTCGCGCAAACGCCACGCGAGGTTGGGCGCGAGCTGCAGCAGTTGTTGTAGCGCCTGCCCGGTCTGTCCCATCGCCCGCAACTGCAGAAAGTCACCCAGTATCACCAGCGTCACGATCACCGCTGCGGCCTCGAAATAGGTGCCGACGGCGCCGTCGTGTTCGAGGAATGCCTGCGGAAACCAACCAGGCATGAGCACAGCGGCAAGGCTGAACGCATAGGCCAGCCCCACGCCCAATCCGATCAGCGTGTACATATTGAGTGCGCGATGGGTCAGTGACAGCCAGAACTTGCGCAGTAGCGGCCAGCCGACCCCCAGCACCACCGGCGTGCCCAGCGCGAACTCGACCCAGCCGCGTGCGCGTGGCTGCAAGCCGAACAACTCATGCATGCCGATCATCGGCGACATCGCCAGCACCACCAGCGGCATCGACAGCACAGTGCCGATCCACAGCCGCCGCTGCAGATCGCGCAACTCGCTATCGTCGGCGACGCCGGTGCCTGCGGTTGGCACCAGTGCCATGCCGCACAGCGGGCAATCGTCGGGCGCATCACGCTGCACCTCCGGATGCATCGGGCAGGTGTAGCTGGCATCGCTGGCGGCAGAGACCGGCACCGCTGAGGCGGGTGGCGTATGCGCATGGTGTGGCTGACCCGCAGTGGCAGCGGCGAGGAAATGCGCCGGATCAGCGCGAAATTTCGTCTCGCACGACGCACAGCAGAAATAATAGGTGGCGCCAGCGTGCGCGAAATTTCGCGCCGTTGCCGGGTTGACCGTCATGCCACATACGGGATCAGTTGCCATTGCCTTGCCTCAAAATAGTTACTTGTCCATTTCAATCCCGGTCACGGTGAACGCACCACCGATTTTTTCGGCGGAGAATTTTATTTTGTCGCCGGCGCTCACCTGGTCGAGCAGCGCCGGGTCCTTGACCTGAAACACCATGGTCATCGCCGGCATGTCGAGATTTGGAATGGGGCCGTGTCGCAGGGTGATTTTTTTTGCGTCTTTGTCCACTTTGCGCACTTCGCCATGGCTCAGCACCGCGCCGGTTTTCGCTGGCGCGATTTTATAGGAGGATCGGTCAGTATCCTGGGTTTGCGCGTAAGCCGGTGTGGCTAATGCGGCGACCATGATTGCTGCGAGCGTGAGTTGATGCATGCTGATCTCCTTTATCTAACGGTCACTTTGCCGATCATGCCGGCCTCGAAGTGGCCCGGCAGCAGACAGCCGAAGTTGAACTCTCCGGCTTTGGTGAACTGCCACACCACGGTTTGCGTTTTGCCGGGTGCGACATGTGCCATATACGGTTCGTCGTGTTCCATGCCGGGGTGTTTTTTCATCAGTTCGGCATGCTCCTTCAATTCCTTCAGGTTACCCAGCACGAATTCGTGCATGAGTTTTCCGGAATTTTTGATTGTGAAGCGGATAGTTTCTCCGCGTTTGATGGAAATGTCTGAAGGTGTGAAGCGCATTTTGTCGCTCATATCGACATGCAGGGTACGCGTGGTTTGTTTCGGATCGCCTTCGCGCCCGAACGCCGTTTCTTCGGTGGATATCGTCTTCTTGTTGCTTGTTGATTTTTGTGCCGCATCGCCGTGCGCCCACAGGTTTCCAGTCAGGATCCCGCTCAGGAAAATGGTTGCAAGTAATTGTTTCATAATGATTTTTCTGCTTCTTGCCTTACATCAATGTTTGTGTGTCATGGGTTTGCGCGCATGCAGTTCACTTGCCGGCGCGGCTGCGCGCGCGGCGGGTGTGGTTTCGGGTGCCGCACGAGTGGCGGCAGGTGCCGTGCCGGTCCATTCGTAAGCTACCGTGCCTTGCGGATGCTTGAACCAGCCGGGATCCTTGTAATCATTTTTTGCGAGACCTTCGCGCACCTTCACCACGCTGAACATGCCACCCATTTCGAGTGCTCCGAACGGCCCCGCGCCGCTCATCATCGGCAATGTGTTATCGGGCAATGGCATTTCCATCTCGCCCATGTCGGCCATGCCGCGTTCGCCCATCACCATGTAATCGGGAATCAGGTTGATGATTTTTTGCGCCACGCCGCGGTGATCGACCCCGATCATGGTCGGTACCTTGTGCCCCATGGCATTCATGGTGTGGTGCGACTTGTGGCAGTGTATCGCCCAGTCACCCGCTGCATCGGCGACGAATTCAAAGGCGCGCATCTGGCCGACTGCGACATCGATACTGACTTCCGGCCAGCGCGCACTTTTTGGCACCCAGCCGCCGTCGGTGCAGGTGACTTCAAAATCGTAGCCATGCATATGTATCGGGTGATTGGTCATGGTGAGATTGCCAAAGCGGATGCGCACACGGTCACCCTGGCGCACCACGAACGGATCGATACCGGGAAACAGGCGCGAATTCCAGCACCACAAGTTGAAGTCGAGCATGGTGTTGATCTTCGGCGTGGCCGCGCCCGGCTCGATATCAAAGGAATTGATGAGAAACACGAAATCGCGATCCACCCGGTGCAGCAGCGGATTTTTCGGATGCACCACGAAAAATCCCATCATGCCCATAGCCATCTGCACCATCTCGTCGGCGTGCGGGTGATACATAAAGGTGCCAGACTTTTTCATCTCGAATTCGTAGACGAAAGTCTTGCCCACCGGGATTTGCGGCTGCGTGAGACCGCCCACACCGTCCATGCCGTTGGGCAGCAGGATGCCGTGCCAGTGGACGGTGGTGTGTTCTGGCAGTTTGTTGGTGACGAAAATTCTTACCTTGTCGCCTTCGACGCATTCGATGGTGGGGCCGGGCGACTGGCCGTTGTAGCCCCACAGATGTGCGGTCATGCCGGGCGCCATCTGGCGGCGCACCGGCTCGGCGATGAGATGAAATTCCTTCCAGCCGTTGTTCATGCGCCAGGGCAGGGTCCAACCGTTCAAAGTGACGACCGGGTGGTACGGACGGCCGTTGGGCGGAGTCAGCGGTGGCTGGGTGTCGGGTGTGGTCTGCGTGGGTGCTTCCGGCACCGCGCCTTGTGCAGCGCGGCTCACCGTGGCGGCGGCCAACAAGGCGCCTCCGGCGGCACCGAGAAAATTGCGACGTGAGTTCATGGCGTGCTCCAGGGAATGGATTAATGGCTGGGCTGCGCGTCGCCAGCAGCCACTGCTGCGCCGCCGCCGATGCGCATGCTGCCGGGCGCTTTGCCGGTGAGAGCGAGATTGAAGCTGGATTCGGCGAGCCAGAAATCGCGCTGCGCTTCGATAGTGGCATTGACGCTGGTGATCTGCTGGCGCGCGTCGGCGAGCAACTCAAACACGCTGATCAGCATGCCGTTGTAGCGCAGCAGGTTTTCCTCCGAGATACGTTTGCGCAAAGGTACGATCTCATCGCGGTAGTGGCGCGCCAGATCGTAGCTCGTACGGTAAGCGGCGTATGCCTCGCGCACTTCGGAGCGTGCCCTGACCGCGGTATCGGCAGCGCGGTGAACTGCCTGCATATACGTGTGTTCGGCGCGTGCGACACGCGCGCCGCCCCAGTCAAAGATCGGCAAACGCAGTTCGATCTCATAGCCGCTCTGGCGCGGCATGCCGCTTGCGTTGTTGCGCCGGTAGCCCACCTCAAGCAGATTGATAAATCCGCTTGTTTTGACCAGACCCATGCTGGCTGCGATGTTCTGCGCTTCCTGCATGGCGCCCTGCACATCGAGGCGCTGTTTCAGCGCCTGTGCCTCCAGGTCGACGATCTCGCGTGTTGCCTTGGGCAGATCCGGCAGCCGCTCGGGCAGCGTGTAGCCGATGTCCTCGCCCCACAGTCCCATCAGCCGTGTCAGCCGCTCGCGCTCGGCGAGCGCCTTAAGCTGGACGCGGGAAAGCGTGGCAGTCACTTCGGCATAGAACAGTTGTTCGCGTGCCTGGTCGAGTTTGCTGAAGTTGCCGGCGGCGGCCATGCGGCGCGCCAGTTCGGCGCTGGCTTCGGCGGCCAGTTTCACCTGCGCCATGTATTTGACTGTCTCGAGTGCCGCCACTGTGCTGAAGTACGCGCGACGGGTATCCGTGGCGACCTGCAGCGTTTCGGCCGTAACGCGCCCCTGCGTAAGCGCGAAGCGCCGCTGTTCCAGCTCGGTGCGTATGGGCATGGTGATAAGCCCCAGCACATTGAACAGAAACGTGCGGTCGATGGACAGGTCATCACCGCGACGCAGGCGCTCGAGGGTGTAGCCCGGATTGGGCAGCCGTCCGGCTTGCACCAGATCCGCTTCGGCGATACCCAGTTCCGCATAGATCGCTTGCAGCCCGCGGTTGTTGAGCAGGGCGATCTGCGCGGCCGCGTCGGCAGTGAGCGGGCTGGCCAGCAGTTGCTTGAGCGTTGCCTGCACTGCTTGGGCATCCTGGTCGGTCTTGATCCATTTCACGTCCTGCGTGAGGCCGCGCTGTTGCAGCGCAGAGCCGACAGCCCCAAAGCCGCCGTCATCGGAAAACGTCGCACAGCCGCCCAGGAACAACACAGCCACGGCCACCGATAGCGTGCGTAGAGGTGTTGTAACTAATTGTTTTGATGGATTCATTTCTTCATTCCTTGATGGCCATCGTCGTGCTTCATCGGTGGCGCGCCCGTTGCGCCACGTCCGGCTGCGCCGCCGAAGATGCCAAGGTGACCACCGACACGGGCAGCCTCGTCGTTGACCTCGCGCCATGGCGCGAGGTTTTCATCGCGGAACGGCACATAGCCAGTGAAAGCTGACTGGTACTTCACGACAGGTACTGGGGCGGCGGCATCGGTGGGGCGGGATATCCTCGTACTCTGCTGCGCCGTGGCCACAAGTGGCGTCAGTGCGGCAGCGCAGTAGAGCATTGCGGCAAATCTGAATGGCATGGTGATCCTCGTTTTCCGGACGCACAAAGCGTGCGCAAAGCCCATGGCGTGCGCAAAGCGGCGCACACCCAGCTCACTGGGTCAAAACGGGATCAGGGTCGGGGAGGGCGCAGCAACTGTTCAGGAAAGAACAGCGGTGGTGCGGTGGCAACTTGGTCTACAAAGACGAATGGCATATCCGGCGCTGGCAACACTGCCACGGAGGGCGCGCCAGTGTACACATGATGGCAACAAAAATGTCCCGCCTCGTTGCTGGAAGGGCTGCCATGATGCAGGGCCGTCGCGGCTGTGGTGGCGTCGTGCTCATGCGTCACACTTTCGCCATGGTGCTGGGGGCCGGCGGCGGCAGAGGTAGAGGCATGCTGATCGCCGGTCAGGCAATGGAACGGCATCAGCACTGCCGACAGCCCCTGCAAGGGCAGGGCCAGCAGCAGCACTAGTGTTACTAATTTGCATAGCCATTTATGCATATCTGTTCAGCGTAGCAGACTCTTAATCCACGAGCAACAGCCGGCTAAGGGCAAGGTTTTGCTGTCAATCACTGCTGCCTGCGCTACGAGAACTGACCGCCGGCCTGAGTTCACGCAGGGCCTGCCGCACGACACTTACTGCGGCAAGCAGGGCCAGTGCTCCCATGATCGCGGCAACCATGATGTCGGGCCAACCGCTGCGCATGCCGAATACGCCGAGTGCTGCGCAGATGACGGCGATATTGCCTATCGCATCATTGCGCGTGCACAGCCACACCGAGCGCATATTGGCGTCACCTGTACGATAACGGTAGAGCATCGCCGCGACGGCGACATTTGCGAGCAGTGCGACGCAGCCGACCGTTCCCATGATCACCGGTTCGGGCAGGACCCCGGCGGTTGCGTTCCATGTCGCCTTGGCGAGCACGAAAACGCCAAACGCGCCCATGGTCAGTCCTTTGAACAATGCCGCACGCGAGCGCCAGACCGGCAACATCGCGAGCACGGCCAGTGACACGGCATAGTTGGCTGCATCGCCGAAAAAATCCACCGCGTCAGCCAATAGCGAAACCGATAGTGCGTGTAGGCCTGCCGTTACTTCGGCGCCAAACATCGCCGCGTTCACCCACAGCGCTATCCACAGGATGCGACGATAGCGCGGATCGACCGCAGGTGTAGGTGCCGGGCAGCAGTGTGCGCTCATCGCGGTTGTTCCATTAGAAGATAAGATGACGCTATTGGAAACACTGCATCCGCTCCAGGGGCTAGGGGTAGAATGATACAGCCTGATGGGGGTGATTATGCGTATCAGAGAGGAAACGCAAATGATCGAACTCACAAAAACCGCCGGCTTATTTTGCCTGACCGCGCTGGCGGAAATTGCGGGTTGCTATCTGCCTTATCTCTGGCTGAAGCAGGATAAGTCCGCATGGCTGCTGATACCCGCCGCATTATCACTGGCGCTGTTTGTGTGGCTGCTGACGCTGCATCCGTTTGCAGCCGGGCGTACCTATGCGGCATACGGCGGTGTTTACGTCGCGGTCGCAATCGGCTGGCTGTGGTGGGTCGAGCGCATGCAACCGACGCGCTGGGATGTGATCGGCGCCGCCGTGACGATAGCCGGAATGGTGATTATCGTGTTGCAACCGCAGCGTGGTTGATTATCTTAAAGCCGGCAGATCAGCCACAGCGGACGGTGTCGCCGTCGCTAACACCCACTATTACGCCCGTAAGCTCAGCGGCTCAGGATAGCTGGGCTATCAGCAGGTAGGCGGTGTTACCGGCTGCGTAGATCCGCATAAAAGTGGCGGCAGATTTTATCAAGGACATGGGGCCGGAAATGGCCCCTCGTTCTACAAACTAAATGTTGAGGATTAGAACGGCGGATCGTCCAGGATTACCGGCTCGCAGCCAACAACCTGTGCACCGCACGCGCCGCGATAGACCTCAGCTACGGCAGTAGGGGGCGCGCATGACTCACAACTGCTCGGCCCTCAGCCCCAGCGCCTCGGCCACCTTTTGCAGCGTCGCCTTGCGCGGACGCTTGGCCGCCTCGATTTGGGCAAACGCTGGCTGTGACACGCCCATGCGCGCGGCCACCTCGGCCTGCGTCAAGCGCAAATACTCGCGCCAGGCGCGGGTAGCGCTGACGCCATCCACCTCGGCACTCACCACCGCATGGGGAATCATGCCCGGCGTGAACGCCCTGGACATGCGCCGGAACTCGGCATACGGCACCACCACAAACGCGGGCTTGCCGTTCTTCCCCAGGATGGTCTGGAACTCAGTATGTGCGCTCATCGCGTTTCCTCACTTCCTCGATACTGACGATGCAGGCCGCACCGCCTTCAAAATCGAACAACACCCGATAATTGCCCACCCGCAAGCGGTAGCCGTATTGGTGAGCGCTGAGCGCCTTGACCCCCGCGCCGAACGGGAAAACGGCCAGCTTCATCCCCACCGCATCGCGCACCTGCATGCGGGCTTGTTGATCCAGCTTGAGCAATTGCTTGCGCGCGCGGGGCTGCCATCCTCAAGCCGTCACACCAAGTCCCTCCAGCAGCAATCGCTACGCGAAGGTGTCGATGCCTACACGCTTCAGCGCAAATTGCCGGTATGTCCGAGTGAATAGCGCCCGGGCTGCGGCCATACTGTCAGCCCATGCGGTTCGCGGCCCACTTTGATTTTATCGACAGCGCCCGTTGTGGTTTCGATGCGGTACACCACGTCGTCGTAGCGGCCGGACAGCCACAGGTATTTGCCATCGGCGCTGAGGTTGCCCATGTCGGGACTGCCGCCGCCCGGAATCGGCCAGTTCTTGACCACCGCGCGCGTCGCAAAGTCGATCACCGATACGCTGCCTTTGCCCTTAAGTGTGCCGTGAACCGTGTTGCTGCCGCGATTGGCGACGTAGAGCAACTTGCCATCGCGGCTGGGGTACAGCCCATGTGTGCCCACGCCAGTGGCAATAAAGCCGATCTGTTTGAAGGATTCACCGTCGACCACGTGCACCCCATCGGCCATCATGTCGGCGACGTAAAATATCTTGCCGTCGGGTGATGCGCGCACGTCCTGCGGCATGCCGGGCGTCGTGCAGATTACCGCACCGGGCTGGTTCGGGTCGGGAATTTTCGTGGGTTTCTTGCCCGCCTTGGCAGACTTGGCGATGGCCGCCAGCGCATCGGGCCGGTCGAAGTACTGGCTCAATTTGATGGTGTCCACGACGCGGCGGTTCACCAGATCTATTTTGGTGATGGAGCCGTTGAACTCGCAGGTGAACAAGGCGAATTTTCCGTCGATGGAAAAATCGGCATGATTGATCCCGGCACATCTTGGGGTAGCGATCGTATGCTGCATCGCCATCGTAACCGGATCACGAAAATCCAGGCGCTTATAGGCCTCGGCCACGACGATCGCGGACTTGCCGTCCGGCGACCAGTACATATTGTAGGGATCATCCACGGGAATGGACTTGCCCGGCTTGCCGGTTTTGGGGTCTATCGGTGTCAGGCTGCCATCGGTGCGCCCCTCGGCGTTGTTGGCGACCCATAGTTTGCGTAAATCCCACGACGGCACCACATGCTGCGGGTGGATGCCGACTTTGAAGGTGTCAATCACCTTCAGCGTTGCTGGATCGATTACCGACACCGAGTTGGCCGCCCGGTTGGGCACATAGACGCGTTCCAGCGCGCCCGCCACCGCACCGCTGATGCGGTCGGCGGCAGTCTCGCTGTAGAGATTGCTGGGGTCAGGAACTTCCGGCATGCCAGGTACGGTCACTACGCGCGCCGCAGTCGCGGGCACCACGGCGGCCTTGGCCGCGGGCGCTGCGCCGGTCTGGGCCGCAACCCACCAGGTCATCGCCCCCATTCCGGCGAACGCAATCACGACGATTAGAAATCTCTTGCGCATAGTCCTTGACCTTCAAAGTAAACTAAATCGAATGAATAGCGTCAGCGGTCTGCATTTGCAGCAGGGGACGCACTTTAACATATTGCTTTTTCGTCTCTATTCAGTCTCTATGAAAGATCAACATCTTCCCTCACCCCTAGCCCTATCGGGCTGGCGTGACGTTCGTGAATGTCGAAACCAAACTGACGGGGGGCTTTCTGCCTACATTTTTCCGGCGCGATACGCCTTAACCGCTGTTTCCAGCTTTGCGAATTCGTCACACGGCAACAGGCAGATAGCACGCAGCGCGGCGAGATGTTTTTCCGCGTTCGCAAGGTCGCCCACCATCAAGTACCCTTCACCAATGTACTCATGCGCGCCGCGGTGGCGCGGGTTGAGTTCTATCGAGCGTTCGTAATACTTGAACGCAAGGTCCATCTGCTTGAGATTGCGGTACGAAAAGCCGAGGAAGTTGTGTAGATCGGCGCTGTCCGGATCACGCAGCGCCGCCTGATGAAACCGCTTGACCGCCTCGGCCCAGTTCTTTTGTGCCAAGGCTGACTTTCCGGCGGCGTAGTCCGGATCGCTGGTGGCGGCGTCAGGGCTGTCTTCGTAGGGCTCGGCGTGGGTGATGGGTGTTGCCGCGCACAGTGCGAGCATGAGGCAGATGGTAATGGTTTTTATTGATTTCATGGCATAAAGCTCAATACAGAATCCTTGCCCGGCGAAACACAGACCGCCGCGTGTCACACGGTCGTCTGCAAGTGGATGCGCGTCAGCGCTGCGCCACGTAAGCACGTGCACGCGCGAGTTCAGGCCGCGACGAATCGGCATTTTTCGCCAGCGCCATCAGCCGGTTGTAATGGTCCGCCGCTTTGCGCTTGTCACCAGACGCTTCCGCCGCACGCGCAATGCCGTAGATGCTGCGATAGCGGTTGGGGTAGGCTTTCAACGCCGTTTCAAACTCGCGCAGCGCGGGCGCAGCCTGGCCGATTTCCAGCAGCAGTTCGGCGTAAAGCTCGCGCAGCGGATACAGCCGGTTCTCCATCGCGACATGTTTTACGCTGCCGTCTTCATTGTCGGCAGCGCTACGCATGAATTTTTCGGCTTGTTCCCGGTTGCCTTCCGCGAGTGCAACCCAGGCCGTTACCGCGAGCATTTGCTCTTCGGTACGGTCGGCCCAGTAAGCGTTGTTGGATTTCTCAAGTTTCTCGCGCAGCTCCTGCAGGGTTGCGAGTTCGGCCTTGGCGCCGGCGACATCGCCGGTGCGTGCCATGCCCAGTCCGCGTGTAAAGCGCGACAGCGATTCGGCCATCGGTGAGTTGGTGGGCGTGACCGGCAGCGCGGCAGCACCCTTCCAGTCGCCACGCTCGATCACCAGACGCGCCGGCATCGCTGACAGCGCTGTGTTCATGCCCAGAGCCGAGGCAGGCGCGTCTGCCGCGATCTCGCGCGCTCGATCAAGCATCGCTTGCGCTTTGACATCCTGTGCCAGCTGCAGATGCGCGTACAGGATGAAATCCATCGCATGGTAATAATCCTTGCGCACTTCGAGCGCATGCAGATTCGAGGCGATGGAATCCTCCCACAAACCCACCATGGAGTAGATGTGCGAGGGCATGTGGCGCGCGTGCGGCGCCGCCGGCGCGAGTTTGGCGTAACGGCGCGCCGCGGCGATGCCTTTTTCGGCGAGTGGCGGGTAGTCGTAGGCGTGTATCAGAAAATGCACAACGCCCGGATGCTCGGAATTCTGGATCAGCAATTTTTCGAGGATGCCCGCCGACTTGAGTTGATTCGAATACTGTATGTCATTCTTGGGCGCGGTGGCCTGAAGATTCAGCGCATAGAATACCCACGCCTCGAAGTCATCCGGATACCGTTGTGTCAGTTGCTCGGTGGCGCTGGTGTAAGCAAGCAGGCGTGTATTAACCGGCACCTTGTCGTGATCACGGTAGTAAGTGGAGATGGCTTCGATGTAGTCGTGCTCGCGCTCTGTCTTGGCGCCGATGCTGCGCGCTTTTTCCAGCGCTTGCCACGCCGCTTCGGCGTTTTTGCGTTGCGGCGGAGCTGACAGCGAGTTGCCGAGATAATCGAGTGCGATGCCCCAATAGGCAATCGCGCAGTTGGGGTCTTCCTTCAGCGCCGCATCGAAAGTCTTGCGTGCTTCGCCGAACCAGTAGGAGTGCAGCATGGCCACGCCGGTGACAAATTTCGCGTGGGCCTTGGCGTTGCACGATGTCGCAAAAGTGACTTTGCCGAGCTGGTCTTCTTTTTCGTGCGCCAGCGCGGTGCCGGTAGTGAGCAGCAGTATGGTGCTGATCGCGGCAAGCAACGGATGTTTATTCATGGCGGTCTCCTATGAAGAAAGAATCTTCCTCCAAGCGTTATTTTGACGTACGCAAACATGCGAACAGTACGTAAAAAAATATCTTGCGTCGCTGGGCAAGGACTTGTCAATGCCGTGCCGTCCGGAATTACAAAACGTTGTGCTGCCTGTCTCTAAGTGATTGTTGTAATTTAAATTCCTGTATGCATGCCCACGTGTGGTGCCGTTTAGTGAGTAACGAGGTCGGCTGCGGTCACCTTGCCCGTATGCACATAGCCCGCGTCCTCGATGCTACCCGCGCCGGTGTAGACGCCAATGATTTCGAGTGCTTCCGTTTTGCTGGTATTGGCGATGAAATGCTCGACCCTCTGCGGTATGAAATGCACATGACCGCCGCGCACGCGCGCGGTGCTGCCAGCTGCGCCAGCGATGCCTTGCCCAGCAACCACATAATAGAGCACCTCGCAGTGGTCGAAGCGGTGTTTGTGGTGCACGTCGCCGGGCGCCAGCTTGGCCCAGAACTGCGCGTTGCGCGCACTGCCGTTGTGTGTGCCGATGGGCAGGCGGTAGTCGTTGACATTCCAGCCGTTGGCGGCGCTCAATGGCAGCGGTTTCACATCGGCAACATTAAGCAAAATGCCTTCGCTGAGCGTGGGTGCGCGCGGCATGTCAAGATCGGACTGCGCCACATGCCCGCAGAACTGGTAGCCAGTGTCCGGCACGCTCTTGGCCCCCATGTAAAAGCCGATGACCAGCCCGTCCTGATCCTTGGTTTCGTTGTGAAAAAAATGCGGCGAGCCGGCAGGCATCAGGCGGCAATGGCCGGGCCTGACCTCGGTGCGCTGATCGCTCTGGCCGACGATGCCGTGCCCTTTGATGTAGACCGCGATCTCATCGCAGCGGCTGTGCAGGTGCTTGGCGTGGGTGGAGCCGGGGCGGAAGATGGAATGGAAAATCGTCGTCGCGCTACCGTGCGCGCCGGTGATGAGCAAGCGAAATTCGGAGATCGCCCAGCCGTCACCTTTTTGCATGCTTTCGGGGGTGACGTCATCGACGTGGACGAGGTAGGGTTGGGAGGGCATTGGATTAAACCCAATTCTCCCGCATGAGTCCGGGCACGCGCTGGAATTCGTTTTCGTTGTTGGTGACCAGCACCAATGCAAGAGCGCGCGCATGTCCCGCGATCATCGCATCGTAGGGGCCTATCGGTTTTCCGATTTTTGCCAGAGCCGCGCGTACTTGCCCGAAATGAACTGCCGCCCGCGAATCGAAGGGCATCACCTCCAGCCGTGAGACCATGCTCTCGATGTCCGCGAGATTTTGCTCCGGCGCGGTCGATTTCTCCGCGCCATAAATCAGTTCACCCAGGGTGACCGATGAAATGCACATTTGTCCGTCGTACTTCTTGAATGTGCCGCGCACGTGCTCGGGGCGGTTCTTCATCGTGTAAATTACGATGTTGGTGTCCAGCATGTACTTGAGCATGCTACAGCGCCGCGCGTTCCTGATCCGCCGGCTGGTCGCGTGTGTCCATGAAGTCAGCTGACACCCCTTTCTTGGCGAACCACAGATCCCAGGATTCCCCCGCAGGCACGATCACTCTGGCGTTGCCTTCGGCAATGATATCCACCCGTTTTACGGAGTCGGGCATGGCAACGCCTTTCGGTAGTCTCACGGCCTGACTTTTATTGCTTTTGAAAATCGTTGTTTGGACGGTACTCATGGCGTCACCTCGCAGATTTATTTGTATATACATTGCGTATATCCCAAACCATAGCGCAAGCCTGAAAGCGTGTCAAATCAGACTGGGTTGTAGTGAATTGACGCACCAATGAAGCCCTAGGCCTGGAGCTGATATATTATCCTAACTGATTGTTTATGTTAATTAATTTAAAATTATTCCTGCTTTGGATGTCCTTCCTCAGCCAGATCCCAAAACAGCCCCGTCATCATCTGCAAACCTTCGCGCATGATCGAACCCAGCGCGTGTTCGTTGGGCGCGTGCTGCGAGCAGCCGGCGTAGGAGTGTGGCACCCATAGCGTCGGCAGGCCCAGCGTTTCCGCGAAACAATCGTTGGGCAGCGAGCCGCCTATGTTGGGCAGGATCGCGGGCGCAGCACCGGTAGTGCGGCGGATCGATTCGGCTGCCCAGCGCACCCAGGCGTTGTCGGGGTCGAGGCGCGTGGCCTGCATGAAACTTTTGCGCGCCATGCTGATGGTCACATTTGGGTAGTTGTGGGCATCGAGATGTTTGCGCAGGATCGGAATAAAGGATTGCGCATCGCAACCCGCCACAAAACGTATCTGGCAGGTTGCCACTGCTTTTCCGGGAATCGCGTTCACCGGGTTCTCGGGATTGCCGGTGCGAAAGGCAAGTATCTCGAAGGTGTTCCAGGCGTAGAGTTTTTCCGCCGCTGACAGACCCGGCTCGCCCCACCACGGATCGATTTGCGGCTCATCGGGTTCGGGCGTGGGCTGGCAGTCGGTGAGCGCCTTGCGGATGCTGTGCGGAATGTTTTGCGGCATGAGTTCACGCACCAGCACTTTGCCTTCGCGCGTGACGATGCTTGCCAGCGCGTGCGCCAGCACCACGCCGGGATTGGCCAGCAGCCCGCCCCAGTTGCCGGAGTGGTGCGCGCCTTCGCGCAAATCAACTGTGAAATTCAGATTCATGCAGCCGCGCGAGCCCAGATACAGCGTCGGTCGTTTTGCCGAGAGGCGCGGCCCGTCGGAGGCTATCAGCACATCGGCTTTCAATCGCGCCTGGTGCTGCTCGCAAAACTCGCGCAGCCCCGGCGAGCTCAGTTCCTCGCCGGTCTCCAGCATGAACTTCACGTTAAAGCCGAGTTTGCCGCGCTCGGCGATCACGGTTTGCATGGCGGCCATGTTCACCGAGTGCTGGCCTTTGTTGTCGGCGGTGCCGCGGCCGTAGTAGCGGTCGCCCTCTTGTTTCAGCGTCCACGGTGCTATGCCCGCGCGCCATTGCTCCTCCAGGCCGCGTATCACGTCGCCGTGGCCATACATCAACACCGTCGGCAGGTGAGCGCCTTCGATGCGCTCGGCCAGCAGTATCGGCCCCACGCCCTCGACCGGGTTGGGCAGAATTTCTGTTTTGAAGCCCATGCGCTCAAACGCAGGGGTGATTTCGCTGTTGAGATACACGTCCATATAGGGACGGCTTTCAGGGATTTGACTCTCGGTGCGGATGGCGACTCGCCGCGCGAGGTCGGCGATGAATTGGCCTTCGTCAAAGTGACGGGTGGCGCGGGAGATGGCGGATTCGCGGGTCATGGTTTGAGCACTCCAGGATAGTTTGTGCAAAGTGTAGCGTGCGCTGTGCGCACGACAAAGCAACATTGTATTTTGAACAGCGAATGGATTCGCACGTATGGTGCACGCTACACTATCCAAGCAAGCTGGACTACAATTATTGTTATCTCATATTGACTGTCCGAGGGAGAATGCGATGAAGATGCGTGCCCTGATGTTATCGTGCGCGGCAGGAAACCCGATGCGCTTGCGGACCGATGATGGCGGACTTTGACACCATCGTAATCGGCGGCGGGCTGGTTGGCGCAGCCGTCGCTTATGGTCTCGCGCGCCGTGGCCAGAAAGTAGTTGTGCTGGACGAAGGCGACATCGCGCATCGCGCGTCGCGTGGCAATTTCGGGCTGGTGTGGGTGCAGAGCAAAGGTTTTGGGGTGCCCGAGTATCAGCGCTGGACGCGCCGTTCATCCGAGGTGTGGGGCGGATTCTCCAAGGAATTGCTGGATGAAACCGGCATTGCCACGGGTCACCAGCGGCCCGGCGGCGTTACCCCGTGCCTTAGCGACGAAGAATTCGACAAGCGCCGCCGCTTGATGGCGCAGCTGCAGGCAGAGGCCGGCGACACGCCATTCGAGTATGAGATGCTGGATCATGCAGCACTCAAAAAAATGTTGCCGGTGATTGGGCCGGACGTGGTGGGCGCCTCGTACACAGGCTACGATGGCCACGCCAATCCGCTCTACACGCTGCGTGCACTGCATGCCGCGTTGCTTAAACGCGGCAGCCTTTATGTGCCCCAGGTACACGTCAACCAGATCAACGCCGCGCCCAACCACTTTTCCGTTACCGCGCAGGGGGAAACATTTGCCGCGCCGCGGTTGGTGCTGGGTGCGGGTCTGGGCAACAAGGCGTTGGGCGCGCTGGTGGGGTTGAATGTGCCGGTGCGGCCGCTGCGCGGGCAGATCATCGTCACCGAGCGCGTGGCGCCGGTGCTGCCCATGCCTACACTGATGATCCGGCAAACGGTTGAGGGCAGCATCATGATCGGCGAATCGCGCGAAGAGGCGGGCTTTGATGACGCCACCTCGCCAGAGATCATCCGCACGCTGTCCGCGCGCGCGGTGCAAACGTTTCCGTTCCTGCGCGATGTGCGCATCGTGCGCACCTGGGGCGCGCTGCGCGTGATGGCGCCCGATGGCCTGCCGATTTACGAACAGTCGCGTGCGTTCCCCGGCGCCTTTGTCTGCACCTGCCACAGCGGGGTGACGCTGGCCGCAGCGCACGCGCTGCACTATGCGCAGTACGTGATCGATGGTGCGTTGCCGCCGGAACTCACGCGGTTTTCGACGGCTCGTTTCGATGTTCGCGCTGCTGCCTGATACTCCGCAAGCGCGGACGCCGCCAGCGCGGCTGACGGTCTACATCAACGGCGCGGCGGTTGCGGTGCCTGCGGGCTTTACCGCCGCTGCCGCGATGTTGCTGCAAGGGGTGGGCGCCACGCGCACTACGCCGGTGAGCGGTGCAGGCCGCGCGCCGTATTGCATGATGGGCGTGTGCTTCGAATGTTTGATGGAAATCAACGGCGAGCCCAACCAGCAGGGCTGTCTGGTCACTGTCAGCGAAGGTATGCGCATCGATTTTCAGCGCGGTAAACGCGCGGTGGATGGCGCATGAGCAGCGCGATCCACGATCTTGCCATCATCGGCGCCGGCCCGGCGGGCATGGCGGCTGCCATCGCAGCATCTGAATGCGGATTGAGTACGGTGGTGCTCGACGAACAAGCGCAACCCGGTGGACAGATTTATCGTGGCATTGAGCAGCTTGCCGCGACGCGACCGCTGCACCTCGATTGGCTGGGTCCTGACTATGCCGCCGGACTCGAGCTCACGCGCGCGTTTCGTCAGGCCCAGGTTGATTACCTCGACAGCGCCCAGGTATGGCAGGTAGAACCCGAGGGCCGCGTGTTCTACCGGCGCAATGGCGCGGTAGGCATTCTCAACGCCAAAAAAGTGCTGATCGCCCCCGGCGCCATGGAGCGCCCGATGCCACTGCCCGGCTGGACCTTGCCGGGTGTGCTCACCTGCGGTGCAGCGCAAACGCTGCTGAAGTCCCATGGACTCGCGCCCGATGCACGCGCTGGCCGCTTGGTGCTCGCGGGCTGCGGCCCCTTGCTGCTGTTGCTGGCGGCACAACTCACGCGCGCCGGGGTAAAGCCTGCCGCCCTACTTGAAACTGCCGTAAATCGCTGGGCCGCGTTGCCGCATCTGCCGGGATTTTTGGCGTCGCCGGGCTATGCGGGCAAAGGGCTGGCGCTGTTGCGTGAATTGAAAGCGGCTGGCGTGACACTGCACAAAGGGGTTACCCGTCTCGTGCTGCACGGCGACACGCAAGTGCGCGAAATCGAATTTGATTGCGATGGCGCAACGGTGCGCGAGCCGGTGGCTATGGTGTTGTTGCATCAAGGCGTGGTGCCCAACGGCAATTTGGCGTGGTCGCTGAATCTTAAGCATATATGGGACGAGCGGCAGCGCTGTTTTCAGCCCGTGCTCGATGCGTGGGGCCGCAGTTCGGCGTCCGGCATAGGGGTGGCCGGTGACGCCGGCGGCATTGTGGGGGCGCAGGGCGCGCAGGCGATGGGGCGCCTAGCGGCGCTGGCCGCGGCGCTGGATCTGGGCCAACTGACCACCGTTGCGTGTGACGAACGTGCGCGGGGTGCGCGTGCCACGCTCGCGCGGGAGCGCGCGGCGCGGCCCTTTCTGGATGCCCTGTATCGCCCCGCGCAGCACTGGGTTGCGCCAGCGGATGCCGACACCATCGTTTGCCGCTGCGAAGAAATACGCGCCGGCGAGATACGCACGCTGGTTACCCAACAACATTGTCCGGGGCCGAACCAGATGAAGTCTTTCGTGCGCTGTGGCATGGGGCCGTGTCAGGGCCGGCTGTGCGGTTTGAGCGTAGTCGAAATGATTGCCGAGTGCCGCGGCATACCGGTGCGCGACGTTGGCTATTATCGAATTCGTCCGCCGGTGAAGCCGGTGACTATGGGTGATCTGGCAGCCATGGACGTCGCCACGCGCAATGACGCTGTGGGTTTATAAAAAGGAAAACAAATGTCCACCTACCGTCCTACCATCACCGGCGCACGTCACATGATTTCGGCAGGCCACTATTCCGGCACGCACGCCGGTTTTCAGATACTGGAGGCCGGCGGCAACGCGATAGATGCGGGGGTCGCGGCGGGCATGGCGCTGAGTATTTTGCAAACGGACCGGGTCAATTTCGCCGGCGTCGCGCCGATCATGATTTACCTTGCAGCCACGCGCGAAGTGCTCAACATCGATGGCCTCGGCACCTGGCCCAAAGCAGCATCCATCGATTATTTTCGCGAAAAACACGGCGGTAAAATGCCGCCCGGCATACTGCGCACGGTGATGCCGGCGGCACCGGCCGCGTGGATCATGGCGCTGGAACGCTACGGCACTATGCGCTTTGGTGAGGTCGCGCGCGAAGCGACGCGGCTTGCGCGTGAGGGCTTCGCCATGCATGGTTTCATGGCTGAATATATTTCAGATCACGTTGCAAGTTACCAGCGCTGGCCGTCGAGTGCGGCGGTGTTTTTGCCCCACGGCCGGCCGCCGCAGGTGGGCGAGCGCTTCGTGCAAACAGAGCTGTCCGCTTCGTTGCAATACATGATCGACGAGGAAGCCGCGCACAGCAGCAAGGGCCGCACGGCGGGCCTCAAGGCTGCGCGCGACGCTTTTTACAAGGGTGACATTGCGCAAAAAATCGCGCGTTATCACCACGACAACGGCGGCTGGGTGACGGCGGATGACCTCGCTGACTACCAAGTCAGTTTTGAAACACCGGTGCATACGAATTTTCACGGCATTGAACTCTATGCCTGCGGGCCGTGGTCGCAGGGCCCGGTATTGCCGCAGACGTTGAACCTGCTGTCGGGCTTTGATTTGAAGGCGATGGGCCACAACTCAGCGGCGTATGTGCATACCCTCACCGAAGCGTTGAAGCTGTCGTTCGCCGACCGCCACCGTTATTACGGCGATCCCAAATTCGTGAAGGTGCCGCTCGATGTGTTGTTGTCGCCGGCCTACGCTGCCGAACGCAGGAAGCTCATCCGCGCTGATGGGGCGGCGGCGGGCATGCCCGCCGCCGGTGATATTGCCGGTTACGCGCCGGCAACACCCTTGCCGGCGGCCACCCCAGGGGACGCAAATCCGCCGCCGGATACCTCGTACGTGTGCGTGGTGGATCGCCACGGCAACGCGTTTTCAGCCACGCCCAGCGACGGCTCCAGCGCCATGCCGGTAATCCCGGGCACGGGGCTGTGTCCCTCGTCGCGCGGCTCGCAGTCGTCGACCGACCCCGCACACCCCGCTGCGCTGGCACCGGGCAAGCGGCCGCGCCTGACGCCGAATCCGGCGCTGGCGTTAAAAGACGGCAAGCTGTTCATGCCGTTTGGTTCGCCCGGCAATGACGTTCAGCCGCAGGCGATGACGCAGGTATTTCTCAATATGGTGGTGTTCGGCATGGAACCGCAAGCCGCGGTGGAAGCGCCACGCTTCGCGAGCTACAGTTATCCGAGTTCGTCCGCGCCGCACGATTATCATCCGGGGCAACTAAACCTCGAAGCGCGTTTTGATAAAGCGGTGACGGAAAAACTCGCGCAGCTGGGACACCAGATCGCGCCGTGGCAGGAGGTCGAATGGCGCGCTGGCGCGGTATGCGCGATACGCGTGAACGAGGAAAACGGATTACTGGAAGGGGCGGCCGATCCGCGACGCCCATGTTACGCCTTGGGCATCTGATGGCATGGGTTAAGCCGGTCGCGCGCGTGCTCCCCGCTGCGCCAGCCAGGCAGGCGCTGCCGTTGCAACACCTCGCAAAGCTGCGCCAGCAGGTTCCTGCCTGGCGCACTGGCAGCGCCGGGTTACTGCGCGAATTGCGCGATGCGGAATGATTTATCTGGATACCAGTTTTTTGACCCCGCTATTTCGATAGGAAGCCACTTCCGCAAAGGTCGCGAATTTTCTTGCTTGACAGGCAGCGGGGACTCTGGCGGTGAGCAAGTGGGCATCTGTCGAATTTGCAAGCTTGACGTCGCTCACTTTGCTAGCCAACTGCGCGGACCCGACGCGCTGCATCTGGCGGTTGCGCATAGTAACGGCGTGGAATTTGTCGCCACTCTGGACAACGGCATGCTTGCTGCGGCGAAGAGGCTGAAGATTGCCGCGAAGCGCGTGATCCGCTAACAGGCTTGCCCAGGCCGCAGCGCATGCCCGCGCCGCGCGCGGTAGATGAGAAATCCGACGATGCTGATGTTGAGCAGGTTCCATGCGGTGCCGTTGAGGAATGCGGCGCGATAGGAACCGGTGAGGTCGAAGACCGCACCGGACATCCAGCCGCCCAGCGCCATGCCCAATAGCGAGGCCATCAGCACAGTGCCGACGCGTATGCCGGCTTCCCGCGGCGTGAAAAACTGGCGCACGATCAGCGCATAGCTGGGGACGATACCCCCCTGAAACAGTCCGAACATCGCTGACACTACATAGAGCGATGCGATGCCGTCGGTGAAAAGAAACATCAGCAAAGCGATGCCCTGCAAGATCGAGCCCACCATCAGGGTGCTGAGGCCGCCGATGTGATCAGACAGCCAGCCCGAGACCAGGCGGCTGACCACACCCGCTGCCATCATCAGAGACAGCATCTCGGCACCGCGCGCCGCACCGAAACCCAGATCGCTGCAGTAAGCCACGATGTGCACCTGCGGCATCGACATGGCCACACAGCACGCGACGCCTGCGACACACAGCAAGCCTTGCAGCATGGCAGGAGAAAATCCCAACGGCCGCGATGGGTCCGCTCCGGGCGGCGGCTCAAACGGCCGCGCAGGCGTCGACGCTGTGACCATCGGCAAGGGTGTCACTGCGGGTGGCCGCCGGCGCAATACCAGCGCAAGCGGCAGCATGGTGAACAGGCAGAACACGCCCATGCCGATGTAGGTCTGGCGCCAGCCTGCGTGGTCGACGAAATACTGGATGACGGGCGCCCATACGGCGCCCGCGATGTAGTTGCCGCTCATGCAGATGGCCACGGCAATGCCGCGGCGGCGCGTGAACCACTGCGAGGTGTCGGCCGCGAGGGGTGCGAAGGTGGCCGAGGTGCCCAGCAGTCCGATCATCACGCCCTGTGCAAGGCTGAAGTAAAGCAGGTTGCTGGCCGAACCGGCAGCAATAAAGCCCGCGCTCAAGAACATCGCGCCCAGCATTACCGGCACCATCACGCCGTAGCGGTCCGCCAGGCGGCCCATCAATATGCCGCCGAAACCGAAGCCGATCATCGACAGCGTGTAGGGTAGCGATGCATCGCCGCGGGTGACGCCAAACTCGGTCTGTATGCGCGGCAGTACCACGCTGATGGTGTAGATGCCGGAGCCGCCGATGGTCATCAGCAGCAGCGACGCGCACAGACGCGCCCATGCGTAGGGGGATTCGATGTCGCGCGACGCGGTGGTTGATGGCTGGTGGGTGGTGGGGATATCCATAATCTCGATAAATCAGTGAATTGCCGCAATCACCTTGCCGATAAACGCATTCAGCGATGCGGTGGAATCGATCCAGCGCACCACCATCAGCAAGTCGTTTTGAATATCCACGTATACGATATTCTGGCCTGCGCCGTTGAAGGTGACTGCGGATTCGGGGGCGGCTGGCAGGCGCTTTTGACTCGGGTTGAGGTACCAATTGGCAAAGCCGTATTCCGCGTTGGCAGTGCCGGGGGTACGTGCCATGCGTATCCATTCGGGCGCGACGATCTGGCGGCCGTTCCATTGCCCGCCGCGCAGGAACAAATAGCCGAAGCGCGCCATGTCCCAGGCATGGATGAACATGCCGCCGCCATAATGTCCGCCGCCAGACACCGACTGCATGCGCTGTCCGTCGAGTGCGACCCAGGAATTCTCATAGCCTAACCAGCGCCAGGTAGTGGAGGCGCCGATCGGCTCCATGACCTGTTCGCGCAACACCTCCGGCAGCGGGCGGCGCCACACCTGCAGCGTCGCCAATGCCAAGGCGTTGATGCGCACATCGTTGTACTTGTAGCGGGTGCCCGGCGCATACAATTTGCGGTTGGCCCATTCCTCCGGCTTGCCTTCCGGCCGGTCGGCCCAATCCGGCTTGCCCCACAGCGTGCCCTGCCAGTCGCTGGTCTGGCGCAGCATATGATCCCAGGTGATCGGCTGGTTATGCGGTGCGTGAAAGAGTGTCACGTCGGCTGGCATGTAACCCGCCATCCGGTCATTGACGTCACGGATCAGTCCCTGCTGCCACGCCAGCCCTACCACGGTGGTCAAGAACGTTTTCGCCACGCTGTGGGTCATGTCGACGCTGTGCGTTTCGCCCCACTCGGCCACGACATAACCGCGACGCACGATCAGCCCGTTGATTGGGGCGCGCACCTTGGTCGGCCCGATCAGCCCGCCGAAATACGGCTCGCGGACGCCAAAGCTCTGCGCCCATGCCAGCGCCTGATCGCGAGGCGCTGGATGGTCTTTGGTCTGAACGAAACGCACAGCCTCGTCCAGCGCGGCGGCATCCATGCCCACTTGCCCAGGCGTGCGCCGCTGCCACTCAAACCGGTCTGGGAAATAAGCCGTGGCAGGGTTGGCAGCAGTCTGCGCGAGCGCGCTGCCGGCAAACGCCAGCCACAGCAACCAATACCTTAAGTGACGCATCATGCGCCTTTCAATTGAAAATTGAATCGAGCTTTCCATGAGCCAGCGCATGACCTGTGAATGCGGGTAACGCAAGGGCAGGTTCATCCGGGGAAGTCGAGCAGCTTCAAGCGTTGCACTTTTCCCGAAGGCCCCTTGGGCAAATCATGCACGAACTTGATAAGCTTCGGCGTTTTGTATTTGCCGAGTTCCTTCAGTGAAAATGCCTTGAGTTCTTCCAGCGTGCAACGCGCGCCCGGCTTTAACACTACGCAGGCCATGATTTCCTGGCCGTAATTGGCGTCGGGGATGCCGACAGCGGCGGCCTCGAGCACGGCGGGATGCTTTAACAGTGCTTCGTCGATTTCGCGCGGCGCGATGTTTTCGCCGCCTTTAATGATGAGTTCCTTGATGCGGCCGGTCACGAACACGAAACCGTCTACGTCGAGATAACCCACGTCGCCGGTGTGCATCCAGCCGTCGGGTGCCAGTGTTTTTTGCGTGCTCTGCGGGTCTTTGTAATAACCCTTCATCACATTGTCGCCGCGTATCATCAGTTCACCCGGCGTGTGCGGCGGCAGAACATCGCCGGTGAGCGGATCGATGACCTTGGCTTCATTGCCATAGGCCTGTCCGGGGCTGCCGATTTTGCGTTTGGCGGGGTCGTAGGGATTGGTAAAGCACGGCGCGTTGGTTTCGGTCATGCCGAAGGTTTCGATCACGCCGATGCCGAATTTTTCCTCGAAAGCGCGATGTTGTTGCGGCGGCAGTGGTGCCGAGGCGGAGCGGCAGAATTTCACGCGCGAGAGGTCGAGCCCGCGTTGACGCGGGTCATCGCCGTTCAGAAGATAGGCGATGATGGTGGGCACTACATTGATCCAGGTGCAGTGATGTTTGACGGCCAGCTCCCAGAACAGGGAGGCGCTGAAGCGGTGCGGCATTACCACCGAGCCGCCGTGCACCAGCGGCGCCACGGTGGTCACGATCTGGCCGTTGATGTGATACAGCGGCATCGCGCACAACACGCGATCCTGTGCCGTGAGCTGATGCGCGGCGCTGGTGAATTCACCGCCCGCAACCACGCTGCGGTTTGATAATACGCAGCCTTTGGGGGTACCGGTGGTGCCCGAGGTGTACATCAGCAGGGCGTCATCGTCTGCACTGACGTCGGGTAGCGTGATTTGCGTTTGCGGCTCGAAAACTGACGTAGCGTCAGGATCGATCACCACCACTGCAATGTCGCGTGGGACGTGCGCCAGCGCTTCACGCACGCGCGGTGCGAGTTCTTCGCTGGTGAAGACCAGTCTGCTATCCGAGTGCTCTAGCACGTAGCTCAGTTGTGACGTCTGCGCCAGCAGATTGAGCGGCACAGCCATGCGGCCCGCGTACATCACGCCGATCAGCAGGCGCGCGGTCTGATAGCTGTTGTGCAGCATCAGCGCGACTTTGTCGCCTTGGTACAGGTGGCGATGCTGCAGATACGCCGCGAGCTGTATCGAATCGCGTTGCAGTTGCGCGTAGGTGAGCGTGGCGCCGGTTTCCGGCGCGATCACATAAGGCGCAGCGGGGGTCTCGCGCGCGCGCAGGTCTACGTAATGGCGGAGAGTTCGCATTTTTCTGTGAGGCGTGAAACGTAAAGCGCAGCGTGTGAAATATCGAGGCCTGCGCCTAACCCCTTACGCCTCACTGGTCGCGGCTATGCCGTGACCAGTAGTCGCCAAATATTTCATCCACACTCGGTTCGCGCGCTGCTATCGGACGCACGATGCGCGTGATGTTCATGAAGTGCCTGTAGTTCAGGTTGTCAGAGAAACTGTTACCGCCCCAGGTGCCGCAGCCCATGGTGAGCGAGAACGGCAGCCCGTTGTCGAAGCTGCCGCCGTTGGCGATGGCGTGCGCCTGATTGACGATCACGCGGCACACGGTCATTTCTAGGCCCAGCCGGCGTATGTGCGCGTCGTTTTGGGTATGTATGCCGCACGAGTGGCCGTTGCCCATGTAAGCGTAGATGGCGCGCAGGGTGTCGAAGGCATGATCGAAATCGCGCGCCTTGTAAACGGTGAGCACCGGACAGAGTTTTTCGCCAGAAAACGGATAAGCCTCGCCGGCGCCGCTTTCTTCGACCAGCAGGCATGTGGCGTTGAGCAGTTGCGGGCGTGTGAATCCGGCGACCGCGCATATTGTGGCCACCGGCTGCGCGGTGACCCGCGACGAGAGATGACCCTCAGGGAACAGGGCTTGTTGCAGCGTGCCTTTTTCGGCGGCGCTCAACACCACGCCGCCCTGTCGTGTCAGCTCGGCCAGCATGCGGTCATACACTGCAGCATGGATGATGACGCTGTTTTCCGACGAGCAACTGGTGGCGTTGTCGAAAATCTTCGAGCGCATTATTTTTGCCGCGGCGTCGGCGCAGTCTGCGCTGTCATCGACAATCACTGCCACGTTGCCCGCGCCCACGCCCAGCGCCGGTGTGCCGCTCGAATAACCCGCGCGCACGTTGGCCTGCGAGCCGGTGACCACCACCAGATCGCACTGCTTCATCAATGCGCTGGAGCTTTCCTTGGTTACCGGATGCGGCAGCATCTGCACCAGGTCGGGTGGCGCGGCTATGCGCCTGAACTCGGCGTGGATGTATTCGAGCAGCCTGGCGCTGGTGGATGCCCCCTTGGGGGAGGGTGACAGGATTACCGCGTTGCCGCATTTCAGCGCGTTGATAATATTGTTGGCGGGGGTTGCGCCGGGGTTGGTGGACGGCACTACCGCGCACACCACCCCGACCGGCCGCGCGATTTCGGTGATGCCTGTGTCAGGATAGTCGGCGAGCACGCCGGTGGACACCGCGCCTTTGAGATCGCGCAGCAGTCCCAGCGTCTTGCGGTGGTTCTTATTGATTTTATCCGGCACGTTGCCCAGTCCGGTATCGCGCACCGCGATGTCCGCCAACGCCTTATTGCGCGTGGGTTCCATAATCGCCCAGCCCGCGGCGGTGGTGAGTTCGTCGAGTTGCGCCTGGGTGTAACGCGCGGCGACAGCCTGCGCGGCGCGCGCGTTGGCCACCAGCGTAGCGACAATTTTCGTGGCGGGAGTCGATGCGGTATCAGGCATGTGGGTGTCGTGCTACAAGCGGATATTGGATGCTGATTTTAGCAGTGTGTCCGGGCGTGCAAGGAGTACTTCCGCGGTCTCAAATGCAATTAAAATAATACAATTAAAACAAATGCTTATTCATAGTTTTCCGTGGCGATCAGCGGCTGCGACAGGCATTGCTTCTGCGCCCCGAAATGCTACACTGCGCGCCCTTCTAGGCAAACACTAGGCAGTTTATGCAATGGCAGATAAAAAGCACGTTAAATTTCCCGGAAGACTGGTGTTTGTGGGCTTCGGCTCCGTGGGGCAGGGCACGCTGCCGCTGCTGTTGCGGCACATCGACATCCCGCTGGAGCGCATCACCATCCTCACCGCCGACGAGCGCGGTCAGGCCGAGGCTGAGCATTTCGGCATAAAGTTCATTGTTCAGCCACTGACGCAGGACAATTATCGCGGCCTGCTCGACCCCTTGCTCGATAAGGGTGATTTCCTGCTCAATCTGTCGGTAGACGTTTCCAGCGTCGCACTGATTGAGTTTTGCTACGAGAAAGGCGCGTTGTATCTCGATACCTGCATCGAGCCCTGGCTCGGCGGCTACACCGATCCGACGGTGTCAGCGTCGCACCGCTCCAACTACGGCTTGCGCGAAGACGTGCGCGCACTGCGCGACAAGTATCCCAACGGCGGGCCGACAGTCATCCCCACGCACGGCGCCAATCCGGGCCTGATTTCACACTGGGTGAAACAGGGGCTGGTGAATATTGCGCGCGATCTGCACCGCAAGACCGACATTCCCAAAACCAAGGCCAAATGGGCGCAACTCGCGATGAAGCTCGGCGTGAAAGTGATTCATTGTGCCGAGCGCGACACGCAGGTGGCCAGTCCGGGCAAGCAGCGTTTTGAATTCGTCAATACCTGGTCGGTCGATGGTTTTGTCGGCGAAGGCTCGCAGCCCTGTGAACTGGGATGGGGCACGCATGAGAAGCATTTTCCGTTCGACGGCCAGCGCCATGAGTATGGTTGCGACTCGGCGATTTTTCTGACGCGGCCCGGCGCTTCGGTGCGCGTGCGCTCGTGGACGCCGTCTGAGGGCAACTACCACGGATTTTTGATCACGCACGGCGAAGCGATCTCGATCGCGGATTATTTCACCGTGCGCGAAAAAGAAAGCGTGGTGTATCGTCCGACCTGTCACTACGCCTATCATCCGTGCGACAACACTGTGTCGTCGATACACGAGCTGGCGGGCAAGAATTGGGAATTGCCCGACAAAAAGCGCATTTTGATGGACGACATCATCGACGGCACAGATGAGCTGGGGGCGTTGCTGATGGGGCACGCACGCGGTGCGTATTGGTATGGCTCGCGCGTGAATGTGCACGAAGCGCGCAAGTTGGCGCCCTACAACAACGCCACCAGCATCCAGGTCGCGGCAGGTGTGCTGGGCGGTGTGGTGTGGGCGATGGAGAACCCGCGCGCAGGCATCCTCGACCCGGACGATCTTGATTTTCGCCGTGTGTTGGAGGTCGCCAGTCCGTATCTGGGCGAAGTGCGTGGCGTTTACACCGAGTGGAGCCCGCTGCGGGGCCGCCATCATCCGTTTCCCGAGGATGTCGATGAATCCGACCCCTGGCAGTTCAAGAATTTTCGCGTGACCTAAGAGCGAAAAGTGTGCGTTGGTCCGCCTCAGGCAATCACGCCGAACAAAGCCCCGACGCCTGCGGTCATGGCCATCGCCAACGCGCCCCAGAAAGTTACCCGTACTGCAGCAGTCATAACCGAAGCGCCGCCGGCACGCGCGGCCAGGGAACCCAAAATCGCAAGAAACGCGAGTGAACCGGCGGAAACCGTCCACAGGATCGTGGATCGCGGCGTCCACAGTACTAGCAGCAAGGGTAAAAGCGCGCCCACCGCAAAAGTGCCAGCTGACGCTAATGCGGCTTGCACCGGCCGCGCAGCTAATCGTTCAGAAATACCCAACTCGTCGCGCGCATGGGTGCCGAGTGCGTCATGCGCCGTCAACTGGGTGGCGACGGTGGCGGCCAGTGACGCATCCAGTCCACGCTCCACGTAGATCGCGGTCAATTCCGCCTTTTCGTTGTCGGGATCGGCAGCTAACTCTTCGCGCTCCCGCTGCAGATCGGCGTGCTCGGCATCGGCCTGCGAGCTCACCGAGACATACTCGCCCGCGGCCATTGACATCGCACCGGCCACCAGACCAGCGACACCCGCGATCAAAATGGTGCTTGAAGTAGCGCCCGCGGCGGCTACGCCCAGCACCAGGCTCGCCGTCGACACAATCCCGTCATTGGCGCCCAGCACAGCGGCGCGTAGCCAGCCCACGCGGTGTGTGCGGTGTCGCTCAACATGTCGCATGGTGTTACCTCTGGTGTCTGAGGGCTATTCGATCTGCGCGCCCGACAGCTCCACCACTTTTTGCCAGCGCACGGTTTCCGCATTGACGAATTTCATGAATTCGTCGGGTGATATCGGCGCGACCGCAACACCGTTGTCGAAAAAGCGTTGCTTAAGTTCAGGTACCGCGAGCGCCTTGAGCATCGCCGCGTGGATATGTGAAACATGGGCTTTGGAGGTTCCCTTGGGCACGGCATAGCCCTGCCATACGGTGACTTCGAAATTGGGTATGCCGGACTCGATGAGGGTAGGCAGATTGGGTAATTGTTCGGCGCGTTTGGCGGAGGTGACGGCGAGCCCGCGCAGGCGTCCCGCTCTGACATGGGGCAAGGGGTTGGGCAGATTGAAGAAGAACGCCTGCAGGTGTCCGCCGAGTACATCGGTGAGTCCCTGTGCCGCGACTTTGTAGGGTATGTGCACAAGATCGATGCCGGTCACCGATTTAAACAGTTCCATCGTGAGGTGCGGCGAAGCGCCGACACCCGATGATGCGTATTTAAACTTGCCGGGATTGGCCTTGGCGAGCTTGATGAATTCACTGACGCTGGCGGCAGGCAGTGCGGTGTTGATGCATAAAATGTTCGGCATGGTGGCATACAGCGAGAGCGGGATGAAATCGCGCCGGTGATCGTAAGGCAGCTTCTTGTAAAGGTGCGGGGTGATCGTCTGGTTGATGCCGTAGGTAAAAATCGTGTAGCCGTCAGGCGCGGATTTCGCCGCCAGTTCGGTGCCGATGATGCCGCCGGCGCCTGCGCGGTTGTCGACCACCAGCGGTTGTCCCCACGCTTCGCTGAAGCGCTGCGCGAATATCCGTCCCACGATGTCGGTGGATGCGCCGGCGCCGAACGGCAGGATGAGGCGACCAGGCTTCGAGGGATAGCTATCGGCGGCGTTAGCCGTGCTCGTGCAGAGCATTAGCGCTGCGACGAGCAGGGTGCTGCGGTTGATACGAAGGGATTGCATGACTACCTTTAAAAATAATGTTTAAAAACAAATATGTATACACTTACTGGATTCCGGCATGCGCCGGAATGAGGCAAGTGATGCGGTGACGTTCGCTCTGTGTGCGCTGTGGCAGAGAGCACACGAACTTCAGCGCTTGACCGCCCTGGGCATTGCCTCGCGCCCTTGCGTGCTCTTCACGTCTTCCCACAATGGCCGCGCCACATTCACCAGTTCTCCCAACTGCGCGTAACCTGACCCTGACAAACGGCACACCGGATCGAGCAGGCGCGGATCGATGCGTCCGTCTTTCCACACCGCGGGGGTAACGTGCGTATGCACGATGCGTCCGAGCACGATGTTGGTGTTGTGATCGGTGATGATCTGTTTCACTTCACATTCGATGTGCGCCCGGGCTTCGAGCACGCGAAACGGTTTTACTTTTACCGAGGGCGCGGCGGTAAGTCCGGCCCAGCCGAATTCGCTTTCATCGTGCGGGAAATCGGTGGAAGTGAAATTCATTTGTTCCAATACATGCATGGTGACGATGTTGGCGACAAATTGCGGCACTTCACGCAGATTGCGCAGACTGTCCTTGATGCCGGTGGAAGCGAACGCGACGTAAGGCGGATCGTTGCCCATCATGTTGAAATACGAATACGGTGCGACGTTGCTTACGCCCGTGGCGGAAATCGTCGATATCCAGCCGATGGGGCGCGGAATCACGAGCGCGGTCATCAGATGATAAAACTCCTGCGCCTGCCATTCGCCGGGGCTGACTTCAAGATCACGGTCTAGCGTTTGCGGCGGTGCGCTGTGCGATGCGGTCATTGTGCTACCTTTATCTGGGTCAACGAAAATAGTAGCACAGTGTCAAACGATGGCGCCGAGAGCCATCCGCTGTGCTGTGTGCGGCATCACAAAAAAACGGCTGCCGGTAACCTGGCAGCCGTTACGCATTTCGCGTTAATGCTGATGCGTATTTACTCCATATAGCTCGGGTCGATCTGCGCCATCCAGCGACGCACCGCCGCCCACAACAGCGCCGGACCGTCAGAGGTGTTGATGTCTGCCTTTTGCACGATTTGCGTGGTTTGCGTCGCGGTCTTGCGCACCACATCCATCGGCGGATAAATCAGTTTGGCGCCGCCCGCTTGCGCCAGCACCTGAATTTCGCAGGCGCTCTCGATACGCCGCATCAAATGAAAGGCATGCCCCATCGTCGGGCCGCAGGTGAGCAGACCGTGGTTGCGTAGAATCGCCACGTTCTTGTTGCCGAGCGCGGCGGCGATGTGATCGCTTTCCTCGGTATCGTTGGTCACGCCTTCCACGTCGTAGTAGGCGATCTTGTCGTGCAGGTGCATCGCGCCGAGGTTGATCGGCAGCAAGCCCTGTTCCTGACACGCCACGGCGACGCCCGCCTTCGAGTGCGTGTGGATCACGCTATGCGCATCTTCGCGCGCCATATGGATCGAGCGATGCACCACAAATCCCGCCATCAGCATCGGATACTGCGACGGTGTGAGCTTGTTGCCATCGAGATCGACTTTCAGCAGGTTCGAGGCGGTGATCTCGTGATACATCAAGCCGAACGGGTTAATCAAAAAATGCGATTGGGTGCCGGGTACACGCGACGAAATGTGGTTGTAAATAATGCTGTGATGCCAGCCCATCTGTGACACCACGCGGTAGGCGCAGGCGAGGTCTACACGGGCTTCCCATTCTTCGGGCGAACAGGCTATTTTGGGTGCGGCGGTAAGGGGTGCGTTCATGCGGGTATCCTTAGGGGTTGGAGGAGCTGATGCTAGTTTTGATGCGCGGTCGGGTTTCATTTTACGCCCAAGTCCACGCGACACGGAATAGCGCAGGGTGAAAATCCTGGTCCGCGTCCAGATACCGGAATTCGCTATAGCCGTGCGGCAACCGCTGTGCGGGAAAAAAACTGGCACGCTGGCCGCTGCTCGGTTATCGTTTGCGTATGAAGATCACCGCAAATCATTGATCATGCGTCTGCTCGCTTTTGTTTTTCTTCTGCTGTCCTCGAGCGCATTCGCCAACGGTGGTTACTTTCGTTACCCCGCGTTGCACGGTGACACGCTGGTGTTTACGGCAGAGGGCGATTTGTGGAAGGCGAGTGTCGCCGGCGGCCAGGCGCAGCGCCTGACTACGCATCCCGGCATGGAGTCCCACGCGGCCATATCCCCTGATGGGCAGTGGATCGCGTTCACCGCGACCTATGAAGGCCCGGCGGAAGCTTATGTGATGCCGTTTGCGGGCGGCGTGCCTAAACGGCTGACCTGGTATGGCGGCCGCGCCGAAGTGAGGGGCTGGTCACCGCAGGGCGAGGTGCTGGTTTCCACGCGCTATTTCCATCCGCTGAGCCGCTCGCAACTGGTTGCGGTGTCGCGCACCAGTGGCGCGCAGACGGTGGTGCCGCTTGAGAGCGCGGACACTGCCGCCTTTATCGATGCCAAAACGCTGGTGTACACGCGCGGTAACCGTAGTATTGACAACGTACGCGCCTATCGTGGCGGTGCGGTTACCACGCTGTGGCGCTTCCCTACTGACGGCGGTGCGGAGGCGGTGGCGCTGACGCAAGCGACCTCCAACAGCGCCAGCCCCATGCACTGGAAGGGCCGCATCGTGTTTTTGTCGGACCGCGACGGCGTGACCAATCTGTGGTCGATGGATCGCGACGGGCGCAGTCTGCGTCAGCACACGCGGCACCAGGCATTCGAAGTGCGCGGCGCGGCGATCGCGGGTGACCGTGTGGCCTATCAACTGGGGGCCGATTTGCACCTGCATGACCTGATCAGCGGGCAGGACCACGTGGTGCCGCTACGCCTGCTATCGGATTTTGATCAGCAGCGCGAGCGTTGGGTGCGCCGGCCGCTGGAGCGCTTTGAAGAAGCCCGGTTGTCGGCCAGCGGGGAACGTGCCGTGGTTGTCGCGCGCGGACGTGTGGTCACCGCGGGAACGGGGACGTTGCGCCGCGTGAACATCGCCGTGCCCGCGAACAGCCGCGCGCGCAGCGCGGCATTCATGCCCGACGGGAAATCGGTGCTGGTGGTGTGTGATGCCTCGGGCGAAAACGAACTGTGGCTGTTTCCCGCCGATGGCAGCGGGCCCGGCCGCCAGTTAACCAGCGACGCCGACACCCTGCGCTGGGAAGGGGTGCCGTCGCCCGACGGCAAATGGATAGTTCACGACGACCGCAAGCAGCGGCTGTGGCTGCTTGAAGTGGAAAGCGGACGCAACCGGTTGCTGGAGCAGGGCGATGCCTTTGGCAACTGGAATTTCGAAGGCATCAAATGGTCGCCCGACAGTTCCGCGTTTGTGGTGCAAGTCGCAAACATCGGTAATCAGGGGCGCTATGGGCTGGTGATGTTTCGCGTCGCCGATGGCCAGCGTTTCGCGGTGACCTCGCAGCGTTACAGCAATTTCTCGCCCGCGTTTTCACCGGATGGGCGCTGGCTGTGGTTTTTGTCGAACCGGAATTTTGTGGCACTGAACGCCACGCCGTGGGGCGAGCGCAACATGGGGCCGTTTTTCGACAAGCGTACGCGGGCGTACGCGATTGCTTTGCAGCCGGGCAATCGTTTTCCATTTCAACCGCAGGATGAACTGGCACCACGCAAGCCGGAGCCACTGGCGCCCGCGCTGCCGGTGTCTGCTGAAACGCAAGCCGCTGCGGCTGCACCACCCACCGCCAAACCGAAGATGTCACCGATTGCGTGGGACGGACTGGAACAACGTTTGTATGAGGTGCCGCTGGCCTCCGGCAACTACACGCGGCTCGAAAGCGACGGCAGGCGCCTGTGGTATCTCGAAGCTGAAACCACGCCCGAGCGCAGGACTACGCTAAAGACGCTGGCGATCAACAACACCGGGGAGTTGCCGCAGGTGTTTTTGCCGGACATACGGCAGTTCGCGCTCTCCGGCGACGGTAGAAAATTGATGCTGCGCCGCTGGGCTGCGTCCGGCGCCGGTGAGTTGTTCATCGTCGATGCCGGCCCGAGACCGCCGCTGGCCGCTGAACTGTCGCGTCTTCAGGTGCGGCTCAACGACTGGCAATTCAGCGTGTTGCCGCGTGAAGACTGGCGGCAGATTTTCGTGGATGCCTGGCGCATGCACCGCGACTGGTTCTACGACGCCCATATGCACGGTGTGGATTGGCCGGCGATACGCCGCAAATACGAGGCGCTGCTGCCGCGCGTGACCGACCGCGAGGAATTGTCGGACTTGCTGGCACAGATGACCGCCGAACTTTCCTTGCTGCATTCTTCGGTGCGCTTTGGCGATTTGCGGCGTGGCGACGAAAACGTCGCACCGGCCACGCTTGGCGCATTGCTGGAAAATGCGAACGACGGGGTGCGCATCGCGCGCCTGTATCAGAGTGACCCGGAGCTGATAGACAGTCTGCCGCCGCTGGTGCGTCCCGAAGTGGGGGCGAAGGCGGGTGACGTGATGGTTGCACTCGACGGCCAGCCGCTGAAAAATATCGCGGCGTTGAGCGTGAACTTGCGCGACAAGGCCGGCAAGCAGGTGCTGCTTGAATTGCGCACGGCTGAGGGGTCGGTGCGCAAGGTGATCGTGACGCCGGCAGCGGCGGCGCGCGAGACGGAATTCAAACGCCGCGACTGGGTGTGGCAACGGCGCGAACGTGTCGAGGCAGCATCCAGAGGACGCTTCGGTTATGTTCATCTGCGCGCGATGGGCGCCGCCGATGTGGGGGATTTCGCGCGCGATTTTTATCCTGTGGTCGAACGCGAGGGGCTGATCATCGACGTGCGCCAGAACAATGGCGGCAATATCGATTCCATAGTGATTGAAAAGCTGCTGCGCCGGGCGTGGGCCTATTGGCAGGATCGAAACGGCAGACGCATCTGGAACATGCAGGCTGCGTTTCGCGGCCACATTGTCGTATTGATCGATGCCGGCACTTATTCCGACGGCGAAACGTTTGCAGAGGGTATGCGCCGCCTCGGACTTGCAACGCTGGTCGGCAAACGCACAGCGGGTGCGGGCGTATGGCTGACCGATTCGAACCGGCTGGTGGACGGTGGCCAGGCGCGTGCCGCGGAGAGGGGGCAGATCGGGCTTGAAGGCACCTGGCTGATCGAGGGCAAGGGTGTAGCGCCTGACATCGAGATCGACAACCCGCCCCACGCCACCTACAAAGGCGAGGATGCGCAGCTTGCAGCGGCGATCCGCATACTGGAAGAAAAGCTTGCGTCCCGCCCGGTGGTCGAACCGCCTGCACTGAACTATCCGCGAATACCAGGCAAGTGATCCGCTACACATTCGTCGTAAAATCTGCTTCGTAAAGTAGGAAATCGTAGGTTGGGCTGCGCAGGCTCAGCTCTTTATAAGTGCGGAAGTTTTTCACAGGATAATCCACATGCTGCCTACCCCAAGCTTCCACCATCTGCATCTGAATTCGGTCAATCCCGATGCCGCGATCGACTTTTATGTGCGGCAGTTCGCGAGTACCGCAAAGACCACCTGGGGCGGCCTGCCGGCGCTGCAGTCGCCGAATGACGTGCTGCTGCTGTTCAACAAAGTCGATACCGCGCCGGCGATAGCGCCGCAGAGCGCGATCTGGCATTTCGGCTGGTATGTTACCGATGTGCGCAAATCTCTCGAAACCTACAAGACTCGTCCCGAGGTCAAGCTGCTGCCGCTCTACACCACGGACGAGGGCGGTCATGTGTTGATCAACAGCGATACTTGGCCCAACGTCGGTGGCATGCTCGGACTGACCCAAGCGCAGATTGCCGAGGCCAAGGCCAAAGGCGTTAAGCCGCCGGGCGGCGGCGGATTCGCCTACATGCAGGGGCCCGAGCAGGTGCTGGTGGAGTACATGGGCGACTTTACCGCCGAGCGCTTCAATCATGTGCATCTGTACCAGGAAGATACGTTTTGCGCCCAACTCTGGTATCAAAAGCATCTGAATGCCCCGGTGATGCCAGGGCGTGAAAGCCCGGCGCCGATGACAGAGGCCAACTGCAAAGTGCCGCGCGGCGCCGACCGCACCTGGCCGGCACTCAATCGCGAAGGCATGTTCCGCACCCCCAGAGCCGCGGTGCTGTTTGGTGATGTGGCGCTGACTTGGTACGCGCCGCAGGGCGAGCAGCCGCTGGTGAGCACGCGCGGCCAGCTCTACGATCACATCGCGTTTGGCGTTGCCGATCTCGATGCCTGGATCGCCAAGCTGAAGAGTGAGCAGGTGACGTTTCTCGAAGGCCCGTACCCGCTCGGTGACACGCGCGCGGTGATGATAGAAGGCCCGAGCCGCGAAGCGCTGGAGCTGGTCGAGGTTAAACCTAGAAACGGCAGTTGACCGCTCGCGATTCTACTAACCTCTTGATGACCTTATGGTTTTTCATGCTATCAACGATCACCCGTTTGGTGACAGCGCTACGGGGCGTATCGAACGGTTCTGCCGGCGCATGGCTGCGTTGCAACTCCTCGGAATACATTGAGTATTCCTCGTCGTTGCGCCTTGCCCTGCACCCCCATAACCGCACGCTCCACCCCGTCCAACTACCGTTTCTAGGTTAAATAGTTGATGATCTATCTGGTCGTACTGATTTCCGTATTGAGCCAGATCGGTTTCGGCGGCAGCCGCGTTGCGGTTACGCTGTATGCGCTTGAACTGGGCGCCAACCAGCTCACGGTCGGGGTGATGGTTGCGCTGTTCTCGCTGTCCCCGATGTTTCTATCCATCGCGTTGGGCAGACTGTCGGACCGAGTGTCGCCGCATCTGCCGATGATTTGGGGATCGGTGATGATGATGGTGGCCCTGCTGCTGCCGCTGGCGGCACCGGGACTTGCGAGCTTGTGCGTGTTGGCGTTTCTGAATGGCCTCGGTCATCTGGTATTCAGCATTCCGCTTGAGGCCGCGGTCGGCGGCGTCGGTGGACCACAACACCGGGCGCGCAATTACGCGCTGATCACCATGGGATGGTCGGTGGCCAATTTTCTGGGGCCGCTGATTACGGGCGTGTTGATCGACACGATAGGCAATCAGCGCGTGTTTTGGCTGCTGGCGCTATTTGTGGCGCTGCCGATCCCGCTGCTGTGGTGGCGGCCACGGCTGCTGCCTAATACGCCCAAGCCCGCTGCGGGAGAAGCCCGCACGCCCAAGAGCGTGTTTGATCTGTGGCGCATACCGGCCTTGCGCGCCACCTTCATCGCCGGTGGCATCATAGGTTCGGCGCAGGATCTGTTTCAGTTTTATATGCCGGTGTACGGCCATGCGGTGGGGCTATCGGCATCCGCGATCGGCACGGTACTCGGCATGGTCGCGCTGGCGGCCTTTGTGATTCGCGCTGCCATTCCTTTCCTCGTGAAAAAAATGAGCGAGGCCACCATACTGACGTCAGCGATTTTCGTGGCGGCACTGGCTTATCTGCTGCTGCCGTTTTTTGTGAATGCTTACGCGCTGGCGGTGATTGCCTTTTTGCTCGGCCTGGGTGTGGGTTGCGCGCAGCCGATGATTATGTCCTTACTGTATGTCTTGGCGCCGGCGGGCCGCATTGCAGAGGCGATAGGCCTCTACAAAACCTTAAGAAGCGTCACGCACGTGGTGATCCCGGTATTCTTTGGCACTGTGGGCACGGCATTTGGATTCAAAACCGTGTTCCTGTCAAATTCGGGCATACTGGCTTGCGGCGGTTATCTGCAAAGTCGCACAGATCAAGTAAAGCGCGGATCAACGCCTTGAATGTCAGGCTGGAAGTTGCATCCCGGGGCTGGGACAAAATGACCACAGGAGATTTTGCATGACACAACTGGTATTCATACATGGCCCCGGCGCGGGCGCCTGCGCTGACGCTTATTACTACCAACTCAGGCATTTTCCGAACAGCGTGGCACCCACTTTGCCGGGGCACCTCGAAGGCGAGCGCTGTGTGGATGTGGCACGTTATACCGAATGGGTGCGCGGCTGGCTGTGGGCGCAGGGCAAGCACAAAGATCTGGTGCTGGTGGGCTATACGCTGGGCGCATCCATTGCGTTGCAATATGGGCTGGATTATCCGGATGAAGTGCGTGGCCTGGTGGTGATGACGGTCTCGGCACGGCCCAAGGTGCGCGCGCCGGACACCTACGAGATGCGGCTGCGGGCCGCGAAAGACCCTCAAGCCTACGCCGAATGGCTGGCGTTTCAGTTGCGCGCGATGCAGTTCGTGGAGCCTGAATTGCGCGAGCGCTTGCTGGCGCGGCATAAACAGGTGGGCCCGATGTCGCAATACCATGATCTGATGACCATAGACGCTTTTGATGTGCGCGAGCGCATCGCATCGCTCAAACCGAAATTGCTGCTGCTGCGTGGCTTGGCCGATCACGGCAATCCGCCGGAGTACGAAAAAGAAATCCATGACGCAGTGCCCGGCTCGCAGTACATCAAACTTCCCGGCGCCGGGCATTTCCCGCCGACCGAGTTTCCAGACCAAATCAATCCGCTGATCGAGGCATTTGTTGCTGCCCTGTGACCTGGTAGCTGTGTGCTAAGGAAAACACGATGACGACTCAAAGCAAGACTATGCATGCGGGCGAGGCAGTGGCCGAGGCCCTGCGCGAAGAAGGTGTGACACGGGTATATAGTGTGCCCGGCTCCCACATCCATCCCATCTATGATGGCTTGAGCCGCGTCGAATCGATACGGTTTGTCACCTGCAAGCAGGAGCCCAACGTCTCGCTCATGGCTGACGCCTACGGGCGCCTCACCGGCAAACCGGGCGTGTGTCTGGTGACCGCCGGCCCCGGCGGTCTGAATTCCATGGCGGGTGTTGCCCAGGCCTACGGCGCGGCCTCTCCCATGATCCATATCGGTGGCGCGGTGCCGCTGAAGGCAGACCTCGAAGCCTTTCACGGCGTGGATGATCCTGCCTTCGTTCACGATATGTTCAAGAAAATCACCAAGTGGAGCGTGCGCGTCGAGCGCATCGAGGACATACCTGAGGTCATGGCCAAAGCCTTTCACATCGCGCGCAGCGGGCGGCCGGGACCGGTGCACGTCGAGCTGCCGCGCGTGTCCGACTACAGCGAGTACATATTGCAGGAACATCCTGCGGCGCTACCGGCCTATAAAGCGCTTGCCACAGTGGTGGCGCAGCCCGATCCGCAGTACGTAGATCAGTGTGCAAGACGGTTGATGCAAGCGCATGCGCCGGTGCTGGCGGCGGGCAAAGGCATCATCCGGCAGGGCGCGATGCCGCAGCTTGCGCAACTGGCGATGAAACTGCAAGCGCCGGTGATCTGCGCCCAGGACGCGATCGGCGTCATCCCCGAAGATCATCCGTTTTTCGCCGGCCATTTCCAGCACGCCCGCAGTTATCCGCTGTGCGTCGAAGCGCTCGCCCGCACCGATCTGGTATTCGGCGTGGGGCTGCGCGCGGGTGCTGCCGAGATGAGCGAGTTAAAAGAGCGCGCGCCGGAGAAAAATCTGATCCTGATTGGCTTTGACGATGGGCCGAATGCGCGCTATCAGGGTGACGACCAGCGGGTGGCTGATCCTGCGCTGTTCCTGAGCGCGCTGCTGGAGCGCCTCGGCGATTATCAGCGGCCGCGCAACGAAGCGCTGATGCGGCAGATGGCCGAAGGCAAGGCTGCCATCCGCCGCAGCCTGGCCGCGCACAGCGCGCAACATAATAACGACACGCCCATTTCTCCGGGCGTGCTGATGAACGCCATGAACAACGTGCTCGGCGATGATGCGGTGGTGGCCAGCGACGTGGGCAATTGCCAGATGTGGGCGCGCACCTTTCGCCGTATTGCCACGCCGCAGTCGTTCATGCAGTCCGGTGTCTGGAACGCGATGAGCTACGCGCTGCCGACGGCGATAGTGGCGAAGATGGAGTTTCCACAGCGCGATGTGGTGGCGCTTGCGGGTGACGGCGCTTTTCTCATGACCATCGGCGATTTGCCCACCGCTGCGGAATACGGGGCCAATATCCTCATGGTGGTGCTTAACGATGGCGCTTTCGGCCAAACCTTCATGCAGCAGACCAACATCTACGGCCACACCTACGGCACTACTTTTAAGAGTCCCAATTTTTCTGAGATCGCCAGGGCCTGCGGTGCGCAAGGCATACGCGTAACCGATCCCGGTGATGTCGAAGCGGCGTTGCGACAGGGCCTTGCCGCAACCAGAACACAGCCCGCGCTGGTGGAGGTCATGGTGGCGGAGCAGCCTTATCCGAAGCTATGATAGCGCTCAGCCACAGAGTCTCCCAATCCCACGCGGCGGGCCAGGCGTTCGCAAAGAAACATGGGGCGGGGTGTTTTGTTTCTTGTGAGGGCACCGAGGAACACAGAGCAGTGCTTGCACTTGCTCGTCACACGCACCTGTTGGGTGAGAGCGATAATCGCTCCAATTTTTTGATTGACCTCGGTAAACTCTGTGTTCTCTGTAGCTGAATTTTTTCTAGCTTGAAAGGAAATAAAGTGATGCGTGCCGCCGCTGTTTCGTTGCTTTACGCACTGGGTATTGCCGCTGTCTCCACGGTATTCGCGCAAGGCGCTTATCCCACCAAGCCCATACGCTGGGTGGTTCCTTATGCCCCCGGCGGTGGAACGGACGTCATTGCGCGGCCGATTGCGCTCAGGTTGGGGGAAGCGTTGGGACAGCCGATCGTTTATGAGAATCGCGGCGGTGGCGGCGGATTGATCGCCGGTGAGTTTGTCGCCCGAGCGGCGCCAGACGGCTACACCCTGCTGGTGGGCTCGGGCAACACGCACACGTTTCCGACCTTGCTGTTTGACAAGGTGCAGTACGATCCCGTCAAAGACTACGCGCCGATCACCAATTTCGCGAATGTGGCCAACGTGCTGGTGGCGCACCCGTCTTTTCCCGCAAAGACCATTCAGGATATCGTGGCGTACGGCAAGGCCCATTCCGGAAAAATCACTTGGGCGTCCTCAGGCAATGGCGCCGGCGGCCACCTGGCGCTGGTGCTGTTCGCACAACAGGCGGGCATCAAGGTGGTGCATGTGCCGTTCAAAGGCGCTGGCCCCGCTGTGATCGCGATGTTGGGCGGTGAAACCGATTTATTGTTTGCCAACACCGGTGTATTCCTGGGGCACATCTGGGCGGGCAAGTTGCGCCCCATAGCGGTGGCTGCACCGACACGCCTGTCCTTGCTGGCGAATGTTCCTACGCTAAACGAAAGCGGCTTTCCAGGTTTCGAGTCCAGCACCTACTACGGCCTGCTGGCGCCGGCGGGTACGCCCCGGCCCATCATCAACCGGCTGCATGCCGAACTGGTGAAGGTCATCAAGTCGCCTGAGTCCCTGGAGCGGCTGGCGAACGTGGGTGCCGTCGTGGTGGTGAATACACCCGAGCAGTTTGCCGAAGCCAATCGGCGGGATGTCGAGAAATGGGCCAAGGTCATCAAGGATCATGGCATCAAGCCGGACTGAACTGGGCACGGCCTATTGCGCGCGGATGCCGGCGTTTTTAATCACCCTGCCCATCGTCGCCATATCGGATCTCATCACAGCCGCAAGCTGTTCGGGGGAACTGGCGACGACCTCTGCGCCTGCCTTGATAAAGCGCTCTTTCACTTCGGACTTGTGCAGTACCCGCACCAGCTCGCGGTTGAGTTGATGAATCAGCGCCGCAGGTGTTTTTGCCGGTGCAAAAATGCACATCACTGACGCCGCGTTATACCCGGGCAGTCCTGAAGCGGCGACCGTGGGCAAATCGGGAAACAGCGTGGACGGCTGCGCGCTGGTAACCGCCAGCGCCCGCAATCTGCCCGCATTGACCAGTGGTGCCGCGCCGCTGGCGGTGGCGAACATGAGCTGCACTTCGCCGCCGATGAGCGCGTTAAGCGCCGGCCCTCCACCTTTATAGGCGACACGCACCATGTCAACGCCGGCCATGGCTTTGAATAATTCCGCCGGCAGGTGCGTGGCTGAGCCCGCAATACCCGACGCATAGTTAAGCTCGCCCGGTTTGGCCTTGGCCCAGGCGATCAACTCCTTGATCGATTTCACCGGCAATGACGGATGCACCACCAGCAGCAAAGGCGTGGTGGTGGCCAATGTGATTGCCAGGAAATCGTTGAGCGGATGGTAGGAAACGTTTTGCAGAAACGGCAAATGCCAAAACGTGCTCCCAAACACCAGCAGGGTATAACCATCGGGCGCTGCTTTGGCCACGATTTCTATGGGGATAACGCCACTGCCACCGCGATTATCGACGATGAACTGCTGGCCCAGGCTGTCCGCCAGCCCCGGCGCCACCATGCGCGACACAAAATCACTGCCAGCGCCAGCCTCAGCGGTGACGATGCGCACAGGCCTGGTTGGATAAGGCTGCGCGCTCGCAGCGCCTGTGCCCATAAGCAGCAGGGGCAGCGATAGCATCCGGGTAATGTAACTCGGCATAGGCAACTATCTTTCTCAGGTTTTTTTGGGCGACAATGCGTCATGTTACTATTTCAATCGGGAAACGAGTCACTCATGCCTACCAAATTGCTGCCCAATACCCATAGAAATCACCCCGCCGATGCCCAGGCCGCCATGGAACAGCATCAGCGCAAGGTGCAATGGCTGGCACAACAGGTAGAGGCTATTCTCGAACCCGACCTGCCGATTATCGATGCGCACCACCATATGTGGGTGCGCCCGGGCGGCCGTTATTTTCTCGATGATTTTTTGGCCGAGGCGCAGTCCGGCCACAATATCAAGGCCTCGGTGTTTGTGGAATGCGGCTCGTTCTATCGCAAGAATTCCACGGCATTGATGGCACCGTTGGGCGAAGTCGAATTTGCCAACGGCGCGGCGGCGATGGCAGCCAGCAGCACCTACAACAGTACGTTGGTGTGCGCCGGCATCGTCGGCACCGCAGACATCAGCGTGGGCGCTGCGGTGGCAGAGGTGCTCGATGCGCAGATCGCGGCTGGGGGCGGGCGCTTTCGCGGCATCCGCGTAAGCACCAAGTGGGACGCCGACGATGAACTGAACACCACCCGCTACATCGTGCCGCGTGATGTGATGCAGGATAAAGATTTCCGTGCCGGTTTCGCGATGCTGGCGCCGCGCAAGCTGAGTTTCGATGCGATGATTTATCACCCACAAATTCTGCAGCTGGCCGAACTCGCCCGCGCCTTCCCCGACACCACCATCGTGCTCAATCATATCGGCGGCCTGATTGCCTCGACGCGCACCTACCTCGCGCGCAAAGACGCAGCCATCGCGCAGTGGCAATCCCACATGGCGGAACTGGCGAAGTGTCCGAATGTCTTCGTCAAGCTTGGCGGGCTGGGTATGCCCTATCTCGGTCTTGGATTTGAAAAACTGGCGGCACCCGCATCTTCGGCGCAGCTGGCCGAGAGCTGGGGGCCGCTGTTCAAACATTGCATAGACAACTTTGGCCCGCAGCGCTGCATGTTCGAAAGCAATTTCCCGCCGGACCGGGATTCCGTCAGCTATGCAGTCATCTGGAACACCTTTAAACGCATTGCCGCCGGTTACTCCGCGGACGACAAGCGGGCGCTTTTCCATGGCACGGCAGCGCAAGCGTACCGCTTGAATCTGGACTGAACTCAGATGCGGACGCTGGGTGAGGCCCTTAGTCGAGCCGCACATTCACCTGTTTTTGCACGTCGCGCCAGCGCTGGTTTTCTGCTTCCAGCAGTCTGAGAAAATCCGCTGGTGTGCCAGGTGTGGGATCGAAAGCCTGTGCTGTGAAACGGTCTTTCACATCCGGCGCATTGAGTGCCCTACTGATTTCGCGATTGAGGGTGGTAACGATGTCCTTGGGCATCCCGGCAGGGCCGAGCATGCCATACCACTGAAACGACACAAAATCCTTTACCCCGGATTCCACGAACGTGGGCACGCTGGGCAGCAGCGGGTGGCGTTGCGGGCTGGTAATGGCGAGTACTTTCAGCCGGTTCGAGCGGATGAACGGCATCGCTGCGGGTACGGCATTCATGACCAGCGGGATTTGCCCGCCCACCGCATCCGCCAGCGACGGGCCACCGCCTTTGTAGGGCACGTGGTTGAGGGTCAAGCCGGTTTTAAGCCGCAACCACTCGTAGAGCATGTGCGGACCGCTGGCCAGGCCACTCGATCCCAGCGCCAGCTTTTCGCTCTGCGCGCGCGGCATCGCCAGCAGATCTTTCAGTGAATTGCCACTGAATGACGGATGTGCGAGTAGCGCCTGTGGTGAGGTGGCGATCAGGTTCAGTGGTGTGAAATCTCGGATCGCGTGGTAGCGCTGCTTGGTATAAACCAGCGCGTTGATGGTATGCGGCGCGTCGGCGAGCAGGATGGTGTAGCCGTCGGCCGGCGCCCTGGACGCGATCTCGGTGCCGATC
>CAMDRT010000018.1 GCA_945906815.1 Bordetella parapertussis
CACGCCGCAACTGCCACGCCAGCGCGTCTTTGTGCAAAGCGTCGCGCGTCGCGTAGGCCACCACATAACCGGTTTGCCGAATCAGGTCGACAACCTGCGCCTGCCGTACCAGCGGTGCATAGGCGTCGAAGGTTTGCCGCAACAGCGGACGCAACGCGTCGGCGATGGCTTCCACGCGCGATAGCCGTGACGCGGCGACCAGCCGCAAAAACCACGGCAGCGCTTTCATGAAGTGGGCGGGGCGTATCGCCAGCGGCCCCAGCGGATCGAATAAATAGCCCGGCACCTTGGACAGCACACCCGGCAGCGCCTGCGGCACACAGGAACCTGGACTCAGAATGCCCGCATTGCCGAATGAACAATATTCACCCGGCGGCCGCCCATCGACCACCGTCACCGTATGCCCGTCGCGCCGCAGGTAGCTGGCGGTGGCGATACCGACAATACCGGCGCCGATTACCGTGATATTTTTAGTCACGCGCGGTGCACCCGTGTTTGTTACAAAGCGGAATTATAGCTGTAGGCTACGCACATGAATTGGCGGGACAGGCACAGCAGTGGTAAAATCCGCGTCGCTTGCAAAGCGTTGCAATGTCTCTTCCGGGCGGTTAACTCAGCGGTAGAGTGCCACCTTCACACGGTGGAAGCCACTGGTTCGATCCCAGTACCGCCCACCATCAGTAATCAGCTTGGCAAACAGGCTACCTGGAAATCGCCAGTTTTACCGCCCCCTTCGTGCGAAACGGAATCAGGCGAGGCCGGCGGCGGGTTGACCCGCCATCAGCACGGCTGCATGCGATTGCGCCATCGGCTTGCCCTTGCCGTGATCGGTCAATAGCGCGCATATCATCTGGTCATCAAAGCGAAAGCGGCACAGCAGCATGTTGGACGCCGCCATTTTCAGGATTTGTGCTGGTGACAACTGATCCAGGATTTTTGCCACGTCATCACCAACGCCCAACCGAAACATGGCCGTGGCTTTGTCCAGTCTGATCATTTGCTGCGCCAACAGCAGGTAGCCCAGATTGGTTTCCTGGATGTCGTTCATCAGTTGTTCGCGACTCATGGTTGATTCTCCTGTTTCACGACCGGTTGCGATAGGGTGGAAGTGATTGTGCGCGCCACTGCCCTTTGACTTAAGTGGACAAACTCCCATTAAGGGGCTGCCACTTTTACGCTTATCCGCATAGGCATTTTTCCTACAAACGCGATGCCCGTGAGGTTTTGAGCGGCCGCGGGCTGTCACCGTTTCCTGCATTAAATAATGTGTTGGGTGTTGCGAAAAGCGATGTGATATCCCCCCTTATTCAACGCCTGCTGTGTTTTGCGATGCGGGCATCATGTGATCCGCGCCGTGAAATGTTCCGGCGGATCAGCGATTACGGAAAATCAGCATATGCCCACTCTGCGCTTGCTGTGTGTTTCAGGTTTCATGCTGTTTGTGCTGGCGCCTGCTGCGTCTGCGGAAAACACCCCGCTATCCACGCCGCGATCGCGGACAAGTCCGGGCAGCGCTCCCGCCGTGGATTTCTCTCAGGTACTATACAAAGGCGTGGTCGGAAATATGTTGGAGACGTTGCCCATGGATCCGGCACAGCGAGTGAGCTTGCAACGCGGAAATGCGGTGATCAGCAATACCCTGTCCGGCCGTTCGCTGTCGGTGCTGGCAAAGCTAGCCAATCCGGCAGTGATGATCGCTGCGGTCGCGTGGGGTCTGTGGGCCGCGTCGAATATCGATCCCGCCAAGACCGCCGCCGAATCCGCGCAGGCGGAACCCGCGTCCGGCACCGACGGTGCACCGGATACGCATGTTGCTGAGCACACATCCCTTACCCTAAATGCCCGCATTACGCCGCTGGATTTAGAATCGGGATCCATGCCCGTGCAGGCACCAGCCGTATCCGTTGTCCGTTCGGCCCCGCAGCCCAAGGTGATCAAAGTCTGGGTGTCACAACCTTCCTACTGACGTGTGCTGGCATCAGGACTACCGCTAGGGGTTTGTTGAAATTCGCGTGCAGACGACGCCCTTGATGGCGCGGGCGGCAATGACCGCGACCTGATAGTCGGCAGCGCTGTCGCTGACCTGGTCGACGGCGATAGCGCGATCAGCCCCTCCAGCTTTGACTGGAGCGTCACTCAAATCATCACCGCTGATGGCGATGGCGATCACTCTGACTCTTGGAGTTCGGGGGTTTTGGCGTCACGATCCGTAAAAAAAGTTGCGAAGAGCCGCGTGCCATCCCACAAGCAGAATGTAATCTGTTGTATTTATTGAAAAATGTTAAAACCGATAAAAATTATCGATTTGCGTTTCTCAGAAATGGGGCAGATGATGTCAACCCCTCACCGATCCCTGATCGGCGAGGCGCGTCTGGAGTGCTTGAACGCCCGGAAGATGAAATCCATTGCAGGGCGAGTCGGATCATAATTTTTTTGTGCGTAACTCTATGTTTCGCAGCGGATAGCTAAACGACAGGGAATAAGAACACAAGCGAGTGAACGGCTAGATGGGAGTCGGACATGAGCGTTGGGTATAAGGTCTGGAACAAGCCTGCCGGGCAAGCCGCGCAGCCAGGCCTTGCGCGCCTCGCAGACCATGCTTTTGTTCACCCCTCGATAGATGCGCACGACAAGGCGCGGTTCGCGGCTACGCGCGCATGCCTGCAGGGTCGGGCGAACGTGGCCCGGCGCAAGACGCGTCGAGTCGAGCACGCACTGCGATTGATTCCCCCCTTTCATATATGTCGATCCCTGGTGCGGGCAGACTTGCGTGCTGACTATGGCGAAAACCGTCTCAACAGGACGCACGGCGCCAAGACCCGGCGGCAGAGTTGGGTCGCGCTGTTTAAGCCACTTACCGTGCAGCGAATCCGGTGCCTGGCGTTAAACGCTTCTGCGTCACAGAACGGAGGCTCGACATGGGCGTGGTGATTCTGGGCGCAGTGGCGCTTTATTTCTTGCTCTGTGTTTTTGTCGTACGCGGGGCGATCAAACATGCAAAGAAGAACGGCAAGAGCGCAAAGCGCTGGGGCTGGGGAGCGGCACTGGTGCTGTATCTGATTCCTTGTTGGGATTGGCTGCCGACGGTGGCAGTGCACCAGTACTACTGTTCGAGCGAAGCGGGCTTCTGGGTCTACAAGAGTGTTGAACAATGGCAGGTTGAGAATCCGGGGGTGATGGGGACGTTGGTGCCGAGACAGGGCGCACCGTCAAAACGGGAGGGCGACATCGACAACTTCACCGACACGTATTTTCTTAATCAACGTATCAATAAAGTGGTTAAGTTCCACGGTAAATTCCTGTTCAACCGATGGCGGCTCGAACAGGAATTAGTGGACACCAAGTCGAATGAAGTATTGGCGCGGTCTGTGGATTTTTATACGGCACAGATAAGAGGCGATGGCGGTTGGTCTGGTTGGAAGTTTTGGTTACACAATGAGCGTTGTGGTAGAGGCGCTAATTCACAGCACGATACCTATGAACTTCGGAGGCAATTCGTCGATGTTGAGAAACAGCTAACTAGGAGAAAAAATTGAGCACAATTCAGGCACTGTTTCAACAGACCCAGTTGGCGGAAGCTGCATATGCCAACTTTTTTGATGCCGCTGGTAATTTAGTAATGACTGATGCACAGCTTAAAACCGCCCTCACCACCGCTGACAGCAAATTCTCCCCCGCCCAAGCAACCGCCTTCGTCACCGACTGGGAAGTGGCCGATCACGTGCCGGACACCGCCGCGGGTTTCTCGGCGACGATTTTCAGGAACCGGCACACGGGCGCATGCACACTGGCGATTCGGGGCTCTCAGGCAACGAGCATCACTGATATTCTCAATGACGTAAATATCATTCTGAATGATGGCGTTGCCGTCGCGCAGTTAGTTAGTCTCTACAATTTTTGGCAGCGTGCCAACACGGCGTTGGGCAGCCAGTATACGGCGGCAAGGATCAGCGCGAGCCCGGTCGACGGATCGTATACTGTGAGTTGGGTTCTTTCGGGACAACTTGCTGATGCCAGCCAGCGGCAAGGTTCCGGCGTGCTGACGGCAATGCCCGCGACCTTGAACGTCACCGGGCATTCGCTGGGTGGCCATCTGGCGATGGCTTTCACGCGGTTGTTTCCGGGCGTGTCCTCGACGGCCCTCGTAGTCAATGCGCTCGGCTTCAAGATTGGCAATGTCAAGGCTGACTCCGTATTTTCGCAACTCGGTGGTGCGCCCGTGTTTACGGCCACGGCGATTCATAATTTCTACGGCATCGCCGGCCCGGAGTTCGCCGCGATGAACAACGGTATTCTTCAACAGCCTGGGGGCTTTGACGGGATCTATATTGAGAGTGGAGGATTGGCAACGACAGGTGGCCACAGTAGCTCGCAAATGACTGACAGCGCTGCAATCTATGACCTCTTTGTCAAGGTATCCGCGTCGATAAATACAACCGACCCTCCGGTGGGCCTCAACAAAATTACCGCCATTCTCAATGCGGCCTCGGCGATACCGAACGTCACTCTGGAACGCGCACTGGACAGTCTGCGACACCTGTTCAAAGACCCGCAGGCATCGATTCCGCTGCCGACGGCTACCGGCAACCGCGAGCAGTTTTACGCCAACCTGAAAATCCTCCAGGATCGCGTTGCCGCCTACAACGGCGCGCTGACGATAGACTCGCTCGCCACCACCAGCGCCACCATCCTGGCCGGCCTTGCCCAAGGCAGCGAAGCAATCGCGTATCGCTATGCCTTGAAAGAACTCAACCCGTTTGCGGTAACCGGCGACCATGGCCTGTATGCGCAGCACAACACCGGCGTCCATGACGGCAAGCTCGACCTCTACAACGCCGAGACAGGACTAGGCGCGTTGACCGAAAACTGGATCACCGACCGATCGGCGCTGCTGTTTGCCGAGATGTTACGCAACACCCGCGACACCCCGGATCTCGTTCACCTTGCCGAGGGCAGCACCGCAATTGAATACCGGTTCTATCGCCCCGGTGTGGAAGGCTTGGCGAACGAAGAACGTTTCTTCGTGCTGCCCCCAGGCGGTTTAGCGCCAGCGCGGCGTACTGGAAGAGCTCGCACCACACAGGAGCAGCTCGTGGCCTTCGCTGGCGAAGCGGGACGCACGATGACGGGTTCGGACAACGTCCTGGGCGACCGTCTGTATGGCGGCGCTGGTATAGACAACCTGAGAGGCGAGGCGGGTGCCGACCGCCTGGAAGGGGGCAGCGGTGGTGACCATCTTAGCGGCGGCAGCGGCAACGACACCCTGCTCGGTGGCTTTGGCGACGACAATCTCGATGGCGGTCTGGGCGCCGACACCTACCTCTGGCGCAAGGGTGACGGCTTTGACAACATCACTGATACGCGTGAGGGCGCCGATGGACCGAAACTGGGTGACCTGCAGTTTCTGGGTGTAAGCCTGCAGGGCCTCAAGACACAAAAGTCCCCCGACAATCCACGCCTGTTTGAAGATTCGCGGCAGACCCTCTACGCGCTCACCGGCGCGCCGGGCGTGGACGGCGTGCTCACTGTCGTCAAGCCGGGTGAGCAAGGCGGCTTGCGCGTGCTGGGATTCCGTAGCGGCGACTTTGGCATAGACATAGGTCCTGTCGCACCGATAGTGCCCACATTTATTTTTGGTACGAATGAGGACGACCGTGCAGGCTTAGCGTCCGCTCTGGTAGCAGGGCTGAACCAAACTGCGCTGGGCCTTACAGGAAATGACGAGATTGACCTCTTCGGCCCTGGGGCGGAAGGCGAGGGCGGAGTCGGCATTGATGTCATCAAAAGCAGGGGCACGCAAAATGCACTCTATGGCGACGGCGGTAACGACATCCTGTATTCCGATGGGGGTGATGACACACTGGATGGCGGCAATGACGATGACTTCCTGCAAGCGGGTGCGGGTGATGACGTTCTTAAAGGCGGCGACGGCAATGATTTGCTGGATGGGGGATTGGGATCGGATGCGATTTCTGGCGGTGCTGGGCGGGATTTTATTGTGGGTGGCGGCAATTTTGGGACGTATGCGGCAGACAACTATTTTGACCGGACCAACCACCCTTTTGGCGTATTTATTGAAGATACAAACCCGGTGCTGGGCTTTGCGCAGGTCTACGCCGTTGGTCTTGATTCTGTGTATGCCCTAGCAACTCAGTTATTTTTTGCACGCCTTGAGGATAGCCCGAACAGCATTGATGCGGGTGCAGGCGACGATTTTGTAGCCGCAGGCGGCGGCGACGATTTTGTGGAGGGCGGAGTAGGCAACGATTTTCTAGTTGGCTTCTCGGGGCAAGACACGATCTACGGTGATGTGGGTGACGACACGATTTTCGGTGACGTGACGCAAGGCTCTATGACAGTTGGTAGCACGGAAATTTATACCCTGCCACCCTCTCACGCGCCGGATTACCTCGACGGTGGCGAGGGCAACGACACCATCGTTGGCGATGGCGGCGCTGATGAATTGATAGGCAGTGTGGGCAACGATTTACTGATGGGTGACAACGCCCTGTTGGAGGAGGAATTTCACGGCACGGATTATCTCGACGGCGGCGACGGCAATGACTCGTTGTTCGGCTATGGTAAAGACGACGAATTGTACGGCGGGGCAGGCGACGACATCCTCGAAGGCGACTCAAATACCGTTGCGTCCGGCAAACACGGTAGTGACTATCTGGATGGTGAAGGGGGTGACGACAAAATTCAGGGCGACGGCGGCGCAGACACTTTATTCGGCGGTGATGGCGTTGATCAACTGTTTGGGGATGCGGATGACACGCCGCTGGTCAATCAAGGGGCTGACTATATGGACGGTGGTGCAGGCGCCGATTACCTGCGCGCCTATGGCGGCGATGACATTTTGTTTGGTGGCGACGGCAACGATCAGATGTTGGGTGAGGCCGGTAATGATTATATGGATGGTGAAGCGGATGACGATTTAGTAGCCGGCGGAGACGGTGACGACACGATCAATGGCGCGCTCGGAAACGACGATTTGCAGGGCGGGAACGGCGATGACGACATCGGCGGCGGGGCGGGCATAGATCAGCTCAGTGGCGGGGCGGGCGACGACACCATCGCCGGTGGTGACGGCAATGACCAACTCGCGGGCAACGAAGGCAATGACGCGCTCAGCGGCGATGCCGGGGCCGATACGTTTTTTGGTGACGACGGCAACGATACGATCAACGGTGGTAGTGGCAGTGACAGCATGCTGGGCGGCGCAGGCAATGATGCGTTGGAGGGTGGTAGTGGTAATGATGATTTGCAAGGCGACGACGGTAACGACACTCTGGACGGGGGCGATGGTGCCGACACGACGCTCGGCGGTGAAGGAGACGACACCCTGACCTTGAATGCCGGCGACGACCAGGCGGACGGCGGCGCGGGCGCAGACGTGGTCGATGGGGGCGAGGGTAGCGACCTGCTCTTGGGCAGCAGCGGCAACGACAGCCTGATCGGAGGCGCTGGTGATGACCTATTACTGGGTGGCGACGACAATGACCTGCTGCTCGGTGGGTTGGGCATAGATACGTTGTTGGGTGAAGCCGGGGATGACCGGCTAATAGGCGGGGCCTTGGATGATGTGCTGCAGGGTGGCCTGGGTAACGATGTCTACGTTTACGCACGCGGCGACGGAGTAGACATCATTACTGAAGCAATAGACTCGCCTTCAAACGTCGACCGGATTGAGTTTGCTGCCGGCATTTCACCCCAGGAGGTGAGCCTCGTTCGTGATTATGGGTTTACGTTTAACGATGGATTTATCAACCTGAAGCTGCGTGTGAATGGGCAGGATGCCATCGTGCTTCGTGATTACTTCGCGCGCGCGGATGCGGGGCTCAAGGTCGAGCAGATTGCGTTCGCGAATGGCACGGTGTGGGACTACGCATTTGTTCTGGCTGCTGTGAGTAATCCGATTACGGAGGGAGCCGATCAAATAATCGGCTACGCCTACGGCGAGACCATCAATGCTCTGGGTGGGAACGATTATGTCTTGGGGTATGCCGGTAACGACCTGATCTCGGGTGCCGCAGGCAGTGACACCTTGTATGGTGGCGGCGGCAACGATACGGTGGACGGCGGCGTAGACGACGATGTGCTCGAAGGAGATGGCGACAATGATAGCCTCATCGGCGGGGCGGGCAACGATATACTCAATCGCGCTACCGCAATATTCTACAGTGGAAATAACACCCTGGAAGGTGGTAGCGGGGATGATTTTTTGTATGGAGGCACTAGCAATGATATCTACAAATTCGGCCGGGGTGACGGTAGCGACACGATTAGCGAAAGTGGATTCGTCACCTCGAATGCGCAAGACCAAATTCTTTTCGCCGTGGGAATCACGCCCGCTAACTTAGTTCTGCTCCGGGACGACGAAAACCTGCTACTGGCGCTTGATGCTGGGCAGTCACAGATCAAGATCGTTAATTTCTTCAGGACTGACCGCAACCTCAAAATCGAAAGTATAGCGCTCGCTGATGGGACGATTTGGGATAGTGCAGCGATCCTGTCTCACGTGGTCGCAGGTACTGCAAACGCGATGACCGGCACTGCCGGCAACAACACTTTCGTGGTCGATAACGCCGACGACACCATTACCGAGGCCGCCAATGGCGGCATCGACACGGTGCAAAGCTCGGTCTCCTACACGTTGGGAGAACATCTTGAGAACCTGATGTTGACCGGGTATTTCAATGTCGGTGCTGTCGGCAATACGGGGAATAATACGATCACCGGAAACACCGGGGATAATTTTCTAGTGGGTGGTGGCGGCAGTGATACGCTGGACGGCGGATTGGGAGATGACAATCTTGTTAGCAGTTTTTCTTATGATGCCAGCGTCGATTTGCTGATCGGCGGACCGGGCAATGATCGACTGGAAGGTGACCCTAACTATCCTGACACGTTGATCGGCGGCACCGGTGATGACAGCTATATTTCGCCCACCGGCACCATCATCGAAGCGCCGGGAGAAGGCATCGACACAGCCTATGTGAGCACCACTACATATACCTTGCCCGAGAATGTCGAAAATCTCGTTATGACGCACGGGATTAACGGTAACCGGCAAATGACCGGTAATGCACTGAACAATCGCATAATCTCTGATCGCGCTTCCTTGGGTTATAACTTTGTACTGGACGGTGGTGCCGGGGCAGACACCATGATCGGTGCCGACTCAGATGACACTTTTTTTGTCGACCATACCGGTGATGTCGTGATCGAGACGGCGTTGAACTATTATGGGAATCAACTCTCGGTCGATGGTGTTGTAAGCTCGTTCGATTATGTACTTGGTGCCAATCTCGAGAACCTGGAGTTGCTTAGCGGCAGCGCGGCGATCAATGGTGCCGGCAACGTGCTTAACAACGCGCTTGCCGGCAACCAGAATGCCAACACGTTGCTTGGACTCGATGGCGACGACACGCTGTTTGGTGCAATAGCCGCTGACACATTGATCGGAGGTCACGGCAACGACATCTATTATCTTGCGGACCACCGGGTCGGGTCGTACTATGATAACGCCTACAGCTATACAAGCAGCGTGACGAGTGTCAACGAGGACACGCTCGTGGAGTTGGGTGACGATGGCATCGACACGGTGAGAAGCCTGTACGACTATACCCTCGGCAACAATCTGGAAAACCTGGAGCTTTTAGAGAGCAGCTACGGTTCGGGGCTGTATATTCGCCCCGTGCATGCCACCGGCAACGCGGCCGCCAATATGATCACCGGTAACGGCGCTGACAATATCCTCGATGGCGGCGCGGGCGCAGACACCATGGGGGGCGGTTCTGGTAATGACACTTATCTGTTCGGCAGAGGCGCGGGGCAGGATGTGATTACTGAAGATTCCTCGTTCTCCATGCATACCGATGCAATCCAGTTTGGCGCCGATGTCCTGGTATCAGATATCGTGTTGTCTCGCAGCCCTTCTCTGCTGGACTCCTACGACAATCTGGTGTTGCAGATCGCAGGTAGCGCTGATCAAGTTACAGTGAATTACCACTTCGATCCCGTCCCACCGATGGATGGCCAGCCGCCTACGCGGTACCGCATGGAGCAGTTGCGTTTTGCGGATGGCACAATATGGAGCGACGCCGCGGTGGATGTGCGGATGGCGAATGGCGGCACCATTGTCATCAGCGAAAATGCCGACGTTTATCTGGGTAGCAACAGCGCCGACTTGCTCAACCTGCTGGGTGGCGACGATACCGCCTCTGGCGGCTTGGGGGCTGATGTCCTCAGTGGCGGCCTGGGTAATGACTGGCTTTTCGGCAATCAGGGTAATGATGCTTTGTCGGGCCATGAGGGGGGCGACTTCCTTTACGGAAACATCGGCGATGACCAACTGCACGGTGATGCGGGCATAGATAGTATCTATGGCGGCGGCGGCACCGATACGCTGCAAGGTGGCGCGGAGGGCGATTTTTTGTACGGGGAGGCTGGAAATGATGCGCTGAGTGGCGAGGCGAGTCGTGATTGGCTAGATGGCGGCGAGGGGAATGATGTGCTGGCCGGCGGACTGGATGATGACTTACTCTTTGGCGCCGACGGCAATGACACGCTGATGGGCGATGAAGGCTACGATGAATTGAGCGGTGGCAAAGGCGATGACCGATTGTCCGGCGGCGCGGGGGCAGACTTTTTGCGGGGAGATGAGGGCAGCGATACTTACGTCTTTGCCCGTGGTGATGGTCAGGACTATATCAGCGATGACGGTTTCGGGGCAGCGGGTCCGCAGTTCGACACTATAGAGTTAGCCGCGGGTATCCTGACGACGGACGTGACTGTATCGCGCATGGACGAGGCTTTGGTGATTGCCATTCACAGCATTACCGATCAACTGATAGTCTTCGGATTTTTCTTCGATGCTGTCTTCGAAATTGAGCAGGTCCGGTTTGCGGATGGCACGGTCTGGAACAATGCCACCCTTAAAGACATGGCATTGGCGATACGTGGCACCGATGCTGCAGAGACAATAAATGGTACCGGGGGCAATGATCGCATTCTGGGACTGGGCGGCAACGACACACTCAATGGGCTCGGCGGTAATGACCTCATCGACGGGGGGTTGGGCAACGACGCAATGCGCGGCGGAGTAGGCAACGATACCTATATCGTTAATAGCGCCAGCGATACCGTGACTGAGAATGCAAACGAAGGTGTGGACACTATAGAAAGTTCCGTCACGCGCACCCTGTCTGCGAACGTTGAAAATCTTACGCTGACCGGCTCTGGGGCTATCAATGGCACCGGCAACGCTTCAAACAACGTGATCATCGGCAATGTCGGTGTCAACACGCTCAGTGGCCATACGGGTGCTGATACGCTGTCGGGCGGCGCTGGCAATGATACCTATGTGCTGGACAATAGTGCAGATGTGGTAATTGAGAGCCTGAACGAAGGCACCGATACGATACAGTCCTCGGTGACGTACACCCTCGGCGCCAACGTCGAGAATCTAACGCTGACGGGCACCACCGCGATCAGCGCTACCGGCAATGCGCTGGATAACCTGCTCACAGGCAACGCCGGCATCAATACGCTCAACGGTGGTGACGGTAACGACACGCTCAATGGCGGCCCTGGCGCGGATGGCATGGCAGGTGGCCTGGGCAATGACAGCTATGTGGTGAATGTGGCGGGCGATACCATAACTGAGTGGGTGAATCAGGGCACTGACATCGTTCAGGCGGGCGTTACTTACACCTTGGGCGCGAACCTGGAGCATCTTGCGCTGACTGGAACTACGGCTATCCACGGCACCGGCAACGCGTTGAATAACGCGATCACCGGCAACAGCGGGAACAACACGCTGAGCGGCGGCGCTGGCAACGACACGCTCAATGGTGGCGCCGGCACGGACAGTCTGGCAGGTGGTGCGGGCGACGATACCTACATTTTAGATATTGCCGGCGACACCCTCACCGAGGCCGCGAGCCAGGGCACGGATAGCGTGCTGGCGGCAGTGACGTATACGCTCGCAGCCAACCTCGAGAACCTGATGCTGACTGGCAACGGGAGTATCAACGGCACCGGCAACACCTTGAACAACGTGATCAGCGGCAACGCAGGTAATAACACGCTCAATGGTGGCAGCGGCAATGACACACTCAATGGTGGCGCTGGCGCGGACCGTATGGTGGGTGGCGCAGGCGATGACACTTATGGTATCGATGTGGCGGGTGACGCTGTCACTGAAGCGGCAAGCCAGGGTACGGATACGGTGCAGACGAGTATCAGCTACACGCTGGGTGCCCAACTTGAGCATCTCACGCTGATCGGCGCTACTGCGATCAACGGCACGGGCAATGCACTGGCGAACGTGATCACAGGCAACGCGGCTGCCAACACGCTCACCGGTGGCGCTGGCAACGACACTTACCGCTTCGACCTGAACTTTGGCCAAGACGTGATTGTGGAGAACGACACCACGGCGGGCAACGCTGACCGTATCCAGTTTGGAGCGGGCATTGCGCCCACGGATATTGCGCTCAGCCGGCTTAACGACGACCTGATGCTGAAATCCGCCGACCAGCAGCACAGCATTCGGGTGCTGAACTGGTTCACGGCTGCTGCCAACACCATCGAGTTTGTTGACTTTGCCAATGGCGTCACTTGGGACACTGGAAGCATGCAGCCCGCGGCCATGCAGGTGGTGGACATGCCCGGCCTGTTGCGCGGCGACGGACGTGACACAATGCTCACGGGCCAGACCGGCAACACTGCGTTGGAAGGCGGCGGCGGCAACGACAGCATCAGCGATAGCATCGGTAACAACTTGTTGGCAGGTGGGGACGGCAACGACACAATGGCCGGTGGTAGTGGCAATGATTTCTTCGCTGGCGGCGCAGGTAGTGACAGCATCAACACCGGCGCTGGGGCTAATGTTGTCGCGTTCAACCGTGGCGGTGGCGCGGACATCGTCGCGGGCGCTGCCGGCGCGCAAAACATCCTCTCTCTCGGTGGTGGTATCGATTACGACGACGTGGCGCTGAGCAAATCGGGTAATGACCTGGTTGTCCGCACCGGGCAAGACGAATCTGTGACGTTAAAGGACTGGTATGCAGGGACCACTAACCAGACCATGCTCAGGATTCAAATGATCTTGGACGCCAGTGCTGATTTCGATCCCAATTCGGCGGACGCCCTGCATAACCATCGCGTGCAGAACTTCAACTTCCTCGGGCTGGTCGGTCAATTCGATCAGGCTCGTAGCAGCAACCCCGGCCTCAGCAGTTGGCAGATCAGCGATGCACTGATGCAGTTTCACCTGTCGGGGGCCAACAATTCCGCTATCGGCGGTGATCTGGCTTACTACTATGGTCTGAACAACGGCTTGACCGGCATCAGCCTGAATGCGGCGCAACAGGTTATAGGCGCGCCAGGATTTGGGCAGGACGCGCAGTCATTGCGCTCGTTTTCAGGATTGCAGGAGGGGATGGTGCGATTGAGCTAATTCACTCACTATGCCGCAACACGAACCTACTGCCGATAGAGGCATCGCCGCCCGCCTCTTCGACACCTCCGCCGACCCTCGCGATTTCGCTCCCGCGCTGATGCGCGTGCGTGAAAATCCCCCGTCACCCTTTGCGGGCTGGATGCTCAAAGTTCTGCTGCTGCTGTTTACCTGTCTGCTGGGTTGGGCGGCATTCAGCAAGCTTGATATAGTCGCGGTAGCTACCGGTAAGCTGGTGCCGCAAACCTATCTGCGTATCGTGCAGCCTTTCGAGCAAGGCATCGTCAAGGAGATTCTGGTGCGCGAGGGTGAAACGGTGCGCGCCGGGCAGGTGTTATTGCGCATGGATCCGCTGTTAACCGATGCCGACCGGCGTGTGGTCGAAAACGATTTTAAACTCAAGCAACTGGGTTTGCGGCGCATCGACGCCGAAATGAGCAGCTCGACCATCCTGCGCCGCAGTGATGACGACCCCACCTTGCTGGCGCAAGTCGAAGCCCAGCACCGCGCACGGCGTCAGGCGTATCAGGACGCAGTCGACAGCGAGCGTGCGTCATTATCCAAAGCACGGCAGGATTTGAAAGCGGCGCTGGAAGTTGAAGCGAAGCTCAAGCAGACCGTACCTATCTACAAGGAAACCGCCGACGGCTGGAGCAAACTCGCGCGCGAAGGGTTTGCCGGAAAGTTGATGGCGCAGGAACGGGTGCGGCAACATATCGAGAATGAACAGGACCTCAAAGCGCAAACCGAAAATGTCGCCAGCTTGCGTGCAAACATCGAGCAGGCCGGCAAGCGTCTTGCGCAGATCACCTCCAACTACCGCCAGCAGTTGCAGAACGAGCGCGTGGAAATGGCGCTGCAAGTCCACAAGTTGCAGCAGGAATTGGGCAAGCACCAGCATCGCAGCGGCCTGATGGAACTCAAAGCGCCACAGGCCGGCATCATCAAGGATTTGGCGACGCACACCGTGGGCACCGTCGCGGCACCCGGCACCATACTGATGACGCTGGTGCCGGGCAATGAACCGCTGGTGGCGGAGGTGTGGGTAAGCAATGATGACGTGGGTTTTGTGCGTCAGGGTCAGCCGGTGAAACTGAAACTGATGACGTTTCAATTCCAGAAATACGGCATGATAGAAGGCAAAGTGCGGCAGGTCAGCGCCGACGCCAGCGAAAACCAGGCCGCGACGCAGGTGCCGCTGGAGATCGGGCGCAATAAGTCAACGCTGCCGCTGACCTACAAGACCATCGTGGAAATGAAAGGGCAGGAACTGGTCGCACAAGGCGTCAGCTACACACTCACGCCGGGCATGCAGGTGGCAGGCGAAATCCACCTCGGCACACGCACGGTGCTCGACTATCTATTGTCACCGCTGACCAAGGCCTTTCATGAAGCGGGGCGTGAGCGCTGAGCTTGCGGTTGCGGTTGCGGTGAACGCAGGTGCCGCCATTATAATGCGTGCATGAAAACGAGTACAAAGATCATAGTAAGCTGCGTGGCCCTTGCGGGATGTGTCGCAACGGCAAACGCGCAGGAGAAATCCATCGCCGACGCTTATCCGTCCAAGCCCATGCGCTTTATTGTGCCGTATGCACCGGGCGGGCCGACGGATATTCTGGCGCGGCTGCTGGGACAAAAGTTCACTGAACGCTGGGGTCAGCCGGTGGTGGTGGATAACCGCGCAGGTGCCAATGGCGCGATCGGCGCGGAAATGCTGTCGAAGTCGCCGGCGGATGGCTCAGTGCTTTTTTTGGGCAATACCAGCATACTGAGCATCAATCCGGCCGTCTACCGGCGCCTGCCGTATGACGTTGAGCGCCATTTTCAAGCGGTCAATCTGACGGTGAGCGCGCCGTTGATTATGGTAGTGCATCCGTCGACCGGTGTGAAAACGGTGCGTGACATGGTGGCGCTGGCCAAAGCGCCCGGCGCGGGTCTGACCTTTGCTTCGTCAGGCACCGGCGGCGTGTCGCATATGTCGGGTGAATTGATAAAAGTCATGGCGAAGATTGACCTGGTTCATGTGCCCTACAAGGGCGCGGGACCGGCGGCGTTGCATGTGATTACCGGCGAATGCGCGATGACGTTTACCAGCACGGTGTCAGTGATGCCGCATGTCAAGTCAGGACGTTTGCGTGGCGTGGCGGTGACCACGCCCAAGCGAGACGCATTGCTGCCAGATATTCCAGCAATAGCGGAGACGCTGCCCGGTTACGACGTGAGCCCATGGTACGGCGTGCTGGTTCCGGCAGGCACAGCGATGCCGATTGTGAACAAGCTGCACGCGGAAATTGCCCGCATCGTGCAAGCGCCGGACCTGATACAGCGCATGGCTGCTGATGGTGGCACGGTGGTCAATCACGGCCCGGATGCGTTTGCGAAAATAATTCTGGGCGAGCGCGCCAAGTGGGCACGCGTGGTGAAGCAAACCGGGTTCCAGGCGGATTAACCTCAAGACGGATCGAGTTATTCGCCGTGCAGCAATTCCAGAATTACTGCGCCATAATGTTCGAGCTTTTTTGCGCCTATACCCGAAATTTGCGACAGCGCATCCAGCGTTTTCGGGTTGGCGGCGGCGATACCCGCCAGCGTGCTGTCGTGAAAAATCACAAACGCGGGCACCGCTTGCGACTGCGCTTGAACGTAGCGCCAGTCCTTGAGCTTGTTCAGTAGTGCCTCATTGGGTGCTGCGCCACTGCTGATGCCACTGCCACTGCCACTGCCACTGCCACTGCCACTGATGCCTGCAGTGCGGCGTGTTTTCAGCTTTTTTTCCTTGACTGCAATGACACGGCGCATTTCGACGCGAACGTCGCCTTTGAGCACCGCGCGGCTGGCGTCGGTGAGTTGCAGCGAGCCATAAGCCTCGTGATCGGGACGCGCGTAGCTCAGCGCCACCAATTGCCGGAATACATTGCGCCACAGGGCCTCATCCAGATCAGCGCCAATGCCGAACACCGCGAGCTGCTCGTGATGCCACTGCGTCACACGCTCGGTGGCGCGGCCACGCAGCACGTCTATCAGATGCAGCGCGCCAAAGCGCTGCCCGGTGCGGTATATGCACGACAGCGCTTTGCGTGCGGCGTCAGTGGCGTCCCAGGTTTGTGGCGGCGCTACGCAGTTATCACAATTGCCGCAGGGCGTACTGGGCTCGCCAAAGTAATCGAGCAGACGCACGCGGCGGCAGCCGGCGCTTTCGCACAGACCTAGCAGCGCATCGAGTTTGGTCAGCAGCACACGCTTGAATGCTTCGCCGCCTTCGGACATATCGATCATGCGCCGCTGCTGCACCACGTCCCCCAGGCCGTAGGCCATCCACGCGTCGGCAGCTTCTCCATCACGTCCGGCGCGGCCGGTTTCCTGATAGTAGCCTTCAATGCTCTTGGGTAAATCCAGGTGCGCGACAAAACGCACGTCGGGCTTGTCGATGCCCATGCCGAAGGCGATGGTCGCGACAACGACAATGCCGTTCTCCTGCTGAAAGCGCGCCTGATGTCTTGCGCGCGCGGCAGTGTCCATGCCCGCGTGATACGGCAAGGCGCGCACCCCTTGCGTCGCCAGCCAGGTTGCGGTTTCATCCACTTTTTTGCGTGACAAGCAATACACGATGCCTGCTTCACCGCTGTGATCTTCACGTATGAATCGCAGCAGTTGCGCGCGCGCATCCTGCTTGTCGACAATGGTGTAGCGGATATTGGGGCGGTCAAAACTGGAAACGAAGAGGCGTGCTTCATCCAGTTTGAGACGGGTGATGATTTCGTCGCGCGTCTGCGGATCGGCGGTGGCAGTGAGCGCGATGCGCGGCACCTGGGGAAACTGCTCGTGCAGCACCGACAGTTGCAGATACTCGGGCCGGAAATCATGGCCCCACTGCGCCACGCAATGGGCTTCGTCGATGGCGAAAAGCGCGATTTTTGAATCTGACAGTAGATCCAGCATACGCGGCATCATCAAGCGCTCGGGCGCCACGTACAGCAGATCCAGTTCGCCGGCGCGCAGTGCGCGCTCCACCGCATTGGCTTCCCGGCCATCGAGCGTGGAGTTGAGAAATGACGCGCGCACGCCTAGTTGTTTTAGCGCCGCGACCTGATCCTGCATCAAGGCAATCAGTGGTGACACCACCAGCGCGGTGCCCTCACGCAATAATGCAGGCAATTGGTAACACAGCGATTTTCCGCCGCCGGTGGGCATCAGCACCAGCGCATCGCCGCCGCTGGCGACATGCGTGACGATTTCCTGCTGTGCGCCGCGAAACGCTGGGTGGCCGAAGACGGTGGTGAGTAACTGCAGGGCGCGCCGGTCGCCGGGGGCGATCATGCCGCTTTACGTGGCGTGGGTGGGGGCCGTAACTCCGCCACGCCATCCGCGTCAGTCGCCGCAATCGTGGTGCGTATCATGTAGCGCGGCTTGTCCAGCGGCCATGGGCGGCCGCGATGCAGGCTGGCGCGGTTGTCCCACATGATCACGTCGCCGGCGCGCCAACTGTGCTCATAACTGTGGCCGGGTGCGGTGGCGATCGCTGCGAGTTCCTCGATCAGTGCCAGCGCGTCGGCATCCGCCATGCCTTCGATGGCGTAGGTGTGCGAGGCAATGTAGAGCGCGTCACGGCCATGCACTGGGTTGCGCCAGCGCATGCGCCAGCACGCGGGTGGTAACGCATCCTGTTCACGTTTTGAAGCGAGCTCCGGCGCGATCTTGCCGCGTGAATGCGCATAGCTGTGCCACGCGTAACTGTCGGCGAGCTTGGCGCGCAGCGATGCGGGCAGACGTTGCCAGGTGGCGCGCTGCGATACAAATTCGGTTTCGCCGCCGCTGCCGGGGATGGTGCGCGCCGACAGCACCGACGCCAGCGCGGGGGTTTGGCGGAACGAGCTGTCGGTGTGCCACAGTTGATTCGCTTTGGCACGCAGTTCTTCCCTGTGGCCCTGTGGCACGAGCTTGCCGCTGTCGTCTTCGATATTGGTAAGGATCGAAAACGGCGTGCCTTCGCCGAGCGAGGCCACTTTGGCGGTTTCCAGTGGGCCGAATTTTGCGGAATAACCGACCTGCACCTGATCATCGATGGGTTGATTGCGAAACAGCAGCACCGAGTGCTCTTCAAACGCGGCGCGCACCGCGCGATAGGCATTGTCGTCATGGGCGACATCCGCCATGCTGACGCCGCGTATCTCTGCTGCAATTTCGGGATGAAGTTTTATAATTTCCATAATTACGTTTTGAAACAAATATTTAGGTTCTACCGCTGCCATCGGCGCTGTAGCGCGGGCAGGCGCTGATGGCGATGCGTTCTGCGCTCGCCGGATCATTCACCAGGCGGCAGTTGTTGTCAAAAATCATCGTCGGATGATCCTTGGTGTCATACGGCTTCCATTGCGGCAGGCTGTTGTGATTCGGGTTGCCGCTGCGCATGAACGCATACCACGCATCCATCATGTGCTGCTGTAACGGATAACGATCCGCACCGCTGCCGGTAAGTCCGGCAGCGATATCGACGTTGCCAAACGAAAACGGTATGCAGATCGTGTGCGGCGATTTGAGCAGGCCGTTGAGCACCGGTGATTTCCAGGTAAATAAATAGTGCCACGACGGCGCCTGGCCTTGCGTCGCCTTCAACTCGGAGGCGCGGATGCCGTTGCGGCGATACTGATGATCGGTGCTGATTGCCACCCACAGATCTCCGGGCGACGCTTCTGGCCGTGATTGGCGGTACAAAGCCATCAAATCCTTGGCCTGTGCATCGTCAACACCGACAAACCCTTTGACGCGCTCCAGCACCTGCGCCTGGTCATACGAAAAATTGTGTTGCGCCTGCGAATACGGAAACGTCATTTCAGTTTCACAGGAGCCGATCATCAGCGGCACGCTGCCAGAAAGCGCCGGCGCCGCAGGATCGAACGGGTGCACTTTCAGCGAGCGTCCATCCACCACCGGGCGGTAGTTATCCACGCGCCCGGCAGCGACCACTGCTCTGGACATGGCTTGCAGCAGGTCTGCAGCGGGCACATCCAGCAGCGCGCTGACTTTGCTGCTGTCCAGACCGAGTTGCGCCAGCAGGTGATGCGTGTTGCGTGCGGAGTCCTCGGGCGTTGCCATGCGCAGCAGCGACGACGCACTCTGGATGATTGCTTTGTGAAACAGCCCCTGCGCTTCGGGCATGGCCATCAGCACCGCCACCTTGGAAGCACCGCCTGACTGCCCGGAGATGCTCACGTTGCTGGGGTCGCCGCCGAAGCTGGCGATGTTTTGCCGCACCCATTGCAGCGCCTGAATCACATCCAGCAAAGCGGCGTTGCCGGCATCGGCGTAACGCGCGTCGCCGGATTCGGCGAGTGACAGATGACCGAACAGATTTAGGCGGTGATTCAGCGTCACCAGCACCACATCGCCGCGCCGAGCAAAGTTGTGACCATCGAGTCCGGGGGCACTGCTGGCACCACTGACGAAGCCGCCGCCGTGGATATACACCAGCACCGGGCGCTTTGCGCTGTCATTCACCGCGGGCGTGTAGACGTTGATCACCAGACAATCTTCGCTGTAGGCGCGTGTGTCGCGTATCCATGCCAGATGCGGCTCTTTGGCAGGGCGTTCGTTTTGCGGTGCGCGCGGACCGTAGTCGAGCGCATCGCGCACGCCCGCCCATGCTTGCACCGGCTGCGGCGGCAGCCAGCGGTTTTTGCCCCCCGTGTTAGCGCCGTAGGGTATGCCTTTGAAACTGTGGATGCCTGCTTGTGTGGCACCGCGAACTTTGCCCGACGTCGTATCAACTATGGGGCTGGTATCGACTTGGGCAAACAGCGGTATTGCGCTGGCACTCATAAGACCTCCGGCAAGGGTGGTGGCATTTTTCAGGAGCGTGCGGCGGCTCAGGGGTTGGCGTAGTAGGTGGGTGATCATGTGTTGGCGACGGGAGAGTACGAAATTGAGAGACTTCGGACCGTGTTACACACTGCATTTCGGGCGTGCGCCAGAATGACGGCAATTGGGTAGTCGATGCTGTGTTTCTGTGACCGGGTAGCGCAACTTTACCACCGTCCGACGATGATGGCCCGCGCGAGTTTTGGCACGGCAATTAGCCGCGTGCTATTGTGGCCGCGCTGAATCAAGCTTGCACGACATTGCTACGCGATACAACCCGTTACCCATGAAAGGACTCACCATGCCCAAGGCAATCTGGAACGATACCGTTATCGCAGAAACAGCGATTTTTGATACCGTTGAGAACAATGTTTATTTTCCGGCCGCTGCTTTGCGCATGGAGAATTTTCAACCCAGCGCGACCCAAACCACTTGCGGCTGGAAAGGTGTAGCGAGTTATTACGATGTGGTGGTCGACGGCAAGGTGAACAAAGATGCCGCCTGGTATTACGCCGACCCCAAGCCCGCGGCCATGAACATCAAAGGTCACGTGGCGTTCTGGAAAGGCGTGACGGTTGAAACGTAGGGCGCAATGCCTTCGGCGATTGCACCCTACACAACGCCCTCCATCAGTTGCACTTCCACCAGCGCGCCAGCCGCAACGTTACCCTGATCCGTCGGCAGAATAATGAAGCAGTTGGATTCTGACATGGAACGCAATATGCCCGAGCCTTGTTCGCCGGTGACGCGCACACGCCAAGCGCCTGCGGCATCCTGCGACAAAATGCCGCGCTGAAACTCGGTGCGTCCGGGGGCTTTTTTCAATGCGGAAGTGCAAGGCACTTTGAAGGTAGGTAGCGGCGGTACTGGGTTTTGCCCAGCGAGCACGAGTAGCGCGTCGCGCACGAACTGGTAGAACGTCACCATCACCGACACCGGGTTGCCCGGCAAGCCAAAGAAATGTGCGCCACCGATTTTGCCGTAGGCCAGCGGCCGCCCGGGCTTCATGGCGATTTTCCAGAACAGGACTTCGCCGAGTTTGTTGAGCATCTCCTTCACGAAATCGGCTTCGCCCACCGATACGCCACCGCTGGTGATGACGACGTCGGCGTTGGCCGCCGCGGTGGCGAAGGCGGCTTCGATCAGCGCGGGGTCGTCGCGCACCACGCCCATGTCGATCACTTCGCAGTTCAGCCGCGTCAACATGCCATGGATGGTGTAGCGATTGCTGTCGAAGATCTGGCCAGCGCCGGGCACGGCGCCGATGGAAACCAACTCATCGCCGGTGGAGAAAAACGCCACGCGCAATTTGCGAAACACCGTGACTTCGCCGATACCCAGCGACGACACCAGACCCACTTCCGCAGGCCGCAGCGGCAGTCCGCACTTTAATGCGACCTGGCCGGTGGCGAGGTCTTCGCCGGCACGGCGCAGATTTTGATGGAGACGATGGCCGCTGCCGATGGTGACATTACCCTCCTTGGCATGGGCGTGTTCCTGCATCACGATGGTGTCGGCTTCGGGTGGCATCACCGCGCCGGTCATGATGCGCACGGCTTCACCCGCGTGCATGGTGCCTGCGAAAGGCTTGCCGGCGAATGACGCACCGGCGATTTTGAGGCTGACTTCGCCATCCGTTTTGAGCTCGGCAAAGCGCACGGCAAAACCATCCATGGCCGAGTTGTCATGCGCGGGCACGTTGAGCGGCGAGATCACGTCTTGCGCCAGCACGCGGCCGAGTGCGGCGCGCACATGCACGCGTTCGGTGGCAGTCAGCGGCGTGAGAAAACGCGCAATCAGCGCGCGCGCCTTATCGACCGGCATCGAATTAGGATCGTAATCGTCGGCGCAACTGGCGTCGCGCAGGGTGGGGGAGGGCAGGGTCATGTGGGCGTGTAAGTATCTTTTAAGGATTGAGCAGATGAGTGCGCGGACAGGAATTCTATCCCACAGCCTTCCGCGACTCGCATGGGCGCTACGGAATTTTTGCTTGCAACCTCAGAGAATTATTATCAAGTAACTGTTTTTAAACAATTATTTAACAATTATAGAACAGCTATGCACTAGCGCCGTCAATCGAGCAGTCCCGTTTGTATCGCAGCACACAGCCGCTCGTAAGCACTCGGGCGGCAACAGATGGCTCGTGCAGTGCAGCAGAAAATTCCAGTTGAAAAGACTGCTGAATATGTTAGCGTATGGCTGTCCATTTTGTGGGCGATGCGTACGCAGAGCAGCAACAGGTTCATGCGCATCCCCAGCGATCAATCTTTAAAAAAATTCAATACGCAAGTGGACATAGCTTCAGCAGCACGCGGGCTTTGAGGGGGGCCAGCAGTTGCTCCTCTTTTGGTGATGAAACGCATTTTTGCCAGGAGGAGCTGCACATGGACATGAAAGTTTCCCGACGACAGTTTTTCAGAATATCGGCCGGCGGCATGGCGACGTCGAGCCTTGCGCTGATGGGCTACGCGCCCGGCGCGGTGGCCGATGTGCGCAGCTTCAAACTCTCGCGCACCACAGAGCATCGCAGCATCTGCCCGTATTGCTCGGTGAGTTGCGGCATGATCATGTACACCTTGGGCGACAAGTCGAAGAACATTACGCCCGTGATCATGCATGTCGAGGGCGACCCCGACCATCCGGTGAATCGCGGCACACTGTGCCCCAAAGGCGCCGGCGTGCTCGACATGATCCACAGCCCCAACCGTGTGAAATACCCGGAAGTGCGCGCGCCTGGCTCTGACCAGTGGAAGCGCATCTCGTGGGACGAGGCGATCACGCGCATTGCCAAGCATATGAAGGACGACCGCGACAAGAATTTCATCGAAAAAAATGCCGCGGGCACTACCGTCAACCGCTGGCCTACGCTGGGGTTTCTGGCGTCCAGCGCCGCTTCCAATGAATCCGGCTATATCAGTGTCAAGACGATGCGCGGGATGGGCGTCGTTGCCCTCGACACGCAGGCACGAATATGACACGCACCGACGGTCACCAGTCTGGGGCCAACGTTCGGTAGAGGTGCAATGACCAATAGCTGGGTCGATATCAAGAACACCGACCTGGTATTGATTATGGGTGGCAATGCGGCGGAAGCCCACCCCTGTGGATTCAAGTGGGTGACCGAGGCGATGCAGCATCGCAAAGCGAAGCTGATCGTGGTCGATCCCCGTTTCACGCGTTCGGCGGCGGTGGCTGATACCTACGCGCCGATACGCGTGGGTACCGACATCGCCTTCCTTGGCGGCGTCATCAATTATCTGTTGGCCAACAACAAGATACATACGGAATACGTCAAGGCGTACACCGATGCCACCTTCATGACCAAGGAAGGCTACAACTTCGACAACGGCTTTTTCAGCGGCTACAACGCCGAAAAGCGCGTTTACGACAAGGCCACCTGGGGTTATGAGCTGGGCAAGGACGGCTTCGTTGTGGTTGATGACAAGATGGAAGATCCGCGCTGCGTGTTCCAGCAATTGAAGAAGCATTATTCGCGCTACACGCCTGAACTGGTGAGCAAGATCACCGGTACGCCTAAGGATGCGTTCCTTAAAATTGCCGAGCAAATGGCCGCGACTTCCGCGACCAACAAGGTGATGACGATACTGTATGCGTTGGGCTGGACACAGCACACAGTAGGCTCGCAGAACATACGTACCATGGCGATGATTCAGTTGCTGCTCGGCAACATGGGGCGTCCGGGCGGCGGCGTCAATGCGTTGCGCGGGCACGCCAATGTGCAGGGCATCACCGACATGTGTTTGTATTCGGACACGCTGCCCGGCTATCTGGGTGCGCCGCTGGATCGCGACATCTCGCGTGAGGACTATCTGAAACGGCTCACCGGCAAGCCCTTGCGTCCGAATCAGATGGCATTCACGCAGAACTTCCCCAAGTGGCACACCAGCCAGCAGAAGGCATGGTGGGGTGACGCGGCCAACAAGGACAATGATTTTGCCTTTGATTATTTGCCTAAGAAAGACGCCGCCTACGATGTGTTGCATATGTTCGAATTGATGCATCAGGGCAAGATGGGCGGGTTCGTGTGCCAGGGCTTCAATCCGTTGGCGGCGCTGCCGAACAAGAAAAAAATATCCGCGGCAATGGCCAAGCTGAAGTATTTGGTGGTGGCCGATCCGCTGGAAACCGAAACCTCCGAATTCTGGAAAAATTTCGGGCCGCTGAACGATGTTGATCCCAAAACCATACAGACCGAGGTGTTCCGTCTGCCGACGACGACCTTCGCCGAAGAAACAGGCTCCTTCACCAACTCCAGCCGCGTGATTCAGTGGAAGGAAAAAGCGGCCGATGCGCCGGGCCAGGGCAAGCCCGACTCGGAAATCATGGCACGCATCTTTGTGAAGATACGCGAGATGTACCGCAAGGATGGCGGCAAGGCGCCTGATCCAATACTCAAGCTGACCTGGCCGTATCAAAATGCCGAAGCGCCCAGCCCGGGCGAAGTCATGCGTGAGTTCTCTGGGCGCGCTCTTGTCGACCTGATGTCGCCGATTGATCCGAAGAACCCGAAGGAACCGCAGAAAGTAGTGGTGCCGGCCGGGCAGTTGGCAGTGTTCGCGCAACTGCGCGACGACGGCAGCACCGCGTGCGGCAACTGGCTCTACTGCGGCACGTGGTCAGCGGCGGGCAATATGACAGCGCGGCGCGACAATTCCGATCCCAGCGGCCTCGGCGTGTTTCCGAATTGGGGTTATTCGTGGCCGGCCAATCGCCGGATACTGTATAACCGTGCTTCGGCTGATCCGGCCGGCAAACATTGGGATCCGTCACGCAAGTACATGTCATGGAATGGCAAGACTTGGTCGGGTGCGGATGTTCCTGACATGCGCCCGACTGCCGCACCCGAAGAAAACGTCGGCCCGTTTATCATGAATCCGGAAGGTGTTGCGCGCTTGCACGCCATCGGCATGGCGGAAGGCCCGTTCCCCGAGCACTACGAGCCGTTCGAGACGCCGGTCGCCACCAACTTGATGAATACCAATCCCAAGGCCATCAGCAATCCGGCGGCGCGGGTTTACAAGGGCGATATGGAAACGTTTGGCAAGGCCGCGGATTTTCCGTATGCGGCCACCACCTACCGTCTGACGGAGCATCAGCATTTCTGGACCAAACACGCGCGCTCCAACGCCATCACGCAGCCTTCGCCGTTTGTCGAAATTGGCGAGGATTTGGCGAAGGAAAAAGGCTTCAAGAACGGCCAGATGGTCAAGGTGAAATCCAACCGCGGCGAAGTGAAAGCGGCGGTGGTAGTCACCAAGCGCATCAAGGGTTGGGATGTGAACGGCAAGAAGGTGCATATGGTGGGTATCCCCATCCACTGGGGATTCAAAGGCGTGACGCAAAATGGTTATCTGGCCAATGCGTTAACACCTTATGTCGGCGACGCGAATTCCCAGACACCGGAATTCAAGGCGTTCCTCGTCAACATTGAAAAAGCCTAAGGGGAAGCTACCATGCCATCACTACAATCACTTGATATAGCGTTGCGTTCGGCTACCACCACCCCTTCGCCGAGCGTGCGCCACACCACTGAAGTCGCCAAGCTGATCGACGAATCCAAGTGCATCGGTTGCAAGGCCTGTCAGGTCGCGTGCATGAACTGGAACGATCTGCGCGATGATGTCGGCACCAACGTCGGCGTCTACGACAACCCGGCGGATCTCACGCCGAGTTCGTGGACGCTGATGCGCTTTTTCGAGGTGGAAGTCGAAAAAGACAAACTGGAGTGGCTGATCCGCAAAGATGGCTGCATGCATTGTGCGGAACCCGGCTGTCTTCAGGCGTGTCCTTCGCCGGGCGCCATCGTCAAATACTCCAACGGTATTGTCGATTTCATTTCCGAAAACTGCATCGGCTGCGGCTACTGCGTCACCGGTTGCCCGTTCAATGTGCCGCGCATTTCCAAGGTGGATAACAAGGCCTACAAATGCTCGCTGTGTTCGGATCGTGTAGCAGTGGGGCAGGCGCCGGCGTGTGTGAAAACCTGTCCCACCGGCGCTATCAGCTTTGGCAGCAAAGAGGACATGAGCATTTACGCTGAAAAGCGCGCCGGTGAGCTGCGCGAACGTGGTCACAAGGATGCGGGCGTGTATGACCCGAAAGGCGTGGGCGGCACGCACGTGATGTATGTGCTAAAACACGCCGATCGTCCGGAACTGGTGGGGCTGCCCAAAAACCCGTCGGTAAGCACCATGGTCGCGCTGTGGAAGGGCGCCACTAAGCCTATTGCCACAGCGCTGATAGGGATGGCGGCGTTTGCAGGCTTCCTGCATTACGTCATGGTCGGTCCGAAAGAAGTGGAAGAAGACAATGCCAAGGAGGAAGCATGAGCAATCCTAAGATGGTAGAGCGCTACACCCCGAAAGAGCGGGGCAACCACTGGATAGTGGCGACCTGCTTTATCCTCGCGGCGCTGTCGGGGCTGGCACTGTTTCATCCGTCGCTGTTCTTCTTTTCCAATCTGTTTGGCGGCGGACCATGGACGCGCATCCTGCACCCCTTCATCGGCGTGGTGATGTTCGTGTTTTTCTGCATCACCATGGTGCGCTTCTGGAAACGGAACCGCATGACCGATGCCGACCGGGTCTGGATGAAGCAGGTCAAGGAGGTGATGATGAACCGCGAAAAAGATTTGCCAGAGGTCGGCAAATACAATGCGGGACAAAAATACATGTTCTGGCTGATGGTCATTTGCATGTGGCTACTGATCGTGTCGGGTATTGTGATGTGGCGGCCGTATTTTGCCGGCGCGTTCCCGATCGACATCAACCGCATCGCGGTGCTGGTGCATGCATTATCTGCGGTGGTGCTGGTGATCGGCATTGTCGTTCATGTGTATGCGGCGATCTGGGTCAAGGGCACCATGCGCGCGATGATCCGCGGTAATGTCAGCGCGGCTTGGGCCAAGCACCACCACCCGGGCTGGTTTCGCGAGGTAAGTGGCAAGTAAGTGGCAAGTGAGCAGCGACGGTCAATAACGGAAGCATGAATGGCACGAGCGCCCATACGTATAGTTCCCCAGGATGAAATAGCCGGTGGCTTGAAAGAGCCGCCGGCTTTTCGTTTGCCTGACACGGCGAGTGTTTTCTCTGATCGCAGTGCGCGCTTCGAGGCTTTGGCCGCGCAGGGCAAAGGCGACACTGCGTTTTTGCATCTGATGGCGCAACTGGCCGGGGCGCAGCAGAAGGCATTGGATAACCACCCTCCGCCGGCAACACCAGAGCGCCAGCATCTTGAGCGCTGCCACACGCATGGCTTGCCGCCTTTAGGAACGGATGCACCGCTGGAGGCAACGTGGCGTGGGGTGTTAACCACTATCACGCAACACCTGCGCGCCGATGTTCCTGCTGCCGTGCAAAGTGTTCTTGCCGCGCTTGAAAAGATGGATGCCGTCACGCTCGACACCCAGGCAAGCGGCCTGTTGCGTCTGGATTACCCGGCATTGGACGCTGCCATCGTGCCGTTTGTCGGCGCAGCCCTGCAAGTGCATTGGGTGAAACGCGCAAGTGCATTGGGTGAAGGCGAAATCAGAAAACTTGATGTGCCGAACTTGTGCCCGGTATGTGGCTCGCCGCCGGTTGCCAGCGTATTGCGCATCAGCGCGCCGGTGCCGGGCACGCGCTATCTGCATTGCGTGTTGTGCGCGACCGACTGGCACATCGCTCGTGGTTTTTGCAGCCAGTGCGATGTGCAGGAAAAACTGGCTTACTACCACATTGAAAGCGGCAGCGCTGCGGTGCGCGGTGAAGCCTGTGAGGATTGCAAGGGTTACATCAAATCGTTTAATCAGGAAAAAGACCCACAGGCCGATCCAGTGGCTGACGACGTGGCATCATTAGCCCTGGATATCCTGCTCGATGAATCCGGCTATGAGCGCGCCAGTCCTAATTATTTCTTTGTACCGGGGCAGGGCTGAATTGATCGTAGTGCGCGGCTGCGAATTCCCCGAAGACCGCCACTACCATGCCGATTACAATGTTTGGGTGCAAGGCGATGCTAAGGGCGTGGTGACTTTGGGCGCGACGTCCTATGGGGTGGCACTGGCGATAGAATTTTTTGCGTTTACACCCAAGGCTGTAGGAACCCGTCTCGATGCGGGGCGCGCTGTCGGTCTGCTGGAGTTGTCGAAAACAGTAGTATCTGTGCGGACCCCGGTGGCGGGAACCCTGATCGAAGTGAATGTGGCGGCGGTCGCCAGGCCTACGCTGATCAGCGCAGATCCTTATGGGGCGGGTTGGCTGGTGCGGATTTCCGCCAGCGCGGAACCTGAAACCGGCGACGGTCTCGTGTCGGGTGCGGCGGTGGCGCCAGCGTTCGAGCGAGAGATGATGCTGGAAAACTTTGCAGGACCGCCTATAGCATGAAAACGCATTTAGCCATTTTGTTGTGGGCAGCGGATCCTGAACAGCCGCATCTGTGCGCGACACCATTTTTTCATGCGGCCGCTGCCGCCGCCATGGATGTGCAAGTGGAAGTCTATTTCACCAGCCGTTCGGTAAAGCTCCTCGCCCGAGGCGTCGCAGCGTCACTACCTGCAGGGCCACGCCACAGAGAAACCGTGTATGCGTTCATGCAGCGGGCGTCCGAACACGGCGCGAAATTTTTTGCGTGCAGCCAAGCGTTGGAAGAACACGCTGTCACCGCGGCAGACTTGATACCGGAAGTCACTGGTGTGGCAGGTGCGGCAGTCTACATGCAGCGCTGCCTCGACCCGCAGTGGTCTGCTATAACCTATTGATTTTATTTTGTTTTTGTGAATTGTGAATTGTGAATGACGTTTCTGCGGCCTTGATCGAGGCGTTCCGGCTCATCGCCGGCGCCGACGCGCAGCTTGCGCAGATCGTGTGGCTGAGCGTACGGGTGAGTCTGGCGGCAGTGCTTATCGCTGCAATCGTAGCGCTGCCGCTGGGTGCGCTGCTGGCGATTACGCGTTTTCCCGGAAGGCAGGCGGTGATTGCTGTGCTCAATGCACTGATGGGATTGCCGCCGGTGGTGGTGGGGCTGCTGATCTATTTGCTGCTGTCGCGCGCTGGCCCGCTGGGCGACTTCGGTTTGTTGTTCACGCCTGCCGCGATGGTCATCGCGCAAGCGGTGTTGATTACGCCTATCGTCGCCGCGTTGTCGCGGCAGGTGATCGAAGATGCGTGGCGCGAATACGCAGAACAATTGCAATCTCTCGGCGCGAGCACGTTTGCCGCTGCACGAACGCTGCTATGGGACACGCGCTTTGCCTTGATGACCGTGGTGCTGGCAGGATTCGGGCGTGCGGCGGCGGAAGTAGGGGCGGTAATGATCGTCGGCGGCAACATCGATGGTGTGACGCGGGTGATGACCACCGCCATTGCGCTGGAAACGAGCAAGGGTGATTTGCCGCTGGCGCTGGGATTGGGCGTGGTGCTGGTGGCGATTATCATCGGCGTGAATTTGCTGGCGCACGGAGTCAAGTTGACCGCGCAGCGTTACCACGGCTGATCGGCGATGCTGCCTCTGACGCTCGACAATTTGAGTTTTGCCGTCGCTGGACGCCCCATCATTCAGTCGATATCGTGTGACATTTCAGCCGCCACACGGACGTTTATACTGGGCCCGAATGGCGCGGGTAAAAGTGTGCTGATGCGGCTGTGTCACGGCTTGCTCAAGCCGACCGCGGGGCGCGTCATATGGCGGCAAGATGGCATGGTCCGGCGTGCGCGCGGACAGGCGATGGTGTTCCAGAGACCGGTAATGTTGCGCCGCTCGGCCATCGCCAATGTGATTTACGCACTGAGACTTGCGGGCATAGCGCGCGCAGAATGCCGGCTGCGCGCCGAGGACGTGCTCGAAGCAGTGGGGCTGTCCCGTCTCGCCGGGCGCCCCGCGCGTGTCTTGTCCAGCGGTGAACAGCAGCGTCTCGCGCTCGCGCGTGCCTGGGCACTGGGGCCGGAGGTGTTGTTTCTGGATGAACCCACGGCGAACCTCGATCCGAATGCGACGCGTGATATCGAAAGCATCATCAGCGCCATCCACGCCAGCGGCACCAAGATCATCATGAGCACGCACAGCCTCGGGCAAGCGCGCAGGTTGGCCGATGACATTTTGTTTCTGAGCGAAGGCCGGCTGGTCGAACGCGCTTCGGTGGAGGTTTTTTTCAAGGCGCCGCAGTCATTGCAGGCGCTGTCGTATTTACGTGGCGAGCTACCGTGAGTTTATGAAAGAGCATCAGCACATCGAGTGGAAGGAATCGTGGCGCGACGAGTATCTGAAATGGATATCGGGTTTCGCCAATGCCGAGGGCGGTGTGCTGGTGATCGGCCGGAACGACAAGGGCAAGGTGTCGGGCGTGGCCGACGCGAAAAAGCTGCTGGTCGATCTGCCCAACAAGGTGCGCGACATACTCGGTATTATGGTGGATGTGAATTTGCGCGGCCGCGCACCCCGCGAATACCTTGAAATTGTGGTGCCTGCGTACCCGAATGCTATCAGCTACCGCGGCGAATATTTCTATCGCAGCGGCAGCACCAATCAGATGTTGAAGGGTGCCGCGCTGGAACGGCTGTTGCTGCGCAAGCACGGCCGCACCTGGGATGGCGTGCCACATCCGGGCATTGCGCTCAAGGACCTCGACAAAAAGGCGCTGGGCTATTTTCGTACGCAGGCGCTGCGCAGCGGGCGTCTTTCCGCTGCCATTGTCAAGGAGCCAGATGGCGCGCTGCTGGACAAACTGCATCTGCGCGAAGGCAAGTACCTGACCCGCGCGGCTGCCCTGCTGTTTCACCCGCTGCCCGAGAGATTTATCGGCGGCGCGTACCTGAAAATCGGTTTTTTCGAGAGCAACACCGATCTGCGCTATCAGGACGTGATCAGCGGTGACCTGTTTACCCAGGTGAATCAGGTTGTCGATCTCATCCGGTTGAAATACATGAAGGCCTGGATTAGCTACGAGGGCTTGCAACGGGTCGAAACCTATCCGGTGCCCGAGGCGGCGCTGCGCGAGGCGATACTCAACGCGGTGGTTCACAAGGATTACGCCAGCGCGATTCCGATTCAGATCAGCGTGTATGCCGACAAACTGATGATCTGGAATCCAGGCCAACTGCCTGCGGCATGGACGCTTGAGCACCTGCTCGGCAAGCATTCGTCGGAGCCGTTTAACCCGAATATTGCCAACGCGTTCTTCCGCGCCGGGATGATTGAGTCGTGGGGCCGTGGCATCGAGCGGATACTGGAGGCGTGCAGCGCGGCACACGCGCCCGCGCCGGAGTTTCGCGCGGAGGCCGCGGGGCTGTGGACGGTGTTTACCTATGCCGAGGGCGCCCAAGAAACTACCCAAGAAACTACCCAAGAAACTACCCAAGAAAAAATCCTCGCAGCGCTGCAAGGCGAGCCCACCTTGACCCGTAAAGCACTCGCCGAACGCATCGGCCTGAGCGCTGATGGCGTGAAATATCACTTAAGCAAGCTGAGATCCGAGGGGCGCATCCGCCACGTCGGCCCGACGAAGGCCGGAAAGTGGGAAGTATTGAAATGAGCGCCCTCGGTACTATTAGCCAGCCCGAACGCGCCACGCAGAACCGCGCTGTTGCTTTGTTCCGCGACGAATTGGGTTACCGCTATTTGGGCGACTGGAGCGAGCGGTGAAACCAAGGCAGCTATTCTTGATATGAGATGGTGCATTTGCTCGAGCCGACTCACAACCAGCAGTTTGTGGAATTGATGGACCGGTTTATGCCTAAATCGAAGTTCTATCGCGATGAGCTGAATCGTCAGACTGTCCAGCATGAGAGCTGGAGGTATTAGAGTGCGTTTTTGATTCGTGAAAGACCATTAATTGAAGTTTCACCGAAGCTGTGTTGATCACTTACCAGACGTGCCTGATCTGCTGGGCAGTTTTAAAAAAAAGTTTACGAGAGCAATAAATGGCACGACCCGCGCAGAGTTTATTCGATAGGGGTACTACTTTTCTGTTATTCGCCTTGCTGGCCTTGAATGGCCATGCGCAGGAGAAATTCATCACCGTCGCGTCCACCACATCGACCGAGCAATCCGGGCTGTTCAAACATTTGCTGCCGCTGTTCGAGAAAAAAACCAGCGTCCGGGTGCGCGTGGTGGCGCTGGGCACCGGGCAGGCGTTGGAGTTGGCGCGGCGCGGCGATGCTGATGTGGTGTTTGTGCATGACAAAGAGGCCGAAGAAAAATTCGTGGCCGAGGGCTTTGGGGTGCAGCGCTTTGACGTGATGTACAACGATTTTGTTTTGATCGGGCCGAAGAGCGACCCGGCGAAAGTGAGCGGCAGCAAAGACATACTTTCCACTTACCAAAAGATCGCTGAGTCCAAAGCGCCATTCGCTTCGCGCGGCGATAAAAGCGGCACCCATGCCGCCGAATTGCGTTTGTGGAAAGCGGCGGGCGTCGATCCGCAATCCGGCAAAGGCACGTGGTATCGCGAAACCGGCTCTGGCATGGGGCCGACGCTGAATACCGCATCCGCCATGAATGCCTACACATTTACCGATCGTGGCACCTGGCTGTCGTTCAAGAATCGCGGCGAACTTACGCTAGTAGTCGAGGGCGATCAGCGCTTGTTCAATCCCTACGGCGTAATGCTGGTCCATCCGGCGAAGCACCCGCATGTCAAAAAAGAGCTGGGCCAAATGTTTGTGGATTGGGTAATATCCGCCGACGGTCAGCGCGCCATCGCCACCTATAAGATCGCCGGTGCGCAGTTGTTCTTCCCCAACCGCTAGCTTGGACAGATTAAGAAACGCTATGATTTCACGCAGAAAATTCATCGCCGCTGCAGCGGGCATAAGCTCGGCGGCAGCGCTGGGATCCTCTCCTGCCAGCGCTCAGTCACGTAAAACACTGCGCTTTGGTGTGGGGCCATTGCTGCCGACGGCCGGCGACACGAAAAAAGCATTCGGTCCTTTATTCGCCCATCTGGCGCTAGCGCTGGGGGCTGATTTCGAGCTGTCGGTCACCACCGATTGGGCAGGGCTGGCTGTTGCCATGGCATCGGGTAATCTCGACCTCGCCTGGATGGGGCCGTGGGGCTACGTCATCGCCAATAACGCGACCGGCTGTCAGGCCATTGCTACCGTCAAGTACGATGACAAGCCAGTCTATTACGCTATCGTGATTGGCAGGCCGGAGCTCAAAATCACGAAATTTCCGCAGGACAGCCAGGGCATGTCGATCTCGTTCGCGGATGTGGGCTCGACCTCGGGCTGGCTGATCCCGACCTGGTACGCCAAGACGGTGTGGAAGATCGACCCGAAAACGTTCTGGAAATACGCCGAAGGCGCCAGTCATCCTGCGAATGAAATTGCTGTTCAGGCCGGACAAACCGATCTCGCGACAGACTATGATCGCAATCGCAACGCGATGATTGCGAGCGGACGCATCAAGGCGGATGGCAGCAAAATTGTCTGGACCTCCGATCCGTTACCGAATGACGCTATTGCGGTGCCCAAGGGCACACCGCAGACGTTCATCGATCGCGTGCAGAAAATCCTCACCGCAATTACACCGCAACAGGCGCCATCCATATTACCTTCGCGCTACACCGGTTTTGTCGCGGCTACCCACAAGTCATACGCCATGATCGAAAATGCCGGACTCGCTGTGGGCAAGATCAAGCCGAAGTGATGTGATGGCGGCGCATCCGCGCACGAATTCAGCGCACGCCAACGCCAGTGTTTTGGCGGCGTTGGCGGCACTGGAATCCCGGCATGCCTGGCTGGGGCCACGCGGGCTGCGGCTGGTTGCGGTGCTGGCGGCGGTGCTGGTTTTTTACGGCATGTGCGCCATGCTGGCGCAGGTGGATCCGCTTAAGCTTGCGCATGGCTTACCCAAGTTGGGGCACTGGCTGGCGCAGGCATGGCCGCCGAAGGTGGAGGAGTTGCCGCTGTTTATGCTGCGTACCGCGGAGACAGTGGCGATGGCGGCCATCGGCACTACGGTCGCAGTGTTGCTGGCCCTGCCGATGGCGCTGCTGGGCAGTCGCAACCTGACGCCCTTTCCGCGCCTATACTATCCGGTGCGCTGGTTTCTCAATGCTCTGCGCGGCATAGATTCGTTCGTATTCGCACTGCTGTTCGTGGCTGCGGTCGGTTTGGGGCCGTTTGCCGGCGTGCTCGGTATCGCGCTGCATACTTGGGGCAGTGCTGCCAAATTTTTTGCCGATCACCTTGAGAGCATGCAGTTGGGCCCGTATGAGGCGGTACGCGCGACCGGTTGCGGACGCTGTACCGCGATTTCCTACGCGGTGGTGCCAGACGTGCTGCCGGTGTTTGCGTCCATTTCCCTGTTCTGGTGGGAATTCAATGTGCGTGCGTCGACCGTGCTGGGTGTAGTGGGGGCAGGGGGTATCGGACTGGAATTGAAGAACAGTATGGATCTGCTCGATTTCAGCCGGTTGTTTACCATCATTGTAGTGATACTGATGGTGGTCACGCTGCTGGACCAGCTCTCCAACTGGCTGCGCCGAAAGCTGGTATGACCCTAGGCCCGGGATCTGCTGACACTGCGCCACGTCTGGTGTTGCAGGGTGTGGGCAAAGCCTTTGGCGGGCGTGATGCGATACGCGATATCAGCTTGACAGTGCGCGAGCATGAGTTCGTTGCATTGCTCGGTCCCAGTGGCGCCGGCAAGACCACCTTGCTGCGCTGTGTTGCGGGGCTGCTCGACCCGGACCATGGCACGGTAACTGTAGCCGGAACGGATGTTAGCCAAATACGCGGGCGCGCCCGCCGCAGGGTGGCGGTGGTATTTCAGCAATTCAACCTGGTGGGACGCATGTCCGCGCTCGCCAACGTACTGGCCGGGCGTCTTGGGCACGTCGCGGCGTGGCGCGGTATCGCGCATTGCTTTGAGCGCAGCGACCATTTGCTGGCACTGCAGTGCCTGGAGCGGGTCGGGCTGCTGGCGCAGGCCGCGCAACGTGCGGATACGCTCTCGGGCGGACAGCAACAGCGGGTCGCGATCGCGCGCGCGCTGGCGCAACAACCGGACATCATAGTCGCCGATGAGCCGGTAGCCAGCCTGGATCCTGCAAACGGTGCCGGCATTCTGGATCTATTACGCGGGATTTGCCGCGACGAGGGTGTATCCGTGCTGTGCAGCCTGCATCAGGTGCATCTGGCGCGGGAATTCGCGGATCGTGTGGTTGGTCTGGCCAACGGCCGCGTCCTGCTGAATGCTGCTGCGGAAGATTTCGATCAAAATCGGGAGCGCGAGGTTTACGGCACCCTGCCGGCTTGACCGTCATAGTATTCGTATAATGTATATTATGTAAAATTATAGCTTATCGGATTCTCCCCCAACCCCCGACCAGCGCAGAAACACCCGCAGCCTCCGGTAGTCAGCCACAGCAATGGCATCGGACATCAACACCACATAGCGCACCGCTCTGTCCGCTTCGCCACGCACGCTCACCACCGTCAGCCAGGTCGAGACCAGCCCGCCGGGCTGCACGCTGCCCACTATCCAGCGACCTGATTTAAGCTGACAACTCAAGCGACCGGCACCGCAGCGCAACGCCACCACTGCGTGATCGTGCGACCTCAGGGCATGCAGCCGCAATGCGATCGTCCCAGCTATCAAGGCCAGCACAAACACTGCAGCGGCCGCGGTCAGCGGCAAGTAGCTCAGTGAGAACGCAGCAGTCGCTGCGACGGCCATGCACACCCAAAGCGCGAGCAGGCGCGACGGCTTGATCACTATTACACCCGGCAGCGCCGATGGCTTATCCGCCACGCTGTAACCTAAGTTAAAACGCCGAAATCCCGGTCTGCGCGCGGCCCAGCACCAGCGCATGAATGTCGTGCGTACCCTCGAGGGTATTGATGGTTTCCATGTTCATCATGTGGCGGATGACATTGAATTCATCCGAAATGCCATTCCCCCCCAGCATGTCCCGCGCCATGCGGGCGATATCCAGCGCCTTGCCGGTGCAATTGCGCTTGACCAACGACACCATTTCCGGGGTAGCCCTCCCCTGCTCACGCAGGCGCGACAGGTGCAGACAGGCGAGCAAGCCAATCGTGATTTCGGTTTGCATGTCCGCGAGTTTTTTCTGGATCAACTGATTCGCCGCCAGCGGCTTTCCAAACTGTTTGCGATCCAGCGTGTACTGTCGGGCCGTGTGCCAGCAGGCTTCAGCGGCGCCGAGCGCACCCCAGCAGATCGAAAAACGCGCATTATTCAAGCAGCCGAACGGGCCCTTGAGCCCGCTCACCCCCGGCAGCAGGTTCTCATCGGGCACGAACACCTGATCCATGGTTATTTCACCGGTTTGCGAGGCGCGCACGGAAAACTTGCCTTCGATCTTGCGCGTGGCCAGTCCTTTCATGCCGCGCTCCAGGATAAACCCGCGCACCGTCCCCTCCTCGTCTTTCGCCCATACCACCATAATGTCGGCGATGGGTGCATGGGTTATCCACAATTTCGTCCCTGTGAGATTCCAGCCACCGGGCACTTTTTTCGCTCGCGATTTCATGCCTCCGGCGTCGGAGCCGTGATCCGGTTCGGTCAATCCGAAGCAGCCCAGCAGTTCACCCGTGGCCATTTTCGGCAGATACTTTTGGCGGTGTTCCTCACTGCCGTAGGCGTAAATGGGTGTCATCGCAAGCCCGGTTTGTACGCTACACGCCGAGCGAAACGCGGTGTCCACACGCTCCAATTCGCGCATCACCAGACCGTAGGCTACGTAACCTATGCCGGCGCAGCCGTAACCTTCAAGCGGCGCGCCAAGAAAGCCCAGCTCCCCCATTTCGCGCATGACTATCGGATCGAACGACTCGTTACGATTCCAGTCGCGAATGCGCGGTTGCAGCTTTTCCTGGGCATACGCGCGTGCGGTGTCACGAATCAAGCGTTCCTCGTCGGTGAGCAAATCTTCAATCAGGAACGGGTCATCCCATTTGAACTGCCCGCCGATGAGAGTAACTTTGGTGAAATCGGTCATGGTGTATCTCTATAAGTGGCAAAGGCCGGTGGCATCTCTGCTCCGGCCTTTGTTTTTACTAAAAATATCAAATACTTAAGCAATGCGCTCCAAAATAACAGCGGTGCCCTGTCCACCACCGATGCACAGGCTCACCAGTGCATAGCGGCCGCCAGTGCGCTGTAACTGCCGCGCTGCAGTCAGCGCTATGCGTGCGCCGGAGGCGCCCAGCGGATGGCCCAGAGCAATCGCGCCGCCGTTGGGGTTCACACGCTGGTCGTCGAATGCCACGCCCAAACCTTTGAGGCACGACAGCACTTGCGCCGCAAATGCTTCGTTGATTTCGATAACGTCCATGTCCTTGACGCTAAGCCCCAGCCGCGCCAGCGCTTTGAGTGACGCGGCAACCGGCCCGATACCCATGATGTGCGGCGGCGCGCCGGCAGAGGCGCTGGAAATCACGCGCACCATCGGTTTGATGCCGGCCTTGTCTCCCGCAGCTTTGGAACCGACCATCAGGCACACGGCGCCGTCGTTCACGCCCGAGGCATTGCCGGCCGTGGTTACACCGCCTTCATACAAGGCTTTCATCTTGGCCAACGTGGCGATGTCTGAATCGGGACGCGGATGCTCATCGTCGGCTACCGCAGGCACCGGACCTTTGCGCGTGGGCGGCAATTCCACCGGCGCGATTTCGCCGCTGAAGAAGCCCTCACCTTTGGCCAGAGCGTATTTCGCTTGCGAGGCCGCAGCGAAGGTGTCGGCCTGCTCGCGGGTGATGCCATACTCGCGTGCAAGGTTGTCTGAGGTCTGCGGCATTTGCGGATCGCCAAAACGCTTGACCAGCGCAGGGTTGGAGAAACGCGGACCGATGGTGCTGTCGAAGAACTTGATCCCCCGGTCAAACGCCATTTCCGAGCGGCTCATCACGATCGGCGAACGACTCATGCTTTCCACGCCACCTACCACAAAAACATCGCCCTCACCCGCCGTGATCGAATGCGCGGCATGCACCAGCGCACCCAAACCGCTGGCGCAATTACGCTGAATCACCGTGCCCGGCGTTTCAATCGGCAGATCAGCCATCAACAGCGCATGACGCGCGACACAGCGGCTGTCTTCACCACCCTGATTGGCGCAACCGACAATCACGTCTTCAATCTGTTCGGGCTTAAATGCCGATTGGGAGACCACCGCTTTAATGACCCCGCCCAGCATATCGTCAGGACGGACCTTCGCCAGCGCGCCGGCATGACGTCCAAAGGGGGTGCGCTTTCCTTCATAGATGTATGCATCTAACATTTGTATTTTCCTTTTAAAAACAATTAATTAAAAATTATTATTGATAAAATAGATTAAGACTCTAGCGTGGCTAGCGAGACGCCAAGTTTCGCGCGGCGCGTCAGCCAGATATTCGGACGATAACGCGGATCGGCGTAAATATTGTTCATGTTGTCCAGGATGCGATGGATATTTTGCACGCCCAGCACGTCGCCGAACTTGAAGGGGCCATTCGGGTAATTCAGACCCAGCGTCACCGCTTTGTCGATATCCGCCGGCACCGAAGTGCGGCTTTGCGCGATCGAGCACCCGATATTGACGATCATCGCCACAATGCGCTGCGCGATAAAGCCGGGGCTGTCGCGGCACACTGTCACCGGCACGCCATCGGACGCCAGTAAGCCGTGTGCTGCATCGCGAAAGGCCGGGTCAGTAACCGGCGTGGTCATCATGGTGCGGCGTTTTACCATCGGGAACAAGGTATCGACGGCAACGGTGCGCCTGGGATCAAGGCCTTGCGAGGTTGCTGCCGTGGTAGCGTCTTCGCCGATGGGGGTCACCAAAATCAATGCTTGGGCCGAGGGCGTAGCGCCCGACTCCAGCGCCGCGCCCAACTTACTCAGCAATTCCTTTAATTTAGCTGAGCCGGCGGCTTCAACCGCGCTGACCCAAACCGATTCCGGTCGCGCGGCAGGCGCGGGAGCTTCCGGCGCGACGATGGCTTTCATATCGGCGTCGTAATTGTAAAAGCCTTTTTTTGATTTACGCCCCAGCACGCCGGCCTCGAAACGCTGTTGCATAATCAAACTGGGGCGATAACGCGGTTCCTGAAAAAACTGCTCATAAATCAGGGCAGAAGCCGGTTGCGTGACGTCGAGGCCGGTCAGCTCCATCAACTCGAACGGCCCCATACGAAAGCCGCCCACATCGCGCATCACGCGGTCCACATCAGCGAAGCTTGCCACACCCTCGTAGACCAGGTGCGAGGCTTCGAGCGAAAATCCGCGCCCCACCTGATTGACCAGAAAGCCGGGGGCATCGGTCAGGCGCACCGGCTCGCGCGTCATGCGGCGGCCCAGCGCCATCAACGCGTCGCACACCCATGCTTCGGTGAGCAGGCCGGAAATCACCTCCACCAGCTTCATCAGCGGCACCGGGTTGAAGAAATGGAAGCCGGCGAAGCGCTGCGGTGTTTTAAGCTTGGCGCCGATGCTCGTCACCGACATCGATGAGGTGTTCGACACCATGATGCAGTCGGGTGAAACTATCGTTTCCAGCTCGCCAAACAATGCGCGCTTGGCTTCAAGATTTTCGACGATGGCCTCGATCACCACGTGACAGGACTGCATGTCTCGGTGCGAGTCCACTATCGTGATGCGCGCGGTAGCCGCGGCGGCATCTTCCTTGCTCATGCTGCCTTTATCAGCAGCACGCTCCAGCATTTTCGCGATGAAATCCTTGGCCTCAGCCGCGGCACCGGGTCGCGCATCCGTCATCAGCACATGCATGCCGCCCGCCACAGTAACCTGAACGATGCCGCGACCCATGGCACCAGTACCGATCACCCCCACGAGCAAATCAGCCCGATGCATATCCAATACTGCCGCCGTCATGAAATCCCTTTACTAAACAATTGGTTATGTTGTATATGTGCGCAGAGAAACGCTGTGAATTATAGGCGCAGGCACCTGCTGTGGCAATCAGCGCCGCAGTCACCGCGCTTCCATTTAAAAGGGGTCAGATTCGATTTATTGAAGTTAGTGCAATAAAAACAATGGCTTAAATATATTTTTTATTTTGCAAAATCCGCCACGCTATTGGCGTCTTGTTGCCCGGCAGCTGATTCGAGATACGCGCCAAACGTCGCCGGGGTCTCCAGGCTCACCCGCCCCAGCGCACCGCTGCGGTAATCCATCAGTAAGGTAATAGCGGCTTTTTCGAAATCGAGCCCCGCACCCTTGAGCCGGTAGCCACGCTTGACGGCCACCGCTTCGACCACGCTAACGCCATCGCTTTGCGCCTGTCCGACTGCCAGAGACGCGTAGGCGTAGCGTGCAGCCAGCGCCTGCGGATAGTGTGCCAGAAGTATTTCGCCTAGAAACATCGCGACTTCGGATTCGTGATACGCCTTGACCCCAATCATGTGGCTGGCCGCGAGCATCAGACCTGCACTGGGGTGTTCGATGCGCGGCCACATCAGGCCGGGCGTGTCAGTGAGTATCATCTCGGACGACAGTTCGTAGCGCGCCAGCGCTTTGGTCACCGCCGGTTCATCGCCCACCTTGGCCGCGCGCCGTTTGAGCAAGGCGTTAATCAACGTTGATTTGCCCACGTTGGGCACGCCCATGATCATCATGCGCAGCGGCTTGAAATTATCGTTGCGATGCGGTGCGAGTTTGCGGGCGGCCGCCAGCACTTTGGAGACTTCGCCCGGCTTTTTGCACGACAGCGCTATCGCCGCGACATGCTTTTGCGCATTGAAAAACCGCAGCCACGCTTGCGTGACCGCCGGATCAGCCAGATCCAGCTTGTTCAGCACCTTGAGACAGGGCCGCTGACGCGCAGCACGCAGCGTTTCGACCAGCGGATTCGCGCTCGCCATCGGACAGCGCGCGTCGAGCACCTCGATCACCAGGTCGTGTTCCGCCATGGCCTCTTTGGCCTTTTTGACAGCGACGGCCATGTGACCGGGAAACCAATTGATAGACATATACTCTGCACAACACAAAATACAACATTACACGCGTTATAGACTGCGTACTCCGAGGGCAGCGAGTCACGCAGCCCGATTCAGTGTCACAATATAGCCTGTAATTGCGGTTTCCACTTTATTTCTTCTTTCCGGCTTTGGTATCGTGTTCGAAAATATATTCAAGAAAGACCTGCCGGTGGCTGACGCCGGCGCTGCGGAGGGGCAGTCCTCCGCCTTACTCGCCGATGGCAGCGCGCCCGTGCCACTGGCGCTTTCCGCGGAAGAGATGCAGGCCTGGCATCAGCGCCTCGATGCCGCCGCCAATGACGACACGGCACTGCTGCATATCGCGCATCACGCGCCTGTGCTGCCCTTAAAGCTGGCGGCAATCGAAGCATTGACGCATGAAGACACTTTCAAGCTGGCCATGCACGATTTCCGCGAGGCCGACAAGCGTCTGTATCGTGCCGCAAAATCGCGCTGGGACAAGGCACGAGCCACCCGCATCGCCACCGCCGAAGCCGACGCCCTGATTGCCAGCGCGCACGCATTGCTCGCGCTGGAGGTGGTAGCCGTCAATCGCGTGCTGGACCTCGATCACGCATGGGCTGCGCTGGACAGCACGCTGCTTAACCCAGACTTGCCTGCAGAATTCGCCGCGCTCAGCTCACAATTAGGGGCCAAGGTACGCGTGCGCGGTGAGCATGCACAGGCGCTCAGCCGCTGGCTGGCGGCGACAGAGGATGCGATGGCGAATCTGAGCGCGGTGCTGCCGGGCGTCGCGTACGGCAGCACCGCACCTGCCGATGCGCAAACCCTGGCGCTGGCTCTGCTGGAACTGGTGCACACCGTTGCTGACGCGGATGACGCGCGCGGCATCGAACAATCCGCTGCTGCCAAGCGCCTGCTGGCAGTAGCTTCGAGCGTGGTTGAGCGCGCGAAATTTCTGCAGGCACTGCCCGCTACGGGCAGCGCTGACGATGCCGGGGAAAAGCTGTTGATCGAACAATGGCGTGGATTCCCGGAGTTGTCCGAAGGTGAGCTGCATACCGTACTGGCGACGCGCTTCGCGGATTGGCGCAATACCGGCACTCACGCGCGACAACACGAACAGCATACCCAAAGCGCCCAGGAGCGCGCACGGCGCGCCGAACAGCAGCAGCAACGTGTGGCTGCGATACAGCGCGATGTCGAGGCTGCGGAAGCCGCACAAGCCGGCGGACACGTGGCGGACCTCACGCGGTTGCTGGGGGCGATCGATCAGGGATTGAAGCGCGGCCCGCTGACAGGCAACCTCGCGCCGCGCATCGAATCACTGCGCCGCGAACAGCGGCGCCTGCAGGACTGGCAGCGCTGGAGCGGCGGACAAGGCCGCGAACAACTGGTGGCCGAAGCGCAGGCACTGGCCGCTGCCAGCACCGGCAAAGTCGCCCTCAAGTCGCATACCGACGCGATTAACAAATTGCGCGAGCGCTGGAAAGAACTCGACAAACTCGGTGCTGCGTCCAAGCAAGCTGTCTGGCTCACCTTTGACGGCGCATTGGAGGCGGCCCACGCGCCGGTGGCTGCGCATCTGGAAAAACTCAAACAGGCGCGCCAGGAAAATCTTGCGGCGCGCGAACAAATCATTATGGGCTTGACGCAAGCCGCGGCGAAATTTTTTCCCGGCGCGCAGGAAGCTGCTGCCACCGGCACCACCGCAATCGACTGGCGTGCCCTCGCCCACACCCTGGACGAAGCCCAGGCCGCGTGGCGCAAGCTCGGACCCGTCGAACACACGGTGCCGCGCAAGACCCTGCAAGGCGACAAGGCCATTACCACGCGTTACGCGGCAGCGGTGCAGGCACTGCAAGCGCCGCTGAAAAACGTCTATGGCGAGGCGCGCAGCCAGCGCGAACAACTGGTTGCGGGTGCAAAACAATTGGCAGCCGCCGATGTAAGCGCGCGCGATGTGGTGGACAAGGTGCGCAAGCTGCAAACGCAGTGGCAAGCCGTGGCCAAATCGCTGCCGCTGCCGCGGCGTGATGAAAACACGCTGTGGCTGACCTTCAAAACGGCCACTGACGCCATATTCACCGCGCGTGATGCCGCGCGTGCGGCGAGCGAAGCTGAATTTAATGCCCAACAAAAAGCGCGAGCAGAGATTATCGAGCGCGTTGCGGCGCTGGCCCGCGCCACCACCGCGGCGGATATCAAGCGCACATTAAACGAAGCCGACAGCGCCTGGCGCACAGCACCCGAGGCACCTAAATCACAAACCGCCAAACTGGATGCGCGTTATCGTGCCGCGCGCGACGCCGCCGCCCGGCGCATCAGCGAACTCGCGCTACACGCCGAGCAGGCGCGTTACGATGCGCTGCTGGCGAAGATCGCTCTGTGCCATGAGCGCGAAGCGCTGGCGGCGCCGGGGCCAGCGCTCAGTGCTGAACAAACAGCCGATTTGGAAACGCGCTGGAACGCTGTAGCGCATCTGCCCGAGACCTGGAAAAGCCGGATCGATGCACGCTTTCAAGGGCACGCCAAGGAGAGCGAAAAACCAGGCGCGAGCCTGCAGGATACCCTGCTCAATCTGGAAGTCGCCTGCGGCATAGACACTCCGGAGGAATTTCTCGCCGCGCGCCAGCATTTGAAAATTCGCGCCTTAAAAAACGCCATGGAAGGCCGCCAGAACAGCGCCACCACGCCTGCGGAAATTGAGCGCTGGATGCTTGAAGCCGCAGCGTCGGCCAGACCCGATGAAACCTCGCGCGAGCGGCTTGCAAAAATCATCGCCGCAGTACGGCGGCGTCGACAGAGTTAGGCTAGCGCACGCCTGGGTCACTAGCTGAGTGTTTTTGCAGGTTTACTGGAGCCGGCTTTCCGCCCACGCGGCGCTTGCCAGCAACCCATAGTCCGCGCCGTACGCCCCTACCAGTTGCACACCCACCGGCAAGCCGTTGGCAGCAACCGCGGCGGGTAGCGTAATCGCGGGCACGTGCAACACGGTCCAGACGGCGTTGAAGATAGGCTCGCCGGTGCTGTTGAGCGTTAAGGGCGCCGCGCCCGGCGCACTCGGCACCAACAGTGCATCGTGAGCGCGAAAAATGTCGCGCAGCATGCGCCGGCAGTCCGCCACGCACTGCTGTGCCTCTATATAAGCCTCCATAGTGCAGGTGGCCCAGCGCGCCATGCGTGGCTGCAGCGACGCGCTGAGTTTTTCAGGTGCGCTGCGTACTTCGTGACTCAGGGCACGATACGCCTCGTAGTCGCCGATCACGCTGTGCGCGGCCGCCACTGCATCGAACGCGGACGGCAGTTGATACGCCGTCACGCATGCGCCTGCACGCGATAGTGCCGCCGCAGCGCCTTCGATCGCAGCCACGGTTGCAGGCTCGGCATATTTCCATTGTGGTGTGCGGCAAAAACCGATACGCGGATTAGTCACGGTGGTTAGCGCTGGCGCGGTACATTCGGTAACCTGCGGCAGACTCAGTGCGATGTCTTCGACACTGCGCGCAATAAGGCCTACGGTATCCAGCGATTCAGCATTGGGTTTCACGCCTGCGCGATTGATGAGGCAAAAGGAAGGCTTAAAACCCACCACCCCGCAATAGGACGCGGGCCGCAGCACCGAGCCGCCGGTCTGCGTGCCCAGCCCCAGGGGCATCATGAAATCTGCCACACCCGCGGCAGAGCCGCTCGACGATCCGCCCGGCGTATGCGCGAGATTGCGCGGGTTGCGCGTTTTGTTGGGATGGCGCATGGCGAACTCAGTGGTCACCGTTTTGCCCATGATGATCGCGCCTGCTTTCCTTAGCGCCGCCACGCACGCAGCATCGGCTGCTGCGCGATGTCCGGCGTAAATCGGCGAGCCATATTCGGCGGGCATGCCGGCGACGTCGATGATGTCCTTAATGCCCACGGGTATGCCGTGCAGCGGGCCGCGCCGCGGTTCGCTATCGCGGGCACGCGCCTGCGCCAGAACATCGCCTGCGTTGACATGCACCCATGCCTGCACCTCGGGTTCGCGCGCGGCGACGCGAGCGAGACAGGCTTCGGCAAGTTGCACGGCGGTGAGCTTGCCGGCGCTCATCTGTGCGTGCGCCTGAGTGATCGACAGCTTGTTGAGTTCCATACGCTCCATCCATGAAAGGTGAGAATGACATTGTGCCACGCACCCGCTCTGGCATGGCATGGCGCGGTGCTACACTGCTGCGCACCTCTTGAACACGACTAAGCTCAATACTTAAAATGCAAGCTGCTTGGTACACCCAACAAGGCAAACCTACTGCCGTGATGCAGTTCGGCGAGCAACCCACGCCGCACGCCGCTGCAGGCGAAGTACGCGTGCGTTTGCACGCCTCGGGTGTGAACCCCGCCGACTGCAACCGCACCGTCGGGCGCAGCTACGCCATGGAAGGCCCGTTAATCATACCCAACAGCGATGGCAGCGGTATCGTCGACGAAGTGGGAGCGGGCGTAGATGCGTCGTGGCTCCAGCGCCGGGTATGGCTGTATAACGGCCAACGCGGCGGAAGGCTGCTGGGAACCGCTGCCGAGTACATCGCACTCAGTGTCGATCTTGTCGCCGAGTTGCCGGAGCACACCCCTTTCAACCACGGTGCCTGCCTCGGCATACCCTGCATGACCGCACACCGCTGTGTGACGCTGGGGGGCGACCTAAAAGGCAAAACCGTGCTCGTTACCGGCGGCGCGGGCGCAGTCGGCCACTACGCCGTGCAGTGGGCCAAACGCTACGGTGCGCGCGTGATCGCCACCGTGAGTTCTCCCGCCAAGGCCGCACATGCCATCGCGGCAGGCGCTGACTTCAGCGTCAACTATCGCAGCGAAGACGTGGTCGCGCGCGTGCGCGAATTCACTGCGCATTTCACTCACGGGGCCGGCGTGCAGCATGTGGTGGATGTTGATTTCGGCGGCAATTATGCAAGCACACTGCCGCTGCTCTCCGCCAACGGTTCCATCGCCTACTACGCAAGCAAAGGCAATGTGTCGCCGACGATTGCCGCACCGGATCTGATGCGCAAGAATGTCTCCGTCCATGGCGTGTTGCTCAACGGCGCGCCGCACGCCGCGCGCAAGCGCGCGCAGAATGACATTGTGCAGTGGTTAAAAGAAGGCGGCATGCAACACACAGTGTCGGCGGTATTTCCGCTTACACGCACAGCTGAGGCGCATGAGGCAGTTGAGTTTCAGGCCAAACACGGCACCGTGGTTGTGGCTTGCAAAGGCTGAGGCATACAGATGTAAGTATTTGTTTTTATTGCAAACATTAAAATTAACCGCTACTGCTCGTCGCAATCGTAGTCGTAGTCGTAGTCGTAGAACACCGCTTCGATGTTGTGTCCGTCGGCATCGACTACAAAGGCAGCATAGTAGCCGGGCCAGTATTCCTTCCGATATCCCGGCGCGCCGTTGTCTTTTGCTCCCACCGCCAGTGCTGCCTTGTGAAACTTGCTGACTTGCGTTTTGTTTTTTGCCTCAAACGCAACGTGCAAAGGGACGACGCCCCTAGCGTTAGTCGCTATCCAAAAATCCGTATTCCTGCCGTCATTGAATCCGGCTGCTTCGCCGTATTCCATATTTTGCTTATACCCGAGCGACGCCAGCACTTTGACGTAGAACGCTTTTGCTTTTTTATAATTGCCGACGGGGATGCAGGTGTGCGCGATCATAGCTATGCGTTTAAGCCACTTTGCGGTTACCCCGCGCCGCCGCCAAGCTCGGTACCAACGCCGCGCGCACATACACGTAGCCTTCAAACAGCCGCCGCTGCGTGCGATAAAACGCGCCCTGCTCTGCGTGCCACTGGCCGTTGATGTTGCGCACGTCGGCCGCTACCGTCAGTATCCCCGACGGCATGGCGATGCGCAGCGGTGCATTGCCATCCACCGCGGCACGCGCTGCTTGATGCACCACGGAACCTGCGATGCGCGCAGCCACTGCAGTACACAATGACACCGTTAACGGCAAGGCGCGATGCGGTTGTCCGCTCGACAGCATGCGCGCGGTCAGATCGACCTCGCCGGCTTGGATGGATGCGCCGCTGAGCAGTGCTGCGTCCTGTGCGGGCGATACAAAACCGACGAAGGGTACGGTTGCTTTCTTTGCCGCCTCCAGCGGGTTTTGGGTGATGCCCATCGCCACCGATGCCGCGATACGAATGGCGCCGAGCACCTTCATGATATCTGCATTGCCTTCGAGTGCATCGGGCATTTCGGTGCCCCTAAGACCAATATCAGCAGCGCGCACAAATACCGTGGCGTTGGCCGCATCCACCATCGACACCGTAAGTTTGCCTACGCCAGGAACATCCAGCACGTCGCTGACATTTCCGGTCGGCAGCAATTTTCCGGTAGTCGCGCCGCCCGGCTGCAAAAACTCCAGCCGCACCGGCGAGCCTGTACCGGACACGCCCGGAATCGTCAGCTCACCATCCACCTCGGACAAACCGTCGTCCAGGTTAAAGCGCGCCTGTATGATTTTTTTGGTGTTGGTGTTGTGGATGCGTACCATCGCCTCGCGACCACTGACATTGACCATGCCTTCATCCACCGCGAACGGTCCCATTGCCGACGACATATTGCCGCAGTTGGCGCTGTAATCGACTTCGGCTTTTTTCACCTGCACCTGCGCGAAGGTGTAATCGATGTCAGCGTCAGAGCGGCTCGATGGCCCCACCACACACACCTTGGATACCGACGACACACCGCCACCCATGCCGTCAAGCTGGCGTCCGTATGCGTCGGGGCTGCCGATGGCCGCAAGAAAAATTTCATCCCACTGCGCGCGGTCTGACGGCAAGTCCCTGGCGTGAAATACCACCGCGTTGCTGGTGCCACCGCGCATGAATACAGCGGGGAGTCTGAATTGTTTCATAACGTCTCTTTACTGTAGGGGGTTAAAAACTCTGGGGCAGTTGCCGCCTGCGGGAATGACTTTGCCGCTACGCTGCGCTGGCCAGCGCCGCGCCTTGGGATTAAACCGTTTGCAGCGGTCCGCGCGTGCCGACAGCAGGGTACGGGTGCAGCATGTTCAGCGCGATACTTTGATTCGCGGTTTGCACGATGCGTACATGTTCGCGCTTGAATTCGCGCGCCTGTTGCAAGCCGCAGGAGTGCGCAATCATATCGATTTCTTTGTTCATATTCTTGCAGTAATTAGCCACACGCAGGTATTTTTCTTCAACCACCAAACCCCGCTGCAAGCGTTTGTTGTGCGTGGTGACACCCGTGGGGCAGGTATTTTGATGGCAGCGCAGCGCCTGTATGCAACCCAGTGCGAACATAAAACCGCGTGCGGTATTGATGAAATCGGCGCCCACGCACAGCGCCCACGACGCGCGCGCCGAAGTGACCAGCTTGCCCGATGCAACCACGCGGATGCGCGATTTCAAATCTGCCTGTAGCAACGAATCCACCACGCGCGGCAAAGCCTCGGCTATCGGCAGCGCCATATGATCGAACAGCGTTTGCGGCGCAGCACCGCTGCCGCCTTCCGCGCCATCGATGACCAGAAAATCCGGTGCATACTCAAGGCCACGCCGCAGTATGGCGTCACACAAATCATTGGTGAAGTCCCAGCCGCCAATTGCCGTTTTCACACCCACTGGGCGCCCGCCAAGCTCGCGCATATACGCGATTTTGTCGAGCAAGTCGTTGACATTGGCGATATCACGATGCCGGTTGGGGCTGATGGAATCTACCCCGGCGGGTATGCCGCGTATGCGCGCAATTTCCTCGGTAACCTTGGCGCCCGGCAGCACGCCGCCCTTGCCCGGTTTGGCACCCTGTGAAAGTTTTATTTCAAACGCCTTGACGGACTTGGCGAGTTCTTTAAATTTTTCCGGCGAAAAATTACCCCGCTGATCGCGCATGCCGTACTTGGCAGTACCCATTTGCATGATCACATCGCAGTTGCCTGCAAGATGATGCGGGGCGAGTCCGCCCTCCCCGGTATCCATCCAGCAACCCGCCTCTGCCGCGCCCAGAGACAGGGCGCGCACCGCCGGTTCGGAAATCGCGCCAAAACTCATGCCGCTCACGTTGACGATGGAACGCGCTTCAAACGGCATTTTGCAATAGCCCTCGCCGATCACCAGCGAGGGCGTGGGGAGACGGTCTTCTTCCAGCACCGGATAGGGGTGATTCACAAACAGTATGTTGCCCGGCTCGCTCAGATCGTTGGTGGAACCAAAGCCGATAATACCGCCTTCATTTTTAGCTTCTTTGTATACCCAGCCGCGGGTGGCCCGATTAAAGGGCATCTCGTCGCGGTCGCCGGCGAAAAAATACTGCCGAAAATATTCACCGAGATCTTCAAAGAAAAACCGCAAACGCCCGATCACCGGATAATTGCGCAGTACCGTGTGTTTTTTCTGCGTAACGTCATGCACAATCGCGATCACCAGCCACGCCACAAACGCTAACGCGGCGAGAGTGCCCAAGCCGTAGGAAATGACACTGACCATGCTGCTCATATGCGTCTCCGTTGCCCTGCTAGAATCACCGGCATATGCTGCGCGTTGCGGTGTGAGCGGGAAAATCGTTCTGACCAGGGCTGAGCGGGCTGATTTGCCGGTCCGCCGTGACTTTTATAGCTGTAATTAATATAGAGCAATTTCATGAACATCGCATCTGAAATCGAACGCAATGTGGCCGCCGCCCTGGCCGAAGATGTGGGCGCGGGCGACTGGACGGCGCAATTGACCAGCGCCACGACGCAAGCGCGCGCCAGCGTGGTGTGCCGGGACACCGCCATCATAGCCGGACGGCCGTGGTTTGACGCGGTGTTTCTCGCGCTCGACCCTGCCCTGCGTATTAGCTGGCTGGTCGAAGAGGGGCAGCGTGTGACTCCCAACACACCTTTGTGCACGCTGAGCGGAAGCGCGCGTGCGCTGCTCAGCGGTGAGCGTGCTGCGCTGAATTTTCTGCAAGCCCTGTCAGCGGTGGCGACGGCCACACGCCGTTATGTGGATGCGGTCGCAGGTACCGCTGCGGCGATTGTAGATACCCGCAAGACCATGCCGGGCTTGCGCGTGGCGCAAAAATACGCTGTCAAAACCGGCGGCGGCATGAATCACCGCATGGGCTTGTATGACGCCATATTGATCAAGGAAAACCATATCGCCGCTGCCGGCAGCATCAGCGCCGCGCTCACCGCAGCACTACGCATTGCGCCTGCCGCAGTGTGGATACAAATCGAAGTGGAAAATTTGCTACAACTCGACCAGGCGCTGGCCGCCGGCGCCACGCTGATACTGCTCGACAACATGAACGTGGATCAAATGCGTGCTGCAGTGGCGCGCACCGCCGGGCGCGCGAAACTTGAAGCATCCGGTGGTATTACGCTGGAGAATGTGCATGCCATTGCGCAGTCGGGCGTGGATCGTATCTCTATCGGTGCGCTGACCAAGGACATCAAGGCGATCGATCTTTCGCTGCGTTTTTTGACGTGAAGGGTAAACTGAGAAAACGCCCACCCATCAACTAGGAGAAAGCAGCATGGAATTCGGGCTCACCTGGGCCAAGCTCGACGAAATGGAATACGTAACGGAGGCGGAGAAGCTGGGCTTCACGCACCTATGGGTCACCGACAGCGGCCTCATCCGCTCCGATGCCTTCGTCTTCCTGACGGTCGCCGCGCTGCACACCAAGAGCATGAAGCTCGGCATGGGTGTGGCAGTGCCCGGACTGCGCCTTGCGCCCACGCTGGCCGCCGGCATAGCCACCCTCAATAGCGTCGCCCCAGGCCGCTGCTTCGTGGCCATGGGCACCGGCAACACGGGCATGCGCCTGTTGGGCAGGAAGCCGATGACCTTGAAGAACTTTGAGGTCTATGTGCGCACTGTGCGCAACCTGCTGGACGGCAAGGACGCGGAGTTCGAGCACAACGGGGAAAAGCATACCATTCGCTTCATGCTCACCGAAAAAGGTTACCGCAATCTGCGCGACCCCATCCCCCTCTACCTTGCCGGCTACGGCCCCAAGGCACAGGCGCTGGCCGGAGAGATCGCCGACGGCCTCACCACCAACATGCCGCGCGGCGGCACGCTGGAGCAGATCTGGGCCAATGCCAGCAAGGGCGCAGCGAAAAGCGGCCGTTCCCTGGACAACTTCCACCTCTCGGCGCGAGTGAATTTCGCGGTGTTGGACCCCGGCGAGCCAGTGGACTCCGAGCGCATCGTCAATGAGTACGGCCCGGCCATCATGACCGCCATGCACTCCACCATGGATCGGCACCTGGAATACGACGAGGACCCGCCCGAATTTCTGCGGCCGATATGGAAGGACTATCTCGAATTTCACATGGCGCGACCGGCCGCCGAACGCCAGAAGATGATGCACGAGAGCCACAACACCTACGTGGCCGCGGACGAGCGGCGCTTTGTCACACCCGAAGTCATCAAGCGCTTCTGCATCGTGGGCCAGCCGGCCGAAGTGCTGGAGCAGGTGCGCGAACTGGAGCGCAAGGGCGTGCGTCAACTGATGTGCAACTTCCCGTTGCAGCGCGGCTACCAGATGGTGCGGGATTACGCGAAGCACATCATCCAGAAACTGTAGGCCGGTGCTGGCGGTCGGGGTGAACCCGCCCCGCTGCCGCTATCCTTCCATATCTAGCGCAGGCGAAAGGGAGACGTAAATGAGTGGCGTAAAAGCGGGAATCATGGTCAGCAACCAGCAGTTCGAAGGGGTGGATATGGTGAGTGCCCTGGAGGAGCAGATTGTGATGGTGCGGCTGGCGCGGGACCGCGGGTGGGATTCATTTTTCGCGGGGCAGCACTATCTGAACGAGGGCGGCAACCAGGGGCTGCAACTGGTGCCCTACCTGGCCCGTCTGGCCGCGGATGCGGGGGACATGACGCTAGGGGTGGGGCTGCTGTTGCTGCCGCTGCACAACCCCGTCTACACCGCAGAGACCATTGCTACTCTGGACGTGATTTCCCGTGGCAACATGGTATTCGGCGTGGGCTTGGGCTACCGCACTGCCGAGTTCGAAGCCTTCGGCGTGCGCAAAGGGCAGCGGGTGCAGCGTTTCGAGGAATGCCTGACTATCGCCAAACGGCTGTGGACTGAGGACAAGGTGAGCTACGAGAGTGACACCTGCATACTGCGTGATGCGCACCTCTCGCTAAAGTGCGTGCAGAAGCCCCACCCGCCGATCTGGTTTGCCGCCAAGCATGCCAGCGCCATTCGTCGCGCTGCGCAACTGGGGGACTGCCTCTACCACAGTCCCAAGGCCACCCTGGCCACCCACAAAGAGCGGTTGACGCTCTACAAGGACGAATTGCACAAGGTGGGCAAACCCCTGCCGAAGGAAAACCCCTGTCGCATCGAGATTTATTGTGCGAAGAGCCGCGCCGCCGCAATGGAATTAGGGGCACCCTATATTTCAGAAAAGTACAAGGCTTACGCCCAGTGGGAGAGCGATAAGGTCATGCCGGAACACGAGCGCATTAACAAGTCGTTTGAGGATCTGGTTCAGGACCGCTTCGTGATCGGCTCGCCGGAGGACTGCTGGCATCAGCTGCAGCCCTACATCGAGGAACTGGGGGTGACCCACTTCGTGTTCCGCACACACTTCCTCGGCATGCCGCTCTCCAACGCCTTGGCCAGCATGCGGCTGATGTCCGAGGAATTACTGCCAGCCTTGCACGCCGCCAAGCCCACGCCGCTGGAGAAGATCACCGCGGCCTGATACCGCGCAGCTTGAGTAGCTGGCTAATCAATCCTGATCCCGGTTTCCTTGCGGATGCGCACCCACCTGGCGTAATCCTGCTGCAGTCTGCGCGTGAAGTCCTCAGCGCTGCCGGGAATCACTTCAGCGCCGACGTTCTCAAATGCTACACGCGTGCGCGGCTGTGCGATGACGGCGTCGACTGCATCGCGCAGCTTTTGCACCACTTCCTTGGGCGTTGCAGCCGGAATGGCAAGCGTGGTCCACGTCGAGTAATCGTAGCCGCGCAGCCCCGAGGCGTCGATCGTCGGCACTTCAGGCAAAAGCTTCGAGCGCTGTGGCGTGGTCACCGCAAGTGCGCGGAGTCTGCCGGCTTTGATAAACGGTCCCGCCGAACTGACCTGGTCGAATGTCAGGTGGATCTGCCCGCTTACGATGGCGACCGATGCAGCGGCGCCACCTTTGTAGGGCACGTGCGTGAACTTAACCTGCGCCATCGACTGAAACAACTCACCCATCAGGTGTGTGCCGGACCCCTGGCCTGCCGAACCCATCAACAGCGAGCCGGGTTGCGCCTTTGCCAACGCGATGATCTCCTTGACGCTGCGCACCGGCATCGAGGGGTGGACGAGCAGTGCACTCGGCACCAGAGAAATGAGCGAGGTGTACACAAAGTCGCGCAGCGGCTGGTAATCGATATCGTCGTGAAACACCGGCTGCGACACGAGCGTACCGGGCGCGCCGAGGAGGAGCGTGTAACCGTCGGGCGGCGATTTGGCGACCTGAGTGGAACCGATTCTGCCTCCCGCGCCGCCGCGGTTTTCGACGATCACGGGCTGCCCGAGAACTTCCGTCAGTCCAGGCGCGATGACCCGCGCCGTGATGTCGATGTTTCCGCTGGGAGCGAACGGGACGACGATGCGTATCGGTTTGGACGGGTAGCCTTGGCCATAGGGGATTGCGGGTGCAAGCAACCACATTCCACCCAGCGCGAGCCACAGGGGCTTGGTCATGCAGTTCTCCACGGTAGGTCTGAAAGCATGGGGGCACTGTGTCCCCATGTTTCTCGACAAGGTCTCTCCCCTGCTATTTCTGCAGATTCGAAACAGGTGATATTTTATACAGTTCCTGAACGTTTTGACTTAACAGCCGACGCTTTACGTCCGCTGCAAGATGCCCAAGGTCCCGTTCGATGACCTCACGTGAATGGGGCCAGGTGGAATTGGGATGCGGGTAGTCGTTCGACCACATGCAGTTCTTTGTTCCCCAGTGCCCCACCATCATCCTTGAAGGCGGGTCATTGAAGAATGTGGCGTAAATCTGTCGGTCGAAATATTGGCTGGGATTCAATTTCATCTGGGATTGAATACCACCGCGAGACCAGTATTTGTCAAACTGGGACATGACAAACGGCAGCCAACTGATTTCGTTTTCAACGAGAACAATCTTCAGGCCCGGAAATCGTTCCAGCGCACCACCGGCAATAAGCCCAGACAGTGCGTTGGATGCATAGAGCAGTTTATCGTTGACGACGTAAGGGAAATAGATATGGGCAATGCGTGGCGTAACCTGGCGCGGAAACGCGTACGGCTTGCCGGTCAGGATATGCAAGCTGATCGGCATATCCAGTTCCTGGGCCGCAGCCCACAGACGGTCATAATGATCGCCATGAAACGGCAAATCGTCTGGGGGAACCTGCCACACCATTGCGCCGCGCAGGCCAGACTTTTTGCAACGCTCCAGTTCGCTAACCGCATGGGGAATGTTATAGCAGGATAAGTTCGCTATCCCGAACAGCCGCTCAGGTGCGGCTGAACAATATTCGATGATCCAATCGTTGTAGACGCGAAAACACGCCTCCTGCAACGCAACGTCCGTCAATCCATACAGGTCAAGACAAAAGCTGGGATAAAGAATCTCCCCACTGACCCCGTCCTCCGCCATTTCGAAAACTCTTGCTTGGGGATCATGGCCGCCCGGGCGCGCCTGGAACTGGCCGCCTACCTTGATCTCCGGGAACACCGGCGCTCTATCCTTAAAGGCATCGGGTAGCCGTTTTTTCCACAGCTGCGGATCTTCTATGACATGCGAATCCGCTGAAAGAAGAAGTTCATCGCTCATTATAGGTTGCTCCTTGCTGCAAAATAATGCTACCTCGAGAGTACGAGCTCCGCACTGTGCGAGTCCTTGAAGCTCGCCTTGCCATCAAGGATAACAAAGAAATGATCCGCCTTCAGATAACCTAGCCTTTCGTTGGCGACCAGCCACAGGCCTTGGCTCACGCAACTCCCATCCGCATCGCCCGCTTATTGTCGCTCAGCCGGTCGGTCCGGCGTAAGGGTCGATTCTGCGCAAGATGGGTTACACTGGCTGCAGTCGAACAGGAGCAGACATGGGCATAAAGCGAATTCCGGGCGCGCACCGCGCCAGCTTCAGCAAGGCGGTGGAGGTCAGTGGACCGGGGCGGACGGTGTACGTATCGGGGCACCTCGCCCCCGGCCGCTCGATGGCCGAGCAGACGAACGGGTGCTTCGACCAGATCGAGGCCGCACTCGGGGCCGTCGGCGGTACGCTCGAGCACGTCGTGCGCATCACCGCCTGGCTGACGAGCCTGGACGAGTACGCCGAATACGCACGCGTGCGCGGCGAGCGCTTCGCTGCTAACCTGCCTGCGAGCGCGGCCGTCCAGGTCGCGGGCCTGCTACAGGGCGCCCTCATCGAAATCGACGCGGTCGCCTTTATCCCTGATTGAAACTCCTCGGATGCGGAGAGCGAAATAGACTGCCTTCCCGTTACAGCAGCATCAGCGCGACGCAGACTCCATCATCCCCTTTTGCAACAGCGGCCCGGCCTCCGGCGAGGTGACGAACTTGATCAATGCTCTGGCCACGTCCTGTTCCATCGAGGCCGCCATGATGGCGATGGCGAACACGACGTATTCGTGGAGGTCACCCGGGAGGTTACCCACGTAATCGGTACCGGCAACCGGCTTGCTCACGTTGAGCTGCTGGATCGCTATTTCCGCTTCGCCGCGTGCCACGTAGCCAGCGGCGGGGCCGCCTTCTGAACGCACCGTCTTGGATTTCATGTGCTCGGTGATGCCGAGCTTTTCGATCGCTCGCACTGCGACGCTACCACTGCCGCCGAACGAATAGCAGATCGACCTGGCATCGAGCAGCGTCTGCTTGAAGGCTTCTGGCGTGCTGATGTCGGGCCAGGGCGCGCCGGACTTGACGGAAAGGCCGACCGCCGCGCGCGCGAAAACCCTGCTGGAGCCCTCTACGGCCTTGCCACCCTTGACGACGCGGTCCATTGGCTCCCCGTAGAGCGCTATCAGGTCGGGCGGAGCATTGGAGACGAGCGTTTGCGCCTGTGTAGCCGCGGTCTCCTGGGTGACGGTCACTTTATGGCCGGTTAGTCGGGTGAACGCGGGAGCGAGCTCGTTCCACGCCGACATCGATCCCATGGACGCCCGGACGATGAGGTCGGCAGCCTGCGCCGGGCGCTGACCTGCTGCGCTAGGCGCGACAATACAGGTCCCAGCCAGCAAGTTCAGCCATTGCCTCATGGTCCGCGTAACTTGTCGGACGCTCAAGCCGCCGCTTCCAGTATCTTTAGTATCTGCTCGGGCGAAGTAATCTTGAGCGGATTCGCGTGCAGCGCCTTGTCGTGCATGGCGGTGGTTGCGATCGACGCGTACTGTTCCGGGCTGATGCCTACCTCTGCAAGGCGGCGCGGCAGTCCGAGCTCGCCGATAAAATTTTCCAGCACGTCGGCCGCATCTTCGCCGGGATGCCCGAGCGCTGCGGCCACCAGTTGCTGGCGCTCCGCATTGGCGCTGCGGTTGTAGCGCAGCACGTGCGGCAGCATCACGCACGAGGTGTAGCCGTGTGGCACGCCGCAAGAGCCGCCGAGCGCGTGACCGATGGCATGGCTCGCGCCCATTTCCACCCCGCCGTGGCGCCCCGCAATCGCGAGCCAGATGCCGTAGAAACTCTCGAGCCGCGCATCCAGATCAGCGGGATCGCGCTTCGTCCTGAGCAGCGATGACCCCAACAACTTCAGCGCTTGCTGATACAGGCCGTCGCTGATGGGATTGGATCGCGGCGAGCACAAGCCCTCGGTTGCATGGTCGATGGCGCGCACGCCGCTCGACAGCCACACCCACAGCGGCGTATGCACGGTCGGCGCCGGATCGAAGATGACGGTGCGCGCAATCATCTGCGGGTTCCCCCCGTGACTGAACTTGCGCTTGACGCGCTCGTCCGTGGCGCCACCCCCGGTGGTGAGCTCGCCCGCCGACAGCGTGGTCGGTAGGGCAATCTGGCCGATGCGCGGCCCCTCGTACTGTGGCGTGTAGCGCGTGCCGTCGGGCTTGGTGATAGCGCGAAAGCGGTCGAAACCGTCCACATCGGTGATGCCGTGGTGCAGACACAGCCGCACCATCTTACCGCCCTCGGTTACTGAGCCGCCGCCGAAAGTTACCACCAGGTCGGCGCCGGCGGAACGCGCCAGCTGCGCCGCTTCCAGCACCGCCGAACGCGGCGTGAAGGGCGGGATACTGTCGTAGGTGCCCGCGTAGCGACCGCCGAGCGCCGCGCGTACCTTCTCGACCTCGTCAGTGGTGCGGTTCATGGTGCCGCTGACGACGAGAAACACCCGGCTCGCACCGATGCGTTCAACCTCGGCCGCCAGTGCCAGCGCAGCCGGTTTACCGTAGACCAGCCGTTCCAACGCCGGAAACTCGAAAACATCCTCGCGCATACAGTCCACTCTCCGGGTAGCGGGGGCTTTAATACCTGCTCAAACGGCACTGTATCCGCAGCTCCGCAAACGGTCAACCGCGTGAAAATTCAAAATGACATGCGACTCGCTGGTCAGCGTGCCGTGCTGGCGCTCGCCGGTGTGCGGGTCTACCGCGATCATGCCCGAGCACAAAAATGAGCCCACCGGCGCGTATAATTTCCTCAGAAAAATTGGCGCTGGAGATTCCTCATGCTTGCAGACCGCTACGATCTTCCCTTATCCACGGCCTCCGCCGCCGCGCGGGACGCCTACGCTCAGGGCTACGATCTGGCGCTGACCCTCTACCCCGGTGCACTCGAGGCCTTTGAGCGCGCCATCACCGCTGACCCCGGTTTCGCGCTTGCCCATGCCGGCAAAGCACAGGTCTTGATGCGGGACGGCAAGGTCGTGGCAGCGCGGGCGGCGCTGGCGGCGGCCAAGGATGTGGCTGCCGGTTTAGCGGCGCGCGAGACCGGTCACATTGGGTACTTCGACCTCGCGTTCGCGGGCCGCACCGACGCCGCAATTGCTGCCTTGCACACCCATCTGACGGCATGGCCGCGCGACGCGATGATGGTCGCCAGTGCCGCGAACCCGAACGGCCTGATTGGCGGCTCTGGCCGCATCGGACAGAAGCATCAGATCGCGCTACTGATGGACAGCCTCGCCCCGCATTACGGCGACGATTATTGGTTCCTGGCCTATCATGCTACGGCGCTGTCCGAGGATGGTCAGCTCGCGGCTGCTCGTCCGAAGATCGAACGATCGGTGGCGCTGAACCCGAACAACGCGCATGCGGCGCACGGCTACGCGCATGTTTGTTACGAGAGTGGCGATGCCGACACGGGCCGCGGCTTTCTGTCTTCCTGGCTCGGCAGCTATCCGCGCGCAGGGGCTTTCCACGGCCACTTGAGCTGGCATCTTGCGCTGTTCGAACTGGGGGCCGGACATTGGCCGGAGGCGCTGCGCCTGTACCAGGAGGCCATCGCGGTCGACCAGCACAGCGGGGGGCCGCAACAGAAGATGACCGATGGAACAGCGTTTTTATGGCGTTGCGAACTGGCCGGCCATCCGCGCGACGCCGCCGCGTGGCGCACGATGTACGAGTACGGGAACAGTGCGCTGCCGCGTCCTGGCGCCGGGCTCGCGGACCTGCACGTCATCCTAACCCAGGCGGTGATGGGCGATGATGCTGCGCTCGATGCCCGCACCCGCCAGATGGAGGAGCTGACACGCGACGGGCGTTACCCGTCCGGATCTTACCTGCCGCTGCTAGCGCGCGGCTTCGTGGCGTTCGAACGCGGGGATTTTTCCGAGGCGATCGAGGCGCTCGCCCCACTCGCCATGGACGATGAGCGCATAGGCGGCAGCCGCGCGCAACACGACCTGATCGAGTTCACGTTATTGAAGGCCTATCTCAACGCGGGCCGGTTGGAGGAGGCGCGACACCTGCTAGTCGCGCGACGGCCTGGTGCTTCCGGCATCACCGTCGCAGGGATCGCAGCGCTACATTCCTGATGCAACTGCCATGTAAGCATGGCGTGCATCGACTGGAAAACCGCGATGCTCAGGTACATGGAATCCGCTGGTGCTTTTTTATAGGGTTTGCTTTAAACCTAAAAAACGTATTTGGCCACAGAGAGCACAGAGTTCAATCGCGCTATATTAAGCGGTTGCCGCGCTCGATCGGGTCGAACTGACGGGCGCAATCCCGTCAGTTCGACCCGATCGGTTGTTACGAACGCTTAAGATAGCGCCATTGAACACAGCGTTTACAGAGGTAAATCAACAAGTTGGAGCGACAGTCTCTCTCACCGAACAGGTGAGTGTGACGAGCGAGTGCAAGCACTTGTTTTCTATGTGTTCCTCGGTGCTCTCTGTGGCTGATCTGCCGGTTTTAGGTTTAAAACAATATTGATTCAATCAACGGCATTGCGTCTGAATGTAGTGCTGCACCGCGCCGCTATCCGCCGCCATAACCTCAAAGCGTTGTGGCAGTTGTTCAAGGCCCAGGCAATGTGCGGGATAAGGCGGCGCGCGCCCCAGTGCATCGCGTATGACGTCGGCGAACTTCACCGGCTGCGCGGTTTCAAGGCAGATCAGCGGCACGCCCGGCTCACGCTGTTCAAGTCCGACTTTGATGCCATCCGCGGTGTGCGTGTCGATCATGGTGCCGAAGCGCTGGTAGATGTCGCGTATGGTGGTGACGCGATGCGCGTGCGTACTGGCGCCGGAAACAAAACCGAATTCGCGCATTTTTTCGAGTAGCGGTGTGTCCGCCAGCCTGAATTCTCCGCCATTATCCACGGCCTGCCAAAAGCGGCACAGCAGCGCGCTGTCGCGACCGCTTAAATCAAAAATAAAGCGTTCGAAATTCGACGCTCTGGAGATATCCATCGACGGGCTGGAGGTTTGATGCACTTCGGCAGCGGCGCGCGGGCGATAACGTCCACTGCGAAAAAACTCGTCCAGCACATTGTTTTCATTGGTCGCCAGGATCAGGCGGCGTATCGGAAGGCCCATCATGCGCGCTATGTGGCCGGCGAGAATATTGCCAAAATTGCCGGTCGGCACAGCAAACGAAACCTGTTCGGTGTCGTGTGTAGTGGCTGCGAAATAGCCCTTGAAGTAGTAAACAATCTGCGCCGCGACACGCGCCCAGTTGATCGAGTTCACGGTGCCGATGTGATAGCGGCTCTTGAACGCCTCGTCGCTGGACACCTGTTTCACGATATCCTGACAATCATCAAACACGCCGCTGATGGCGATGTTGAAAATATTCGGATCGGTGAGGCTGTACATTTGCGCCGTCTGAAAGCGACTCATCTTGCCGAGCGGCGAGAGCATGAATACCCGGACGCCGCGCTTGCCACGCAATGCGTATTCGGCGGCCGAACCGGTATCGCCGGAAGTGGCGCCGAGGATATTCAGTTCAGCGTTATTTTCCGCCAATACATACTCGAACAGATTGCCCAGCAACTGCAGCGCCACATCCTTGAACGCCAGCGTCGGTCCATTGGACAGTTGCAGCAGGTGCAGACCGGGTTCCAGTGTCTTTAGCGGTGTGATGTCTTCGCTGCCGAATACGCTGGCGGTGTAAGTGTTGTCGATCAGCCGCTTCAGATCCGGCGCCGGGATGTCGTCGATGTAGCGCGACAGAATATCGAAGGCCAGATCACGGTAGTTCAGCTTGCGTAGTCGTGCCAGATCCGCGCTGGTATACCGCGGGTAAGATTCCGGCAGCGCCAGCCCACCATCCGTGGCCAGTCCTTCCAGCAAAATTTCGCGAAAGGTGCGGCGTGGCATGCCACCGCGGGTGCTGATGTAATGCACTAGCGATCCAGTTCCTCGAGCCGTATACGCGTCACCTTATCCGCCACCACCAGCAGCCCTTCGATCCTGCTGATCGCAGCATCGACGTTTTTCTCCAGCGTGCGATGCGTCAGCATGATGATGGTGACCAGCGCTTCGCCTTCGTGCGGCTCTTTTTGTACCATCGCATCTATCGAAATGCCCAGATCAGCGAGGATACGGGTGATATCCGCCAGCACGCCCGGCTGGTCTTGCACCCGCAGCCGCAGGTAGTACGAGGTTTCGACTTCAGCTATCGGCAGAATCGCGATGTCCGACAACTGATCGGGCTGAAACGCCATATGCGGCACGCGATGTTCCGGGTCAGCGGACATGGTACGCGCGACATCGATCAGATCGGCGATCACGGCGGAAGCCGTGGGTTCCGCGCCGGCCCCTGCACCGTAGAACAGGGTCTGGCCCACGGCATCGCCTTTGACCAGAATGGCGTTCATCACACCCTCCACATTGGCTATCAGTCGTTTTTCCGGAATCAAGGTGGGATGGACGCGCAATTCGATGCCATTGGGCTTGCGTTTGGCAATGCCCAGCAACTTGATGCGGTAGCCGAGTTCCTCGGCGTACTGAATATCCTCGCGCGTGAGTTTGGAGATGCCCTCGGTGTACGCCGCGGAGAACTGCATCGGTATGCCAAAACCAATCGCTGCCATGATGGTGAGTTTGTGTGCGGCGTCCACACCCTCGATATCGAACGTAGGATCAGCCTCGGCGTAACCCAGTTGCTGCGCCTGCTTTAGCACGTCACCGAAGCTCGCGCCCTTCTCACGCATCTCCGACAAAATAAAATTCGAGGTGCCGTTGATGATGCCGGCAATCCACTCAATGCGGTTGGCCGCCAGGCCTTCACGCAGCGATTTGATAATGGGCACGCCACCAGCCACCGCCGCCTCGAACGCCACCATCACGCCCTGCTTTTGCGCTGCCGCGAAAATTTCATTGCCATGCTGTGCGAGCAACGCCTTGTTGGCGGTGACGACATGTTTGCCGTTGGCAATCGCCTTTAAGATCAGCTGTTTCGAAATGCCGGTGCCGCCGATCAATTCCACCACGATCTCAATGCCCGGATCGTCGACCACGGCAAACGCGTTATCGATAACTTTTGCCCGCCCCTGAACGAGGTTATTGGCGCGCGTCAAATCTTTGTCCGCCACCATCGCAATGACAATCGCCCTACCCGCGCGGCGCGATATTTCTTCGCGATTACGCTCCAGTACCGTAAATGTGCCACCGCCAACAGTGCCGATGCCCAACAGTCCAACGTGGATCGGTTTCATAACAACCCGTCTTTCCTGAACATTTCTTTAATCCCGCGCACCGCTTGGCGAGTGCGCGCCTCATTCTCAATCATGGCGAAGCGCACGTGACCGTCGCCGTAATGTCCGAAGCCGGTGCCGGGAGCGACCGCAATTTTGGCGTCCGCCAGCAGCTTCTTGGAAAACTCCAGCGAGCCCATTTTTTTGTAGGCCTCCGGTATCGGCGCCCACACGTACATGGTGGCCTTGGGGATATCCACCATCCAGCCTGTTGCGTGCAGACCTGCGCACAGCACATCGCGACGATTTTGATAGGTCTGGCGCACTTCCTCCACGCAGGCCTGCGGGCCTTCAAGGGCGATGATCGAGGCCACCTGTATCGGTGTGAAGGTGCCGTAATCGTGATAGCTCTTCATGCGGCCGAGCGCATTCACCAGGTCACGGTTTCCGACCATGTAACCCACGCGCCAGCCGGCCATGTTGTAGCTTTTGGACATGGTGAAAAACTCCACCGCCACTTCTTTAGCGCCCGGTACTTCGAGTATCGACGGCGCGCGGTAGCCATCAAACACGATGTCCGCGTAGGCGAGGTCATGCACCACGTAAATATTGTGTTCGCGCGCAATCGCAATCAGTCGCTCGAAAAACGCCAGATCGACGCATTGCGTGGTGGGGTTGCTGGGAAAATTGACGATCAGCATCTTGGGCTTGGGATAGCCGTCGCGGATGGCTTTTTCCAGCGCATCGAAAAAATCAATGTCGGCTTGCATCGGCACGTGACGGATGTCCGCCCCCGCAATCACCGGCCCGTAAATATGAATCGGGTAACTCGGGTTCGGCACCAGCACGATGTCGCCACGCTCCAGTGTCGCCAGCGCCAGGTGTGCGATGCCTTCCTTGGAGCCGATGGTGACGATAGCCTCGGTGTCAGGATCGAGATCGACCTGGTAACGCGTTTGATACCAGTTGCAAATGGCTTTGCGCAGACGATGGATACCTTTTGAAACCGAGTAGCCATGCGTGTCCGGGCGCTGCACCGATTCGACCAGTTTATCGACGATGTGCTGCGGCGTGGGCCCGTCGGGATTGCCCATGCTGAAGTCGATGACATCTTCGCCGCGCCGTCGCGCAGCGAGTTTTAATTCACCAGTTACATTAAACACATACGGCGGCAGCCGTTTAATTCGGGGAAACTCTTCCATGAGCCTGTTTCAGGTTGGTAATTTATGCAGTGTGTAAGCGTATAATTTTATCCGAGCAAGGAACTTCAAGCAAATCAAAAACTTATGAAACTTCACCTGGCGCAGCAAAGCGGGCAAAACCAGTTCACCGGATACGGTGACGGCTATGTCGGGATTAACCACCAGCGCTATGAACGCTCACTGGTAGTGACAGCGGATGCCATCCACGACGCTTGGGGAGTGAGCAGCGTGGATCTGATCGATGCCGCTGCAGTGGATTTTCTGCTCGCCCTGAAACCGGAAATCCTGCTGCTGGGTACCGGCGCCACGCACCGCTTTCCGGGGCCGGCAACCTTGCGCGAATTCGCGCGCGCGCACATCGGCGTCGAATCCATGGCTACGCCCGCTGCGTGCCGCACCTTTAATATCCTGTTGGCGGAAGGCCGCAACGTGATAGCGGCTGTGATCGTTTAGGCAGCAGCTATACCGGGCCGCGGTTACAGCCCCGCCAGTGCCTTCACATGCACCGCCGCGCTGCGTCCCAGCGCAGACAAGGCATAACCGCCTTCGAGCATGGAAACCATGCGCCCATCGGCGTAAAGACTGGCCACCGCCAGCAGTTTTTCAGTGACCCACGCATAATCGGCCTCAACCAGGTTGAGCATCGCCAATTCATCTTCGCGATGCGCGTCAAAACCCGCCGAGACAAACAGCATCTGCGGTTTGAAGTCTGCCAGCGCAGGCAGCCAGTGCGTTTCAACCGCCGCGCGAAACTCCCTGCTGCCGCTGCGCGCCGCCAGTGGAATATTCACCATGCGAGCCGAACGTCCGCTGGTGCCGCTGTACGGGTAAAACGGGTGCTGGAAGGTTGACACCATCAACACCCGCTCATCCTCGCAGAAAGTCTCCTCGGTGCCATTGCCGTGATGCACATCGAAATCGACAATGGCTATGCGTTTCAATCCGTGATGTTCCAGCGCATGCGCGGCGGCCACCGCGACAGTATTGAAAACACAAAAACCCATGGCACGCCCGCGCAACGCATGATGTCCTGGCGGACGCACGCTGCAAAACGCGTTTGCAGCACTGCCCGCGATTATCCGATCCGTCGCCAGTACCGCGGCGCCGGCCGCGCGCAGTGCCGCATCCAGGGTGTGTGAATTCATCGCGGTATCGGGGTCCAGTTGCACCCAGCCTTCGCTGGGCGAGGCTTGCTCGATGGCGTCGAGATAATCCGCGTCGTGTACGCGCTGTAACTGCGCGCGCGTGGCTTTGGGTGCTTCGACACGTTCCAGGTGATCCATCAGGCCGGAGGCGAGCAGTTGATCTTCGATCGCCGTCAAGCGTGCTGGACATTCGGGGTGATGCGCGCCCATATCATGCAACTGGCAATCGCGGTGTGTGATAAAAAGTGTGGTCATGGGTGAGTGCCGTAAAGGGGCTTTGTTTCGCAATACGCTCAAGCAGAATTCGCAACCGTATAATACCGCCATGTCCTCCCGTCGGGCGCTACCATTTTATTTGAATCCATGAATAAAATAGAACAAACATCGACGCAGATCAGCCACATCATATTGGGCAAGGAACGGCAGGTGCGCCTGGCGTTGGCGTGCCTGATCGCGCGCGGGCATCTGCTGATTGAAGACGTGCCCGGTGTCGGCAAGACCACACTCGCGCATGCGCTCGCCGCCTCGCTGGGGCTGGCGTTTCAGCGCATCCAGTTCACCAGCGATCTGCTGCCTGCCGACGTGCTTGGCGTCGCGGTATACAACAACGAGCATGCGCAATTCGAGTTCCACCCCGGCCCGATATTTTCGCAAGTGGTGCTTGCCGATGAAGTGAATCGCGCCACACCCAAGGCGCAAAGCGCGCTGCTCGAAGCGATGGAAGAACAACAAGTCACCATCGAAGGCGAAACGCGCAAACTGCCGCATCCTTTTTTTGTCATCGCGACGCAGAATCCTTTGCATCAGATTGGCACCTTTCCACTGCCGGAATCGCAACTCGATCGCTTTCTGATGCGCATCGAGTTGGGTTATCCCGACGCTGCCGCCGAGCGCGCATTGTTGCGCGGCGAAGACCGGCGCGATCTGCTGGCACAACTTCAACCCTGCATGGCGCCTGCCGATTTGCTGGCGCTGCAGCGTGAGGCGCAGCAGGTGTACACCTCGGATGCGCTGCTCGATTACATCCAGGCCCTGGTAAATCATACGCGCCAGGCCAGCGGCTACGCCGGCGGCTTGTCGCCACGCGCCGCGCTGGCGCTGGTGCACGCGTCGCGCGCCTGGGCGCTGCTCGACGCGCGTAAACACGCGGTGCCCGAAGATGTGCAGGCGATACTGCCGGGCGTGGTCAGCCACCGTTTGCAAGTCGCAGGCGGCGGCGCAGCGAGCGCGGATGTGGCGGCGCGGTTGCTGGCCGCTGTGGCAATTCCTTGAGGGAGAGCAGGACTAAGGACTTAGGACTGAGGACTAGGGCCCGCCCCGACCTTAGACCTTAGACCTTAGACCTTAGTCCTCAGTCCTAAGTCCTAAGTCCTGACCTTATGATCTCGCGCCTCAGCCACTGGTGGTCCCCGCCGCGCACGCCGGAATCGGGGCCCATTGTATTGGTGCAGCGGCGGGTCTACATACTGCCTACGCGCTATGGCATCCTGTTTGCGATGATGTTGATGATGATGTTGCTCGGCGCCATCAATTACAGTTTGAGTCTGGGGTTCGTGCTGACTTTCTTGTTGTTGGCGCTGGCATTTAACACCATGCTCTATACCTATCGCAACCTCGCTAGCCTGTCGGTTACCGCAGCGCACACGCCAGCGGTGTTCGCGGGCGAAGCCGCGGCGTTCACGCTGAATTTGTCCAATCCCAGCGCAATCACGCGCTACGCCGTCGGCATCTCGCGTGAACGACGTGCCAGCGCAGGCAGCACGCATGTGGATGTGCCGGCCTCTATGGCCGCGACCATCACTATCCGCATCCCCAGCGAACGCCGTGGGCTGCTGCGCGCGGGACGCCTGACGCTGTTCACGCAATTTCCGCTGGGGCTGTATCACGCGTGGAGCTATGTGCATCCCGACCTCTGGTGCATGGTTTATCCGCAGCCCGCCCCCGCCGGCTATCCCCTGCCCCCCGCCGAGAGCGCCGCTGGCAGCGGCACCAGCCACGGCGCTGGACACGAAGATTTTGCCGGTTTGCGTCCCTATCACAGCGGCGATTCGCCGCGGCACATCGCCTGGAAAGCAGTAGCGCGCGGCCAGGGCATGTTGACCAAGCAATTCAGCGGGCAGGCGGCGCATGACGTGTGGCTGGCATGGGAACAACTGCCGCCGCACATGGGCATGGAGGAAAAAATCGCTGTCCTGGCGCGCTGGGTGCTGGATGCACATGCGCAACAACTGAACTATGGGCTGCGTTTGCCGGGCAGCGAACTGCCGCTGGCCAGCGGCGATGCCCAGCGCGAGCGCTGTCTGCAAGCCCTGGCTTTGTTTGAAGATACGCCAGCGTCATGAGCACAAGCGCCCCGCCGCCGACCCTCACCATCAGCTTGCGCAGCACCACCTGGCTGGTGCTGGTGCTGGCGCTGGTGCTGGTGGCAGCGCCTCACACCATTCGTTTGCCGCTTTGGTTGACGGCGTTGGCCATTGCCCTGTGCGGGTGGCGCTGGTATCTCGCGCGCATGCGGCTGGCGTTGCCGGCACGCGGGTTGATGATTTTTCTGGCCCTCGCGGGGGCGGCCGCAACCTATCTGGATTACCGCACGCTGTTTGGCCGCGATGCCGGTGTTGCCCTGCTGGTGCTGATGATGTCACTCAAGCTGATGGAAACGCGCGTGCAACGCGATGGCATGGTGCTCGCCTGCATAGGATATTTTCTGGTGATCACCAATTTTTTCTATACCCAGTCGATACCCACGGCGCTTTACCTGCTGGTCTGCGTGTGGCTGATTACCGCTGCCATGATCGGCCTGCAATATGCCAGCGCACCCATCGCCTATCGCGGGCAGATGCGCATGGCGGCGATCATGCTGCTGCAATCGGCGCCGTTGATGCTAGTGTTTTTCATGTTGTTCCCGCGCCTGCAAGGGCCGCTGTGGGGCATGCCTGCGGACGCTTATGCTGGCGTCACCGGCTTATCCGACAGCATGAGTCCGGGCAGTCTGAACAAGCTGGTGTTTTCCGACGAAGTGGCGATGCGGGTCGCGTTCGACGGCGCGCTGCCGCCCCCCAATCGCCTATACTGGCGTGGCCCGGTACTGATGGATTTCGATGGCCGCACCTGGACCACACCAGCGCGTCCCCTGCGCGGGATCATCGAACTGGAACGACGTGCTGAAGCCGTGCGTTATACGGTCATGCTCGAACCGCACCATCGCCATTGGCTATTTGCGCTCGATCTGCCGGGCGTATTGCCGCCACAGGTGTTGGTGACGGCGGACCATTTGTTGTTGTCACGCACGCCACTTACCCGACGCCGGCGTTACGAGATGACGTCATTTCTCGATGCCCGCTTCGGCGCTAACGAGAGCCCCGCAGTCCTCAGCCGCATGCTGCAACTGCCACCAAAATTTAATCCGCAAACACGTGAGCTCGGCCAAAAAATGCGCGGGCAGCACGCCGGCGGCAGCAATGCTGCGCTGGTGAATGCCGCGCTGGCGATGCTGCGCGATCAAAACTTTGTCTACACGCTCGAACCGCCGTTGCTGGGCATGCACGCTGTGGATGAATTTTTGTTCAATACCCGCAGCGGCTTTTGCGAGCATTTTGCCTCGGCGTTCGTGGTGCTGATGCGTGCCGCGGGTGTGCCTGCGCGGGTGGTCACCGGATATCTCGGCGGCGAGTACAACGCGTTGGGCAACTACCTGCTGGTGCGGCAATCCGATGCTCACGCCTGGAGCGAAGTGTGGCTTGAAAATCAGGGCTGGGTGCGTGTGGATCCCACCTACGCAGTATCTCCGGCGCGCGCCGACAGCGGTCTCGCGGCAGCGTTGCCGTCACGCGAGGGATATCTGTTCGGCGGGCGCAGCGACCACCCGTGGCTACATCAGCTTGCCATGACCTGGGATACGCTCGCCAACACTTGGAACCAAACGCTGCTCGGCTACAACTTCGAGTCGCAGCGCGCGTTGCTGTATCGGGCGGGACTGGATGAGGCGACCTGGCGCACGCTGGTGCTGCTGCTGATCGCAGCCACCTTAGTAGTTACCCTGCTGCTGGCGCTGTTGACGCTGCGCAATCGCGCGCATCAGCATGACCCGGCGCTTGCTGCGTATCGGGTGTTCTGTGCCAAAACCGCACGCGCGGGGGTGGCGCGGCGCGACGCGGAAGGTCCGCTGGATTACGCCACGCGGCTGGTGCTGGCACGCCCAGATGTGGCTGCCGCAGTGCAGGCCATTACTCGTCTCTACGTCACCATGCGATATGAAAATACATTAAAAAACAATACCTTACGGGAATTACAGCAACACGTACGGCAGTTCAGACCCTAGGCCGTCAGGCGCTGCGACTGGCTGCTGTTGCGGCTGAGGGGCGTGCTCAAACGGCTTTACACGGCACGCATTTAATGCTTCCATTCCTGTCCACAAAAACAGCTACATGCGCCGCTGCCCGCGGTGCAGACGCAGCGCATCACACACTTTCGTATTCACATACTGGAGCGCCGCATGGCCGACCTTGAATCCGTATTGCAGGAAAACCGTGTCTTTGCGCCGAGCAGCGACTTCGTCAAGCAGGCCAATATTTCCGGCATGACTGCCTATCGCCAACTGTGCGCCGCTGCCGAAAAAGATTTCGAAGGCTTCTGGGCCCATCTCGCGCGCGCCGAGCTGCTGTGGAAAAAACCATTCACCCAAACGCTGGATGAATCCAAAGCGCCTTTTTTTCGGTGGTTTCACGACGGCGAACTGAATGCCTCGTACAACTGTCTCGACCGCCACCTGCAGACGCAGCCGGATAAAATCGCGATCATTTTCGAGGCTGACGACGGCAAGGTCAGCACCATCACCTATCGCGAGTTACACCGCCAGGTATGCATCGTCGCCAACGGCTTGAAATCGCGTCATATCAAAGTCGGCGACCGCGTGATTGTCTATATGCCGATGTCGATCGAAGCGGTGGTGTGCATGCAGGCCTGCGCGCGCATCGGGGCGATTCATTCCGTGGTGTTTGGCGGGTTTTCGGCAAAAAGTTTGCAGGATCGCATCATCGACGCCGGCGCGGTGGCGGTGCTGACTGCTGACGGGCAGTTCCGCGGCGGGCGTGAAATTCCGCTGAAGCCCGCGGTGGACGAAGGTATTGCATTGGGGGGCTGCGAGTCCATTCATAGTGTGGTGGTCTACAAACGCACCGGCACGACTGTCGCATGGCACGCGCCGCGCGACGTGTGGCTGCAGGATTTGATGCAGGGCCAATCTGCCGAGTGCGAGCCCACCTGGGTCAACGCCGAGCATCCGCTGTTTATTCTCTACACCTCCGGCTCCACCGGCAAACCCAAAGGCATACAGCATTCCACCGGCGGCTATTTGCTGTGGACCATCCTCACCATGAAGTGGACGTTCGACTACAAACCGAGCGATGTGTTCTGGTGTACTGCGGACGTGGGCTGGGTGACCGGCCACTCGTATGTGTGTTACGGCCCGCTGGCGTGCGGCGGCACCGAGATTATTTTCGAGGGCGTGCCGGTATACCCGGATGCGGGACGGTTCTGGAAAATGATTCAGGATCACAAGGTCACGGTTTTTTACACCGCGCCCACTGCGATCCGCTCGTTGATCAAAGCGGGCGGCGAGCTGCCTAAAAAATATGATCTCAGCAGCCTGCGCATACTCGGCACGGTGGGTGAACCGATCAACCCCGAAGCGTGGATGTGGTATCACGAAACCGTGGGCGGCGGGCGCTGCCCCATCGTCGATACCTGGTGGCAAACTGAAACCGGCGGCCACATGATTACACCGCTGCCGGGCGCAACACCCACCAAGCCCGGCTCAGCGACCTTCCCGCTGCCCGGCATCATGACCGACATTGTGGATGAAACGGGCCAGTCCGTAGGCCATGGAAAAGGCGGCATCCTGGTCATCAAGAGACCGTGGCCGTCGATGCTGCGCACCATCTGGGGTGATGCGGAGCGATTCAGGAAAACCTACTACCCGGAGGATTTCAAGGGCAAGTATTACCTCGCCGGCGACGGCGCCAGCTACGATGCGGAGGGCTACATCCGGATCATGGGGCGCATAGACGACGTGCTGAATGTTTCCGGCCACCGCCTGGGCACCATGGAAATTGAATCGGCGCTGGTCTCCAACAAAGAACTAGTCGCCGAAGCCGCGGTGGTTGGACGCCCTGACGATTTGACGGGCGAGGCGATTTGCGCGTTCGTGGTGTTAAAGGGCTCAAGGCCCAGCGGCGACGAAGCCAAGAAAATCGTCAAAGTGCTGCAGGACTGGGTGGGCAAGGAAATCGGCCCCATCGCCAAGCCACGCGACATACGCTTCGGTGACAATTTGCCCAAAACGCGCTCCGGCAAAATCATGCGGCGGCTGCTGCGCTCCATCGCCAAAGGTGAAGAAATCACGCAGGATGTTTCGACGCTGGAAAACCCGGCGATCCTGGAACAGTTAAAGCAGCCGGCGTAGGTGCCGGGAAGCGCAGCACTCAACTCAACTATGAACCCACCCAGCCTGAAGGGCCAGCGTCTTGCCGCATTGTTCCTGCTGGGTATGCTGCTGTTCAACTATCCGCTGCTGCAACTGTTCGCGCGCGACGGCATGGTGCTAGGGCTGCCCCTGCTTTACTGCTATGTGTTCTGCGCGTGGGGCGCGTTAATCGCATTGATGGCGCTGGTGGTAGAGCGCCGCGACCACGATTAGGGTAGCTGCATGCTGACTGGCGGCCTCATCGTTGTCGCCTCGTTTGCCTACGTCGGGCTGCTGTTCGCCATCGCCGCCTACGGCGACAAGCGCGCCGATGCCGGCAGAAGTCTCATCGCCAACCCCTATATCTACGTGCTGTCGCTGGCGGTGTACTGCACCTCGTGGACGTTCTACGGCAGCGTCGGTCGCGCCGCGACTTCCGGCATCGGCTTTCTGCCGATCTACCTCGGACCCACGTTGATGGCAGCCCTGTGGTGGTTCCTGCTGCTGAAAATGATCCGCATCAGCAAGGCGAACCACATCACCTCCATCGCCGATTTCGTGGCGTCACGCTACGGCAAGAGCCAATTTCTCGGTGGTCTGGTGACCGTCATCGCGGTGTTCGGCATCGTTCCCTACATCGCATTGCAACTGAAAGCCATTTCCAGCAGTTTTAGCATCATCCTGCATTATCCGGGCGTGGCGATGCCCGAAAAACTGGGGGCGCAGCCGTTCCTCGGCGACAACACGTTCTACATTGCCATGCTGCTGGCGGCATTCACCATACTCTTTGGCACGCGCCATCTGGACGCCACCGAGCGCCACGAAGGACTGGTGGCGGCCATCGCCTTCGAATCCATCGTCAAACTGGTGGCGTTTCTCGCCGTGGGCGCTTTCGTCACCTATGGCATGTATGACGGCTTCACCGACATCTTCGAGCGCGTCTCGCGCGAGCCTCATTTGCAATCCCTGTTGACGCTCGGCGCCGCCTCCGGCAGTTACACCACATGGGCATCCCTTACCGTGCTGTCGATGCTGGCGATCGTGTTTTTGCCGCGCCAGTTTCAGGTCGCCGTGGTGGAAAACGTCGATGAACGGCACCTCAACAAGGCGATCTGGCTGTTTCCGCTCTACTTGCTCGCCATCAACATCTTCGTGCTGCCCATCGCGCTGGGCGGGCTGCTGCGTTTTCCGGCCGGCGTGGATGCCGACACCTTCATGCTGACGCTGCCCATCGCCGAACGGCAGCCGTGGATAGCCATGCTCGCGTTCATCGGCGGACTCTCCGCTGCCACCGGCATGGTGATCGTGGAGACCATCGCGCTATCGACCATGGTGTGCAACGACCTGCTGATGCCGGTGTTGCTGCGCCTGCGCTGGCTGCGGCTCACCGAGCGGCGCGACCTGTCGTGGCTGCTGCTTGCCATCCGCCGCGGCGCGATCGTGGGCATATTGATCCTCGGCTATGTGTATTTCTATCTCGCCGGTGAAGCCTATGCGCTGGTCTCCATCGGCCTGATTTCGTTTGCCGCCGTGGCGCAGTTCGCACCTGCGATGATCGGCGGCATGTTCTGGAAAGGCGCTACGCGGCTCGGTGCTATTTATGGTTTGAGCGCGGGGTTCGCGATCTGGCTCTACACGCTATTGCTGCCTTCGTTCGCAAAGTCGGGTTGGCTGCCCAGCACGTTTCTGACGCAAGGATTGTGGGGCATCGAATGGCTGAAACCGCAGCAATTGTTCGGACTGCAGGGACTCGATGAAATCTCGCATTGCCTGTTCTGGAGCCTGCTCGCAAACATCGGACTTTACGCAGGGATCTCGCTGCTGCGCCGCGCGGATGCCTCCGAGCACGGCCAGGCGGCGCTGTTCGTCGACGCATTCCGGCATACCACCGCGGACGGGCCACACTTCTGGCGCGGCCGCGCGTCTGTCAACGGCTTGCTCGCCCTGCTCGGCCGGTTTCTCGGCCCCGCGCGCGCGCGCGGCGCGTTGACGGAATACGCGCGGCGCCGTGGCGTCCCGGCCATCGACGCCCTGCCCGCCGACCCCGACACGGTACATCATGCCGAATCGCTGCTCGCGGGCGCCATCGGCGGCGCCAGCGCAAGGGTGATGATGGCCTCCGTCGTGGATGAAGAACCGCTGGGCATCGATGAAGTCATGCATATCATCGATGAGGCATCGCAAGTGCTGGCTTACAGCCGGCAGCTTGAACAAAAGTCACGCCAGCTCGAAGTGGCAACCAACGATCTGCGCAGCGCGAATCTGCGGCTACAGGAACTGGACCGCCTCAAGGACGATTTCATATCGACGATCACGCACGAATTGCGTACCCCGCTCACTTCGATACGCGCGTTCTCCGAAATTCTACGTGACAATCCGCGCCTCGACGACGCCCAGCGCGAAAAATTTCTCGGCGTGATTGTGGGCGAGTCAGAACGCCTCACCCGGCTTATCAACCAGGTGCTAGATCTCGCTAAAATCGAATCGGGCAGCGCGGATTGGTCTCACACCGAGGTGGACCTCGCGCAAATCATTGAGGATGCGGTCACCGCCACCAGCCACCTGTTCAAGGATAAAAAGATACGCATTACGGTCGATGCCGATCCCGGCGCACCGCTGCTTTACGCCGACCGCGATCGCCTGATGCAGGTGCTGCTCAACCTGCTGTCCAATGCCGCCAAATTCTGCCACCCGGACTACGGCGCGGTAGCGATAAGGCTGCGCCATCTGACGCATGCGCTGCAAGTCGATGTGCATGACAACGGCGCCGGTATCAGTCTTGACCATCAGAAAGTCATATTCGAGAAATTCCGGCAGGTGGGCGATGCCTTGACCGACAAGCCCAAGGGAACGGGGCTGGGACTGCCTATCTGCCGTGAGATCGTCAGCCATTTTGGCGGCCGGCTGTGGGTGGAAAGCCGCTTGGGGGAAGGCACCACGTTCTGCTTCACCCTGCCGCTACGGCGTCAGGCCAGCCTGGTGGCGACCGATGTGGCGGTCCCGTCATGAACAAACGCGTATTGATAGTGGATGACGAGCCGAACATCGTCGTCTCCCTCGAGTTCCTGATGCAGCAGTGCGGATACGAGATCCGGATTGCCTCCAACGGCGACGAGGCATTGCAAGCCGTGAGCGATTTCCGGCCGCACCTGGTGCTGCTCGACGTGATGATGCCGAACAAAAACGGTTACGAAGTATGCCAAACCTTGCGCGACAATCCGCTCCTGCAAGAGGTGAAGATCGTCATGCTCACCGCCAAGGGTCGCGAGCTGGAAATGGCTAGGGGGCTCGCCCTCGGCGCTGATGCCTACGTCACCAAACCCTTTGCGACCAGGGACTTGCTGGAAACCGTCAAACGCCTGCTAGGGCCGTAAATGAAGGCACCGCTCATCGCAGTGTGGGCAGCCTGTTATGGCTTGTGCTGCGCTTGCGCGGCCGGCGCGCTGTGGGCGGTGCAGGCCGCGCTTGAACCCGAGCCACAAATGCGCTTCAGCGCAGCACTGTCGTCTGCTGCTGGATTCCTCGTGCTGCTCGCCCTCATGCTGGCCGCCGCGACAGGTTTCCTGGCGCAGTGGCTGATCCATGTCTATTTCAAGCCGCTGCGGCGGCTGGCGGAAGACGTCCGCCTCATTGCAGGCAGCAACCCTGCGTTGCGCACGCAAGCCGATGGCGCAGCCGAGTTACGCGGGCTCGCCCAAGCGGTCAACCTGTTGGCCGAGCAGCGGGAAACCGCGCTCAACGACCTCGATGCACGAGTCGCCGCCGCCCATTGCGATCTCGATCAAGAGAAGAACCGGCTTGCAGCGCTGATGTCCGAACTCGCGCAGAGTGTGCTGGTGTGCACTGCTGAAGGCCGCATCCTGCTCTACAACCAGCGTGCGCGGGAGTTGTTTACCGGGAACAGCGGCGACCCTAGCAGCGGCAAGGCTGCGCCCGCGTACATCGGGCTGGGGCGATCGCTGTTTTCCCTGATCGAGCGCGACCTTTTTGTCCATGCCATAGAGCAACTCGAATTGCGCATCGCGCAAGGCGAGTCGCGGCCGGTGACGACGATCATGATGCCCATGGGGGCTGCCCGGCTGCTGCGAGCACGCATGGCGCCGGTGATGGCGGCGACAAACGATGCGCATGGGGTGCCGCCGCTGGCCATGGCAGGCTACGTACTGCTGCTGGAAGATGTCAGCGTACAAGTGGCGCACGGCGAACAGCGGGACTACCTGCAGCAACGCCTGATCGAGGATACCCGCGCGGCGCTCGCCAACATCCGCGCTGCCGTTGAAAATATCCTCAATTTCCCGCATGCGGCCGAGGTTCAACGCCACCGCTTCGCCGCCATCATCGATGACGAAGCGCGGCGTCTGAGCGCCGCGCTTGAGCGTGCCACCCTCGCGCATGCGGACTTTGTCAGTAGCCACTGGCAGCCTGAGCAGGTACGGGTAGCGGATCTGGTCCAGGTGATCCGGCGCAGGATCGAGTCGCAGTGTGGTGTTACAACGCGCGCTGCTGGCGGTGACACCGATGCCTGGGTGCATGTGGACAGCTACACCCTGATGCTGGCGGTGTGCCACCTCGCGTGCCGGCTGCGAGAAGCGTGTGCTGTAAGCGAGCTGCGGTTTGGTGTGAGCGTAGCCGCCCGCCATGTCCACCTTGAAATAGCGTGGACGGGGGCGCGCCTGCCCGCAGCCACGGTACTCGCATGGGAAACTGCCGCACCGGAATGCGTGAGCGGACCCGGCGCGCTGAGCCTGCGCGAGGCATTGCAGCGTCATAACGGGGAAATGTGGTACGAGCACGACCCGGCATTGGAAGATTCCATGTTCCGTATACTGCTGCCGCTTGCCGTACCTGGCCGGCCATCCGCCTTGCATCCCCTACGCAACGAGCGGCCCGAATATTATGATTTCGATCTATTTAATCAGCCGGGCCGGACACGAGAGTTCGACGAGCTGCCGCTGCAGGCGCTAACCTATACCGCGTTCGATACCGAGACCACGGGGCTGGAGCCCTCGGCAGGCGACGAGATCATCTCGGTTGGCGGCATTCGCATCGTGAACGGTCGGCTGCTCGCCGCTGAAACTTTCGACCAACTTGTGGATCCGCAGCGGCCAATAACCCCGGCTTCGGAAAAAATCCATGGCATCAGATCCGAGATGCTGCACGGGCAGCCTACCATCGTGCCGGTTCTAGCCGCGTTTCACCGGTTTTGCGAGGACACTGTGCTGGTTGGCCATAACGCCGCATTCGACCTGCGCTTTTTCCAGTTGCAGGAGGAGGCAAGCAGCGTGCGTTTCACACAACCGCTACTCGACACGCTGCTGCTTTCGGCTGCACTGCACGGCGATTTCGAAAGCCACACTCTGGAAGCCGTCGCGGAGCGTTTCGGAATCAACGTGGCTGGCCGGCATACAGCGCTGGGCGACGCCATACTGACGGGAGAGATTTTCCTCAAAATGATTCCGCTCCTGACGGCGCGGGGCATCGTGACGCTGCGGCAGGCGCGCGAAACTTCCCAGCGGACATTTTATGCTCGAATCCATTACTGAATCTCCCGCGCTCATGCTCGAGCAGGTACTGAAACGCCCGCCCGTTGCCTGCTTGCCCGACGAAACGGTGCGGCGTGCAATCCATACCATGCGGGAACTCTCCATCGGATCCATGGTGGTGGTCAATCCCGCGCGGGTCCCTATCGGGATACTCACTTTGCGCGACGTCACCGACCGCGTGGCGCTTGAGCCGGCTGTCGTCGACGGCCCGATCGAGCGTGTCATGAGCGCCGATCCGGTGACGCTGCCCGTCACTGAAACCGCATACCATGCGGCGCTGGCGATGGTGCGCCACGGTGTGCGTCACATCGTGCTGGTAGCGCATGGCCGACTTGCCGGCATTGTTTCGGAGCGCGACCTGTTCGGGCTGCAACACGCGAGTCTGCGGCAATTGTCGATGGCGATTCGCAGTGCGCAAGACTTGTCCTCCATCGAAGCATGCGGGCGCGACATCGTCACGCTGGCGAGGAACATGCTGGCACAGGGGGTAGCCATAGGACCGCTGACCGCGTTCATCGCATCCCTGAATGATCTGCTCACGCAACGCATTGTCGATGTGGAATTTTGCGCCGCGCCCGCGCGCTACTGCTGGATACTGATGGGCAGCGAAGGCCGCTCGGAGCAAACGCTGGTCACCGATCAGGACAACGGCCTGATCTTCGCCCCCGCGCCCGGCACGCCCGTGGAAGACACCCGCCAGGCGTTGCTGGTGATCGCGCGGCGGGTCAATCAGGCGCTGGATCGCGCGGGCTACAGACTGTGTCCGGGGGATGTGATGGCGGGCAATCCGCAATGGTGTCTCACGCTTGACGAGTGGCGCGAAAAATTCGCGCGCTGGATCGATGCAGGCAGCCCCGAGGCATTACTGCACGGCTCGATCTTCTTTGACCTGCGCCCGTTGCACGGCGATCTTGCCCTGGCGCGGGAACTGCGCCGCTGGTTGCTCGAACACGCACCGCGTAACCGGCGTTTCCTGCACCAGATGGCAGCGAACGCGCTCCACAACCGGCCACCGCTGGGAATGCTGCACGAGTTCAGGCTCGACGACGCCGGCATGATCCACCTCAAACGCAACGGCACGACGCCGTTCGTCGACGCGGCGCGCATCTTCAGTCTGGGCTGCGCCATCGACGAGACCAACACCGCGCAACGGTTGGCCGGCATGGGTCAAGTGCTGAATATAGCGGCACATGAAACCGAAGCGTGGATCGCCGCCTATCAGCATGTGCAGGAGCATCGTCTGCGCGGCCAGGCGGCAGCACTCGCCCGCAGAGAAAGCGCCGGTAACCGCATCGACCCGCGCAGGCTGCACGATTTCGACCGCGAGGTCCTGAAACTCGCGTTGCGCCAGGCGGTAATGCTACAAGAGCGGCTGGCGCTGGATTACCAATTGTAGTTGCGACACTTAAAGTGTCTTGTGCTCAAGCAAGTAGCCGCGGCCGTAATGCGTGCGCACTTCCAAACCTGAAAGCGCAATTTTTTTCCGCACGCGATGAATATAAACTTCAATCGCGTTGTGACTGACTTCCTTGTCGTAGTTGTAGAGTTGTTCGACCAATTGCTCTTTGCTCACAATGCGCCCGAAGCGCCGCAGCAACACCTCAAGCACGCGGGCCTCGTGCATCGACAGTTGCAGCGGTTTACCCGTAACACTGGCGACACGCCCCACGGTATCAAAACTCAATTCGCCGTACTGCAGGGTGGGTGCCGCAACCCCTGCGCCACGCCGTAGCAAGGCACGCACGCGTGCCTGTAACTCGGAAAGACTGAACGGTTTGACCAGATAATCATCCGCGCCCAGATCAAGTCCTGTAACTTTTTCTTCGGGTTGTTCGCGGCCCGACAAAATCAGCACCGGCAGAGTTGCATTACGCTTGCGTAAGCGGCGCAGCACTTCAAAGCCGTCGAGCCTGGGCAATCCCAAGTCGAGTATCAACAAGCCGAAACCGTCGCTTTTCAGCGCCTCATCTGCAGCGAGGCCATGCGCGACGTGATCCACCGCATAACCCGCTTGGGTCAGCGCAAAACGCAACGCCTCTGACAGCGCCGCATCATCCTCCGCAATCAGAATCCGCACCCGGCTCCCCCTACAATATTGCTGTAATAATGTTGCGTTGCAGTAAAACGGTATCGAAAGAATTTATGTAACTTATTGTTTTAACGAATGTTTAAAGTAACATCCTAGCGCCACAAAATTCATTTCGGCGTCCTACAGGTTCAGGATTTTGTAAGTTACTTTGATTAGCATTACGGAGTCAAAGACCATCAACAACAATACCTTAACAGGTCTTTGGTTTGTAGTTGCCGCATTATTCAACCAAGGGGGGTTTCGTGGAACTGACCGATAGACATAAGGAATACTGGCGTAAGAATCTCGTCATCACGGCGCTACTGCTCGCCGTATGGTTTGTTGTCACCTTCATCGAAGCATGGTATGCGCGCGATCTGAATACCATGACGTTCTTCGGCTTTCCGCTGGGGTTCTACATGTCGGCGCAGGGTTCGCTTGCCATCTACGTCATCATTATCGGCATCTATGCCTGGCTGATGAGAAAACTTGATCTGGAATACAACGTGGATGAAGGAGATCTCGAATGAGCACCAACGTCCTTTCGCACAGCGCATTCAACAGCCAACTGAAGAAGTACTACAGCTTCTACACCGGCGGTTTCCTCATATTCCTGTTCGCGCTCGCAGCAGCCGAGCAGTTGGGGATGTCGCGGCAGTGGATCGGCTACTGGTTCCTGTTCGCGACCATCGGCCTGTATGCCGGCATCGGCATCATGAGCCGTACCTCGGATGTATCGGAGTACTACGTCGCCGGCCGCCGTGTGCCGGCGTTCTTCAACGGCATGGCAACTGGTGCCGACTGGATGAGCGCGGCCTCCTTTATTGGTATGGCCGGAACGCTGTTCCTCAGTGGCTATGACGGTCTTGCCTGGGTCATGGGCTGGACCGGTGGCTACTGCCTCGTCGCGCTGTTCCTCGCACCCTACTTGCGCAAATTCGGGCAGTTTACTATTCCCGACTTTCTCGCCGAACGTTACGGCGGCAACATCGTGCGCACTATCGGCATCTTGTCCGCGATCACCTGCTCGTTCGTTTATGTCGTTGCGCAAATCTACGGCGTCGGTCTTATTACCAGCCGCTTTACCGGCCTCGAATTTGGTGTAGGCGTGTTCGTCGGTCTTGCCGGGATACTGGTGTGTTCGATGCTCGGCGGCATGAGAGCGGTAACCTGGACGCAGGTCGCGCAGTACATCATTTTGATCATCGCGTACCTGACGCCTGTAGTGTGGCTGGGCATGAAACACACCGGCATACCCGTGCCGCAACTTGCTTACGGCTATACGCTGCAAAAAGTCGGCGATCTGGAGAAAAAGATTACTGCGGATCCGAAGGAGCAGGAGGTGCGCAAGATTTTCGCTAATCGTGCCGCAGCCGGCACGGCGTCCCTGAAGGAACCGGATAAGGCCTTCGCGGAAGGCAAGGCGAAGGTCGACGCAAATCTGGCCGACCTGAAGGCGGCAAACGCGCCGGCCGAGCAGATTGCCGCTGCCGAAAAAGCCGTGGCTGCCTATCCCAAGGATGTGAAAGCTGCGACGACCCAGTGGAACCGCGAGAAGGGGCTTGCCGCGCGCGCCAACCCGCCCCGGCCGCACGCCGAGGCGTTCGTCGGCAAGGACGAGAAGGCGCGCGACCTTGCACGGCTGAATTTCATCGGCATCGTGTTCTGCATGATGTTCGGTACTGCCGCTCTACCGCATATCCTGATGCGCTACTACACTACGCCCAGCGTGCAGCAGGCGCGGGTGTCGGTGTTCTGGTCGCTGTTTTTTATTTTCCTGCTCTACTTCACCGCGCCCTGTCTGGCGGTGCTCGCCAAGTACGACATGTACTCGAACCTGGTGGGCAGTTCGTTCGCCTCGCTACCGGCGTGGGCTGCGGCATGGGCCAAGGTGGACCCAGGGCTGCTGAACATTACCGACATCAACAAGGACGGCATCGTGCAGTGGGCCGAAGTGGTGATTGGCGGCGACCTCATCGTACTGGCGACGCCTGAAATCGCGGGCCTGCCCTACGTGGTGTCGGGGCTGGTAGCTGCCGGCGGCCTGGCGGCGGCGCTCTCCACCGCGGATGGCTTGCTGCTGACTATCGCCAATGCGCTGTCGCATGATCTCTACTACAAGATGATAGACCCCAGCGCCTCCACCACGAAGCGCGTAACGATCTCCAAGGTCTTGCTGGTAGTGGTTGCTATCATTGCTGCTTACGTGACCTCGCTCAAGCCGGGAGACATCCTGTTCCTGGTCGGCGCGGCATTCTCGCTCGCGGCATCCGCGTTCTTCCCACCATTGGTGCTGGGCATATTCTGGAAGCGCGCCAACAAATGGGGGGCCATCGTCGGCATGGTCGCGGGGTTGAGCGTCTGCATATACTATATGATGCGAACCTATCCGTTCTTCACCAACATGGGCGTGCCGAAAATGGACCTGTGGTTCGGCCTGAACCCGGTCTCCGCGGGTATGTTCGGCCTGCCCGTGGGATTGCTCACCATCATCATCGTCAGCCTGCTCACCGCCCCGCCATCCAAGGAAGTGCAGGAACTGGTCGAGCATGTTCGCTATCCGCATCTGAAAGGGGATATCGATACGCAGGCGGCCTGAACCGTCGTAGCAGCGTGACCAAGGCCCGCCTCGAGCGGGCCTTGTGTTTGTGTGGTCCGCAGTACTTTTTATTGCATGGAGAATGATGAAATGCGTAGCAGCCGCAATTGGATTTTCAGCTTCACAAGGGTGTTGGTGCTCGCCGCCGTGGCCGGCTTGATACTCGCCGGCTGCGGCAAAGGGAGCGAAGGAGGATATCAGCGCGGGCTGTTTTCCGGCTACGTGCAGGACAAGACCGAAGAAGAAGTCACCGGCAAGGTCGGCAAGCCCGATGTCGTCGATAGCGCCACCCCCAACACGCCCAAGTGGATTTACAAACGCAAGACGTTCGACCCCGACAATCAGAACCAAGTCGACAGCGAGACCATCCTGATCTTCCAGAAAGATCCGGCGAGTGGCAAGTTAAAGGTGAGCCAAGTCATCTTCAGCTAGCCCTGCTTCGTAGCTCAGCGCTCACACCGCCAGATCCTTGACCAGATGCGCCATATCGGTCGCGCCGGTATCGCGGATCAATTGCCGCGCCATCACCGGATCAAAGCGGTTCAGGTGCAGGATCACCTCGCGTACGCGCCCCGCATTGCCTGCATGGTGGCAGGCCATGCCCAGTTGCAGCCACACCGGCGCGCCCATCGGCTGCAACTCCGCCGCCTTGCCGAAGGCATCCACAGCATCGGCATGCCGGCCCAGCGCCGCATAGGCCATGCCCATGCCATACCACGCACGGTCGAGTGCAGGATGGCGCCTGACCGCTTCGGAGAAGGCTTCGATGGCCTGCGCATGCCGGCCCAGCTTGTCGCGTGCATATCCCAGGTTAAAATGCGTGTGCGCATCGTCCGGCTCCAACTGCAAAGCCTCGCTGAAAATTCGCGCTGCCTCATCAAAGCGCGCTTGCGACGCGTGTATGAACGCCATATGCCTGAGCGCTTTGGCAGAGCGCGCACCACGCGCAAGCAATATGCGATAGGCTTCCAGCGCCTTGTGCGGCTGCTTGAGACTTTGCCAGAACCGGGCCAGGCAGTAGTAGCGCCATTGTTCGAAATTCATAGTGCACCTTGCATATAGTGAGTAACCGCAATGTATCAGACTGTAGTCATATTAAAAGCCCTCGTTGAAATTGCCGGCCTCGCCCTGCTCGGGCAAGGGCTGCTGGTGATACTGGCCGGGCAGCAAAGACATCAGAACATGTTCTACACCGCGCTGAAAGTCATCACCTCGCCCGTGTTCAAAGTGACCCGCTTCATCGCTCCGCGCTTCATCGTCGACCAGCACATCGGGTTTTTGGCATTTTTTATCCTAATGGTGCTCTGGTTTGCACTCACCATCGCCAAGATCAGGATGGTGCTCGGCACCACATAACGGCTAGGCGCTGCACCGCAGTGCTTTGACAGCCGCCAGCCCTGCCATGAGCGCTTGCGCGAGGGCCGCAAGTCAAGGTGCCTTTTATCGCGTAAAATCCGGCCTTCCGGAGAGATGGATGAGTGGTTTAAGTCGCACGCCTGGAAAGCGTGTGTACGATGAAAGTCGTACCGTGGGTTCGAATCCCACTCTCTCCGCCAGCACCAACACCTCAAACCCGCTCAAGCGGCGTTGAAGCCCCGCTTCCTGTGGGGCGTAGCGCCAAAAGCTCCTGACTGCGGCTGCAGCATTTCCCCGCAAAAACCGTCTCAAACCCCGTTTATCTCAAAACCTCCTGACTTTTTCGGGCTTGGTACGGCGGCGTGGGTTTTCAGGTTTCGGCAAAAAGGGCTGTGAACCTTGGCGAACGGAAGTTAGTGGTGCGGTAGGGTTTGGGGGGCAGTTACTCTGCTCGCCAGCTTTACACGCCGCCTGGTTGGCCCATCGCAATTACCGCCTCCCTACAGCACCCAAGTAAGGCAAACCATTCTTTCGAATATCGGTCCGCATGTCATCAGTTATACATAGCGCGGTGACGTTCTCTAAGACCGGAGTCTCCTTCGATCTGCGAAACACCTCGGCCAGATACCGATTGGAGAATACTTCTCCTACAAATTGTCCAGAGTCCAGATTCAAGACCCGCCATTTTTCGGTGCCAGCCACCTTCCGCACGCCGAAGTGGCGACTCAACGTCGGAAACTGGGCTGCGCTCAACTGCAGTCCCCATGACTTGGCAAGTTTCTCAACTGCTGCTGGGACGATGCGGTCATAGAAAATTTTCAATCCGGCGGCGTTCGCCCAAGGGAAACGCTCAGCATGCAGCTTACCCGGCAACCAGGTAATTCCAGCAAATCCCTGATGCGCGGCAAGTAGCAACATCATTCTCAGTGCTGCCTCCAGCCAATGGTTCCGGTAGGGGTTAAAGGGCGGCGGATCCATGTCATCGTCCCACTCGATAAGGTCGATGTTTTCGTCGTCCACCGGATGTCGCTCTCTCGCCTTCTGAATAACTTCGCGCAGCGTCTGATTCCAGTCACTCTGGATTTCTTCGAGAACGAGCAAGCGCTCTCCATTGGGAGTGGTGCGCTCGGTGGTCCGGACATGGGCAACGATATTGGGAAGATCGAAATGCGGTCCCCAATACTCTACTAAAAGATTGGGCGCCGTAATGAGCCATTCAGTGTAATGCTCGCCTCCGGGAAGCACATAGCCCGGGAACCGGTTGACGCTCCTGCTTTGACCGACGAAACCTTCTGTTGCAAGGCGCCGCGCCATGCGTTCCACCAGCGTCCGCCCATACGCCATTGCCTCTTGAGGGCTGAAAAAGTCGCGCGCCACCGCATGCGGCGCCATTTTCTTTCTGCCACGCGGAACGGAAAGTGACCAGTAGCTATGTTGGCCAAATAGTCCGGGTTCGAATTCGGTATGCAGCCAGATACAAAGCCCAAAGGTACGATCCCGGTAATGCAACAGCCGCGCTTCGCGTCGTCCGCGCCGAGCCCAGTTGGGCAATACTTCGGTCGGTCGCTGTTGTTTTTCATAGAAGACGCGCGGCACATACTCATCGGTGGTGTGACGCTGAAGAACAAGGTCGCAAGGTGGTTTGGAAGCGAGAAGAGCAAGTAATTCATCGAGATGCAGCAGATGTGCGGCGCGTTCCTCCAGCATCGGAATGATACTTGACCACTCGATCTCGACCGCACTGACACCTTTTTTTTGCAGATTGCGAATGGTGCCAATCCATTGCTCCGGTGTGCCCTTGGCCTGCCCACTGCTGGCAAGGTGACGCTGAAGAGCTGACCATAACTTGAGCGGTGAAAGCTCGTATTGCTCCGACCTTTGCGTTGGCATGATGTTAAATCTTAAACCGAGAGACGAGTGGGCTAATCATAAAATCACTGGATAAATCCTCTGGAGACTCTCCTAAAATGGGAACAATAATTTTTCTTGCCATTGCCGGTTGGGTGGTCTATCTCACAATCCGCGCCCACCCTATTGGGTGGGCGATGCATAACCTAACCTAACCTAACCTAACCTAACCTAAAGGACAATAGATTATGTTTCAATCCGCGCCCGTCATCGCTGACGGGCGAACTGTCAGACGCCGTTGCTACTTGCTCAACGGTTTGGTTTCAATCCGCGCCCGTCATCGCTGACGGGCGAACCGCGCTGCACCGCGAAGCCC
>CAMDRT010000019.1 GCA_945906815.1 Bordetella parapertussis
GGCCTGACCGATGACGATGCTGTGCCCGATGTCACCGCTGATGCGGTTACGAAGCCTGGCGACATCTGGCTGCTCGGTGAACACAAATTGCTGTGTGGCGACGCCACCAAGGCCGAGGATTACAAGACGCTGTTGGGTGACGAACTGGCTGACATGACCGTCACGGATCCACCCTATTCAGTCAATTACGCCAACAGCGCGAAGGACAAGCTGCGCGGCAAGAACCGCCCTATTCTCAACGACAATCTCGGCTCGGAATTCGCGCCGTTCCTGCTCGCGACCTGCCAGAACATTCTGGCGGTCACCAAGGGCGCGGTCTACATCGCGATGAGTTTTTCGGAGTTGGACACGCTGCAATCGGCATTCCGCGCCGCCGGCGGCAAGTGGTCGACCTTCGTCATCTGGGCGAAGAACACCTTCACCATGGGGCGCGCGGATTACCAGCGCCAGTACGAGCCGATTCTGTACGGCTGGAAAGACGGTGCCCAGCACTACTGGTGCGGTGCTCGCGACCAGGGGGACGTGTGGCAGATCAAAAAACCGCACGAGAATGATCTTCATCCGACCATGAAGCCCGTGGAATTGATGGAACGTACAGTCAGGAACAGCAGCAAGACGCGTGACATCGTGCTCGATCCCTTCGGCGGCTCGGGCACCACGGTGATTGCCTGCGAGAAGTCGGGCCGGCGGGCACGGCTGATGGAACTCGATCCGAAGTACTGTGACGTCATTATTCGGCGCTATCAGGACTACGCCTCAAATTCGAGGCCAAGCTCAGCCACGCGGGACAGATTTTATCTCATCGATTTCAAGCACGCGCAGATTGGCCAGCCACCGATAAAAACGAAACAGCGGGTCATTGTCGGTACTGATGTGCCTGGGTAATTGCTGGCCAGACACGGCGCAATTAAACATCCGGCACACCGCAATGCCATCAATGGTTTCTCGCTCCACGCCAATGCCGACAATCCGACGCGTGAACACATCCATCACGAGCATCACCCAGTAACTGCGCAGCAGGATCGATTCGCATCGGAACAGGTCGACACTCCAGAGGCTGTCCTTGGCCTGCACGATCAGTGTCAGCCACGACAGTCCATCGTCGCCGCCCGACTCCGGCCGGTAGTGCCTGATAAGAATTCGACGCACGACGTCCTTATCCAGATCAATACCGAAGGCACGAGATATCTGCTGGGCGATACGCACACAGCCGAATTTCGGATTGCGGCGCTTCTCGCGCACGAACAGCGTCGTCAGCCCGAGTAGGAAACGATCACACGAGGTCAGGTTTGGCGCACGGCTTCTGCTGCGATTGCTGATCATCAGTTGCTGTCTGAGCACCAGCGATTCAGCAGCAACTGCTTTTGCACCGCCCGGCCGCAGGAGCTTTGCCAGTGTGACAATCAGGTGAATCGCAAGAACGAGGAAATCGCGCATGTCGCCGACGGTATCATGCTGCATCATTTCCGCGAGACCGACTCCGCCGGTGCCCGAAACAGTAATTCAGGACAATACTTACAGATTCGCCACCCACAGGTCCCACGGCTGCGCACTGGCCACGAAGATGTCGCGGCTCGGTTTGAACCAGCCGGGATCGTCCAGATTGCCCGCTTAGAGTATGGTGACATTGGCTCGGGCGCCGTTCACCAAAAATACCGGCGAGCCGCAGTTCGCGCAAAACCCGCGGCGCATCACATGGTCGCGGTCCGCCTTCGATTCGTACCAGCGTGCCTCACCCGAAAGTATCCTCAGGTCCGTATCCTTGACTACCACTGCGGGAAAAAACGCGCTGCCGGTGGCGCGCTGGCAATCCCGGCAGTGGCACTTCCCCATGTAAACCGGTTCACCGTCGCAGGCGTAGCGAATAGCGCCGCAGGCGCATCCGCCGATAAAGTTTTTGCTCCTCGATTTGATCCTCCTCGTTGCGGGTAGTGGCGCTTTGGTGAACTCGGAGCGCAGTATGCAGTCATCCAGCATGGCGCTGCGCCGCTCAAGCAGGGCGCTGCAAGATAGCCGGGCAACCGGCACTTCGCATGCCGCCACGCCCAACACACCATCAGCAGACAATGCATTGATCGCCTACGGATTGCGCAATAGGGACTTGCGCGATCCGCAAAGCCTCCCGCGCCACCAGATGGCGTAACATGCTCCTCTGGAACGTCACGACCGCGCCGGAGAACGCCACTATGAACGACATTGCAACCGCCACCAGCATTACCGCGCTCAAGCCGCTTGCGGGCCCGCAAGTATGGTATGGATCCGAGATGAGGGCGCGAAGCGACTGGATTCGCCCGCTGCGGCCTGCCGAGATCGCCGCGTTCGAAGCTGCGGTGAAGCGGTTGGACGCAAGCGGCATCGATATCGCGGCGATCGGACCGCAGGACCTGAACGCGCCGCGGCTGCAGGGGTTGGTCGATGAAATTCGCGCCTTCGTCCTGCACGGCCGCGGTTTCCACCTGGTGCGCGGCATTCCGCTGGAGCGCTGGAGCGTGCGGCAGTGTGCGATCGCGTATTTCGGACTCGGCACCCTGCTCGGTGAACCGGTGTCGCAGAACGCGATGGGGCATATCCTCGGCCACGTCAAGGACATCGGCGCCGATTACGCGCGGCCGGAGCACCGCGGCTACCAGACTGCAGCGCGCCTGGCGTATCACTGCGATTCCTCCGACATTGTCGGGCTTTTATGTCTGAAGCCGGCAAAGGCTGGCGGCAAATCCAGCATCGTCTCCAGTTGGACCCTGTTCAACGAGATGCTGCGCCGGCATCCAGACCTGCTACCCGAACTGCTGCAGCCGGTCTATCGCGACCGCCGCGACGAGGTGCCTGACGGCGCCGCGCCCTGGTATGCCGTGCCGGTGTTCAGCCCGATGCCGGACGGCGGACTGGTTGCAACCTATGTTCGCAGTGCGATGCTGAAAGCCCAGCGCTTCTCCGAGGTGCCGCGGTTGACGCCGCAACTGATCGCCGCCTGCGACGCGATGGATGCGCTGGCCCAAGACCCGGCGATCCATCTCGACATGGATTTCCAACCCGGCGACATGCAGTTCGTCTCCAACCACTGGATCATGCATTCGCGTACAGCGTATGAAGACTTTGCCGAGCCCGAGCAGCGCCGCCACCTGTTCCGGCTGTGGCTCGCCTGCAGCGACGGCCCCGCCCTGCCCGATGTCTATACCCGCGTGTGGCAAGGCGCCTCCGCCAACGGCCGCCCGGCGGGCATTCGCGTTCCGGGGGTGCCGCTTACCGCACCGCTCGACGCCAGCTGGTGATGCTTGCGGCGACTGACTTCCGGCCATTGCAGCGGCACGTTAGGCAACCGGCGATCGATAAGACGTAGCGATGCGCGGTTGCCTGTGCAACCGCCCGGACGCCGTCGATCGTTCGCCTTTTGTCCAACCGGGGGATAGACATCATGTATTGAGCAGCCAGACCTCACGCTCAAGGGCGGGCGCGAAACCGACTGCATTTTCGACCAACTGCACTAACAGATTTGGCACAATGGTTTATCATTTCGTGCGACTGGGTCGTGACCTGGTTTCAGTCATAATGAACCCCTAGTCTGGGCAATTCATGGCCTCACCCACGGAGCAGATGCATGTCTAAAGTTGCTGTTATTGGAAACACCGCGCGCGCGATAGGTGCTGTATGCGCGGCTGACCTCACCCTGTCGGGCCACGACGTTAACTACGCCGTGTTTCCGGAGCAGAAAGATCAGTTCGCGGAAGTGCGGAAGGCGGGTGGTTTCACCGTCGAAGGTGAAGCACAGCATCTCGTCTCGAAGAAGACTGGCTTTGCAAAGATCGGCAAGATCTGCGAAACCACTGCAGAGGCGCTCAAGAACGCCGAGGCTGTGTTGATCGAAGTCGATATCCATCAGCTCGAAGAAAAATTCAGCACCATGATGCCGGAATTCGCACGCGGGGCTGTGGTGCACGTGCAGAGTCACGGTTACTGGCCGGCTGCTCGCCTGACACCGCTGTTACGCAAGGCAGGCCGCGAAGACGTACTCGTTACCGAGGCGCCGGCACCGACGCACGCCGCCAGAATCAACGGCACCGTGGTGACACCCAAAGGTTTGCGCAAGGGCATTCAGATTGCGACGGTGCCGGCGTCGCGGTCGGCCGAGGCTCTCGCTGTACTGAAACCGCTGTTCCCCGATTTCACGGCGGCGTCATCGGTGTTGCAGACTGGGCTGGAGAATTTGAATCTAATCGTGCACCCAGCGATGGTATTGCCGAGCGTAGGGATGATGGAACGAGCAAAGCTCGACGGAAAGAAAATTGGCTTCTATCAGGAATGCGTCGTGCCCGCTGCGGGCGTGCTGGGAGATGCGCTCGACGCCGAACGCAAACGCGTGTGTGGTGCCTACGGCGTCGCGCACACGCCTATGCCGAAGGCCATCGAGCAATACTACGGTTTCAAGAGCAATACCTTCTACGAGGCCATGCAGAATCCAGTTTACAAATCCTTCCCTCCTTTCCAGCCTGACATTTGGCGCGAATGGGAATTAGTCGATTTGCCCTACGCCATCGTTCCGTGCGTGCAGCTTGCCGAACAGGCAGGAGTCGCGGTTCCGTTGCACCGTGCGTTCGCCGAGATACTCGGCGTGCTCCTTGGCGTCGACACCTGGAAATGCGGGCCTTCGCTTGCGGATATGGATCTCGTGGGCTCACCGGAATCGGTTACGAATAGGATGCTCGGCATAAGGTAGGTAAGTGACTCATGGTTGAACCTGAAGGCCATTGAATGAAAACAATTTATTTCTGTAAGCTGCTTTGCATTCCCTCAGTTGTGTTAGCCACGATCTCAGGTCCCACATTCTCTCAGGATGCTACGACCTATCCCAACAAACCGCTGCGTATGATTGTGCCGTTCGCTCCCGGCGGCGGCTTGGACATCAGCGCACGGCTGATCGGGCACAAAATCACTGAGAAATGGGGGCAGAACGTTGTCGTTGACTCACGCCCTGGCGCAGCAACCATCGTTGGCACGGAAATCGCATCAAAGTCGCCCCCGGATGGCTACACTGTGTTGATGATCACAACGACATTCGCCATCAATCCCAGCCTTTATGCCAAACTGCCCTACGACGCTGGGAAGGACTTTACACTTGTTACACAGTTGAATTCACAACCCAATGTGGTCGTTGCCCCAGTTTCATTTCCGGGAAAGTCCGTCAATGAATTGATCGCACTGGCCAAAGCCAAGCCCGGTGAACTGACGTTCGCCACACCTGGCACCGGATCAGCACCGCACCTATCAGCTGAAATGTTCCAGCGTGCAGCTGGCATCAATATGATTCACGTTCCCTACAAAGGCATTCCCGCTGCTGTGACCGACATCATAGGTGGACGCATCACGATATTATTCACAACGACCATATCTGCTGCGCCACACATCAAGGTGGGCAAGTTGCGCGCCATTGCGATTACTAGCGCCAAGCGCCAGCTTAGTATGCCTGATGTCCCGACGGTGGGCGAAACCTTGCCTGGATACCGTGCCGAAGCATTTCAGGGAATGGTTGTTCCAGCAGGCACACTACAGGCTATCGTCAACAAACTGTCGGCAGAAGTCGCGCGCATCGTGAAACTGCCCGACGTGGCACAGCGCTTCCTGCTCGATGGCGCGGAAACGGTTGGGAGCAATCCGCAGGAATTCGCAGCGTTTCTCAAGGGCGAGATGCTGAAGTGGAGAAAAGTCATTCGGGATGCGGGGATCAAACCGGAGCTGTGAAGCCTGTGGGTGGCGAATTCGTAATTCAAGCCGTCACCGGGACCTGAAACAGTCCGGGGCAATGGCCGCGCCAGCGGTAACTGCTCTATTGCACACACGCTGGCTGCGTCTCCCCTGCCCGCTCCGCCGGTGTCGAGCTGCTCGCGAGGAATACGACCGCCCGCATCATAAATACCGCATAAATGGGTCAGCGCCAGCCGTAGCACTAATGATTCTTGCGCGAATTTTACGTCTGGGCGATAATGAAGAAAGGTAGATTTATATCTACCAAGGAGGAATTGTGACATTGAACATCAAAGACCACGAAGCCCACAAGCTAGCGCAGGCTATCGCCCAGCAGACTGGTGAAACCATGACACACGCCGTCAAGCAGGCCCTGCGCGAACGCCTGGAGCGACTGCGCCGCCACCGCAAACCGGAAACCACCGTCGAGGAACTCATGTCTATCGGACGGCGCTGCGCGGCGACGTTAAAAGGCAAGCCCGTAGACCACGGTGAACTGCTCTACGACGAACGCGGATTGCCGCGATGATCATTGATACGTCCGCCGTCATCGCCATCCTGTTCGCGGAGCCCGACGCGAAGAAGTACGCGCAGGCCATCGCTATCGCGGAGTCATGCCGGATGTCAGCCGCTACCTTACTTGAAGCATCCATCGTCACCGACGTGCAGACAAAAAACACCGGCAGCCGACAGCTCGACGCCTTGATCCGCCGTGCCGGCATCGCCATAGAACCCGTTACAGAAGAACATGCGCACATTGCACGGCAGGCCTATGCCGACTTCGGCAAGGGGCGGCATCCTGCCGCGCTCAATTACGGCGACTGCTTTTCCTATGCGCTCGCCAAGGCGACGGGCGAACCCCTTCTGTTCAAGGGGGCCGACTTCAGGAAAACAGACATCGCCTCGGCCGTCTGAAACCGGCATCCCCGAGGGCTCGATATAGGATGCGCCCCTGCAATTTCAAGAACTTTGGACCCCTGCCCGCTCCGCCGGTGTCGAGCTGCTCGCGAGGAGTACGACCGCCCGCTTCATAAATGCCGCGTAAATGGGTCAGCGTATCAAAAGTTAGAATGATGCACTGATACCCAAGAGCTAGATTAGCGTTTCCCATCTGCCTTAGACGGTTTGTGCTCAGATACCTTCTGCTACGCCAGAACATTGCTTTCTAACTCGCTCAGGCGGCGTTGAGTCCCCGCGCCGTGAGGGGCGTAGCGGCTAAACCTCCTGACTGCGCCCTGCCTCATACCGGCAAAGGCAGCGCCGGAAGCTGCGCTCGCACATGCCCAGTATCCGACCCGCCTCGGCCTGCGTCAGCCGACCCGCATTCCACTGCTCATACGTCTCTACAAATCTCATCTGCCTGGTCTCCTGTAGCAATCTCGTCCGTGTCATTTCGCGCCCCCTTTCGGGCACTATGAAAACCGGACAGGTGTCGTGCTACAAAACCGGACATATCATGAACTCGCAACATCCGGGAGCCTTGAGAGGAGCGGGTAGGGGGAGCAGCCCCAAACACTCGCAATTGGGCCGTTACAGCTGGCGCAGCCGTTGCCGCGGATTGTTTCAGATCCCGGCGGCGGCTTGAATTACGAATTCGCCATCCACAGGCGATGAGTCAGCTTATAATTCGCTTTGAAGCACAATTCAACAACGCCTAACAAATTCAAGAAACACAAAATCCTGAACACCGCCCGCTCTCTCGCCGCGATGGCGCAGGCCAACAGGGATCTCGTGCTCACCGCTGCCACCGATGCGCTCACGGGCCTGCGCAACCGCCGCGCCTTCGATGAAGGGCTCGCCGAGCAGGCGAACCTGATGCAGCGCATGGCAGCGCCGCTTTCGCTTCACATGATTGACATCGACCACTTCAAGCCCTACAACGATCGCCACGGCCATCTAGCCGGGGACGCCGCGTTGAAGTCTGTCGCGCTGCCCCTCGCGCAGTCGGTGCGCGCGAGCGACCTGGTCGCACGCTACGGCGGCGAGGAGTTCGCCGCGATCTTGCCCAACACAGGCGCGGCAGCGGCCACCGAGCTCGCCTCGCGGCTGCGCGCCGCGGTCGCGCGCTGCGCCTGGGAGCACGGCCCGCTCACCATCAGCCTCGGGATCGCGACGCTAAAACCCCGCGCGACCGCGCTGTGCGGCCGACCTCGTCTAAGGTGGTCTTAAAACCGCGAACTGGAGATCCCCCATGAACTCCACCAACGCCACCGAAGGCGTCTCCCGCAAGCCTGCCGTCCTGCTGGTGGACGACAACCCGGTGAACCTGAGGGCAGTTGTGGATTCCCTGGAGACGGAGGACTGCGAGTTGCTGACCGCGCGCTCCGCGAAGGAGGCGCTGGGCCACCTCGGGGAAGCGGAGCGGATCGCGTTCGTCCTGAGCGACATCAAAATGCCGTTCGTAGATGGTGTGGAACTGCTGCGGCAACTCCGCCAGGATGAGCGGTCGCGCCACATCCCCGTCACGTTGATGACCGCCACCTACAAGGACAGGTCCCGGGCGAGGGAGGTCTATGAAATCGGAGCGGTGGACTACATGGAGCTGCCGCTGGATCCGATGGTGTTGCGCGCGAAGGTGCGCGTGTTCGTCGAACTGCAACGCCAGCGCTATGCGCTGGCCGCGGCCAACCGGGAACTGGCCATGCTGAATCGCGAGCTGGAAAGCTTTGCGTACGCCGTTGCCCACGATCTGCGCACGCCTTTGCGCGTCATGAGCGCCCACAGCTGCATGCTGCAGGTGGACTACGCGCCAAAACTGAATGAAGAATACCGCAGGCACCTCAACATCATCAGCGAGGCCGCCCTTGAGGTGAACCACATGCTTGACGCCCTGATAAGGCTCTCTGGCATCACTCGCATGCCGCTGCGCTGTGGCCCCATGTCCCTGGACAAGCTGGCCGCCAAGGCGCTGGCAACGCTGCGCCTGGCTGAACCGGCGCGGCATGTGGAGGTCGTCATCCAGACTGGCCTGAACGTCTGGGCGGACGCCAACCTGGTTCGGTTGCTGCTGAACAATCTGCTCGAGAACGCGTGGAAGTTCAGCGCGAAGAATCCGCATGCCCGCATCGAGGTCGGCGCGGAGGAGCTCCCCTCAGGCGGACGGGCGTTCTACGTGCGGGATAACGGCGCCGGGTTCAACCTTGCCCACGCCAGCAAACTGTTCACCCCCTTCGAGCGGCTGCACAGGGCAGAGAAATTTCCCGGGGTTGGCATTGGCCTCTCGATCGTCCGGCGCGTGGCCGAGCGCCACGGCGGCCGGCTCTGGGCCGAGGGCGCGCCTGACAAGGGGGCTATCTTTCGGTTCACCCTGTCTCCCTGAAATCGTCGCGGCCAGGGCAGGCACCGCTACGGCGCTGAAGTCTTGCGGCCGCCTGTGGGTGGCGAATTCGTAATTCAGGCTGTCACCGGGATCTGAAACAGCCCGCGGTAATGGCCGCGCCAGCCGTAACCGCCGAATTGCGCGTGCGCGGGCGCTGCCTCCCCTGCCCGCTCCGCCGGTGTTGCGGGCGATAACCCGCCGCAATCTGCCAGACGGATCTTTAGTGAATGAAGTCGCCACTTGAAGCGGAGTCCGCCGACAGAAACTGTGGTTTTACGACGGTGGCGGGGTGCTGCCGGAGCTGGTGCTCAGGCGGGAACCGGAGTCCTCACTACGTATCTGAGCGGCTGCCTTCTGTTCTCTTTTCTGCCTATCAAGACATCGCATCGCGCCTTGCGCTAGGGTGGCGCCGATGATTGCCATAGGGCTTGGTGTCTGCGAAGAGTCGATGCGTGCTTGTGGTTTGGCTTTCATGATGATGGCTCCTGTTGGTTTCGTGAAGCCGCATCGTTGCTTCAATGCCTTGGAACTATCAAGTCTGTCGATTTTATTTTTTCGGTGACACAGCCGTAGCGAATAGTTGTCTCAAAAGTTAGAATGATGCACTGATACCAAAGAGCTAAATAAGCGTTTCCCATCTGCCGTAGACGGTTTGTGCTCAGATACCTTGTGCTCCGCCAGAACATAGGTTTCAAAACGTATGCGCCTCTTCGACCTTGGGACGCTGGCCGCAGATATCGCGCACCGCATGGGCCAGCACTTCAGGCGAGCGCAGGATGCCGCGCATCTTTTCGACCACGACGAGCTCGATTTCGTCGGCGGGGATACGCTGCACATCGCAGCTGTCCTTGCCGATCTTGATGGGGTCTGTGTTGATGTAGTAGCGGCAGGTCTTGTGTTTCTTGCGCGTCCAGCCGGGCGCGAAGGCTCGCCCTTCCTCGGAAAACACCAATCCACGCAGCAGTGACGGCGCACTGCCGCGCCCGGCTAGTCTGGCCTTGTTTATGGGAGCGCCGTTTTTAAGGTGCGTTTGCACCGTGTCCCACAGCTCCTGGCGGATGATTGTTTTGTGATGTGCGAACTGGTTCGTAGTTCGGAGGATGAGTTAAGGTCGAAGACCGATACCCATCGTCAGCCGGATGCATACGCTGCGATGCGCATCGCTGTGCTCAAACCCACGGCGTCCTTGCCGTGCCTAACCGGATAACGCTGCTACCTTGGTCCGTTTCATGTGCAGCTTGTTGTAGCTGTCGATCAGGCGCTGGTGCCTGTCGAGCCCCTCAAGTTTTATGCTTGTGGGCATCAAGCCGAAGAAGCGCACGCTGCCGTCTACTGATCCCATCACAGCGTCCATTCGCAGGCTGCCGAACATCCGGCGGAAATTGGCCGCGTAATCATCTAGTTCCAGGTCGTCGTCCAGCAGCACCTCCAGCACCACGTTCAGGGCCTGATAAAACAATCCGCGCTCAACCGTGTTCTCGTTGTACTGCAGAAAAGCTCCCACCAGCTCTTGCGTCGTATCAAATTGCTTCAAGGCGAGATTAATCAGCAGCTTTAATTCCAGAATCGTTAGCTGACCCCAGGCCGTGTTCTCGTCAAATTCGACGCCGATCAATGTGATGATGTCGGTGTAATCATCTAACTCACTGTCTTTCAGGCGCTCAAGCAATGCTTTCAGACTGGCGTCGTCCAGACGATGCAAGTTCAAGATATCGGCGCGGAACAACAGTGCTTTGTTGGAGTTATCCCAGATCAAATCCTCTACCGGATACACCTCCGAATAACCCGGCACCAGAATGCGACAGGCCGTTGCACCTAAATCCTCATACACCGCCATGTAGACTTCTTTCCCCATGCCTTCGAGAATGCCGAACAGGGTCGCGGCTTCTTCGGCATTGGAATTTTTACCCTGACCGGAAAAGTCCCACTCGACAAAATCGAAATCAGCTTTGGAACTAAAAAAGCGCCACGACACGACGCCGCTGGAATCAATAAAATGCTCAACAAAATTATTCGGCTCTGTCACAGCGTTACTTTCAAAGGTGGGCCGGGGTAAATCGTTCAGGCCTTCAAAACTGCGACCCTGCAGCAACTCCGTAAGACTGCGTTCCAGCGCGACCTCAAAACTTGGGTGCGATCCGAACGAGGCGAACACACCGCCAGTACGCGGGTTCATCAAGGTGACGCACATCACTGGAAACTCACCGCCCAGCGACGCATCCTTCACCAGCACTGGAAAACCTTGCTCCTCCAAGCCCTGAATGCCGGCCAGAATCCCGGGGTATTTCTCCAGAACTTCATGCGGCACATCAGGGAGTGTTATTTCACCTTCGAGAATCGCGCGTTTTACTGCTCGCTCCAGGATTTCAGACAGGCATTGTACTTGCGCTTCGGCCAGCGTATTGCCAGCGCTCATACCATTGCTGAGGAACAGATTGTCGATCAGGTTAGACGGGAAATACACCACCTTGCCGTCCGACCGGCGCACATAGGGCAGCGAACAGATGCCGCGCTGTACATTGCCGGAGTTGGTGTCGTACAGATGCGAGCCACGTAATTCGCCATCGGGGTTGTAAATCTGCAGGCAGTACTCATCAAGTATTTCAGCCGGCAGTGCATCCCCAGCACCGGGCTTGAACCAGCACTCGTTCGGATAATGCACGAACGCCGCCTTGGCGATGTCTTCGCCCCAAAACTGATCGTTATAGTAATGATTGCAATTCAGTCGTTCGATAAACTCGCCCAACGCCGACGCCAATGCGCTTTCTTTGGTCGCCCCCTTGCCATTGCTGAAGCACATCGGGGAGTGCGCATCGCGGATATGCAGAGACCATACATTGGGAACAAGATTGCGCCACGAAGCGATTTCAATCTTCATGCCCAGACCTGCCAGAATCCCTGACATGTTGGCGATGGTTTGCTCCAGTGGCAGGTCCTTGCCCGCAATATAAGTGATCGTTTCTGAAACCGGGTTCAGAAGCAGCAAGGCCTGGGCATCGGCATCTAGATTTTCGACCTCTTCAATCACAAACTCAGGTCCGGCCTGCACCACTTTTTTTACTGTGCAACGGTCGATGGACCGCAAAATGCCCTGGCGGTCTTTGGCGGAGATATTCGCCGGCAATTCAATCTGGATCTTGAAAATCTGCTTGTAGCGATTTTCCGGATCAACAATATTGTTTTGCGACAGGCGGATATTATCGGTGGGAATATTGCGCGTAACGCAATACAACTTCACAAAGTAAGCCGCACATTGAACCGATGAGGCCAGAAAGTAATCGAAGGGACCCGGCGCCGAGCCATCGCCCTTGTAGCGGATAGGCTGATCGGCCACCACCGTGAAGTCATCGAACTTGGCTTCAAGGCGAAACTTGTCGAGAAAGTTGACCTTAATTTCCATGGGAATGTGAGATCCATAACAATTTAGCCGCTATTGTCCGCTTTTTTAACACGGAATTTCGTGCTTTTCAGCAATGGCCTGTTGCGGCCGAATGACTATTGAGCACCTGTGCCGAACGTCGAACAAAGCAGCTACCCGAACTGGAACGCCACCGCCCAGAAGCGTTTCCTCAAGCTGTCCGGTGACGAGCTCATGATCTACAGTCCCGCGACGCCGTCCGGAAACACGGCGGTAACCGTCTGAAGCGAGCGAAGTAGCTGTCCCGAGGCTGTCCGCCCCCCTCCGATAATCTGGTCCTTGAGCGATTGGCCGAGCGCGACCGAGCGCCGCGCAAGGCGGTGCTGCAGCGATAAGGAACGTGCTGCATGTGGAATGGCTGCGATGTTGTTGCGCCGTACATGCTCGATGTTCATCACGTAGGCCCGATTAGCGAGGGGCAGCGGCGCACGACGCTAGAGGGCAGTAACTGCTCAATTGCGTACGCGCGGGCGTTAGCTCGCCTGACCGATTGCGCACGTTGGCGGCCAAGGGGTGCTACGTTTAGTTTACATCAGGCCCAATCTGGTTCTATCGTGCGCCAGTTACCGCCGGCGCGGCTTAATCCGGTTTCGCGCCGGAAAGTTTGACGGCTTTGCCCCAGTGGGTGATTTCTCCCTTGATAAAGGCGGTAAATTGCTCCGGCGTGCTGCCGATGATTTCTACGCCCTGTACTTCAAGCTTGTCACGCATATCGGCTTGTTTAGCGGCATGCACGATGTCGGTGTGCATTTTAGCGATGATCGGTTTGGGTGTGGCCGCCGGTACCACCAGACCCCACCAACCGGTGGCATGGTAATCCGCGTAACCGGCTTCCGCGATGGTGGGCACGTCGGGCGCGGCCTTGGAGCGCACCTTGCCGGTCAGCGCAATCGCGCGCAGACGGCCGGATTTTACATGTGCATTCAACGCCACCATGGTGCCGAACGTGCAACTCACCTGTCCAGACATCACGTCGGTCAACCCCGGCGCGAGACCCTTGTACGGAATGTGCTGCATGTCGATGCGGGCGGACGACTTCAGCAGTTCGCCCATCAGGTGCGCGGAGCCTCCGCTGCCGGTGGAGGCATAGGACAACGTGCCCGGCTTGGCTTTGGCCAGCGCGACCAGGTCCTTGATGCTTTTCGTCGGCAACTGCGGGTTGCACACCATCAGGTATGGCCCTGTGCCGATTTGCGTGACAGCCGCGAAATCGCGCAGGGTGTCGTAGGGTAGTTTTGGATACAGCGAGACGTTGATCGCGAACGCGGTGGGTGCCAACAGCAGGGTGTGGCCGTCGGGGTTGGCCTTGGCCACAAGATCGGTGCCGATCAGCGTGCCACCGCCGGGACGGTTATCCACCACCACTTGTTTTCCCCACACGTCACTGAGTTTTTGCGCCGTAAGCCGCGCGATGAAATCGTTGATTGCGCCCGGCGTGTAAGGCACGATGAAGCGCACCGAGCGATGGGGATAATCCCCCGCACTGGCGCCCACGCCCTTGTCGGCGGCGATGGTCGTTTGCATGCTCGCCAGCACGCACACGGCCGCCTGCAACAGCGGGATATAAATTGTTTTGGGCATGTCAACTCCGGCAAAATTAGAAAAGTTTCGGTTGCGGATTGTCACGGTGCGCCGGTCTGCAGTCAACGCCGCGACATCAGGCGCATCACGCCAGGCTGACGGCGATTCGTGGCTTAAACCTCACTTCATGCGCTTTTTGAATTCAATGCATGGGTCAGGCTGCCTGGATGCTGCCGTGCGCACAACCTGTGGGTAGCGAATTCGCAATTCAAGCCACCATCGGGATCTGAAGCTGTGCCAGCCGTAGCGCATCAATTGTGTGTGTGCGAGCGCCGCCGCCCCTGCCCGCTCCGCCGGTGTCCAGCTGCTCGCGAGGAATACGACCGCCCGCATCATAAATGCCGCGTAAATGGGTCAGCGTATCAAAAGTGCATATTCTGGGGCAACATGAACAGCGATTCTGAAGGAACGTGAACACGGATTCTGGTGGAACGTGAACGTTTTTTGCCATTCCCCAGAATGGGTGTTCACGAGATTTTGCCTTCGCGCTCGGCTTTGAGCGCGTCGAAGCCTTCCGCAATCTCCTTGCTGACGTTTCTGCTGCGCATATCACGCCAGCGCCCGCAGCACCGCCCGGTCGTCCTTGTCGATCACGCGCAGCAGTACCAATGCCGGGCCGTGGGGCTTGCGGTCACCGCGTTCCCAATGACGTAGCGTACCAAGACTGACGCTGAACTTCGCGGCGAATTCTTCCTGCGTCAATCCGATGCGCTTGCGCAGGGCCTGAACGTCGATGGCCGAGGGCGTGTAAGTCTTTACGCCACGCGCCTTGCCCTTTTGGTGGGCGATGGCTTCCTGCAATCCCTTCTTGATGCTGTCGAATGCTTTGCTCATGTTATTCACCCAATGCTGTGTCAACGAGAGTATCAACCAGAGACGCAAGGTCGTTGCACTCCGCCTGGCTCAGGTCTTCTCGCTCGTTCTTCGCGAAGACCGTCAGCAGATACAGCGGCATGCGCTCGCTGTGAAAATAGTAGATCACCCGCACGCCACCACTCTTGCCCTTGCCGCCACGTCGCCAGCGCAACTTGCGCACGCCGCCCGTACCCCTGATCAGGTCGCCGGCCTTCGGAAACGCCGCGACATAATTCACGATATCCTGACGCTCGCCTGACGCTCGCTTTCGGCAAGCAGTTTTTCCGCGCGCCGCTGGTATTCGGCAAGTTCAGCGACTGTAATTAACATGCTATAGTGTAATCCATTGGATTAGTGTCATCAAGTTGGGTGCAATGGCAGGGTTACTGCGTTGCGCCGAACTTTGGGTCATTTGCCGCAGTCACATCCAGCCGGTGACTGACCAAGGTGCGTATCCGAATCAGCCATGATGTAGCTCTCCTTGACGGTACTGCGTTGTGCTTGGGCGGGGAGTGATGCCGATACACCAACCCCCGCGGTTTAATCTTCCGGAAGCCGTCCGAGGGCGGTAAACCTATGCCGCGCGTCTGAACGTCACCACGCTGTCAGGCAATTCCGGTTCCGCATGCCGCTCCCGCTCGGCGTCCACCCAGTCCGCGAACCCTTGCATCCTCTTGCGCCGGTAATCCAGCCAGTCGGAGCGCAGGTTGGCTGCACGCGTTTTTCGGTGGTGACCGCCAACGCGCGCAGTTTGCCAGTGTTAACATGCGGCACGATGAGCAGCAGGCCGCCGACAATAATCGGCACTTGCCTGGCTAGCAGATCGTTCATCGCAGCGCCGGTGCCCTTATAGTGCACCTCTACCACACAGCGCCGACCGCGCGTTCCGACCGGTCACGAGCAACGGAATACGCATTAATCGACAAAACCTTGGAGGCATCATGCAATTGCAAGTCGTCTTAGCTGTCCTTGCCCTGTCTATGGCTACGCCCCTGGTGCAAGCGCAGCATTATCCACAACGACCGGTGCGGGTGATCGTGGCATTTTCGGCAGGCGGCGTTGCGGATTTACAGACGCGCATAGTCGCGCAAAAGCTGGGCGAGCTGTGGCAAACCAGTGTGGTGGTGGATAACCGGCCCGGAGCGGGCGGCAACATCGCTGCCAGCATTGCCGCCAAGGCGCAGCCCGATGGCTACACGCTGCTCACCTGCAACTTCGCCACGCACGGGCTTAACCCGGCGGCGTACCGCAAGCTGCCGTACGATCCGCTGAAAGACTTTAGCGCCATCGCGATGATAGGCACCGCGCCGAGTATTCTCGCCGTGCATCCCTCGGTGCAGTCGCGTTCGGTGGGCGAACTGCTGGCTTATGCCAAGTCGAACCCCGGCAAACTCACCATGGGTTCGTCGGCGGGCGGTACCTCGCAGTATCTGTCGATTGAACTGCTGAAGTTGATGACGGGCATGGAATTGATTTACGTTCCGTACAAAGGTGGCGCGCCGGCGCTGACAGACTTGCTGGGCGGTCAAGTGCAGTCCATCATAGCCGCGCTGCCGACGGTGATTGGCTTTTTGCCCAGCGGACGTATACGGGCACTGGGTGTCACAGCTGCGGTGCGGTCGCCGCAACTGCCCAACGTTCCCACCATTGCAGAATCCGGCGTAGCGGGATTTGAGGTGGTGGGCTGGAACGGCTTGTGTGCGCCTGCGGGCACGCCACAGGCCGTCATTGCCAAGGTGAGCGCCGACACCACACGCGCGCTGAACGCGCCGGACACGCGTCAGCGTTTGACCGAGCAGGGCACCGATGCGCGGCCCATGACGCCGGTGCAATTCGATGCCTTTATGCGGGCGGAAATCGCCAAATGGTCGAAGGTGGCGCAAGCGGTGGGTATGCGGCTGGATTGAGGGCGTTACAATGCCATGATTCCACACACGGTAGTGGCACAAAAAAAGGGAGAACAGGCATGAGTAGCAACGCTGACAACATCAAACACGCCATTGCGGCGTCCGGTAAGCTAAAGGAAATTTTGTGCCTGGAGGATTTTGAAGCGTCCGCGCGCAGTTTTTTACCGCGCCCGATTTTTGGTTTTATCTCCGGTGGCGTGGAAAGCAACGCTGCGCGCGACGGCAATCGCGCCGCGTTTAGCGAGTACGAATTCCTGCCGCGCGTGCTGGTCAATACCCGGGCTCGCCATCAGAAAACCACGTTATTCGGGCGCGTCTACGATCTGCCGTTTGGCTTTCCGCCGATGGGCGGCACGGCGCTGGCGGCATACGACGGCGATATCGTGCTGGCCAAGGCGGCGGCAGATTTGAATACGGTGATGATCCAAAGCGGCGCGGCGCTGACCACCATGGAGCGCGTGAAAGAAGCGGGTCCCACGGCGTGGTTTCAGGCGTATCTGCCGGGCGATCCTTCTATTATCACACCGCTGGTGGAACGCGCCGCCCGCGCAGGCTTCGAAGTGCTGGCGCTGACGGTGGACGTGCAGGTGTCGTCGAACCGGGAGAACAATGTGCGCACCGGCTTCAGTTCGCCACTAAAGCCGACGCCACGCCTTGCGTGGGATTGCATGCTGCGGCCCGGCTGGACGCTAGGCACTTTCGCGCGCACCGTCATGACTCGTGGCATGCCGCACATCGAGAACATGGGCTTCGAGCGCATGCCCGTGCTCGGCAACCTTGAGCGGCCGCGTTTGGCGCGCGATGCGCTGGCGTGGGAACATGTCGAGCTCATGCGCAAGCTGTGGAAAGGCAAGCTGGTGTTAAAAGGCGTGCTGTCGCCGCAGGACGTGCGCATGGCGCGCGAATGCGGTGTTGACGGCATCATGGTATCCAACCACGGCGGTCGCCAGCTGGATTTCACCGTGGCGCCGCTGCGCATGCTCCCGGCGGTCAAGGCTGAGGCGGGCGACATGGCCATCATGCTCGACAGTGGCGTGCGCCGCGGCACAGATGTGCTGAAGGCCCTGGCGCTGGGTGCGGATTTTGTGTTCGTTGGCCGACCGTTCCTGTATGCCGCCACCATTGCGGGCGAAGCCGGCGTGCATCACGCCGCCACGCTACTGCGTGACGAAATCAGCCGCAACATGGCGATGCTCGGCATCAACACGCTGGCGGAAATGAAGCGCGAGTTTCTGCTGCCCAGTCGCGGGCCGATCGCGTGAGGTACGTGATGAAACAATTTCCGAAAGGCCAATTCATGAGTCATTGCCCGACATTGCTCTCCGTGCTGGGTGCCGTGGTGTTGTGCTCATTGTTACAGACCACGCACGCACCATCGTTCCTGTAGGTGGCGAATTCGTAATTCAAGCCACCACCGGGATCTGAAACAGCCCACGGCAATGGTCGCGCTCCAGACGTAACGGCCCAATTGCGTGTGCGTGGGCGCTGCCCCCTGCCCGCTCCGCCGGTGTCGAGCCGCTCGCGAGGAATACGACCGTCCGCATAATAATGGCGATTATCGTAATCTCGACTACACTGTCATCACCGGGCTTGCCAATCAAGGGGGCATGGATCAGCGTATCAAAAGTTAGAATGATGCACTGATCCCATGTCGTAGCCGGTCCACCTTCTCCGAACCATAATCACGCCCTGCCACCGCGCACGACACGCGCCCGTTGCGCAGATCGGCGGCCAGCGCTTCCAGCGAACGCTCCGCCGGGCTGCCGTAGCCCGCGCCGCCCGGCGTCTCGATGCGCATGGATTCGCCTACCTGCATTTCAATGCGCGCCACCTTGGAATAGAGCTCCTCCGCTTGCGGCGTGCCGAAATTGCGTATCAGTTTGGCGCGCCGTCCATCGTGGCCGCCAAACACGCCACTGGGCACGCCGACCGTATGACTATCCGAACGCACTGAAAATATCGTGCCGGGCACCATCGCGCGTATCTGCCGCGCGATGCCCAAGCCACCGCGCGTGCGGCCCGCGCCGCCGGAGTCTTCCACCAGCGCATATTCATCGACCATCAGCGGATATTCGTTCTCCAGAGCCTCGGCCGGCAAATTGGAGGTGTTGGTCATATGTACATGCACCGCGTCCATACCGTCGCCGTCGGCACGCGCGCCACTGCCGCCGCCCAGCGTTTCGAGATAGACGTATTGTCCGCTGCGGTGCGTGAGTTCACCGGAGAACACGATCGCGGGAATCACGTCGTTGCCAGAGGCCATCACGCGCTCCGGCGGCAGCACCCCGCGAAACGCGCCGAAGATCGCGCCGGCGACTTTTTGACAAGTGATTGAACGCGCACCCACCGCCGCGCCTGGACGCGGATTGACGATAGTGCCGATCGGCGTGTGTATTTTCATCGCGTCGAACAAACCTGCGTTCGGCGGCAGTTCGGGATCGAGCAACGCTTTTACGGCGTAGAACACGCTAGCATGCACCGCGTTGACTGGCATGTTCATCGCGCCGCGCGCCTGCTTGCCCGATCCGCTAAAATCAACATCCAGCACGTCGCCCTCGACGCGCACACGCACGGTGATCGGCACCGGCTCGCCGCCCATGCCGTCGTCGTCGAGAAAATTAGTGAAGGTGTATTCACCGTGCTTGAGTTCGGCGATGCGATTTCGAATGCGCCGCCGCGTATAGCTGATCACGTCCTCTATCGACTGGCGCACGGAAGGCAGCCCCATCTGTCGCACCAGCTCGCGCGCGGCCTGCGCGCCGCGCGCGTTGGTGGCGATCTGCACTTTGAAATCCAGCGTGCGTTCTTCCGGGTCACGCATGTTCGCAGTGATGAGATTCATCAGGTCGTCGTCGAGCACGCCCTCGCGCACGATGCGTATCACCGGCATGCGCAAACCTTCCTCGAAAATAGAACGCGAGCTGCCGGCAATCGAACCCGGCACCGCGCCGCCGACATCGGAGTGGTGCCCGATGTTGGCGGTGAGAAACTCCACGCGCCCGTCGATGAATACCGGCGTCACCAACGTGATATCGGGCAGATGCGTGCCGTTGGCCAGATACGGATCGTTGCAGATGAACACGTCGCCGTCACGCATGCGCTCGACCGGGCAATGCGCGAGCACCGCCGCCACGCCTCCGTTGAGCGATCCCAGATGCAACGGTATCTGCGTGCCCTGCGCGATCAAGCGGCCCTTGCCGTCGAACAGCGCCACCGAACAATCGCGCCGCTCCTTGATGTTGGTCGAAAACGATGAACGCACCAGCGTGTTGTTCATGTCCTCGGTGATCGACAACATGCGATTGGAAAACACCTCCATCGCTATGGGATCCAGCAAATTCGTGGGTTGATTCATGACTTTATGATGATATTGCTGATGTTATCTACGCACGCGCGCTGGCCCGGTGTCAGCAGCGTGGTCGAACTCATTTCTTCGATCACGGCCGGACCGTTGATGAGCGTGCCTGCCGCGAGTTTGCTGCGTGCGTAAACCGGTGTCGTCAGCCAGCCGTGCTCGGCACCGTGATAAATATCGCGCCTGCCCACGGCGGCATCAGCCAACGCGCCGCCTGCGGTCAACTCACGCAGCGGCGCTTTTGCCACGCGCCCCACCGCCTGCAAGCGGCAATTGACGATTTCGACAGATTTGCCCGGCACGTCGTAGCCGTACTCGCGCTTGTGCGCGACGTGAAAGCGCGTGATGAAATCCGCCATGCCGTCTGTACGTATTCCGGATAGCGCAACCACCACTTCAAAATTCTGCCCTTCGTAACGCGCCTCGATGAAGACATGATATTCGCGTGCGGTTTCGGCCACTTTTTCGCGCGCAAGCCAATCTGCCGCTTCGCGCCGCATGGCATCAAACAGCGTGCCCACGCGTGCCCAGCTTGCCGCATCGGCAGATGAAATCTCGCTGCGCACAAAATCGAAACTCACGTCGGTGAGCAACATACCGCGCGCGCATAGGGTACCCGGCTCCTGCGGCACGATCACAGTGGCAATGCCGCATTCGTGAGCGACTTCAGTCGCGTGCAACGGCCCCGCGCCGCCGAACGCGAACAACGCAAACTCGGCTAGATCGTAGCCGCGTTCGGTGGACACCGAGCGGATCGCGCGGCTCATGTTGGCGTTGGCGATGCGAATCACGCCCTCAGCCGCCTGCTCGAGCGTGATGCCCAGCGGCAGGGCGACCTTTTGCAGGATGGCCGCGCGCGCAGCGGCTTCGCTCACCTTCACGCGGCCATCGAGCAGTGACACCGGATTCAACCGGCGCAAACATATCTGTGCGTCGGTGATTGTCGCTTCCAGCCCGCCGCGCGCATACGCCGCAGGACCGGGGTCGGCACCGGCGCTGCGCGGGCCGACTTTCAGCGCGCCCGCATCGTCCATCCACGCGATGCTGCCGCCACCTGCTCCGATGACGTGAATGTCGATCATCGGCGTTTTCACCGGATAGTCGGCCACCGTGCGGTCAGATGAAAACAGCGGCTTGCCGCGATACACCAACGAGACATCGGTGGAGGTGCCGCCGACATCAAAGGTAACCAGATTCTCGAAGCCGGCGACGCGGCCGATCTGTGCCGCGCCGACAACGCCGGCCGCCGGACCCGACAGACAGGTGCGCACGGGAAACGAACGCACCGTACGCACCGACATCAGCCCGCCGTTGGAATGAATCGTAAAGGGCTCGCAGGGAATTTTCAGCGCCTGCACGCGCTGCAAAAAACGGTCGAGATATCGCTCCATGCGTGGCCCGACCGCCGCGTTCAGCGCGGTGGTGGACATGCGTTCGTATTCGCGAAACTCCGGCAGCACTTCATGTGAAATACTCACATACGCTTCGGGAAACAGACGCGTGATCGCCGCGCGCGCACGCTCTTCATGCGCGGGGTTGCGATACGCATGCAAAAAACACACAGCAATCGCCTGCACGCCCGCGGCTTTTAACGCTGTTACCGCGGCGTCGAGCTCCGCCTCGTCCAGCGGCGCCAGCACCTCGCCGCGCGCATTCAGCCGCTCGTTGATCTCGATGCGGTGCTCGCGCGCCACCAGCGGTGGGGGTTTAGTCACGCTGTAGTCGTAAAGATGCGGCCGCACCTGGCGCCCGATCTCCAGCACGTCGCGAAACCCCTTGGTGGTAATCAGCCCCGTGAGCGCGCCCTTGCGCTCGATCACCAGATTGGTGGCCACCGTGGTACCGTGGCCGATGTGCGTAACCTCATCGGGCACGATGTGATGATCACGCAACAAGTCCGCGATGCCGCGCTCGATGGCCTCGGAAGGATCGTGCGGCGTCGAGGCAACCTTATGAAAACTGACCTTGCCATCGGCTTCGGCAAGCAAGGTGAAATCCGTGAACGTGCCGCCGACGTCTATTCCTATGCGATACACAATTTCTTCTTTAAGAACATATGCTTATATAACTATCATTCGAGCCTGATACCCGCATCGGTGATCACCTTGCGCCACTTCGCCACTTCCGATGCCACGCGCTTGGCAAAATCCGCCGGCGAACTCGCAATGACTTCTAGCCCCTGCGATGCCAGCACCTCGCGCATCTTCGGGGCGTTGAGCACACGCGCGCTGTCGTCGCTGATCTTGCGCACAATGTCCGCGGGCGTTGCCGCCGGCGCGAACAAACCAAACCACACAATCGCCTCGAAGCCCGGATAGCCGAGTTCGGCGATCGTCGGCACGTCGGGCACCACCGACGAGCGCTTGAGGCTGCTCACACCAAGCGTGCGCAATTTGCCGCTTTGCCGGTGCGCAAGCGTGGTCATCACCACGTCGAACATCAGCGACACATGGCCGCCGAGCAACTCCTGCAACGCCGGGCCGCTGCCCTTGTACGGCACGTGCGACATTTTGGATTTCGACATCGACAGCAACAACGCCATCGCCATGTGCGACGCCGAACCGCTGCCCGCCGAAGCGAAATTTAATTCGCCTGGTCGCTGCTTCGCCAGAGCGACCAGTTGCTTGACGTTATGCACAGGCACCGACGGATGCACCGACAGCAATTGCGGAATCAGCGCAAACTCCGTGATCGGGGCGAAATCACGCTGCACATCAAACGGTAATTTGCGATAGAGCGTCGCGGCAGCGGCATGCGTGGTCACCGTGCCCACCAGCAGCGTGTAGCCGTCGGGAGGGGACTTCAGCGCCAGCTCGGAGCCGACGATACCGCCGCCGCCGGCACGGTTTTCCACTACCACCGGCTGCTTCCACAACGCATTCAACTGTTGTCCGATATGGCGCGCCAGCAAATCAGTCGAACCGCCCGCGGCGAACGGCACCACGATACGTACTAGTTTCGCGGGATACCCCTCGGCGGCGTACGTGCTACCCGCCGCGCACATGACGAAACCGCTGATCAAAAGTCGCAACATGCCCGTACCTCCGAAAAACGCCGATGCAAACCACTATAGCAGGTACCCTGCGCGCTCCGGTGCCAGCGCGTCGCTCACGCAAGCCGGCGCTATAATCTTCGCTCCCTTGTTGATTGAAAAAACCGCCCATGAGCACCGCGTATGGTCGAAATTCGTCCTTGGGCGAGTTTTTACTTGGCTCAGGTGCAGGCCACCTTGCCATTTCTCATCTTTCCGGGTGCAATTGTTTTCATGAGGACAACGCCACCTGCAATGCTGAAGCGCTTGCTCATTATTGTGATTCTTCCGCAAACCTCATCGAATCATTCACATACCTAAGAGACTGTGAGATTTAGCTGGAATATCTCGCTGGAATTCGCCGCCTAAACGCCGAGAGCAATACCGCTCAGTAACGCCCGATCTTAACCGAGACGGAACCTAATGAAGGGCACGTTCTTGTAGATCTTGATTGGCGCTGAGATGCCCAACTTGCAGGCGGCGAATTCGTAACTCTAGCTGCTCTTCGCCAAGGAGCTGTGAGCTGTGAGCTGTGAGCACAGCCGCCGCAAACACCGCGCGATAATTACTGCACGGAGATTTTCGCCTCCTGTATCACCGTACGCATTTTCGCCGTGGTCTGGCGCATAAGGTCCGCCAGTTCGATGGGCGATGAAGGTTGCGGATTGCCGCCCAGCGCTTGCAGCTTAGCGCGCAGGGCGCCATCGTTCACGGCTTTGGCGACTTCGGCACTCATGCGTTCGATCACTGCGCGCGGCGTGCCACGCGGCGCGAACAGGCCTGTCCAAGTGGAAAACGCGAAGCCGCGAACGCCCTGTTCATCCAGCGTGGGCAAGTCCGGAAGCAACGTGCTGCGCCTGTCATTGGCGATGCCCAGCGCGCGCAGGCGTGCGGCCTGTATCGGCCCCAGCACCACCGACAGCGCCGAGAACATCACCGGCACATGGCCCGCTTGCACATCCACCGCCGCCTGCGCCGCGCCGCGATACGGCACGTGGTTGAGTTTCGCTCCGGTGGCAGCCTTGAACATTTCCATCACCACGTGATGCGAGCCACCGGGCCCCGCCGAGGCAAAATCCATGAGGCGCGCTTCGGCTTTACTCAACACCACCAGTTCACGCGCGCTTTTCGCCGGCAGCGACGGATGCGCGATCAGCACCCACGTGCTTGAGGACACCAGACTGATGGGATCAAGCACAGCCAGCGGTTCGAAATCCGTACGCTTTTGCAGAATCGGCACATAGGTGACGGTGCTGTCGCTGATGCCACCGATGGTGTACCCATCCGGTGCCGCGCGCGCGAGGCGCTGCGCGCCGATCAAACCCGCCGCGCCAGTGATGTTTTCCACCTGTAAGGGCTGACCGATGTTTTGCGCTATTTTTTGCATCACCAGCCGCAACGTGGTGTCGCCCGCGCTGCCCGCCTGCACCGGCGAAATCACTAGCACCGGTTTGGTTGGATAGGTTTGCGCAGCAGCCAGCGCTGGAGCGGCCAGGCCGATGATCATCAAGCAGCTTGGAATCGATTTCATGGTTGATGGCTATTACTGCGTGCATCCCATATTGAACGGAAATAACAGTAGCGGTTTACGAATTTTCTTCCTCCGCCCGCTTCATCGCGCGCACGCCGATCTGCACCGTCAGCGCACCCGTCATTGGCAGCACGCACGAGATCGCCTCTAGCACCTGCAGGCGCGTCATTCCACAGGCATACGCGCGCCGGATATGCCGAGCGGCGAATTCGACTTCGCCACGCGCGCATAGCGCCGCCACCGCGATCAGTTCGCGCGGACCGGGGCCCAGCACTTCGTCAACCGCGCCGTCCGGTAGCAAGCAATAATCCACCCAGTGTGTGGCACGGCGCGCGAGTTCTGGCTCGAGGCTGGCGACGTATTGCCACTCCGGCGTATTGAGCACGCTGTCGTTGCCGGCGGAAGGACTTGCCCTGTCACGGCCGGACCGCATCTCGGGAAACGGTGTCAGTGTCGCGGGCGCGCCGCCGGGCGGAATTTTGCCGAACGGATACGCCGGATCGTTTGCCGTGATCATCGCCAGCGTCACATGCGCGATGGTCGACCAGCCGACGATGGCGGCAACGGCCGTGGCGGCCTCCACCATCACCTTGTTGGTCACGCCGCGCTGCCACAAGCGTCGCACGTGATTGGCGGCAAACCGGTCGTCGCCCTTGGCGCATAACTGGCACAGCGCGATCAGTTCGCGCATAGTGCCTGAGAGCTTTTGCGAGTCGCCTTCCGAGCCGGTGTAGTGGTGCATATAACCGGCGGTTTTGGAAATTAGGTCATAGGTGCGCGGCGATTCGCGCGCCAGCACCTTGAATTCCTCGAAAATTTCGCCGCGGCGGGCGATGGCGCGGGCGATCACCGCCTCGGCGCTCATGTCTTCCGGTTCTTCCGGTTTCTTACGTTCATCGGCCGCTGCCGTCATGCGCGTCTCCTGAGTGTATCGAAATCAACGGGTCGAGATAGTGAGTGTGTGTGACAACCCGATAAGCACGGTTTAATTGACCGCCGCCTCACTCGCCCTTGATGCCCGCAAGCGCCGCGAGCTTTTGCCACTTGGCCATTTCCGCCGCCACGTGTTTACCCAACTCGTCCGGCGACTTGGTTACCGGCTCAGCCGCTTCGCCGCGCAGGCGTTTGTCTATTTCGGGCGATTTGAGTACAGCGTTGATTTCGCTGTTAAGGCGTTGAATGATCGCCGGCGGCGTGCCGCGCGCGACCGCGGTACCCCACCAGTTGTAGGTTTCGTAACCGGGCACACCACCCTCGATAATGGTCGGCACATTCGGCAGTATCGGCGCGCGCGCGGTGCCGCTGGTGCCGAGCGCCCGCAGCCTGTTGGAACGGATATGCGGCAGCGCCTGGATCAGCGACGCCACCAGCATCTGCGCTTCGCCCGAAACCGTGTCGATCAGCGCGGGTCCGCCACCTTTGTACGGCACGTGCAGCATGTTGATGCCGGTCATGTGCTTCAACAGTTCGGTGGCAAAATGCGCGTTGCTGCCCACACCGGTGGAGGCGTAGACAATCTGCCCCGGCTTGGCTTTGGCGAGCGCAATCAGTTCCTTGATGTTTTTTGCGGGAAAGCTCTGCGTTACTGCCAGCACATTGGGGCCGACGCCGAGCATGGAAACCCAGTCGAAGGCTGTCAGCGGATCGTACGGCAACTTGTGGATCACCGGATTGGTGGTAAATGAAGTGGAGATGATCAGCATCGTGTAGCCGTCAGGCGGCGATTTGGCGACCAGTTCGGTGCCGATGATCGAATTGCCGCCGGCGCGATTGTCTGCGACGACTGTGCGGCCGAGGCGTTCGCTGAGAGACTGCGCAAGCAGGCGCCCGACGATGTCGTTGCTGCCGCCCGGCGGAAACGGAATGATGAAACGTATGGACTTGGCGGGCCATGCCGGCGCGGCGGTTTGCGCGTGCGCCGTGTGTGCGGCTGCGCTGGCTGACAACGCAGCGCCGAGAAACAAGTATTGGAGTTTGCGCATGCGAATTTCCTTATTGACGCTTTTTGATATTTACCGACGCTCATTGACGCGTATTGATGTCATGTGGCCGCAGGCGGCAAAGTACGCGACACTACGCGACGACACCACACAGTGCGCGTCAGCACGAATTCATCTATCTATACCACAATATAAAAACGCCATGAAGCACAGATTCCTGATCGCTGTTACCGTGATGGCACTGGCCGCACCGGCCCTGGTTGTCGCTCAAGCCTATCCCGCGCGCCCGGTGCGCCTGGTCGTGCCGTTTGCCGCGGGCGGACCGGTGGACACGGTGGCGCGGCTGTTTGCGCCGCGGCTTACTGATAGCTGGGGCCAGCAGGTGGTGATCGACAATCGCGGCGGCGCAAACAGCATAATCGGCAGCGAAGCAGTGGCACGCGCCGCCCCCGACGGTTACACGCTGCTCATCGTCTCAGCCGGCTTTGCGATCAACGTCAGCCTGCAGCCCAAGCTGCCCTACGACACGCTGCGCGATTTCACTCCGATCACTACGGTGGCATTTGGTCCTGGCGTCCTGGTGACGCATCCGTCGTTGCCGGTGCGCAACCTGAAGGCGTTGATTGCGCTCGCCAAGGCGCAACCTGGCCAGCTAACCTTCGCTTCGGCAGGAGCGGGCGCGCCGACCAGCCACTTGGGCATGGAACTGCTGAAGGTGACCGCCGGCATCGATATGGTTCATGTGCCGTACAAGAGCATGGCGCCGGCGCTGACCGATATCCTCGGCGGGCAGGTGCACATGGGCATGCCGACGATCAACGTCTCGGTGCAGCATTTGCGCTCGGGTCGCTTGCGCGCCATCGGCGTGAGCATGCTCACGCGTTCGCCGGTATTGCCGGATGTGCCCCCCTTGGCGGAAGTGGGCATGCCGGGCTACGAAGCAAACAACTGGACGCTGGTGCTCGGCCCGGCGGGACTGCCGGGCGCCATCGCCGAAAAAATTCACGCCGATGTGGGCAGGGTAATTCAGGCGCAGGATATCCGCGAGCGTTTTCAGGCGGCTGGCATGGAGGCGCGCAGCCTGCCCTATGCGCAGGTGACACCTCATGTGCGCAACGAAATCACCAAATGGGCGAAGGTGGTAAAAGCTTCGGGTGCAAAAGTGAACTAAATCCGGGATGCTATCCCGCGCCCGCGTAACGGCCCAATTGCGCGGGCGCCGCCTCGCCCCGCTCCGCCGGCGTTTTGCCTATCGCAGGGAAAAGGACTATAGCAAAAATTCGCTAACGGTCATCTGGAGCGTCTTGGTCAAGCCAGCCGCCCGCCCAATCGCTTGGCCAACCAGTCGGCGACAAGATTAGCGCCCACCTGGCGATTGTCCTCTTGGCAATGGTCGCTGCCGCCGTCATGCGCAGCTAGGATCTTCAGCGTCTTGTCTTTTGAGCCTACAGCCTCATATAGCTGCTGCGCGAATTCCAACGGCACGATATTGTCATTTTCGCCGTGGATGCAGTAGAACGGGCATTGGAGTTTCTCAGCGATGCCAGCCAGTCGGTAGTTTTCAAGTTTTTTCATGCTCGCCGCCATGTCGGGCATGCCTAGCACCCACGGCAACTGGAACGACGGCGCTGAAATTTTGGTGCCGCCGGTCTCCATGATCTTGCGCCGCCGCACCCACGCTTCGTGGTAATCAAAATGCCCTCCCCAGGCAACGCAGGCAGCGAAGCGCGGCTCCAGCGCTGCTGCGCGCGGTGCGTAATACCCTCCCATGCTGAAGCCCATCACAGCGACGCGCGCGGCATCAACTTCGCTGCGGCCGGTGAGATAGTCCAGTGCCGCCCGCGCTGGCACCTCATAATCATGGCGGCTGGGAATGCCCTGCAGGCGTAACGCCTCGCCCTGCCCGGGGCCGTCAATTGCCAGCACGTGAATGCCACGGCGGGTAATTTCCGCGCCGCCGAACAGCACGCTCATTTCTTTGGCATTATCCAGGCCGTCGAACATCACAACGGTCGGTGCGGCACCAGCGACGTCCGCCTTGTAGAACCAGGCTGGCAGGGTCGTGCCTTCAAATGGCACCTCGACCCGTTCAATCGTCGGGTAACGCCGCGCAATCCCCTTGCCGAAGCAGCGCAGGCAGCTGCGATAAGTGTCCCATTTGCGATCCGAGGGGGCGATGAAGCGCTCGCCGCAAAAATAATAAATGGCGGCACGCAGGTAATAACTGCCGGCGGTCAACCGGTAACCATCGCGGTCAGCGCTATCGGCAAACCCCTCAACCCGCTGTGCCATGGCCGTCCACTCCTGCCACCAGCGTTCGTTGTCGCCGACATGCGCCTTCAGCTTCTGCCCGACCTGATCGATCTCGCCGATCGCCGCTGCACCCCAGGTTTGCATCTCAATACCGAACATCATACCCTGCGACCACATGTGGTTGCCGGGGAAATACTCGAACCAATGGCTCATCTCAACTTACTCTCTGTTATGTTCAACGTTCCATCCGCGCGCCCCGGTTAATTCCGATGCTTGTTTGCGCCACCGTGAAAGCATAGCGGACAGGATGCCCATGGCGTGTACCGCTTCGGCTATTTCGGCACCAGCCCAATATCACGTGCCACCTTGCCATACTTGTCGTATTCGCTCTTCAGTAACGCACCGAAATATTCCGGCGACTCCGTCCACAGGTCCAGTCCAAAGGCCTCCAGCTTTTTTTGTATGTCCGGCTGTTTCAGGGCCACGTTCGTTTCGCGATTGAGGATCGCAATGATGTCCTTTGGCACGTTGGCCGGCGCGACGAATCCAAACCAACCACCGGATGAAAATCCCGGAACCGATTCCGCGATGGTGGGAAAATCGGGATAGTTAGGTGCGCGTGTCTCTTTGGCAATACCAAGTAGTCGCACCCTGCCGGACACGATAAAGGGATGCATGCCTGTGAACGAGGCGAAGCCTGCATCCACTCTGCCGCTCATGAGCTCCGCGCCCATCTGCGGCACTCCTTTGAAAGGGATATGCAGATACTCGAAGCCCACAATAGAGCGAAACATCTCGGTCGCCATGTGCAGGAAAGCGCCCTCGCCGTTCGAGGCAAAAGTCACCTTGCCCGGATGGGCTTTCAAATATTGGATGAACTGGCCCACGTTCCTGAACGGGGTGCTGGGGTGCACCACCAGCGCCAAGTAGTTAGTCGAGACCAGCGCGATCGGCGTAAAGTCTTTGAACACGTTGTAAGGAACCTGCTTCATCGTATGCGGAATGACCGACATATTGCCGCCCTGCCCGCAGGCCATCGTGTAGCCGTCGGCGGGTGCTTGCGCGGTCATCGCTAGGCCAATGGTGCCACTGGCACCGGGCCGGTTGTCGACCACAAACTGCTGACCGAGACGTTCGCCCATTTTGTGGCCTAGCAAGCGAGCAAGCGTGTCGCAAGAATCACCGGGGAGTTGGGGAACGATGATGCGCACAGCCTTGATGGGGTACTTCTGAGCCATCGCCGTACCTGTCACACCAGCACATGCGAGCAGCAGGCAAATCATGCGTGCAATAACTATCATTGAAATCCCCCGTATTGGCGAAAAAGAAACCTGGTGTTTGTCATTGCAGCACTTCCTTCCAGTACAAGCCGATTTTTTTCTATCGAATCGATTCCGGCGCGATGCCCGCGGTCTTGATCACCTTGCGCCAACGTTCTTCTTCGGAACGAATCATCTCACCGAATGCCGCTGGTGTGCTGGTCGCGGCCTCGATACCTTGTATCAAAATACGTTGCGCGAATCCGGGCTGTGAAAGCACCTTGTTCAGGTCTGCATTGATGCGCATGACAATCTCGCGCGGCGTGCGTGCCGGTGCCAGCAAGCCATACCATGTCGTATTGTTGAATCCCGGCAGCGTTTCGGCAAGGGCCGGCAAATCGGGGGCCGCGCGCGTACGTGTTGCGTGCCCCACGGCAATAGCTCGTAGCCGCCCCGTCTTCACGTGCGGCAGCACCTGCGGGATCGCCGAAAACATGAATTGCAGTTGACCGCCCAGCAGCTCGGTGATTGCCGGGCCGCCCCCTTTATACGGCACGTGCATGGTTCGCGTACCCGCCATGATGTCAAACATCTCACCGCCCAGATGATTCGGTGTCGCCGTGCCGGACGATCCGTAATTGAGTTTGCCGGGTTGCGACTTGGCGTAGTCGATGAATGCCTTCACGCTGTTCGCAGGGACGGAGGCATGCAGCACCAGCATATAGGGCGCGTAAACAATCAGTCCGATAGGCACGAAGTCCTTGCGCGGATCATAGGCTAGCCGGGTACCCAGTGCCGGTGCAATCGCTAGGCCGGTGGAAGTGCCCAACAGCAGCGTGTAGCCGTCGGGCACCGAGGCAGCCGCCATGCCGTGCCCAATAAGGCTGCCTGCGCCACCCCGATTGTCGATCACCATTTGCTGTCCCCAGATTTCAGACAGGCGCGGCCCGACTTCGCGCGCGATGTAATCAGTGGACCCGCCCGGCGGGTAGGGCACGATGAAGCGGATCGGCTTGGTTGGGTAATTCTGCTGAGTCACCTGAGCGTGCGCGCCGCTCGCTCCTAGTAGTAGTGACAACAGGCCGCACATCGTAGCTATCCCACACCAAGTCATCCGCATAATTTTTCCTGATTCAAGGCCAAGCGTGCCTAACAGCATGAAACCCTTCCACTGCCCGATTGTATGCGCTGCATGTGCCCCGCGCCACGACTCGCCGCGCGTGATCGTGGCTAAGCTCAGCACCGAAGTAGTGAAAATTCTCGTCGATTCACCGCTGGCAAAATGACCGGTCGGTCAGGGCCACTACCCCGCGCAGATCACACCGGCAGCTCTGGCCGCATATAGGCGCACCGAGACCAAGCGCGTTACGCACATCATCAAGCTGGCGGGGTTGGAGACCGCACAATAAGAGTCCGTGAAGAAATTGGGAGGCCCTGCTAGGTGCGCAGCGCACCGTGTGCCGAGCCACACAAGCGATTCGCAACGAAGCGGCGCGCTCAAGACCAGCGGCCAAATGTCCAAGCCATCAAGGGAACTTCTATGTCGCGCAAACCGCGCGCGGTATGCAAAAGCTGGTATACAAGAGGATTGGGGCCGGTAACCACGAAGTAAACATATGCAAAGCATCCGAAGGGTCTCCCGCATAGCGATCACCTGTGCATTTGCGTGCATCAGCAGCGCCCATGCACAAACCGCTTTTCCGCTGAAGCCGCTGCGCTTTGTCGCCATGAGCACCGGCTTTCCGGAGAACACTGCGCGCGCATTGGCTAATGAAATGACGCTGATGGCGAAACAGAATATCGTGGTCGATCCGCGGCCCGGCGCCAACGGCATCCTTGCGGCAGAACACGTCGCCCGCGCTACACCTGATGGCTATACGCTTCTGGTCGGCACCAACTCCACGCACGCAGCGAACCCGAGCCTCTACAAAAAGCTGCCGTACGACTACGTGAAGGATTTTGCGCCAGTCAGCGGCATTTCGCTGGGCATGTCGGCGCTGGTGGTCAATCCGCACGTGCCGGCGAAGAGCGTCGGGGAGCTGACCGCGCTCGCGCGCAAGTCACCAGGCAAGCTCACCTTCGGCCACGGCAGTTCGGTATCGCTCACCGCCGTGGAATATTACAAACTGCTCACCGGTGTGAGCATCGTCGCCGTGCCGTACAAAACCGTGCCGCAAGGCGTAACAGATCTCATCGCCGGGCGCATCGACATCATGACGGCCAATCTTGGCGCGGCCGTGCCACAAGTGCAGGCCAAACGCCTGCGCGCGCTGGCGGTCACGGGCGGCACGCGCTGGCCGCTGCTGCCCGACACACCTACGCTGCACGAAGCCGGCGTCGCCAACTACGAATGGACGTTCTGGAATGCGGCATGGCTGCCGGCAAACACGCCGCCGGAAATCGTCACGCGCATGAGCGAATGGATCAACACGGCGCTGGAGCGTCCGCGCGTGAAGGACTATCTGTTCAACGCCGGCAGCGTCGCCTTCGGCACCACGCCGGATGGCCTGATGAAATTTCAGATGACCGAACACGACAAGTGGCGCAAGGTGATCGTGGCAGCGAAGATTTCCGCCGAATAACGCGGGTGTTGTGCGTGGGGGGACTGCCTACATCCCCACCGCGTTCTTCGCCATCAACATCCCTGCCTTTTCCAGCCCTGCGCGTATCGCGTCTTTGCGCGCCGGCGTGACGTTGAGCGCGGGCGGGCGCACCCACGAGGATGGAATTTCACCAAGCTGCGCCAGCGCCTCCTTGTTGGCGGCGCAGGTGCTCACCGGCGTTTTCTGCAACTGGTATTCGTAGACCGCATCCATCAGCGGCACCGCAAAGCGGTTGTGGAGGTCCTTCGCCTTGCGCGCATCGCCCTCAGTGGCTTCGCGTATGAGTTGCACCCATTGCTGCGTGCCGACGACGCTGATGCCGAGCAGCGCACCGGGCGCGTTGTGCAGCAGCATGCCCAGCAGCGACGGCGCATCACACGCTGCGAGTACGGCGAGCTTGTCGCCAAGCGCATCGCTGATCTCCGCGTACTTGGATGCGGTAACAGTAGCTGCCTTGATGCCGACCACGTTGCGCAGACTCGCGATGCGCTCCAGCGACGCCAGCGAATACGCGCAGCCGGTGGCCTCGGGATACTGAAACACGATCATCGGCAAATCCACTTCCCGATCCATGCGTTCGAACACCCCATACACAGCCTCGGGCTGATGACACAAATGGCGATACGGACGCACATCGAACAGCGGTAGCACCAGCAGCATTTGCGCACCGGCGTTTTTGGCGATCACGCCTTCATGCACCAGACCCGCCAGCGAGCCGCTGGCTATCCCTGCGATCAGCTTCACGCCCTTGGGCATGACTTTTTTCGCGGCGGCGACGATGCCGATGCGCTCCTCAGAGGTAAGCGTGAGCACTTCGCCCGCATGCCCGCTCACTGCGATCCCGTAAATGCCTTGGGTCGAGGCCACGCGCGCGACGTGATGTTCAAAGCTTTTATAGTCGATGGAACCGTCCGCCTTGAACGGCGTGACGACGGCGGAAATCAAGCCGCGAATTTCATTGTGGTCCATGAGTCTTTCTCCCTAAACAATTGACCTCAGCATCTACCCCATACAGCATGCGCCGATACCTAATGTTAACCACGTCCTGCGAAATGCGCACTCCGCAATACTCTCATCGAACTTGACCAAAACTGTACGATTCCCATCGAGATCGATGGCCGTGCTCAACCTGCAACCCCATGTGCCGTTGATACCAGTCGCGTTCAATGTGCGGACACAACTGCTGCGCGTCTCTGGCGAGCGCGAGGACACCACTTGCACCTCACCCTCGCTCTTCAGAATCGCGGACGCCCGCGCCCAGAAGAAAATCGGATCCGCGTGAATCGCGTCTAGCAATTTTCGTTTTTCAAGCCTATGTTATCGTAGGGGCTCTAAACGGGTTTGCGAGACGGTTCGCTCGTGGCGCACCACTTAGCCGTCCTTCGCGCATGGAGGTAGGCTGAAAAAATAGAGTCCGACGGCCCGTGTAATTTAAAGATTTAAACAAACAGTTTAGAAAATCGACGTTTCTCTCATAGCCAGAGGCTGTCTTGGACTACCTTATCCACTTTTCGAACCTACTCTATCTAGGCTCTTATCTGATGCGTGACATGTTGTGGTTGCGCGTTCTCACTGTGATTGCTGGGAGCTGCCTGATTCCTTATTATTACTCGCGCCCGGAGCCCATGATGGCGGCGATCTACTGGAACCTAGGGTTTGGCATTATAAACTTCGTGCAAATTGTATTGCTGCTGATCGAGCGACGGCCCGTGCGCCTCACGTCGGACGAACAGCGTCTCTACCAAATCGCTTTTCGCAACCTCAAGCCGCGCGAGATGCTGCGCTTGCTGAAGCTGGCCCGGTGGTCCGAGGCGCCGGCTGGCGAGCGTATCGTCGCGCGTTCCCAGAAGCTTGACCGGTTAATCCTTATCTTCGCTGGAAACTTGACGGTCGAAGTCGAGGGCCGGCATGTTGCTTATCTTCGCGACGGCCAGTGGGTGGGCGAGGTGGGCTTTCTGACCCACCGCGAGGCTTCGGCAGATGTGGTGACGATGACCCCGACGCGCTACGTGATTTGGGATCGCGGGGATCTCGATCGCTTCCTCAAGGATCACAGCGAACTGCGCGCGACCTTCCATTTGCTGCTCGGCGTTGACGTTGCAACCAAGTTACGAGCGGATTGAGTTCCAGACTGGGCGTGAGCGTGAAAGATGGTAGCGCCTGAGCGATATCGATGCGACCGCCCCTAACGCCATCACAGAAAAGACAACAGTGCTAACCGCGAGATCGCCGCGCGGTTCTACCGCTCGGGTGGGGCTTAGGTCAGATATTCGAGCTTGAACCCGTTGTCCCAGCGCTTGATGTAGCCCACCGACGGCGACGGGAAGTGCATTGTGCAGCACAGCGTGTCAGTATCGCAGTAGCGTTCGAAGAACGCGCGCCGGCTCCGCACGCCTTGGTCGCGGTCGGTGTCGACCCGCATCACCAGTTCGGGATAGCGCGCCTGCATCGGCGAGTGAATCAGGTCGCCGGTGAACACCGCCTTGTCGCCGCCCTTGCCGGCGCAGACTGCGAAATGGTCGGGCGTATGGCCTGGCGTAGGGGTTAGGCGGATATGGTCGTTGAGCTCATGGTCGCTGGTAACGAGTTCGGCGCGGTTGGCCTCGATAATCGGCAGCACACTTTCGGTGATCTGAGCGAGCGGCGTCTTATGATGGATCTCGCTCCAGTAGGTGTATTCCTTTTTTGAGAACAGGTAGCGCGCCTTGGGGAACGTCGCTACCCAACGCCCGTTCTCCATCCGTGTGTTCCACCCGACATGGTCACCGTGCAGGTGGCTGCACATCACGAAGTCGATGTCCTCGACCCCGAGTCCAGCTGCCTTGAGCGCGTTCATCCAGTTGGAATCGTTCTTCTTGTTCCAGGTCGGGCGCAGCGGGAAGTTCTTGTCGTTGCCGATGCAGGCATCGATCAGGATGTTGTGATGCGGCGTCTTGACGACATAGGACTGGTAGCACAGTACGACGTTGCCTGTGTCGCGGTTGTATCCACCCGGCGCGAGCCAAGAGAGGTTCTCTTCTAGAGTTTCCTTCGCCAGGGTCGGGAGGAATTCGAGCATCGGGGTAAAGCCCTGCTCCTGCTCGACGATGCGGTGGATGGTCATGTCGTTGACGCGGTATTCGGTGCGCATGGCCTATTCAATCGCGGAAATTTTTTTGTAAAGTCCGACAGGCTGCTAGAAAAATATGAAAGCCCGGACCACGCAGTTCCTGCGGTTGCGGGCGTCTGCGGGCGCGGTCGGGTCGATACACGCGGTATGGAAAGACCAGCGCGAGACGGAGCCATCGGTCAAGGAGTCATAGCATTTCAGCATTGAGACCTCGTTCACCTTCTGCTGGGGAAACCAGTACCACTCGTGGTCAGGACGATAGGTGAAGCGGGTGGTCTCGCCAACGCGGTCGTCGTAGATCCGGTAGTTGGTGATGTACGGCTGGTCGGCGAAAGAGGGCCAGGCGCACAGCACAAAAGGAAACTGCCCCACGGTCTCCATCGGCTTGGCGAGATTGATCGACACGAACCGCCGCGACATCTTCTTGTCGGCCTCTTCCTCTGTGTAGCGCTGCTCGCGACCGAAGTTCCGTAGGTTTTTGGTGAGCAGTTCGCGGCAGCGCACGCGGCCGCTGTTGTCGTTCAGGTCGTTGTGCACAAGGCTGGCATAACGGGCGTTCACACCCGGGTTCTTGTTGTCCTGGTCTTCCGTGCGATCTCCCGTGTAATCCTTGTCGAAGACGTCGTGGTTGTAGACCAGCGCATCGGTTGCGTCCGGGAAGAACTCGCGGAGGAGCTTCTCGATCTCGGGGTAAAACACGCGCTCCACCTCCGCCGAGTCGTAGAAGTTCGAGCACTTGGACTCGAGATGAGCCAGCGAGACACCGAGCCGGTCCATGCATTCGGCGCTGCTGGGGGACAGGCCGGGATAGTACTCGCCGATGCGATGCGCGTCGCGCATCACCTGCGGGAACCAGAGGTCCCGGCGCTTGTTGTTCTGCTCGCTCTGGCGCAGAAGCGCCGCTACTTCGGGGCGTGATGGGTCGCGCCAGATCGCGTTGGACGGGACGACGGAATAGGTGTGGCGCTCGTAGATCGTATAGGGCAGCGGCAACGCAAAGCCGCCTTCGGGAGGTTTGACGGCGTTGGTCCGCCGTATGTGGTCCATGCACTCGTCGTACTTCCGGAACCCGAGACCCCACTTTGTCTCGATTGGTGCCCCCGGTGGCGCGTTGCGGACCATGTCGGCCACGCGCTGGCCCTCGCCCTCGGCGATCAGGGCGAGCGCGTCCTCGAGCGCTTTGCCTGTTCCCCCATCGCCGTCTCGGTCGAACGACATATAGGACAGGCCGCCATTCGCCGCGATGGGCGGCGCCTGCCCTGCCGTGCACTGGAGCGTCGGCACATAGGCCGGCGAAGCGCTCTGCGTGTGCGCTGCAACGTTGTTCTCGGCGATCTCGATCTGGTCCATGGCCCACCTCCGATTATTTCCGGCTAACCGTAGCACACATTACCCGCGTTTTCCAGCCGCTCCATCGATGCCGACGAAGTCTCGACCCAAGCTCGCCGTTTTCGATAACCCCTCACCATTTATAGACTTTCTGCAACGTGCCGCCCATGAGCGCCGCCTTGTCGCTCTCGGACAGACGCTTCGTCTCGCGAAACGGTGCAACGCCCTGCTCATAGGTCAGCATGCCGATCGCCCGCGTCCAGTCGGTGCCCCACATGCACCGATCCAGCCCGAACGCGTCGATGATTCTGAGCACCGGTTCCCACATGTCGTCGTAGGGGAACGGTTGGTGCGACATGGTGCAGGCGCCGCTGATCTTCACCCTGACGTTTGCATATTGAGCCAGCGCGAGCAACTTCGGTAGATCAGCCCATACATCGGGCGGAACCGGTGGTCGGGCTGGTTGCAGAAGACCGAGATGATCGATCACGATGACCGTGTTGGGGTGCCGCTGGATGTGCGGCAGGCCTTTGTCCAAGATGCCCCAGCAAAGCAAGTTGACAGGCAGCCCATGCTTACCAGCGGCAGCGAACGCGCGATTCAGGCCGGGATGGTCGGCGTCCATCGGCAGGCCGTCACGCATGCGTATGCGAATGCCGCGCGCGCCTGGTGTCGCCGCCCATTTCGCCACCACATCATCGATTGCCGGATCGGTTGCATCGACCGGTGTCACGACCCGGAATTTATCCGGATAGGTGTTGTAAACCTCGAGCGCGTAGCTCGGATCGTACTCATAGGCGCTGAACGAAGACACCATAATCGCGCCGTCGACGCCGACACTGGTCATGGCTGCGACCATTTCCTCGCCCGTGGCGGAGTCCAGTCCGTGCGAAGGGCTGGCCCAGGGCCGGCCGGGATGATTTCGATCGAAGGGATGGACCTGAACATCGATGACTGGCATGGCATTTTCTCCTGTGCGTTCGATCTATTTAGCAGAGTGTAGGTGCGCGTCCTAAATGACACAGGTATGCGCATTGCATTTTACCCAAGGGCTTTTAGCCGCTAAACTTAGGCCGGGCTGTGTATAAGTGTAGCGTATTCATGTTGCTACTTCCTGGTTCGTAACAATGCTCTCGCTTTCAGGTAGAGGGCGAGTAGCTATGCGCGTGGGGACGCAATGTGCAGTGCTAAACTTACCGCTTTGCGTGGCTCCACGTGCGATTAGTCTGATCGATGGGGATCTACGTAGCATTGCTAGGCGCTTTTCGAGGAGATTTCAGCCATGAACGTGATACCCACCGGCCTTGCGTTGGGCGCGGCGATTACCGGCATTGATCTGTCAAAAGATGTTTCCGCTGCAGATCGTGAATTCATTGTCAATGCGTACACGGAGCACCTGGTGCTGCTATTCCGCGGCCAGTCGCTGAGCTTCGCCGATCTCCTGCGGCTACGCGAACTGTTCGGGCCGCCGGGACAGGCTGCGAATCAGCTCCTGGGGTTGGGCCGCAAGAAGTATCTGCCTGATGAAGTGCCGGACGACATCACCATCATTTCCAACATTACAGACGCTGCGGGTAAGCCGATTGGTGCGCTGGGTGACGGCGAAGCGTTCTGGCACACAGACAGTTCGTTTACCCAAACGCCGATCTCGGCGAGCCTGCTTCACGCCATCGAAGTGACCGAGCATGGCGGCGAGACCGGGTTTCTCAACATGTACAAGGCGTACGAAGACATGCCGGCCGAGTTGGCGGCCAAAATTAACGGGCGCTATGCTAATCACTCGAAAGTGCACAACTCTGCCGGCATGAAGCGGCCCGAGTTTGCCGATGTAACGGATCCCTCGAAAGCGCCAGGCGTCAGGCACCCGCTGGTGCGTACCCACCAGGCCACGAAGCGCAAATGCCTGTACCTCGGACGCCGCCTCAACGCCTACATCTTCGATCTACCCGTCGTGGAAAGCGAAAAAGTACTCGACGAACTGTGGGCGCACACGTGCCAGGAGAAATACACGTGGCACCATAAGTGGCAGGTTGGCGATCTCCTCGTTTGGGATAACCGCTGTACCATGCATCATCGCAATCCCTTCTCACCGCACGCGCGCCGGCTCATGCACAAGTCGACGACCGCGGGGCAGCCCGTCATCTAGCAGGCGCAGCGCTACGATTTCCAGAAACCTTGCACGCTACATGCAGGGAGCTGTATAGCTTCGTCATGTGCGCTAGAATCATGGGATTCGCCCTATGCCCAATGCTTTAACCCTGGCTCAGGGGCCCCGTAGTTTAGCCCATGCACGAGATCAAGCGATGAACATCCTCCGACTTCCGGACTTCGGCGCCAGCACTGGCGAGGCCGAGGTGGTGGTTTGGCTCAAGGCGGTAGGCGAGAGCATCGTGGTGGGCGAGCCCGTGCTGGAAGTGCAGTCCGACAAAGCAAACGTTGAAGTGGAATCCTCCCTCTCGGGCACCCTGGCGCGGGTGCTGGCTGAGGAAGGGCAGATCCTGAAGCCGGGCGATCCTTTGGCGGTGATCGCAGATCTCGATGAGCCACGAGACGCCGCAGCCATCGAGCGCGCGGTTGCCGGGCTGGGCGGGTGAGCTGTGGTTGATCTCCCGATGCTCGCGCCAGCGGAGGCGAAAGGCCTGAGCGAGGGGCTGCGCCTCTACGGCTGGATGGCACTCTCGCGTGAGCTCGACGAGGTCCTGTGTGCTGCCAATCCACGCTGGTTCCCAAGCGCTGGAGAAGAGGCAGCCATGGTGGGCGCATTCTGCGACCTGCGCGCGGACGATGCGATCGCCGCGCACTACCGCGACCCCTTGGTGATCTACATGATGCGTGGCGCCGAGATGGCCCGGCTCGTGGCGCAGGTCCTGGGAAAGGTCGGCGGCTACAACAAAGGCCGCTCGGTGCCGTTTACCGGCCCCGTGGATCTCAGGATCATCCCATGGGTAGCCGGTGATCTAGGCACCAGTCTGGGAGTCGCTACCGGTGCCGCGCTGGCGTTCCAGCAAGAGGGATCGGACCGCATCTGTGTCTGCACCTTTGGCGATGGCACGGCCAATCGTGGTGACTTTCATGAGAACCTGAACCTGGCAGCGAGCTGGCGGCTGCCCATAGTGTACGTCTGCCAGCACAACGGCTGGGCCATCTCCCAACCCGCGAAGGATTATCTGCCCGCCCCCGTAGCTAATCGCGCGGCGGGATACGCCATGCCCGGCCTCGAGGTGGACGGCAATGACTTGGACGCCGTGCGTCGAACGATGATCGGGGCAATCGCACGGGCGCGGGAGGGCAAGGGACCCAGTTTGATCGAGGCGAGAACGTGGCGCGCCAAGGGTCACTGGGCCGCGGATACGCAGGACTATCGGGCCATCCACCCGGACACGCCCATGGCAGATCCTCTCGTCCGCTACGGCGATCGCCTGCTTCAACGAGGCGAGGCATCCACAACGGATCTGGATAGGCTGCGTGACGCCGCACAGGCCCTGGTTGCGTCGACGTTCGAAGCGGTGCGGGCGCGATCAGACACCGGTGAGGCGGAGCTGGGCCTGGACGAGGTCTACCCATGAGCGCTGAACCAAGCCGGCGACTGACACACATGGAGGCGATCATCGAGGCGATCGCGCTGGCCATGCGGGAGGATCCGCGCGTCTTCTACATTGGTCAGGATGTGGGTGCCATGCAGGGATCGATGCAGGGCACCAAAGGTCTGCTGGAAGAATTTGGCCCCATGCGTATCCGTGAGGCCCCCATCTCCGAGTCCGCCATGGTGGGTGCGGCACTGGGCGCGGCGCTCTTCGGCCAGCGGCCCATTGTGGAGATCAGCTTTGGCGAGTTTCTACCCGCGGCCATGAACCAGCTCATCAACCAGGCACCTAACCTCCATTACATGACCGGCGGGATAGCGCACGTCCCGGTAGTGGTACGGACACGCGTGGGCGACGGCCCCTACGGCGGCCACCCGCAGGACTACTCCGCTTGGTTCGCCCACGTGCCGGGTTGGAAGGTGCTCATGCCGGCCACGCCGATGGACGCGAAGGGGATGATGACAGCAGCCCTACGCGACGAGGGTCCGGTGCTGTTCTTCGAGGGAATGAGCCTCTCTCACGCCGCCCGTGCCCCTGTGCCCCATGACGCCTTCGAAACGCCCATCGGCAAGGCGAGAATCGCGCGCGAGGGCCGCGACGTGACAGTGGTTGTAGTGGGCAGCTCGCTCCCCCTGGCGGTGCGCGCCGCCGGCGAGCTAGCTGAGGAGGGCATTGAGCTGGAGATACTCGATCTTCGCACGCTGCGTCCGCTCGACCGCGACGCCATCCTCGCCTCAGTTCGGCGCACCCGCCGTCTCATTACCGTGCACGAAGCCTGGGTAGCCGGAGGCATCGGTGCTGAGATCGTCGCGTCCGTGGTGGAAGTAGCACCCGAGGTGCTGGTTGCGCCGGTCATACGCATCGGTGCTGCGCCGGTGCCGGTCCCCAGCGGTAAAGTACGTCCACACGCGTTGCCCAATGCGCGTCACATCGTGGAGGCTGCCCGCCGCGTGATGGCGAGCACGCGGACATGACTGCGCAGGAGCCCGGTGCGGCGGATCAGCTCAACGGCGTCCCAGTCGCGCGGCGCTTCCCCCTGCGAGGGATGCAGCGCGTGGTGGCCAGCCGCACCCTGGCGGGAATTCAATCCACCGCGCACGTTACTGCGATGGCTGAAGTGAATGCCGAGCCGGTGCTCATACACGCCCGAGACCTGCGCGAACAGATTCCTGGACTGACGTTCACCCATCTCCTGATCAAGGCTGTGGCCGCGTGCCTCCGCAGGCACCCACGCCTCAACGCCACGATCGAGGAACAAACGGTGATGGAGTATGCCGAGGTGAACATTGCCATAGCGCTAGCGCTGCCCTCGGATGATCTCCTGGCAGTCGTAATCAAGCGCGCGGATGAACGCCCCCTTGCCGAGATTGTGACCCGGCTGCATGCACTCCAGCAGCGAGCGGAGGCTGGCGCCCTGTCCAAAGACGATGTCCAGGGCGCAACCTTTACCCTGAGTAACTACGGCATGCTACGGACCGTAACCTGGGCTACACCCGTGCTTACCCCCGGACAGGCCGCCGTACTTGGCATAGGCCGCGCCGTGCCGCGGATGGTGGTGGACGAGACGGCTCCCGAGGGCTGGCGTGTGCGGCGAGTCCTCCCCATCTCGCTCACCTACGACCACCGCATCGTGAACGGCGTCCCTGCAGGCCGCTTCCTGGACGATCTGGCGGAGCTACTCCAACATCCGGGCGAGCAACTCTCTACTTGAAGTCATCTGCAGTTTCACCTTGGAACATCTGCAGAAAATCTGCGGATAGGCGAGCAGACGCAGTAATGTAGACGCTGGATACTAAGGCAATTGAGCCGGACAGGACTCGAGTGAATTTCTGTCCTGTAGCGAGCCGCTGCGCGCGCGCGCCGGTGCTGACGGGACGGCTCGGCCTGCACTCGCGCAAACGAGATGCGTGGGAGGAAATAAGCCGCTGAGCAGCCATTCGCGGCTGAGATTCTTGAGAAAACAGCGGGGTTTGAGTAAAGGTTCGCATGATTGACGCTCGGCTGAGCGGGCGATAGAGTGCCGCTCGGTGAAGTAGGTGTTTAAAATGACTATCTCCTACCGTTTCAGCCATTTCGATTGAACCGAGAGAGGCGCTCATGCCAACGATCACGAAAACTCGAGCTGTGTTCGGCGCCGTGTTGTGCGCGTCGGTTACGGCGCCAGCGTCAGCCGCCGAACAGCAATATCCGTCACGTCCGGTGCGCATTGTCGTGCCCTTCGCGCCGGGTGGCCCGGCGGACGTGGTCGCGCGTCTCGTCGCGAGCAAGCTAACCGAGAGCTACGGCCAAACCATCGTCGTGGACACCCGGCCCGGCGCCGGCAGCAATATCGGCACCGGGCTCGTCGCCAAGGCTGCGGCGGATGGCTACACGATTCTGCACACGAGCTCCGCGTTTGCGGTCAACCCGACGCTCTACGCGAAAATTCCGTACGATCCATTCAAGGATTTTCAACCGCTCACGTGCGCGGGGAGTGCACCAAACCTGCTCGCGGTGTATCCGGGGCTGCCGGCGAAAAGCGTGGCGGAACTGATCGAGCTGGTGCGCTCGCAGCCGGGCAAGCACAACTATTCATCGCCGGGCGCGGGCACCACACCCCATCTCTCCGGTGAGATGTTCCGCATGGCCTTCAAGCTCGATCTGCGTCACATCCCGTATGGTGGTGCGGCGCCTCAGGTGCTGGCGATGATCAGCGGGCAGGTGCCGATCGGATTCGCGGCGACGCCAAGCTTCGCTCAGCAGGTGCTGACCGGGCAGTTGCGCGGACTCGCGGTAACCGCGGACAAGCGCATCAGCGCGCTGCCCGACATACCAGCCACGGGCGAGCTCGGCATCAAGGGGCTCACCGGCGACACGTTCCTGGGGTTTTTCGCGCGGGCCGGAACGCCGCCGCCGGTCTTGACGCGCCTGCACGGCGACATTACCCGGGCGCTCGCGATGCCCGACGTGCGCGAGCGCATGGCCGTGGTCGGATGGGAGCCCTGCAGCAATTCGCCCGAGCAGTTCTCGGACCAGGTGAAGTCCGATATCCAACGTTGGGGGAACGTGATCCGAGAGGCCGCGATCAAAGTCGATTGATCAGATAACACTCACCGTAGCGGTGGGTTAAGTGTAAGCGTTCTATGATGGCCACATACCGATGTCATTCTCATCGTCAGCGGGGAAAAGCAGATGAACGATTTTGACGTTATTGTGGTCTGCGACGATGTGAGGGCGGCTTGCATTACGAATTCCCCACCCACAGGTGCCTAGGCAGCTCCTCAACGCTCTTCAAGCGCACGCAATTCGCTATCGGCGATACGCAGCCGCCATGAAATCGCCAGCGCCAATTGCTCGATCAGGCGCCCCGCCAGTGCCGGATGAGCCTCGACCATGGCGTCGTAACTGTCGCGCGATAAGGCATAGAGCTCACTCGGTGTGGCTGCCTCAATGTCTGCTGAGCGCCGCTGGCCGTCGAGAAACGCCATTTCGCCAAAAAAATCGCCGCGGCAGAACGTGGCCAAGTGGTACCGTTTATTGCCCTCGAGCGGCAACAACACATGCACCCGGCCGCAGCGCAGCAAATACATTTCGTTGCCTTCCTCGCCCAGGGAGCAAATTCTCCCTCCCGCCGGAACCGACAGTTCTCGCGCCACCTTGCGCAGTTGGGTCAGCGACGTGACATCGAGTTCGCGCAGTAGGTCGATCTCGCCCAGGTCCAGGGCGCGCGCATCCTCCTGCGGTGTCACGCCGGCCGCCTCGAGCACCCTATCCTCCATCCATTCAATGGCACTGTCGCGCGTGTCGAACACCCGGATGCCACCGCTGCTGCTCACCATGCCCAGGTCTTCCAGGTAACGCTCGAAGTCCGGCGTTGTCGGCAGGCTCGAGGGCATGCCGCTGAACAGCAGATCGCCGCCGCGCTCCTGCAACCGGTGCCGCATCTGCTCGAACAGGTGCGCCGCGGTAAAATCCAGTGACTGCACCCGGCGCAAATCGAGCAGCAGGTAACGCAGGTCGGCCATATCGGGCTCGAGTTGCGAGAACAACTGATCGGTGGTGCCAAAAAACAAGTTGCCGTGCAACTGCACCACCGCCGCCTGGTCGCCGCTGGCGTTGAGCGCCTCGCGCTCGTCTTCGAGACGATGCCGCTTGGAATGCGCCGTACGCAAATTCTGTTTGGTGAGCAGTACCGTGACGTGGATCTGATCGCGTATGAAAAGCAGGATCGCAAGACCCACACCGACCACGGAAGCCTGGAGCAGTCCGATCTGGGCCACCGCGACAACGATTGCTATGACAGCGAAATCGATGCGCGTCGCTCGGTGCAGCAGCAACCTGAACATGCTGCGATCGAACATGCGAAACGCCACCACCAGCAGGATGCCCGCCAGGGCGCCAATCGGCACCCAGGCAATCAAGCCGCCGACCACTACGAAGGCGGCAATAACCAGTACGCCTTCAGCAACGCCCGACCAGTACGATCTGCCGCCGCTGGTGAAATTGACCAGCGTCGCACCCATGGTGCCGGCACCGGGCATGCCGCCAACTATGAAGGCGGCGAAATTGGCCGAGCCCTGCGCAATCAATTCGCGATTTGAATCATGGCGATGGCGCATCATCGCATCCAGTACCACGCCGGTTTTGAGCGTGTCCACGGATAGCAGCACTGCCAAGGTCAGCGCTGAAACCAGGACCATGCCCACATCGTCCGGGCGAATCTGCAACAAGGACAGCGCCCGCTCCGTAACGGCGTCTACGAATGAGCCGGAAGCCTCGATCGGGCCGATCACCAGGCGGTTATCAGACAACTGCAGCAACTCGGGATTGAAGATCGAGAAAATAAAATAAGCGGCAATGCCAGCAGCCAAGCCAAGGATAGCCCCAGGCACCTTTCGCGTAATGCGCGGTGCCCCGGCCATGACCGCAATGGTCACCAGTCCCACGCCCATGCCGCTCAAGTTCCATGCACCCGGGGAGAGCAAACCACTTGCCAGGCTCATCTCCTTGGGGATACCCAAGAGCTTAGGCAACTGTCCGACGGCGATGATCAACGCCACACCCGACAGGTAGCCGGTCACCACCTGGTAAGGAATGTACTTGATCAAGGTTCCGGCGCGCAGAGCGCCGAATACCAGTTGAAACAGCGCAGCCAACAAGCCGGTGAGTGCCAATAGAGCAAACAAGCGCTCGCCGGACAAACCACCCTGCGAGGAAAGTTCTATCGCCATCGCGGCAAGCACCGCTGCCGCAGGCGCGCACGGCGCGGTGATAAACCCGCCGTTGCGCCCAACCAGAGGCGCGACGATGCCCAGCGCCGCGGCGCCAAGAATGCCGGCCAGGGCACCGGCACCCGCGTATTCCGGGCCAATCGCGCTGTAGACCAAAACGCCGAACGCGATCGCCGACGGCAGCGCTACCAGCATCGAGGCGAGGCCACCCCAGCAATCGCCGGCCAAGCCGCCACCGGCTTTTAGCGCTGTATCAGTCATTTTCCGTCTCTGGTCTCGTCCTAATAAAGCCATTCCGGCTTGCTCGAGCCCAGCGTCGGAGAAGACTTGTCCCAATACGGTTTTGTTTCAGACATGCTCAACACCGGGCCCAAGTGCTTCAGCGCGCCGTGGCCGCCTGTGGATTCAATCATGATCGAGTCCAGTTCCGCGTCGCTTAGTCCCATATCAGGTTTTGAATAGTCGATGTGCCCCTGCTTGTAGATATACATGCCGGAGCGGCAAAGTGAGACCCGCACGTGATAGGAACCGCCTTCGCGTGCGCGTCGCGCCAGCGCGAGTAACACGCCGTAGGCGCCGTTATAGCCGGTGGTGTAATCGCAGGCGGAAGCCGGTAGCAGCTGCGGCCGTTCATCGCCGTTGTCGAGGCATATCCCGGTTGCGCATTGCGCAATTTGCTCCCATCCGCCGCGATTCGAGAGCGGGCCGCCGTGGCCGTAGCAACTGATAGAAAGATAAATGATCCCGGGATGTTCTGCGGCGAGTTGTTCGGGACTGAGGCCGTGCTTATCCATGATGCCGGGGCGGTAGCCCTGGCTGAACACATCGGCATTGCGCACAAGTTTCTTGACCGTCGCCACGTCTTCGGCCTGGTTCAGATTCAGAAAACAGCTCCGCTTGCCGTGGCTCGTATCCATCACATGCTCTGGCACCTGCGGCAGATGCTCGGCTGTGACCATCAGTACCTCGGCGCCGTTTTCGGCGAGCGTGCGCGCCGCGATGGGCCCGGCAAGTATGCGCGTCAGATCGAGCACCTTGATGCCTGAGAGCGGCCTGTCACCTTGCGAAAAAGGCATCGGGTCGCTGTCGCCGATCTTGGTGATTTCGATCAGCGGCTTGCCGGACAGCATTTTCCCGTGCGGATGTTCGAGCCATTCCGCATTGGAGCGGATGATCGAACCGCAGGCTCGCGCGGCGGCGACCGCTTCTTCCAGATCGTATGAATCCCACTGCGCGACCGCTTTGGCGACGGCATCCGCGTTGGATGCGCAGCCGAGCACGCCGATCACCCGGTCGTGCAGATGGGGCAGATTGAAATGCGGCAGGTACCAGCGGCCATCCTTGCAGCGCCAGGGCTGTGTGATGTTCCGCATGTGCGACATCGACGGCGACTGCACCGCTTTCCAATCGCCTCCTGCGGCAGGCTGGCTCAGATATTTGGAGCTCTGGCAGGTGGCCGCTGCATGACGCACGTCGATAGCGACTTTCTGGCGCTTGCCGGTCTTCATTTCGTGTATGTCGGTGACCGCGACGCCGACACCGGCGAGGATATTCGCCGTGGTCTCACCGATCTTGAAGCGCGCAGAAAAAACGGGATCATGTCCCGTCATTGTGACTTCGCCATCCGCGGGCATGCCGCGGCCGCGAATGTTCATGATTTCTTCAAATCCCGGGCTCATAAATTTAAATCCTCGTAAATGTAGGTGCGACGTACTCTATTTCCCACAGGCGACGCCCGCCGCGTCCATGCGTCGGCTGCCCTTAATCATCGTGCGGTAGAGCAGACGTTTGTCGTCATCCGCATAATCGGCTGTTGCAGCGTGCAATGTCGCACGATCGTCCCAGATGACCAAACCGCCCGTGCGCCATTGATGCAAGAACGAAAAAATCGCGCATATCGCCGACGGTATCATGCTTTCTCATTTCCGCGAGACTGACTGCCTGCTCCCGAAACTGTAATACAGGACGATACTTACCAACTCGACGCCCACAGTCACATGTTTCCAATAAATTCAGAAAGGAATGCCATGAATTTGCATCAATCCTTGCGCGTCAAGCTACACCCAGCGCTCATAGCCATGCTCCTGTTGCTGTCCGTCCACACTGCAACCGCCCAAACGTCTCCGCCGCCGCTGCAAACCTGCCAGCTCGGTGATCTCACGCTAGAAAGCGGTGAAGTCATCAACGATTTGAAGATGACTTACATCACCTTCGGCAAGCTCAACACCGACAAAAGCAACGCGATACTTTCACTGCATGGCCAACAGGGCAACCGCAACAGCCAGTCGGCGTGGGTGCGGCCGGGCGGGGCGTTCGATATCAGCAAGTATTTTGTGATTCAGCCGGATACGCTGGGCGTTGCGTCCACCGATCCGAATTTGACGACTTCGCCGACGCGCTCGGGCCTGAACATGAAGTTTCCGCGCTATAACATCCGTGACATGGTTAAAGCGGAGCATCGCATGCTGACCGAGTGCCTGGGCATCAAGCGCCTAGTGGCGGTGGCGGGCAGTTCGATGGGCGGCATCGAGACCATGCAGTGGGCGGTGAGTTATCCGGATTTCATGGCCGTGGCGATTCCGCAAACGCCGATGGCGCGCGGCAACCGTCAGGGCAATTTCATCTGGGAGTCGGTGCAGCAGGCGATCCGGCTCGATCCGAAGTGGCGCGATGGCGAATATCCCAACGACGATCCGCCGCGCGACGGCATTGGCATGGCGCTGCAAATTCAAACGGTGGTGGGCTGGTCCGCCCCAGGGTTTGAAGAGGCCTACGCCACGCGCGAGCAAGTGCATGCGTTTCACGCGACCAGTGCGAAGACGGTTGGCAACACAGTGCAGGCGCGTGACTGGGTGTATCGCAACTGGGCGATCCAGAGCCACGACATCGGCCAGACGCCGGGCTTCAAGGGCGACCTCGCCGCGGCTGCGCGTTCGATCAAGGCACGGGTGCTGATGTTCCCGAATTGCCAGGATCAGTTGCACCCGCCGCGCGAAGGCGGCGTGCTCGAAGTTATGCAGCATATACCCGTTGCCAAACTGGTGGATTACGACGACGTCGGCGGCCATCGCGCTTCCACCGGCGCACGCGCGCTGGCGATGTTTGCCACCGAGGTGCGTGATCTGCTGAAGCGCGTTGAAGAAGGCCTGCCCGGCATCAATGGGCCGCGCATGCCCAAAAATTTCACACGTCTGGATTACTGCCCACGCTGAGCGTGGTTAAAAAAAGATCAACGGACTTTAAGAGGAATCCGTATGAAACTCTGGTACCAAAGCATGTCCCGCACCGCGGCCTGGGGTGGTTATCACGCCTTTCTCACGCAGTTTTTGCAGAAGATCAAAGACCCGGAAACGGAAATCGAATTGCACGGTATCACCAAGGTTGGCGGCATCGCCGATCAGTATCGCTATCTCGAATATCTTGAAGCCGGTGAAGTGATGGAAAACGTGCAGACGGCAGTGCGGCAGGGGTTCGATGCATTTCTCATCGGTAACATCGCCGATCCTGGGTTACGCGAATGCAAAGAAATCGCGGATATTCCGGTGCTCGGCCTGTGCGAAGCGTCGAGCCATCTGGCCAATATGATGGGCGGCAACTTTGGTTTCGTCACCATCAACGAGAAATTCACGCCGCGCGTGCTGGAAAACGTGCAACGCTATGGGCTGCAGGGGCGCTGCGTCGGCGCACGCATGATGACGGTAGATCGCATACTCAACCTGAAAGAGGGTTACACCGATGCCGGCGTGCGGCAGAAAATCGCGGATGATTTTCTGGCAGCGGCGCGCCATCTCGTTGACGAACAGGGCGCGGAAGTGATCATCCCGGCCGGCGGTGTGGCGATGGCGCTGCTCGCGATTCTGGATTTGCACGCAGTGCGGCCCGGCGTGCCGATACTGAATGGGATTACCGCGCTGGTGAAAATGGGCGAGATGAGCGTGCGCATGGCAAGGCTTTCCGGCGGATTATTTACCAGCAAACGCTTGCAGTACGCGCCGCCGGGTGTAGATCAGATCGAGGAGATACGCAAATACTATGGCGATGTTTATCCTTCGGTGCCGAGGGTTTGAGTGTAGCGTGGGGGATTACGACTTGGCCTGCAATTTACATAAGCATTTGTTTTATAAAGTATTTTTATATACGCCCCTAGCGTGCCTGGCACTGTCGGCGTGTGCGCCGGCAGTTGCCGCTTACCCTGAACGCCCGGTGCGCGTGATCATTCCGTTTCCACCCGGCGGCGGCACCGATCTGATGGGCCGCATCATTGCCGGCATCCTGAGCGAACGATTGGGCGTTTCGTTTGTGTCGGACAACCGTGTGGGCGCGGGCGGGGTCATCGGCGCTGAAATTGCGGCCAAGGCCGCGCCGGATGGCTACACATTGCTGGTGGGCACGCCTGGCTCGATGACCATCAACCCGGCAATGATGGCGAATCTGGCGTACGACCCGCTGCGCGATTTCGAGCCGATTACCCGCGCGACTAGCAGTCACATGGTGTTGGTGGTGCGCAAGGATTTACCGGTGAAATCGGTGAAAGACCTCATCGCACTGGCCAAGGTCAAGGCAGGGACGATGAACATCGGCTCATCGGGCATAGGCAGCACCTCGCACCTGGGCGGCGAGTTGTTCAAGATCATGGCGGGCATAGCAATGACCAACGTGCCTTACAAGGGGAGCGGGCCTGCGGTGATCGATCTGGTGGGCGGACGCATTGACGTGCTGATCGAAAACCTGCCTGCGCTGTCGCCCTTTATCAAGCGCGGCGACATACGCCTGCTGGCCGTGGGCGGCCCGGCGCGGGCGCGCAGCGTGCCGGAAGTGCCGACGATTGCGGAATCCGCGCTGCCCGGTTACGAGTCAACCACTTGGCTGGGATTGTTCGCGCCCGCCAAGACACCCAAGACTATCATTACACAACTTCATGCCACGGTAGCCAGCGCCATGCGTACGCCGGCGATGACTGAAAAACTTGCGGCCATGGGCTATGAATCCACAGCGGACGATACCCCAGAGCAGTTGCGGGCTTATCTTATTGCCAGGTTGAACGAGATGAGGGGCGTGGTGAAGGCGATTGGGTTGAAGCCGCTATGAGTCAAATACCGCCGGCAAAGCCGTAGCCCCGCATCACGCGGGGCTACGCGCGTAAACCTCCGGACTGCAACCTGCTGTTAGCGCTGCTTGAGATCGAGGAGAGCCATCAGCAGATTTTTGTACGACAAGCCAGACTTGCGCGGTTGAGCGCTTGGGCCTTCATGTCACTCTGTTAATCCCGTCAAGCGTATGCCATGCGACATGGCGATCCGCATTGCAAAATCGTGTCCCAACAATCCAATCCGTTACATAACGGCACCTGTCCCCTGCCCCCCCGTGACACCCTCGGATCGAATAATTGCGGAGCACACACCCTGGAACGCAACATCGCGTTATGATTCGTAAGATCAAACAGTAACGGAGACAGGCTGCCATGAAGAAACGTTGGAATGAGGTTAGGCTGTGAGCGGTCTACCACTTGAAGGAATACGCGTGGTTGAAATGGGGCAGATCGTAGCCGGACCTACTGCCGGTCTGCTGCTCGGCGATATGGGCGCCGATGTGATCAAGGTAGAGCCTCCCGATGCGGGCCAGGAAAGCCGCATGGGCAATAGGCGCAACGGTCCTTTCTATTACTTCAACCGTAACAAGCGCGGCATCGTCATCAATCTCGCCTCACCTGATGGCCGTGAAGTTGCGATGCGTCTTATCAACCGCGCCGACGTACTTATCGAGAATATGGCGCCCGGTTCTATGGACAGACTGGGCCTGGGCTACACCAAAGTGCGTGAGGCCAACCCGCGTCTCATCTATTGCAGCCTCAAGGGCTACCTCAAGGGCCCCTATGCTTCGCGGCCGTTGATGGACGAGCCGGGACAAATGGCTTCCGGGTTAGCATTCATGACCGGTCCGGCCGGGCAGCCGATGCGTGCCGGCGCATCAGTGGTGGACATGGGCGCAGCAACCTATGCCGTGCTCGGCGTCATGGCGGCACTCATGCAGCGTGAGAAAACAGGCAAGGGCCAGCTCATCACCGGCGGCCTGTTCGAGACCGCGCTGTTCTACGTCGGCCAGCACATGGCAACTGCGCAGTTCACCGGCGAGCCGTCGCAGCCCATGCGTGCGCAGCGCCACGCAGGCAAGCGTAACGGCACTGCGATCTACGATCTTTTTGTGTGCAAGGACGATAAACAGGTTTTCATAGGCATCGTCAGCGACGGGCAGTGGCGGCGAATCTGTCCTGTCTTCGGCATGGAAGACCTGGCTGCGGATCCGGGCTACGACCATAACCCGGGCCGTGCCCAGAATCACGATATCCTGAAGCAACGTATCAGCGACGTGTGCACGCGCTACACGCGCAATGAGATCATCGATATGCTGGATGCCGCAAACGTGTGTGTTGCACCGCTCCACTCGCCATCCAGTGTGCTCGCTGAAGACGTGCACGTGCGTTCGGAAGGCCGGACGCTACCTGTTCAGATCGGGGATGTTGCCGGTCGTTTGCCGCCCATCCCCTACGAAAGCGACGCTTACAGCTTTTCAGTGCGCCATTCGGCGCCGAAAGAGCCGGGCCGCGATAGCGTAGAAATTCTGCGTGAACTGGGTTACTCAGATGCCGACGCGCAGGCACTCGCGGCCGCGGGCATCGTGCGGGGCCGGGGGTTGGGCTAGCAAGCAGCGCGACGCAGCAAGCGCTCAACGCCCCTTGAATACCGGCTGGCGTTTCTCACGGAATGCCAGTCGCCCTTCCTTTACGTCCTCAGTGTTGTGCACCTTGTTGAGCAGATTTTCCTCGTATTCCGCGTGCGTCTCGAGCGAGACGCCCATCGCGTGATAGACCGCCTGCTTGGTTAATTCAATGGTGATCGACGGCCCGCGCGCCAGCCGGTTCGCGATTTGCATCGTGCGGGCCATGAGCTCCTCGTGCGGCACGATCATGTCGGCTAGGCCGATGCGCAGGGCTTCTTCCGCCTTCACCTCGTCGCTTAGCCAATGCATAAGCAGAGCCCTCGACGTTCCCACCAGATGGGGCAGCAGCCAAGTCGACGCTTGGTCGGGCAGGATCGCGCGGCGGACGAATGCCGACACGAAGCGCGCCTGATCGGACGCGATCCGCACATCGCAGGCGAGCGCCAGAGAAAAACCACCCCCGGCCGCCACGCCATTGACCGCGGCAATCACGGGCTTACGCATGGTGCGGAAGCGCCCGATCCAGCCGAACCTGGATTCCTCTATATCCTGCCGGCTCGACGGCAGGCTGCTTGAATGCGACTGCCCAACCATGTCCGCGCCGGAGCAGAAACCACGACCCGCACCTGTGAGCACCAGCACCTTGGCATCGTCGTCGTCGTTCACGTCCTCCAGAATGCGTTTCAGACCGAACCTCAGCGCGGGCGAAAGTGCGTTGAGCTTTTCCGGCCGATTGAGCGTGAAGGTGACCACACCGTCCGTCTTGTCAACTATGGCGTCTTCGTAGCCCTCATAAGGCGTCAGGCTGTTAAATCGTCGGGGCATCGCTATCTCCTGTGCATGGTGAATAAGTAGAAGTGTAACGTGAATGGAAGAGAAGGTTTTAGCACTTCTATTCGCTTGAGATCGGATGGTTTGTGCAACATTCAAGATAGCCTGCTCACGCGTGGCAAATCGATAGTCGAGGTTACGAGTGTATTGCTCTTACGAGTGAATTGGTTGACGGCTTGGCATGCACAGGAATACATTGCGGTTTATGCAAAAAGGGTATTTGAAATTCCTATTCACGTGAATCGATCACTGGCGCGCGCAGCAGGGTGTTGGATAGCGATCGCGTTGCTCGCATCACTGGCGGCATTAGCCGGCGCGCAAGACTATCCCAACCGGCTGGTGCGCATCGTCGTGCCGACCTCGCCGGCGAGCGCGGGGGACAACTACTCGCGCTGGGTTGCGCGGGAACTGCAAGCGGCCTTTGGACAATCGTTCATTGTCGAGAATCGGCCGGGTGCCACGGGCTTGATCGGCACCGAGTTGGTACGGCGCGCGGCGCCGGATGGTTATACCCTGCTCTTTTGCTCCAACACCACGTATGTCCTTGGACCACTGGCGCGTGAGCCGAGGCCGTTTGACGCAGTGGTGGATTTCACACCCATCAGCAAGTTGCTGCGGTATCCGCTGTACTTGATCGTGCATCCCTCGATTCCGGCGCGCTCGGTGAAAGAATTCATCGCCTTCACCAAGGCGCGTCCGGGGCAACTGATCTATGGCAGTGCCGGGCAGGCGAGCATGAGCCACGTGGTGGCGGAGCTATTCGTGGGCGCCGCCGGCGCCAAGGCGATTCATTCCCCGTATAAAGGCCCTACACCGGCACTGCAATCCGTGGCGGCTGGTGAAACGCATTTTCTGTTCAACAATATCGGCCTGTCGCAACCGCTGGTCGCAGCCGGCAAGCTGCGCGGGATTGCCGTAACCGGTGACCAGCGTTCGCCGGCGTTGCCAGACGTGCCGACGATGGCCGAACTGGGTATCCCCAGCATGGAGGAGGTTTATACATGGCTCGGCGCGCTCGGCCCCGCCCATCTGCCGCAACCCATAGTCAACAAGCTCAGCGCCGAAGTGACGCGCATCATGCACACGCGCGAAATGGAAAAACGCGTGTTAGGCGACGGCTACGTGCCGGTGGCAAACACGCCAGCGCAGTTCAAAAACGAAATTCAGGCGGAAGTTGAATCCTGGTCGCGTGTGCTCCGCGCGCGCGGCATCAAGTCCGAGTAACTGCGCGCGCAGCACGCACGCTCATGTACACGCCAACGCGCCTTCGCCCTCCGTGCCGAACACCTGCCCGCAGCGCGACACGCCGTAGATGTGCAGGGAGTCGGCGCGGCTGACCGTCACGCAGCTCATCGTGCCTCCGGTGGTGCTGCCATGATCCACGCGGCGCCAGCTATCCCCGAGATCGTCGCTGCGATACCGTTTGCCTCGTTGCTGCGCGCCGCCGATGACAAGCAGGCGTACAGCGTGCGCGGGTTGTGCGGCGAAACGATAATATCTCGCGTCTAGGTGAGTGGCGGCTATTCCAGTTTTGCACTATCCTGTGGGCAGCGAATTCGTAACTCAGGCCGCCCATTTCCGCAAGATTGACTGCCGGCGCCCGAAACTGTAATTCAGAACGATACTTACGCATTCGACAACCACAGGCGACGCTGCATCAAGCGGCACAGCGGATGGGCACTGTCGGCGCCAGTAGCTGGCGATAAATTTTTTATAGTCATGAATCATCACCGTACGAGGAAGCGAATGAAAAGAGCTGTATGCAAAATGGGATACCAGGGAAAACCGCTAGGCTGGTGGTGTGTGGCGCTTGGCATCGCCCTCGCTCCGGGTCTGGCACAGGCGTTTCAGCCGCTGATTACCGACGACACCGGCACGCAGGGCGCTGGCGGCAATCAGCTCGAAGGCAGCTACGCGCGCACTGCCGACAAGCGCGCGGGCGGCACGGATGTGACGCGCGTAGCGGTGGCGGTCTATACGCGCGGCATCAGCGATACGCTGGATGTGTTTCTCGGCCTGCCTCACCAGCGCATTGCCCCTGTGGGCGCGGCGACGGAACGCGGGTGGAGCAATCCAGCGCTCGGGGCCAAGTGGCGCTTCTTCGAGGATGAGAAAAAGCAGCTGAGCTTTGCCCTGCGGCCCGAGTTGCAGCTCCCGGTGTCCGGCGGCAAGGAGGCACGCGGCCTGGGTACGGCCCGCACATCCTGGCGGCTTGATCTGCTGATGACCCAGGCAACCCGCTTTGGCGCGCTGCATGCGAACGTGGCGTCGACCCGGGTTCAGTTCGAGGACGGCACCCTTAATGACGCCACCCGCCGCTCGCAGTATCGCTTATCCGTGGCACCGGTATGGGACGTGAGCGGGCAGTGGAAGCTCGCCTTGGACACCGGCATCATGACCAACCCCGATCGCACGCAGAAGCCGCGCATGGGTTACATCGAGCTCGGGGTGATCTATGCACCGTCGAAAGATCTCGATTTCGCGCTGGGCGTGGTCCGCAACAGCAGCGACGAGCCGGTGAAGTCGACACAAGTGACCGCGGGCGTAACCTGGCGCTTCCAGTGAGCGACAGACGGCCGTGCTACGGTATATAAACGCCCCACGGCGTATCGCCCACTGCGATATCGCTCGCCTTGTTGAGCGTTTCGGTACTAATAACCGTCACCGTGTTTGAGCGGCCATTGGCGACATAGAGCTTTTTGCCGTCCGCAGTAATCGCCATATTCCACGGCCGCTGGCCAACGGTGATGGTGTGCGTGACTTTGTTGCTCGCGACATCGATTACGCTTACCGTGCCGTCGGCGCCGTTGGAAACATAGATGGTTTTGCTGTTCGGATGCACCGCTACGCCGTTCGAACGCACGCCCGCCGCAATGGTTGCAATGACCTTATGCGATGCCACGTCGATGGCGTAAACCCGGTTCGCCAGCTCGCACGCAACATAGGCAAATTTGCCATCGGGCGTGAAGCCGATGCCGCGCGGACGTTTGCCGACTTTGATGGTGGTGAGCACTTTGCGCGCGGCCACGTCGATCACGTCCACCACTTCGGACTCCTCGGCACTGACGTAAACCCATCGGCCATCACGACTAAACACGGCATGTTCGGGATTTTCGCCTTCGGTTTTCACCTGAAATTCGCGCTTGCCGGTGGTGGTGTTTATAAAATGCACAGAATTGTCTTCTTCGATAGCCACCGCCAGCAGCTTGCCGTCCGGCGAACGGTATACCCCTTCTGGGGATTCGCCGAGTTCGACCCTGCCGGTGATTTTGCGGCTACTGACATCCACGATTTGCAGTGCGTTGGCAGGCTGGTCGCTCACGTATAGCGTTTTCCCATCCAGCGATGCGGCCATGCCGCGCGGACGCTTGCCAGCAGAAAAGGTTGCGACTACCGAATCTCTGGCCACATCAATCACTGAAATATTGCCGGAGCGTTCGTTCGCGACATACGCAAAGGGTGCCGCGTGTAGTGATGCACTAAGGGCGATAAAGGCAAACACCAGCGCGATGCATGGCGATCTCGTGTGCATACAATATCTCCTCCGGATAATTTTAATAACTTTTACCGGTGCCGCGCCTGCTTGGCGCGCGCTTCGGTTTCCGCAATCTGCTCTGGCGTCAATGCCTTGGCCGCAGGCACGCGCAACGCCATGCCGTCGATATATCCATTTCGCGCCGCTACGGTCAGCCAGTAGTACGCAGCGACCAGGTCTTTGTCCACGCCCGTGCCTGCGAGGTAAAAGCGCCCGAGGTTCAGTTGCGCGATGCCCACGCCCTGCTCCGAGGCCTTTTGAAACCACACCGCCGCCTGCGCCATGTCTTTGGCAACGCCACGGCCGTCCTTGTAATAAAGGGCCAATTCCGACTGCGCTTCGGCGTGCGCCTGATCCGCAGCCGCGCGAAACAAACGCGCGGCAAGCGCGTGATCCCGTTGCGCACCCCAGCCGAATTTGTGCATCAGCGCTACGTGATACTGCGCCTCCGCCCTGCCCTGATCAGCGGCGGGCTTGTACAGCGCATACGCCCCCGCGTAGTCTTCCTTGTCGAACGCCGCGCGCGCCTGATCCATCTGCGCCGCAGTCGGCGCTGGCCATAGCAGGGCGGCCGCCAAGTATGCCGGGGCAGCCACAACGCGCCGCAGCCATGCGGCCATACCCTCCGTCATTTCACGCACCATAATGACCTGCTGCCGTATCAACGCCGTGCGGAGCAGCGCCCGCAACCGCTTACAGCGCTTGCTCCAATTGGCGGCGCTGTTCAATCATCTCGGCAGGCATGCGCGAAGCGAGTTCACCAAACAAACGCTCGTGGTCTTTCACTTCTTCCTTCCACAGCGCGCCGTCGACCTCGGTCAGCTTTTCAAACGCAGCTTTGGAAAATCCGTTGATGCCGCTTAATTCCATGTCCTCGTAACGCGGCATTTTTCCGACAGGCGAGTCGGTGGCGCCGCCCTTGCCCTCGCAGCGTTCGATGATCCACTTCAGCACGCGCATATTGTCGCCGAAACCCGGCCACATAAATTTGCCGTGCTCGTCGCGGCGGAACCAGTTGACGGCAAACATTTTCGGCACCTGCTGCAGCGACTTGCCGATGTTGAGCCAATGATTAAAGTAATCGCCGAAGTGGTAGCCGCAGAACGGCAGCATGGCAAACGGGTCACGACGCACCACGCCCATTTTTCCCACGCTGGCGGCGGTGGTTTCGGAGGCCATGGTTGCCGCCATATATACCCCATGTGTCCAATCGCGCGCTTCCGCCACCAGCGGCACTGTGGTGGTACGGCGGCCGCCGAACAGGAATGCACTGATCGGCACACCAGCGGGACTTTCCCAGTCAGGGTCGATGCAAGGAATCTGCGCGGCAGACATGGTAAAGCGCGCATTCGGATGCGCGGCGGGCGTGTCGCCGTCCGGATCCCACAGCTTGCCACGCCAGTCGATCAGATTCATGGGCGGGGTTTGTGACAATCCTTCCCACCACACGTCGCCATCCGGCGTCATTGCCACGTTGGTGAAGATCGTATCTTTGTTGAGCGCGGCGAGGCAGTTGGGATTGGTAAATTCCGAAGTGCCGGGTGCTACGCCGAAGGCACCGGCTTCCGGGTTGATCGCGTAGAGCCGGCCATCCGCTCCGGGTTTGATCCACGCGATGTCCTCGCCGATGGTGGTGACTTTCCAGCCCGGCAATTCTTTGGGCGGAATCAGCATCGCCAGATTGGTCTTGCCGCAAGCGCTGGGGAACGCCGCCGCGATGTAATGCTTTTTGCCACCTGGCGGCTGGATGCCCAGAATCAGCATGTGTTCGGCGAGCCAGCCCTGCTCGCGCGCCATGATCGACGCAATGCGCAGCGCGAAGCATTTCTTGCCCAGCAGCGCGTTGCCGCCATAGCCGGAGCCGAATGACCAAATGAGTTTTTCTTCGGGGAAATGCACGATGTACTTGTGCTGCTTGTTGCTGGGCCATACCACGTCGTGTTGCCCCGGCGCCAGCGGCGCGCCCACGCTGTGCAGGCAGGGCACGAAGAATTTGTCGGTTCCCAGCAGATCCAGCACCGCGCGGCCTATACGCGTCATGACGCGCATGCTCACCACCACGTACGGCGAATCGGTCAGTTCCACACCGATGTGCGAAATATGCGAACCCAGCGGCCCCATGCTGAACGGAATCACATACATGGTGCGGCCGCGCATGCAGCCGTCCGTGATTTTGGTCAACGTCGCGCGCATTTCCTCGGGTGCCACCCAGTTATTGTTGGGGCCGGCATCTTCTTTGTTTTTGCTGCACACGAAGGTGCGGTCTTCCATGCGTGCCACGTCATCGGGATCCGAGCGGGCCAGAAAACAACCGGGACGCTTTTGCTGATTGAGCTTGATCAGCATGCCGGTGGCTACCATTTCGGCGCACAGGCGTTCGTATTCGGACTGCGAGCCATCGCACCACACAATGCACTCAGGTTTGGTCAGTTGCGCGACTTCGGCCACCCACGCCTTCAGCTTCGCGTGGTTCACATACGACGGCGCATCGATATTCGAGATGGTGCGGACTATAGTGGCGGCGGTCGATGTCATGGCCGTCCCTCCTCTGATTGAAAATCTCATTATAAAAACAATGGCAAAGCGATTTTCAACTTCTCGCTTTGCCACCTAAAGGGAGCGCATTTTACCTGATTTGACAAGGTCGCGGCTATACTCGCCGCACGCTGCTACAGGCATGGTTTTTTCTCATAAGGGGACGCACCTCTACCGCACTACCGCCACCCGCCGGGCGGCGCATGCATCACCGTGGCCATGGGTTCAGGCGTGCCGCACTTTAGGAATTGTCCGTGCCCCACGCGCTGTTCTGGGCGTCCGTCGCGCGCCACCACCACGCCACGCGAGATCGTAGTCGTCGGCCAGCCCCGTACGGTGATGCCTTCGTAGGGCGTGTAATCGACGTTGTGATGCAGCATCGCGTTGCTGATGAGCACTTCGCGCTGTGCATCCCAGATGGCGATGTCGGCGTCGGCGCCGATGGCGATGGTTCCTTTGCGCGGATACAGGCCGTAGCAGCGTGCGGGGTCGGTTGCCGTCAACGCGACGAAGCGGTTGAGCGAGATGCGTCCGCCGTTCACGCCGCCGGAGAACAAAAGCGGCAGGCGCGTCTCGATGCCCGGTATGCCGTTAGGGATATGGCGAAACGGCGCTTGCTTGCCGCCGGGCTTCTTGCCCGCGGGATCGTCGTAACGAAACGGCGCATGGTCGGAGGAAAACACGCTGAACAGTCCTTCAGCGAGCGCGTTCCATACCACTTGCTGATTGGCTGCGTCGCGCGGCGGAGGACTGCACACGCACTTGGCGCCGGCGTAGTCATCGTTGCCGTTACCGCCGAGATGGTCCGCGGTGAGATACAGGTATTGCGGGCAGGTCTCGGCGTATACGCGCAGGCCCCGCCCGCGCGCCCAGCGGATCTGCTCGATGGCCTCAGCACCCGACACATGCACGATCAGCACTGGCACATCCACCAGTTCGGCCATGCTGATCGCGCGGTGGGTGGCTTCGCGCTCCACCGCCGACGGGCGCGCGTGTGCGTGATAACGCGGCGCCGTGTGTCCGGCGCGTTCGAGCTGTTCGGTGAGCCAGGCGATACAGTCGGCATTCTCGGCGTGGATCATGGTCAGCGCGCCTTCGCGTCGTGCCAGCGCCAACACTTCAAGCACCTCGCGATCGTTCAATTTAAGATCGTCGTAGGTCATGTAGATCTTGAATGAGGTGTAGCCTTGGCGAATCAGTTCCGGCAGTTCCTCGCGCAGCACGGTGGGACTGGGGTCGCTCACGATCAAATGAAACGCGTAGTCGACTATCGCCTTGCCGGCGGCGCGCGCGTGATAGTCCTCGACCGCGGCGAACAGCGATTGCCCTTTCTGCTGCGCGGCGAAGGGTATGACTGTGGTGGTGCCGCCGCAGGCCGCGGCGCGCGTGCCGCTTTCGAAATCGTCGGCCATGCGCAGGCCGTCGGGCATGGGCTGGTCGAGATGGCAATGCGCATCGACGCCGCCGGGCAGCACCAGCCTGCCGGTCGCGTCGATTTCCTCCAGCGCGCGGCCTTCGATGCGCGCCGCGAGCGCGGTGATGCGTCCGCCGGCAATGCCAACATCGCATTGCATGGTGTCGGCGGCGGTTGCCACCGTACCGTTACGCAGGATCAGATCGTAGGCGAGCATCGCGGCACTGTGCGTGGTGATTAGCGTGCTTCGTCGAACAAGCGCCCCCAGCCCTTGACCAGCGCCGGATTCACGCCCGCTATGCGCAGTGACTGCCACAGCGCGGTGCTCACCGTGTCGTACACTGGGATGCCGTAGCGGCTCTCCCATTCGGGGACGAGGTGCGCCGCATTAAGATTGGTGCAAAAGGTGGAGATCACCTGCGGGCGCGCAGCGGCAACTTGTGCAACCATGCCCTCCAGTTGCGCGGCGCTGACTTCGGAAAACGAGAAGTTATCGCGCAGCGTCAGGTGTGCTTCCGCCACGCAGTCGAAACCCGCGCGGCGATAGGTATCGATCACGCGCGCCTGCACCTCGTCGAGGTAGGGCGTCACCAGTGCAAAGCGCCGCGCATCCATCAGCCGCAACGCTTCGTTCAAGGCGAGCACCGAAGTGGTGGCGGGTATGCCGGTGGCCTCAGTGATGCGGCGGCACAGGCGTTCGTCGGCGTCGAATCCGAGCCACCCGCCGGAAGTGCCATTCCACGCGATGACATCCACCTTGGCGTGCGCCAGGAGCAGCGCGGCCTCGATAATCTTCGAGTCGTCGAACTGGGCGAGCACATGGGCATCCAGCGCAATTTCGGTGACCGGAAAGCGCGAGAAATGCGCGCTCACCCGCGGCACGCCGGCAACCATAGCGCTGATCAGCGGCTCCAACACGGTATTGGAGGACGGCGTCAGCATGCCCAGCAGGATGCGCTTCATGCCTGCCACCCGGCGCAGGACTGCGCTATGCCGCGCCTACTCCGTGGGAATTTTCGCATCGCGTATCACTTTGCCGAAACGCTCAGTTTCGGCTTTGACGAAGGCCGCGAAGTCCGCGGGGCTCTTGCTGGTGACAACGGTGACGCCGCTTTCACCTAGGCGGCTTACTACCAACGCATCGCGCATGACTTCGAGCGAGGTCTTGTGCAGCCTGGTCACCACGGGCGCCGGCGTGCCAGCGGGCGCGAACAGTCCCTGCCACGAACCGACCGCCATTTCGAATCCTTCCTCCCGCATGGTGGGCACGTCGGGCAGCGCCTTGCTGCGCTCCGGCGCCACCACCGCCAGCATGCGCAGCCTGCCCTGCTTGGCAAACGGCAGGGTCGAGGTGAAGGTGGTGAACAGAAACTGCACTTCGTTGGCGAGCACTCCCAGCGTGGCCGGGCCGGCGCCGCCTTTGTATGCGATCTGCGTGGCCGTGGCGTTAGTCATCGCCAAAAACATCAGCGCTTCCATCGTGTTGGCGCTGCTCGGCGCGGCCGCGCCGTAATTCAACTTGCCGGGATTCGCCTTCAGATGCGCCCCCAGGTCCTTGGCTGTCTTCACCGGTAGTGATGGATGCACCACCAGGCTGCCCGGCACATCGACGAGTTGGCTGATGGGCGTCAGATCCTTCAGCGGCCGATACTGGAATTTCGTGTAGTACACTGGATTGATCGCCATAGTGCCGACGTTACCCAAGAGCAGCGTGTAGCCATCGGCATTAGCGCGCACAGCGACTTCCACACCGAGATTGCCGGCGGCGCCCGATCGATTGTCGATGACGATCTGCTGCCCGAGCCGCGAGGCATAGCCCGGCTGGATGATGCGTCCGACAAAATCCGATGCTCCGCCGGGCGCGAAAGGCACGACCACGCGCAGCGTGCGACTGGGATACTCCGCCGCCGCGGCAACGCCGCTAACGACAACTAACACGGCACCCGCCACCGCGGTTCTAAGATTCAACATCCGACATTCCTCCAGTATTCGATTATCACTTAACCAAGAGCTACACACACCGCCAGCCACCTTCCTGGCGCTTTGGCAGGCATGCGCTGTTTTAGCGTCTGCTCAGACCCGTATTATGCCTGAGCCACCCCACCGGCGCTGCACGCCTGCCACTATTGCGTAGTTGCTGCGATGACGACGCGCACATGGGGTCAGGTGTCAATACTATTCGCTTAGAAACTTTTCCCGTTACGGCTGGCCGCTGGTAGTATGTGCGAAGGTCGTTTACGTTTACACAGTAGTGTAGTTGTTCCGCTCAGCAATGCTGCCCGAAGAGTCTACTGAAAAGGAGAAGCCATGAAGCTGCTCAGTTTCCGCCCCTCACGCGCCCGCGTTGATCATTTCGGCGTACTGCTTGCAAATGGTCAGGCGCTTGACCTCACCGCAGCTAAAAGCGGGCGTGGCCTGCCCAATTCCCTGATCGAATGCATAGGCGGCGGCGCTGACGCTCTCGCCCGCGTGCGCGACGTGCTGGCGCACGCCGAACACCGGCTCACAGCGGGCAATGACGAGCACATCGTGTCGCTGACCGCGGTCACCGCGCGCCCGCCGCTAATCCCTGGGAAAATCATGGCCATCGGCAAGAACTACGCCGACCATGCCGCCGAAGTCGCCAGTGCAGCCTACTCACGCCCCGCCGGTTTCATCAAGCATGTCGATACCTTAATTGCCAATGGTGATGTCATCCGCAAACCGGCTTGGACCGAAAAGCTCGATTACGAAACCGAACTAGCGGTAGTGATCTCCGACGCATGCCACGACGTGCCGCCAGAAGAAGTCTACGCGCATATATTCGGCTACACCATCATGAACGACGTGTCAGCGCGCGATGTGCAGTTTGCCGAGCGCAAGGAAGGCAATATCATGATCGGCAAGAATTTTCCCACTGCAGCGCCATTGGGCCCGTGGGTCGTCACCAAGGATGAAATTCCCGACCCGCACAATCTGCGGCTAATCACGCGGGTCAATGGCGAAGTGCGCCAAAACGCCAATACCGGCACCCAGATTTTTCATATCCCCGCGCAAGTGGCCTGGTACTCGCACGCCGGCCTCTACCCCGGTGACATCATTTCCACCGGCACGCCTGCAGGTGTCGCCGCTGGCCACCATGGGGAAGGTTCGTGGTACTTAAAAAACGGCGCTGTCATAGAATCCGAAATCGAAAAAATAGGTGTGCTGCGCAATACGGTATCCACACGCAAGCGGCGTACCTGAGCACGCAACGCATTCACGAGGCGTTGCGGGGCGGAATGCGCGCTGCTTTCAACAGCGGTCCCCAGCGCTCGCTTTCGGTATATATGCGCGTCGCAAAATCCGCGAGCGTGCCGCGTACCGGCTCCAGTCCCAACGCGAGTAATGCATTACGCGTTGCGGTCTCGTTTACCGCTTCCACAATGCGTTCGTTTAACCAGCGTATGACGTTAGGCGACACACCATGGGGTGCGAACACGCCAAACCATGCAGCAACATCTGCGCCCGCGATGCCTGATTCGGCCAACGTGGGCAAGTGCGGCAGTAACGCGGTACGGCGCGCACTAGCTACCGCCAGCGGGCGCAAATGCTCGCTCGTGAGGTAGGGCAAGGCCAGCGGCAGCGCAGCAAACATCAGTGAAGCATGCCCTTTGGCAACGCCGTTGAGTGCTGCAAGCCCGCCGTTATACGAAACATGCACCATGTCGAGTCCCGCCACGCGGCGCAATAATTCACCGGCGAGGTGGCCGCTGCTACCATCGCCCGACGAGGCGTAGTTGATTTCACCAGGGCGCACTTTGACGTAGGTAATCAAGCGCTCAAACGTCTTGAACGGCAGCCCTGTGCTGACCATCAGCACAAAGGGCATATCTACCAGCGGCGCCGCCAACTCAAAGTGGCGTGCGGCATCGTAGCCCACATCAGCGACGTAATGCGGGGTGAGCACCATGGTTTCGTTGCTCGCCAGCAGCAGTGTATGCCCATCCGCCGCTGCACGCGCCACATGCTGCGCGCCGCGCGTGGTGGCACCGCCAGGTTGACGTTGCAGCAGCACAGCATGCTTTGATTCCTCACGTACCGTCTGCTGCACGATGCGGCTTAGCGTATCGGAAATTGCCGGAGGCGCATTTGCGGCCATCAATTTGTAGGTTTTGGTCATGCGCGACGAACCACGGATGTCGGTGGGGCCGCTTAGCGGATACGGCACCACCAGCGTCACTGCGCGCGCAGGGTATTCACGGGCTGCTGCGTTAAACGCAAATAGCAGCGTTAGAACAAAAACGATGGAATGTGGCATGAGGAAAGCCAGAATAGGCACGCTGTGGCAGATGGAGTCGATTCGACTGGCGCAAATCTTACAATAGAAGTAGCGGCGGAAAAACATCCTCACTGTCGTTCCCTGCGCGGGAACGACAGGGTTGGAAATGTTAGAATCGCTTTTTCCCGATGCGATAGAACCATGTCCAGCATATCCCGCACCGCCACCATTAACCGTCTCGGCGCTGCCGTAGGCGCGCAAGGCATTTTCACGGATGCCGCCGATCTTGAGCCTTATGTCAACGATTGGCGCGGCATTTATCACGGTGCGGCGGCGGCAGTAGTGCGTCCGGCGAATGTGGAACAAGTCGCAGCCATCGTCAAAATCTGCGCTGAGACGCATACCCCGCTGGTGCCGCAAGGCGGCAACACCGGCATGTGCGGCGCCACAGTGCCCGACGCCCAATTGAATCCGGTGGTTATCGCACTGGGCCGCATGAATCGCATCCGCAATGTTGATGCGTTAAATAACACCATGACAGTTGAAGCCGGCTGCGTGCTCGCCAACATTCAACAAGCGGCGGTCGATGCGAACCGCCTGTTTCCGTTGTCGCTTGGCGCTGAAGGCAGTTGTCAGATCGGTGGCAATTTATCCACCAACGCCGGCGGTGTGAATGTCCTACGCTACGGCAACACACGCGATCTGGTGCTGGGACTAGAAGCCGTGCTGCCCGATGGACGTATCTGGAATGGTCTGCGTTCGCTGCGCAAGGACAACACCGGTTACGATTTGAAGCATCTGTTCATCGGCGCGGAGGGCACGCTAGGCATCATCACGGCGGCAGTGCTGAAAATTTTTCCCAAGCCCAGCGCCACCGCCACCACCTGGCTCGCCGTGCCTACACCCGATGCCGCGCTGAACCTGTTTTCGTTGCTGCGCCAGCATTTTGGCGACCGTATCAACGCATTTGAATTGATTTCGCGCGCCTGCCTGGAGCTGGTGATGAAGCATATTCCCGGCGTGCGCGATCCGCTTAATGCGCCGCATCAATGGTATGTGCTGACCGAACTGGGCGACGCATCGCCAGGCGATACCTTGCGCATGGCGCTCGAAAGCGCTCTGGAAAAAGCGATGACGCAAGGTCTGGTCACCGACGCCATGCTGGCTGAAAACAGCGGCCAGTCGCAGGCGCTGTGGCGCATCCGTGAATCCATACCGGAGGCCGCCCGTAGTGAGAGTGGCATGCTGTACCGTCATGATATTGCGGTCGCGGTGGGTGAAATTCCCGCGTTCATCCGTGATGGTCAAGCCGCGCTGGAAAAACATTTCACAGGCACCCACATCATTTGCTTCGGCCATCTCGGCGACGGCAATTTGCACTACAACACTTATGTCGAAGGCCGCTTGCGCAGCGATGCCGCCGCGCGCGAGGCGCATGACGTTACCACCGTGATTTACGATATTGTCAAACAATACAAGGGCAGTTTCAGTGCCGAGCACGGCATAGGCATCGCCAAGGTTGCTGAACTCGTACGTTACAAGGATCCAGTCGAAATCGATCTCATGCGTACGGTCAAGCGCGCGCTCGATCCGCAGGGCATTATGAATCCGGGAAAAGTGCTTTAGTGCTGCTGGCCCTTACCACCCTACTCTCAACGGGAGCGACATGAGCGAAAAAATTAAAAAATCCGACGCCGAGTGGAAACAAACACTCACCCACGAGCAGTTCGATGTCGCGCGCAACAAAGGCACCGAGCGCGCATTCAGCGGCGCCTATTGGGACAACCACGAGCAAGGCGTCTATCGCTGCATTTGCTGTGACACCGAGTTATTCAAAGCCGAGCACAAGTTTGAATCCGGCACCGGCTGGCCGAGCTTTTGGCAGCCTGCTGTGGCGGAAAATGTGGCATCCGAGGAAGACAACGGATTTTTCATGCGCCGCACCGAGGTTTTATGCAACCGCTGCGACGCGCATCTGGGCCATGTGTTCGAAGACGGCCCCCAGCCTACGGGCCTGCGTTACTGCATCAACTCGGCATCACTCAAGTTTGAGAAGTCCTGACATGAAGTTTTTGTTCGACATGTTCCCGGTGATTCTGTTTTTCGTTGCCTTCAAACTCTATGGCATTTACGAAGCCACTGCAGTTGCCATTGCTGCCTCTTTTGCGCAAATCGGCTGGGTATGGTTCAGGCAACGCAAGGTTGAACCGATGCTGTGGGTCAGTCTTGGCGTCATTACGGTGTTCGGTGGGGCCACCCTGGTGTTGCAGAACGAAACCTTCATCAAATGGAAACCCACGGTACTGTACTGGTTGTTCGCCGCCGCGCTGGCTGTCGCTGCGCTGGGTTTCCACAAAAATCTGATACGCGCCATGATGGAAAAAACCCTGACGCTGCCGGAGGCGGTTTGGGGGAAACTACTGCTGAGCTGGATAGTGTTTTTCGCGCTCATGGGCGTGCTTAATTTGTTTGTGGCTTTTTATTATTCGACAGACACCTGGGTCAACTTCAAACTGTTTGGTGGCATGGGTCTGATGCTGGTTTTTGTAGTGGGCCAGGCCATTATGCTGGGCAAACACGTACAGGATAAAAATCCTGAGTAGCCGGAATCCTTTGCGTGGGTTGTCTGTAGCGCAGAGCATCACATAACCAGACCTTTGAATACCATAGCACACATGCGGTTGCGCCTCGCCGCGCTGGTGCCCGAGTCCATCGAAATCACGGACGAATCGGGTCAGCACATCGGCCATGAAGGCGCCAAGGGCGGCGGCGGACATTATCAATTGCTGCTGGTTTCAGCACAATTTCGCGGCTTGTCGTTGCCCGCGAGGCACCGTTTAGTTTACGATGCGCTCGGTCCAATGATGCAAACTGCAATACACGCCTTGTCGATCAAGGCATATGCGCCAGAAGAAATTTAACCACCAGGGAATTTAATTTATGCACGCCCGTATTCATGCACTCGCGCCGATAGCCGCGTCAATTTCTGTTGCCGCAATCCTTGCGCTGCTGCCTATTGCGCACGCGCAGGTCGCCAAAGTCAACGGCGTGGAAATTCCGCAGGCCCGGCTCGACACCATTCTCAAAATGCGTGCTGCCGGCAAGCAGCCAGATTCACCCGAAATACGCACCGCGTTGCGCGATACGCTGATTAATCAGGAAGTGGTGGCGCAGGAAGCCGTCAAGCGCGGCCTGCAAAGAAATCCGGAAGTTGCCGCGCAAATCGATTTACAGCGACAGGAAACCCTGGTCAACGCCTTTGTGCAGGATTACATGAAGGCCCATCCGGTGAACGATGATGCCGTACGCAAGGAGTACGAGCGCCTCAAACCGACCATACCGGCCAAGGAATTCCGCGCGCGCCATATCCTGGTGGACAAGGAGGACGAGGCCAAGGAGGTTCTCGCGCTGATCAAAAAAGGCGGCAGCTTTGAGAAACTGGCTGCTGAAAAATCAAAAGATAGCGGCTCCAAGGTGCGTGGTGGGGACCTCGAGTGGGCGCCCGCGGAAAAATATGTCAAGCCTTTTGGCGATGCATTGCTCAAAATGAAAAAAGGCCAGCTTGCCGAAGCACCGGTGCAGTCCACTTTCGGCTGGCACGTGATTCGTCTCGACGATGAACGCGCGATCAAAGTGCCGACACTGGACGAGGCCAAACCGCAAATTCAGCAGATGCTGCAAAGCCAGATGGTGCAGAAAATGCTCAGCGATTTGCGGGCCAAGGCCAAGGTGGAATGAACTTCAGTGAAAAGTGAATGGGTGAACGGGTGAACGCGCAAAACCCCGCGCCGCCTGTCACTTGTTCACACGTTCACTAGTTCACTGCCCTACCCCACCCACTTGCGCGCATTCTGAAACATCCGCAGCCACGGGCCGTCTTCGCCCCAGCCGTCGGGATGCCAGGAGTTCTGCACGGTTCTGAACACCCGCTCCGGATGCGGCATTAAAATGGTGAACCTGCCGTCCGGCGTAGTGAGGCCGGTAATGCCCTGTGGCGAACCGTTCGGATTGAGCGGGTAACGTTCCGTCACCTGCCCTGCGTTATCCACAAAGCGCAGCGCGATCAATGGCTGCGCCGCGTTGAGTGCCGCAACATCCGCGAATTCCGTATAGCCCTCGCCGTGCGCCACCGCCACCGGCAGGCTGCTACCCGCCATGCCGTCGAAGAACAATGAGGGCGAAGGCTGAATTTCCACCATCGCGACGCGTGCTTCGAATTGCTCGGATTTATTTTTTACAAAATGCGGCCAGGCGCCTGCGCCGGGAATCAGCGCGTTTAAGTTGCTCATCATCTGGCAACCGTTGCACACGCCCAGCGCAAACACATCGGGGCGCCGGAAAAACGCCTCGAATTCATCGCGTGCGCGCGCATTGAATAGTATGGATTTTGCCCAGCCTTCACCCGCGCCCAGCACGTCACCGTATGAAAACCCGCCGCACGCGGCAAAGCCCTTGAAATCCGCAAGACTCACGCGGCCCGCAAGGATGTCGCTCATATGCACGTCGAACGCGGCAAAGCCCGCGCGGTCGAACGCCGCTGCCATTTCGATTTGCCCGTTCACACCCTGCTCACGCAGGATGGCGATGCGCGGGCGCGCGCCCGTCGCTAGCAACGGCGCGACGACAGCGTGTGAGGGATCGAACGTAAGCAGCGGCACCATGCCCGCATCCGCCACATCCAGAAGACGCGCGTATTCCTCTTGCGCACACTGCGGATTGTCACGCAGCTTTTGCAGCTGATAAGTCGTTTCCGACCAGGCGCGATGCAAGTCGCTGCGCTTTTCGCACAGCACTTCGCGCGCACCCGTCATCACCCGCAGGGTGGCATCGTTATTCAATTGCGCTACGCGCTGGCAGGCCACGCCAGCCGCGGCAAACGCCTGCAGCACACTCACTTCATCTAGCGCGCGCACCTGCAACACCACGCCCAGTTCTTCGTTAAACAACGTATCGATCAGGGCGACGTCTGGCGGCAGTTGCAGCGTGACCCCCGCGCGTCCTGCAAACATCATCTCGCACACCGTGGCGAACAGCCCGCCATCCGCGCGGTCATGATAGGCAAGGATTTGATTCTTGTCTGTAAGTATTTGTTTTTGCTTAATAAAATTAACAATGCCCGATGGGGATTCCAGATCAGGCGCAATCGATCCAGTGGCGCCCCAGGCTTGCGCCAGCGCGGAACCGCCCAGCCGCATGTGCCCGTTTGCCAAATCAATCAGCAACAGAACCGTGTCGCCGCAATCGGTGCGCAGTTGTGGCGTCAGCGTTTGCCGCGCGTCAATCACCGGCGCAAACGCGGACACGATCAGCGACAGTGGCGCAATTACTTCTTTTTTTGCACTGCCCTCTGTCCACGCGGTCTTCATCGACAGCGAATCCTTGCCCACCGGAATGCTGATGCCCAGTTGCGGGCACAATTCCATCGCCACTGCGTGCACGGTATCGAACAGCGCAGCGTCTTCACCGCCGTGCCCCGCCGCTGCCATCCAGTTTGCCGACAGTTTGATATCGCCGATCTGCGCGATGGGCGCAGCCGCAATATTGGTGAGCGCTTCGCCTACCGCCATGCGCCCTGACGCTGCCGCGTTGATCACTGCCAGCGGCGTACGCTCGCCCAGTGCAAACGCCTCGCCACGATAGGTGTTAAAGCCCATCAGCGTCACCGCCACATCCGCCACCGGCACCTGCCACGGCCCCACCATCTGATCACGCGCCGTCAGGCCACCAACACTGCGGTCACCGATGCTGATCAGAAATGTTTTATCTGCCACCGACGGCATGCGCAGCACGCGATACGCGGCCTCGCGCAAATCGATGCTCGCCGTATCAAACGCCGGTAGCGCACACGTAAGGCGTGACACACGGCGCGTCATCTTCGGCGGCTTGCCCAGCAACACCGACAGCTCCATATCCACTGCGTTGTTGGCAAACACCGGATCCTGCACGGTAAGCCGCCCATCATCGGTGGTCTCACCCACCACCGCATACGGGCAGCGTTCGCGCGCGCACAGCGCGTCGAACAGCGCCAGTGATGCGGGGGCAATCGCCAGCACATAACGTTCCTGCGCTTCGTTGCACCAGATTTGCAGCGGCGACATGCCCGGCTCTTCGCTCGGTACTTTGCGTAAATCGAAGCGCCCGCCGCGTCCCGCCGCATGCACCATCTCCGGCAATGCATTGGAGATGCCGCCGGCACCGACATCGTGGATCGAGAGTATTGGATTGGCATCGGCCAGCGCGCAGCAACGGTCGATCACCTCTTGCGCACGGCGCTGGATTTCCGCGTTACCACGCTGCACCGAATCGAAATCAAGGTCCTGTTGATTGGCGCCGGTGTCCATACTGGATGCAGCCCCGCCGCCCAACCCGATCAGCATGCCCGGCCCGCCCAACTGAATCAGCAACACACCCACGCCCAGTTCCGCCTTGAACGCGTGGCGCGCGGCCATGTTGCCCACCCCACCCGCGAGCATGATCGGCTTGTGATAGCCGCGCATCTCGCCCGCAACCTGTTGCTCGTAGGTGCGAAAGTAGCCTGCAAGATTGGGCCGGCCAAATTCGTTGTTAAATGCCGCGCCGCCTATGGGGCCTTCGAGCATGATCTGCAACGCCGACGCAATGCGTTCCGGTTTGCCGTATGCATCACGCTCCCACGGTTGAAGCGCATCGGGTAGGCGCAGGTTTGAAACCGAGAACCCCGTCAGCCCCGCCTTGGGTTTTGAACCGCGCCCGGTTGCGCCCTCGTCACGAATTTCACCGCCGGAACCGGTGGCCGCGCCCGGGAACGGCGCAATCGCAGTCGGATGATTGTGGGTTTCCACCTTCATCAGGATATGCGTATCGTCTTCCACAAAGCGGTATTCATGGGCATGTGCACCGCCCTGAGCCGCATAAAACCGCTCCACCCGTGCGCCTTCAATTACGGATGAGTTATCCGAATACGCCACCACCGTGCCTGCAGGATGTTTCGCGTGCGTGGTGCGTATCATGCCGAACAGCGAAATCGGCTGCACCTCGCCATCAATAACCCAATCCGCGTTAAAAATCTTGTGGCGGCAATGCTCCGAGTTGGCCTGTGCAAACATCATCAGTTCAACGTCGCTAGCATTGCGCCCCATGCGTATGAAATTTTCGACGAGATAGGCAATTTCGTCTTCAGACAGGGCCAACCCCATCTCGCGGTTTGCGCGCGCCAGGGCCTGCGCGCCGCCGCCGAGGATATCCACGGTACTCAGGGGCTTGGGCTCGAAGCGCTGGAACAATTTATCCGCGTCCTGCAGCGCCTCGAATACCACTTCGGTCATGCGGTCATGAATCAGCGGCGTTAAAACCGCACGCGCATCCGCAACCCCGTTCGCCCAAAACGCAGTGCCACGTTCGATGCGCCGCACGACTTCCAGTCCGCAATGCTGTGCGATGTCTGTTGCTTTGGAAGACCAGGGTGAAATGGTTCCGGGCCGGGGTGTTACCAATAACAATTCGCCTTGCGCGGCATCCACGCGCGCAGCAGGGCCGTAACTCAGAATGCGTTCGAGTCGATCAAGTTCGGGGGCATCCAGCGCGCGCGTAGTCTCGACGAAATGCCAGAATTCTGCGTGCACGGTGAGTGCAGCAAGCGAGGCAGGCAGCGACTGCAGGAGTTTTGCGAGGCGAAAATCAGAGAGAGCGCGGCGGCCGCGGAGGCGCAGAATCATCGCTGGACAGACTGCTCGGACGCTGTAAAGCCGTATTTTACCACTGCTTTTCCGCTAAACTTAAGCGCACCATGCTAATCAAAGTGGGCCACAGCACTGCGCTATTTTTAACTGCGGATATTCGCCGCATCGAAGCGCGTCATAGCGACCAGCCGTTGATGGAACGCGCGGGACTCGCGACCGCCCAGCATGCGCGTCATCTCGCCACGGGTAACGGCAAACCGATACTGATATTCGCCGGCCCCGGCAACAACGGTGGCGATGCGTTTGTCGCCGCGCGCTACCTCAAGCAATGGTTTTTCGCCGTCACCGTGGTTTTCGCCGCTGATCCGGCACAACTGCCGCCGCATGCCGCCGCCGCTCACGCGCAATGGCTGGCTGCGGGAGGCACCACCAGCGGCAGCCCGCCGCAAGCGGGTGGCTGGAGCCTGGTCATCGACGGCTTGCTGGGCATCGGCATCACACGTGACGTAGCAGGCCGTTACGCGCAGTGGATCGGTTTCATCAACGGCACGCGCGTGCCAGTGCTCGCGATCGATGTCCCCAGCGGCCTTAACGCTGACAGCGGAAACATTCACGGCGCGTGCGTGCGCGCCACGCACACCCTCACCTTTATCGGCGCGAAGCCCGGCTTACTGACGCTCGACGGCCCCGATCACTGCGGCGAGATAGTTGTGGATGATCTAGCGCTAGGCAACGATCCGCAAACCGCGCCCGGCACTGTGTTGGGCGCAGCCACCCACGCACTCGCCCCGCGCCTGCGCAACACCCACAAAGGCAGTCACGGCAGCGTCGGCATTATTGGCGGCGATAGCGGCATGGTGGGGGCTGCGCTACTGGCAGGCCGCGCCGCGCTGAAGCTCGGCGCAGGTCGCGTGTATGTGGGCCTGCTCGCACGTGATGCGCCACTGCTCGATGTCACGCAACCGGAGTTGATGTTGCGCACAGCAGGCGAGGTATTAAAACTCGATCACCTGAGTTGCCTGGCCATCGGCCCCGGCTTGGGGCAATCGCCCGATGCGGCGTTTTATCTGCAATGCGCGCTGGATTCCTGCTTGCCGCTGGTGATCGATGCCGATGCCCTCAACGCCATCGCTGCCTCTAAAAAGTTAAAAACATTTCTAAAACAAATAGTTACGCCAAAGGTGCTAACGCCCCATCCGGCGGAAGCCGCACGCCTGCTCAGCTGCAGCACGCGTGAGGTGCAAGCGGATCGCATCGCGGCAGCCACCCTGCTCGCCGTTCAATTCAAGGCCCACGTCGTGCTCAAAGGTGCGGGCAGCGTGTGTGCTTCGCCCGGCCAGCCGTGGCGCATCAATACCAGCGGCAACCCCGGCATGGCGAGTGCCGGCATGGGCGATGTGCTCACCGGCATCATCGCGGCGTTGATCGCGCAAGGCGTTGATGCGCAGCGCGCAATGGATACAGCGGTGTGGCTGCACGGCGCGGCGGCGGACGCTTGTGTCACCAGTGGCATCGGGCCGGTGGGTTTAACGGCAGATGAAACTGTCAATGCTGCGCGCCACCTATTTAATACAGGCGACGTCAATGGTAATGGGTGACACGCCACTTTTAGGCCATCCCCTGTAGTCCTCGGCACGGGGGGGTGTGCGGGTTTCGCGAATTGCTTTTCCCGCCACCTGCCATTAGAGTAAGCCGCTTTTACGGCGCGACCAGATGAATTACTCAGCGGATCTGCGCTTTTTTGCGCGTTCTACGGGCGTCGCTTTAGTGTACGCGGCAGCCGCCATTGCCGGGCTGCATTTTGCTGTGGTCGGCAGCACGGTCACGTTGGTATGGCCGCCAAGCGGCATTGCCTTGGTGGCGCTGCTGGCTTTTGGCCATCGCATGAGTTTCGGCATTGCGCTGGGTGCTTTTCTGGCCAATGCCTGGACAGGTATCGCGCTGCCGCTGGCCGCGATCATCGCCGTTGGCAACACACTCGAGGCCGTGGCCGGGGTGGTGCTACTGAAACGCCTGGCGGATTTTCACGATGCACTGGATCGGCGACGCGACGTACTGGCCTTGATCGTACTGGCCGCCTTTTTAAGCACCATGGTCAGCGCTGTCATTGGGGTTTTTGCACTGTCACTGGGCGGCATCGTCTCCTTGGATGACTACGCATCCACCGGGTTCAAATGGTGGCTGGGCGACATGATGGGGGTGCTGGTGGTGGCGCCGCTGCTGCTCGTCTGGCTCAATCAAGCTCCGCCTGCCCTCTCTCCTCTGAAAGCGGTCGAGGCATTGTGCCTCGCGGTGTCACTGGCCCTGGTCAGCTATCTTATTTTTGCTACATCAGAATTGACAGGCCCGGAGTACTATCCGACATCGCTCGCCGTATTTCCCTTTGTCATCTGGGGCGCGCTGCGTTTTGAGCACTGGGGGGCGATTCTGGTCACGCTCGTGGCCTCGACGCTGGCCATCATGGGCACGATTCAGGGAACCGGCCCACTCGTGGTCGATTTGCCCGTCAACAGCTTGATGGGGTGGTGCGTCTTTGCCAATATCGTTGCGGCGACCGGTCTGCTGCTGGCCGCCTCCATTGCCGAACAAAAACACGCGCAGGCCGCACTCAAACGATCGCGCGACGAACTGGAGCAGCGGGTGCGCGAGCGCACGCAGGATTTGGCGGATGCCAACGCCGCGCTAACACAGGAAATGGCCGAGCGGCGACGTGCCGAGACCGATCTCATCCGGATTAGCGAAGAACAAAAAAAATCCCTGGGGCGCGAGTTGCACGATGGGCTGGGACAGCACCTGACTAGCCTGTCGCTGTTTAGCGCCACCCTGCAGCACACGCTCGCGGCGCGGGCGCTGCCCGAAGCGAGCATGGCGTTGCGGATAAGTAATCTGGCCGATCAGGCGATCGACTTGAGCCACGCCATGGTCCAAGGACTCTACCCGTCGGTGTTGGAGTCCGGCGGACTGACGGCGGCGCTGGAGCAATTGGCGGAGCACACGCGGTTGGTGCAGGGGGTGCCCTGCACCCTGCGTGCCGATACGAATGTGCAAGTGCCCGATCCTCTGGTGGCCATCAACCTGTACCGCATAGCCCAGGAAGCCATTCACAACGCGGTGAAACACAGCAAGGCAAGCAGCCTGCAAATCAGCCTGACCCATATCCATGACAAGCAGCAGCTTTCCATCAGGGATGACGGCGTCGGCATCACCCGTCAGCGCGTGAATGTCGCGCAAGGCATTGGATTTCATACCATGCGCTACCGCGCGCACCTGATCTCGGGACAATTTGCGGTCAAGACCCATAGCCCCGGCGGCGTCACCATCAGCGTAACCTATCCCGGCTAAGAGGAAACCGCATGAACAGCGATCCATCCGGCAAGCGCGAAAAAATCCGTATCCTGATGGTCGATGACCATCCCATTGTGCGGGAGGGCATGGCGCATTTTCTCAATCTTCAGGACGATCTGGATCTTTGCTGTGGAGCGGCCAATGCCGAGGAGGCATTGGCTGCCATGGCCCAGCATGATCCCGCCCTCGCCATTGTGGATATTGCCCTCAATGGCGATTCAGGTCTGGATCTCATCAGGACCCTGCGGCACCGTTACCCCACACTCGCGATTCTGGCGATGAGCATGCACGATGAAAGCGTCTTCGCGGAACGCGCCTTGCGCGTCGGTGCCAACGGTTATCTCATGAAGCAGGAAGCGACCGCGAATATCCTGCTGGCGGTGCGTCAGTTGTTGGGTGGCGACATATACCTAAGCACCCGCATGCATACGCGGCTCATGCAACGACTGGCCGTGCCGCGCACCGGTGCGCCTGCCTCCGCCTCCCCGATCGCGGGACTGAGCGAGCGCGAGTTCGAGGTGTTGCACCTCATCGGACTCGGTTTCGGCACCCGCCAGATCGGCGAAAAACTCAACCGCAGTATCAAGACCATTGAATCGCATCGCGCCAGTCTCAAAGAAAAATTGAATCTGCCGGACAGCACGGCCCTGCTGCGGTTTGCGCTTCACTGGCTGGAAGACGACCACACCACCTGACGGCCGTGTTTTCTGGCCGCGCGCCGAAGCGCTAAAAATCAGGGTTTCCCCTAGCCCCCAATCAGGGCGTTCCCTGATGTTGTTCCCGCTCAGGTGATCAACACTCTCGGCGCAAGATCAAGCACGAGGGGAAAAGCCTGTTTGCCCAATGTTATGGCGGATGCCATCGGACAGTGTGTTGAACCGAGGGGTGATATGGACACGTTGTTTTTTGGGAGGCAAGGAATTCAATTGCTTACCGCAGAGCCCATCGCCACAGCGGAGATCACACATACTAACCAATTGAATTTATTATCGTTTTTTCCTGACAGTGGTGATTAAACCGCAATAAAAACTAAGGAAAATTTCATGGCAACTAACACCAGTGGCGGCACCACCGTTTCATTTTCCAACACCCCGCAAGCCAAGGACGACTCGCTTACCACTACAGCGACCGGTGCCTTGATCACTGAGGATTCGACCATCGTCTATTTGGACGTGATGGCCAACGACCTCGGTGGCAACGCGAAGTCTCTGTGGTCTCTGGATGATGGCAGTAGTGGCTCGACCTCTACCAAGATTTATGCGCCGGCCGATCTGCTGGCCCAGGATACGGCACGCACCGAGGCTATAAGCACCGATTTCAGTGCGAAGGGTGCGCATATCTGGATCACCGCCGATGGCAAAGTGGGATACGACACCAGTACGTTCGGCGCAGCGGTCACGGCCTCGCTGCAGGCATTGGCCGTTGGCGAAACCCTGAGCGACACCTTTACTTACGCAATCCGGCTCGGCAACGGCACGCTCAGTTGGGCCACGTCGACCGTAGTGTTTGCCGGCACCAACGATATCGTCAGCATCACCAGCGCGCCGCAGGCGGGCACGGTGACTGAAGACGCGGACACCACGTCGAGCACCACCGACGCGTTGAGCGCGTCGGGCACAATGAGTTTCAGCGATGCGGATCTTTCCGATACCCACACCGCATCATTCGTGGCGGCTGCGGGCAATACCACCTCGCTCGGTACATTTGCACTCGCAGCAGTGAGCGAGGTGGTAAATGCAGCCAACGGTTCAGTGCAATGGACCTACAACCTGGACAATACCGCGGCACAATACCTAGCGCAGGGGCAGAGCGTTACGGAAACGTACGTCGTTACCATTAACGACGGCCACGGTTCGACCACCACCCAAAATGTGGTGATCACCATCAACGGCACCAACGACTCACCGGTGATCACCTCGGCTGTGGGTGCCAATGCAGGCACAGCGGTTGAAGCCGGCAACCTGGACGACGGCACGGTCGTCGCTGGAGATCCGGACGCAAGCGGCACGCTGAGTTCATCGGATGTTGACACGGGAGCGACCGCCACCTGGAGCGGCGATGCGGCTGGAACCTACGGCAGCTTTGCCATTGATGCGAACACGGGTGCGTGGACCTACACCCTGGACAACGCCGATGCGGATACTGATGCTCTGGGCGAAGGCACCAGTGTGACCGATAGCTTTATCGCCACCGTCACCGATAACTTTGGTGCGACTGCCACGCAAAACGTGATCATCAACATCACCGGCGCCAACGATCAAGCCACCATCACAGGCGACACCACCGGCACGGTGAGCGAAGACAATGTGCTGCAGGCGGCGGGTCAGCTAAACGTGACCGATGTGGATCACGGCGAGGCCCATGTGCAGGCGCAAGCCAATGTGGCGGGCCACTACGGCGCTTTCAGCATTGATGCGAACGGCGCATGGACCTATACCCTGGATAACAATTTAGCGGCCGTGCAGGCGCTCAATACGAACGAATCGCTAACCGACAGCTTTGCCGTCGTCAGTCAGGATGGCACGGCAACGCAGGACGTGGTGGTGACCATCGACGGTTTAAACGACCACACCGCACCCATTGCGGTTGACGATACCGCTACGCAGAGCACAGGCGGCACTCTCGGATTCGAGTTTGACTGGAGTAACTACAGCTACAGTTATACCGAGACCTATGACACCAACGGCAACACCACGGGTTACTACTACACCTATACTGATAACAACAATAGCCAAGTTCAATATATCGATGGCTACAATTATTCTACCGGCGTCTCTTTTAGCAAGTTCGTCGAAAATGGCTTTCAGTTCACGGACAACGGTGGCGGAAACTACTCGCAAGGTCACTATACTTTTGGCCCTTATCAAACGGGCTATTGGGGCGCTGATTATTCCGGTGCTGTGTATTCTGGTGGCTACAAATACTACTATGAGATTAATCCCAATTCGGTGAACGTTGCACCCATCGAGATGACGCGCGTGGACGGTGGCGTGTTCGCGATTGATACCGTGAACATCACGGCCTATAACTATAATTCATCCCAATATGAACCGACTGCGACGTTCACTGAAACAGTAACCGGTTTTCGCAATGAGGTGGAAGTCGCGCGCGAATCGTTTGCGGTACCGGATGCAAACTACACCGGGATACGCAACAACGTGGTTGACCTGCTGGATCCGGATTTCTCCGCGGTAGATCGAGTGGAATTCACCCAAACTGCGCAATATAATTTCAACGGTTACTACGCCTATGCCTATCAGTGGATCGACAACATTGTGCTGGGTGGAGCGCAATTCAATGTGATTGCCAATGATTCAGACCTTACCGCCACCATCAACGCCTACGACCACACCAGCGTGCTGGGCGCTGCCATCACCCTCGCCAGCAGCGGTGATATGACTTACGACGCGAGCAACAGCACTGCGGTGAAGGCGCTGATTGCCGGCGAGCATGCGGTGGATACCTTTAACTACAACATCATCGACGCCTTTGGCGCGGTGAGTAATACCGCGACGGTTTCGGTCAACGTGTTTGGCGTCAATGACTTGGCGGTGATCACCGGCGCCACCAGCGGCAGCGTGGTTGAAGATGGCGTGTTGCAGGTGTCGGGGCAGCTCACGATAACCGATCCGGATCACGGTGAATCGCATGCGCAGGTGGCGCAAGGCGGCACATCCTACGGCAGCTACAGCGTAGCAGCGGATGGAACCTGGGCTTATCAGTTAGACAACAGCAATGCCTACATCCAGTCCCTGGCGCAGAACGAGCAAATTTCTGATTCCTTCATGGTGAGCAGTCAGGATGGCACGGCGCATCAGCAAATTCAGATCGACATCGCCGGAACCAACGACGCGCCTGTAGCCGTGTCCGACACGAAATCCGGCGCCATGTTGGGCTTTGAGTTTGACTGGAGCAACTACAGCTACAATTTTACCTATACCTACGACGCCAACGGCAACACCACGAGTTACTACTACACCTATACCGATAACAATAGCTATGTTCAGCTAATCTATGGCTACGATTATTCTACCGGCGTTAATTTTAACAAAATCGTCGAAGGTGATTTTCAGTTCACGGACAACGGTGGCGGAAACTACTCGCAAGGTAACTATACTGGCGGGCCTTATCAAACGACTTACTGGGGCGCTGATTATTCCGGCGCTGTGTATTCTTATGGGTACAAATACAACTATGAGATTAATCCCAATTCGGTGAACGTTGCACCCATCGAGATGACGCGCGTGGACGGTGGTGTATTCGCGATTGATACCGTGAACATCACGGCTTATAACTATAACTATAATTATGATCCGACTGCGACGTTCACTGAAACAGTCATCGGTTTCCGCAACGGGGTGGAAGTCGCGCGCGAATCGTTTGCGGTGCCGGATGCAAACTACACCGGGATACGCAACAACGTGGTTGACCTGCTGGATCCGGATTTCTCCGCCGTGGACCGCGTGGAATTCACCCAGACTGCTCAATACAATTCCAACGGCAATACCGCCTATGCCTATCAGTGGATCGACAACATACTCCTGCCTTCGACGCCAGCGGTTGCCAGTGACATCACGGTGCTGGCCAACGATACCGACATTGATCACAATGCCGTGCTCTCAGTGGGCCGCCTTGACGCACTGAGCGCGATGGGTGCGCAGATCAGCCTGAATGGCGACGGCAGCCTGCATTACGACCCGACCCAGGCGTCGCGGCTGGCTGATCTGAACGCCCGCGATTCGCTGACGGACTTGTTTACGTATCAGGCGCAGGATCAGTTCAATGCGTTGAGCGGCAATACGCCCGTGATGGTCAACCTGCACGGCACCACGGATACCAACGTGTTTTACATCCACAACGGGGATGTCGAGCACTTTATTTCGGGATTTACCGCAGGTAGTCAAGGTGATGTGCTCGATCTGCGCGAACTGCTGGCCGCGTCATCGGTTAATTCGTCCAACCTGGCGGAGTATTTGCAGGTGAGTGCGTCAGGCAGTGATACCCAGGTGTTCGTGGATGCCGACGGCGTGGGTTCAGGCGCGGCGATGGAAGTCGCCACGCTGCTCAACGTCAACCTGCTGCTCCCTGCTCTAGAGAGCAACAACGTCCTGTTCGCCTGATTGTTGAGGAATTAGTTCCAGTTGCCTCATCAAATCCATCCGATTCGTGAGCGGAATTGGATGGAATGAAGGTGGGCTAAGCGCGGCGTGCCCACGAGCGAGCGTAGCCCGGAAAGCGCGCAGCGTATTCCGGGGACTGCGTTGCACGCCCTTACCCATTGCAGGGAAGCGCAAGCGTGTGCGTCGAGCGTACAAGAACGTGTTGGGTGACGACATATACCTTAGCACCCGGATGCATTCGCGGCTCATGCAACGCCTGGCCGTGCCGCGCACCGGTGCGCCTGCCTCCACCTCCCCGATCGCGGGACTGAGAGCGCGAATTCGAGGTGTTGCACCTCATCGGACTCAGTTTCGGCCCCCGCCAGATCGGCGAAAAACTCAACCGCAGTATCAAGACCATTGAATCGCATCGCGCCAGTCTCAAAGAAAAATTGAATCTGCCGGACAGCACGGCCCTGTTGCGGTTTGCGCTTCAATGGCTAGAAGACGACCACACCACCTGACGTCCGTGTTTGCTGGCCGCGCGCCGAAGCACTAAAAATCAGGGTTTCCCCTAGCCCCAAATCAGGGCGTTCCCTGATGGCCGCCCCGCTCAGTTGATCAACACTCTCAGCGCAAGGTCAGACGCGAGGGGCAAAGCCTATTCGCCCAATGTTATGGCTGATGCCATCGGACAGTGTGTTGAACCGGGGGTGACATGGATACGTTTTTTCCGGGGCAAAGTATTCAATTGCTTACCGAAGAGCCCATCGCCACCGGGGAGATCACAACGACTAATCAATTGAATTTATTGGAGTTTTTAGAGGACGTTAATGACTAAACCTCGATAAAAAATAGAGGAGAATTTCATGGCAACCAACCCCAGCGGCAAAACAACCGTTTCATTTTCCAACACCCCGCAAGCCAAGGACGACTCGCTTACCACTACCGCGACCGGCTCCTTGATTACCGAGGATTCGACCATCGTCTATCTGGACGTGATGGCCAACGACCTCGGTGGCAAAGCGAAGTCTCTGTGGTCGCTGGATGATGGCGCCAGTGCCTCGACCGCTACCAAGAGTTATGCGCCAGCCGATCTGCTGGTCCAGGATACGGCACGCACCGAGGCTATGAGCACAGATTACAGCGCGAAGGGTGCGCATATCTGGATCACCTCAGATGGCAAAGTGGGGTACGACACTGGCACCTTCAGTGCAGCGGTAAAAGCCTCAATGCAGGCGCTTGCCGTAGGCGAGACACTGACAGACACGTTTACCTACGCGATCCGGCTCGGCAATGGCACGCTCAGTTGGGCAACGTCGACCGTAGTGTTTGCCGGCACCAACGATATCGTCAGCATCACCAGCGCGCCGCAGGCGGGCGCAGTGACCGAAGACGCGGACATCACGCCGAGCACCACCGACGCGTTGAGTGCCTCGGGTACGGTGACCTTTGTCGACGTAGACCTTTCTGACACTCATACGGCATCGTTTGTGGCGGCTGCGGGCAATGCCACCTCGCTCGGTACATTTGCGCTCGCAGCAGTGAGCGAAGCGGCCACTGCAGACAACGGTTCAGTGCAATGGACCTACAACCTGGACAATGCTGCTGCACAATACCTGGCTCAGGGACAGAGCGTTACGGAAACGTACGTCGTTACCATTAACGACGGCCACGGCTCGACGACGACCCAAAATGTGGTTATTACCATCACCGGCACGAACGATGCGGCTGTGCTTTCCTCCCACACGGCTGACCTGACCGAGAACAACGCCGTCCTCTCGACTGACGGAACACTCACGATCAGTGACGTCGATTCGCCCGCAACGTTTGTCGCACAAGCCGGCACTGCTGGGACCTACGGCACGTTCGCCATCGACAGCGTGGGAGCGTGGACCTATACGACGAGCTCCGCGCACGACGAGTTCGTGGCCGGCACGACCTACACCGACACGTTCAGCGTGGCGAGCGCCGACGGGACACTCACGTCCGTCACCGTCAACATCTTCGGCACCAACGACTCTGCGCTACTTTCATCCGATACTG
>CAMDRT010000020.1 GCA_945906815.1 Bordetella parapertussis
GATGCCTGGGCCAAGACGCAGCCGGTGAGCATCCATGGTTGGGCCTTCGGTGTGCATGACGGTTTGTTGCACGATCTCGGCATGACCATTAGCGGCACCGATGCGATCGAGTCGCTGTACCAAAGCGCACTGAGTAGCGTGATCGCGGCCCACGGTTAAGACTTTCATTTATTTGGAGCGCCCCATGGCAAAGAAATCTGCGCCCGACATCTCACCGGTCATGCAAGGCCTTGCGACCTATATCTCGCAAGCGACCAAAAAACCGCTGCCCAAAGTAGTTGTCGAGCGCACCAAACATCACCTGCTCGACACTCTCGCCGCGATGGTCTCCGGCTCGCGCCTGCCACCGGGGCGCGCGGCGATTTCGTATATCAAAACCCTCGGCGGCACCAAACAATCGGTGGTGATCGGCAGCAAGTTTGTCACCACCGCGGAACACGCCGCGCTCGCCAACGGCATGCTGGCGCACGCCGACGAGACCGACGATTCGCACGCGCCTTCACTCACCCACCCCGGCTGCGGCGTAGTGCCCGCAGCGCTGGCCATGGGCGAACGCGAGCACAGCAACGGCACGCAACTACTGCGCGCGGTAGCGCTGGGTTACGACGTCGGCAGCCGCTTGTCGCTGTCACTGCACGCGCACGATTTCCGTGAAGCGGGCCACTCCACGCACACTTTCGGCCCGATGTTCGGCGCAGCGGCGGCGGCGGGCGCGCTCGCCAAACTCAACTATGACCAATGCCGTCATCTGCTGTCGTACACCGTGCAGCAAGCTTCCGGCGTGTCGTGCTGGATGCGCGATGAGGAGCACATCGAAAAAGCCTTCGACTTCGGCGGCATGCCCGCGCGCAACGGCACCGCGGCGGCGGCGATGGTGTCGCATGGCTTCACCGGTGTCGAAGACGCGTTGTCGGGCGAACGCAATTTCTTTCACGCCTACAACGAGGAACGGCGCATCGGCAAGCCGCCGCAACCGGAGCGGCTAATCGAAGAACTCGGCAGCCGCTACGAAGTCATGCGCACCAACATCAAGCGTTGGTCGGTGGGGTCTCCCATACAGGCGCCGCTGGACGGGTTGCTGGAGTTGATCCGTGCCCACAAGGTAAGCGCCGATCAGGTGGAGAATCTCACCGTGAGAGTCGCGCACCAAGGCGCTAATACCACCGACAACCGGCACATGCCCGACATCTGCATGCAGCACATGTGCGCGGTCATGTTGCTCGACGGCATTGTCACCTTTGAATCCGCGCACGACGAAAAGCGCATGAAAAATCCCAAGGTGCTCGCCGTGCGCAGCCGCGTCACGTTGCTGGGCGACGACGAAATGGCCGCCGCCATGCCCGCACGCCAATGCCGGCTCGCGCTCAAACTCAAAGACGGCCGCGAACTCAGCATTCACGTCAAAGCGGTACTCGGCACTGCGCAAAACCCGATGACGCGCGCGCAGGTTGATGAAAAATGTTACCACCTGATGGCGCCGATACTCGGCAAAGTCCGTGCGCGCAAACTGTGCGATGCGGTGTGGGTAATCGAAAGCATCAACGACGTGCGCCAGTTGCGGCCGTTGTTGACGGATTAACATCCGACGCCCGAAAAATCCCTACACCCGTCATTCCGGCGCAAGCCGGAATCCAGTGCGTGTCCTCATGCGCAGCATCTCAATTGATCCTTCGGATCGGATTTATAACCTGGATTCCGGCTTTCGCCGGAATGACGGCGTTAAGCAAGCGCCGGTGCCGAAGACGGGTGATGCTATGATCGCCCGATGCACCCAACCCTAAACTGGAAAGAAGCGCGCACGACGCACAGCGCACGCTGGCGTTCCGAGAGCGGCCTGCCGCCGCCCAAGCGCGTGATCGTCGCCGACGACACGCTGAAGGCGGATGCCGCGTATCACCACGCCTGTGAAGGCACAGCACTGCTGTGGCGCGGCGACTTTCAGAACGCGAAAATGCTGTTGCAGGCCATCGCACGCCGCGCAGACAATCGCGCGCGCGCGGCGCGCAAGGCCGACGCCACGCCGGTGGCATTCCCGCAGGCGTTTCATTTGCATCGGCAGGCCCAGGCGCAACGCGCGCGCATGCTCGGCATGCTGCTGATCCCGTTTGACGCCGGCCACCTCATCCCGCTCGGGCGCGCGCCCGACGTGCAATTGGCGTGTGATCAAATCCACGGCGCAGCGGATCAGCCTTACGTCATGTCGCTGCGCGAGCTGCTGGGCCTTATCGGCGCGCACGAATGGCGCAAGACCGGCATAGCCCTCCCTGCGGCCGGCGCACGCATACACCCGCACTACGGCGTGTTTGCGCCGGTGCGCAGCGAATATGTACAACTGGTGGCGGAAGCACCCCTTGCCTTACCCGCTGCATCAACGCTGGCCTTCGATATCGGCACCGGCACCGGGGTGCTGGCTGCCGTGCTCGCGCGCCGCGGCGTGGCGCGCGTGATCGCCACCGAAAACGACGCGCGCGCGCTGGCCTGCGCGCGCGAGAACATCCAACAACTCGGGTTGGCGGATCGCATTGAGGTGCTGGAAGCGAGCTTGTTTCCCGCAGTTAAAGCGCCGCTAATCGTTTGCAATCCGCCATGGATACCGTCGCGGCCCAGTTCGCCGCTGGAACACGCCATTTACGATTTTGAAAGCCGCATGCTGCGCGGCTTTCTCGACGGCCTGGCCGCGCATCTCGCGCCCGGCGGGGAAGGCTGGCTGCTGCTGTCGGATATCGCCGAGCACCTGGGCTTGCGCACGCGTGCGCAATTGCTGGCGTGGATAGCTAAAGCAGGACTGAAGGTGCAGGGAAAGATCGACATCAAGCCTAAACATCCGCGCGCTGCGGATGCAACCGATCCGCTACACCAGGCGCGGGCGGCGGAGATGACTTCGTTGTGGCGGTTGGCGGCCCTCGCTTGATACGCAGCCCATTCATTGACGGGCCTCAGTTCCCCGGCATCTGAACACCCGCATCGCGTACCGCTTTGGTCCAGCGCGCAAGCTCGCTGCGCACCCATGCACTGAGCTCCTGCGGCGTGCTGCCGGCCGGCTCCATGCCGATCAACTCGATGTGCTTGCTGAACTCGGCGTTTGCCAATGCGCGTGTCATCTCCGCATGGAGCTTGTTAATGATAGGCGCAGGCGTGCCCGCGGGCGCGAAGATGCCGTACCAGCCGTTATTGCTGAATCCGGGCAGTGACTCGGCCACCGTGGGCAGTTGGGGCATGCTGCGTAAGCGTTCGAGATGGCCCGTCGCGAGCGCGCGGATCCTCCCCGCCGCGACTTGCGGCTGCGTGCCTGTGACACTGCCGAACAGCGCCTGGATGCGGTCCCCGAGCAGATCGATCAGCGCCGGGGCCACGCCTCGGTACGGCACGTGTTCGAACTTGGCACCGGTAATGGTGCTGATCAGCTCGACGCTAAGATGGCCCACCGTCCCGGCGCCCGGCGAGCCGAAGTTGATTTTGCCCGGCCGGGACTTCGCCAGATCGATCAACTCATTGACGCTTTTCGCCGCTACGGAAGGATGCACGACCAGCAGTTGCGGCACGTAGGCCGCGAGCCCCACGGCGGCGAAATCCTTGAGCGGATCGTATTCAAGCTTGGTGCCGAAGGCTGGGTTGGTGGTTAGTCCGGAGGAGGAGCCGAGTAGCAGCGTGTAGCCGTCTGCCGCGGCTTTGGCGCCTAGCGTATGGGCGATCGCGGTGCCGGCACCGGGGCGGTTATCGGCGATGACCGACACCCCGAACTTGTCCGCAAACCAGGCGCCGAACGCGCGCGCCAGCGGATCGGCGGAACCGCCGGGCGGAAACGGCACCAGTAAACGGATCGGCTTGGTCGGGTAAGTGGTCTGCGCGGCGTGAGTAGCCGTGACTACAGCGAGGAGTGCAAGACCTGCGGAAACGATGCTCAACATCGAATGCGCCAGCATGGTGATGTCTCCTCCACGAGATGGGTAGGGATATAGCAACACTTTTTTCACCAACCCGCAATCTATTTCCGCGCACACGGGCAACGGCGCGAATTTTCAGGGCTGTTGCTGATTGCGCACTTGCACTTGATCCTATAGATTGGTTTGTTTCGGGGATGAAACTCATGGATGCCACACCGGCGATCGCGCACAGGCAGGGTAGAAACGATAGGGCAGCAGCGGCGACCTACGATGCCATTATCATAGGCGCCGGGATCTCCGGCATTCATCAGCTGTACCGGCTGCGGGAGCTCGGCATGACGGCGCGGGTGTTCGAAGCCGGCACCAATGTCGGCGGCACCTGGTACTGGAACCGTTACCCCGGCGCGCGCTTTGATTCCGAAAGCTGGACCTACGGCTATTCCTTCTCGGATGAGTTGCTGAGGGAGTGGGACTGGAAGGAGCATTTCTCGCCGCAGCCGGATACGCTGGAATACCTGAATCTGGTCGCCGACAAATTCGATCTGCGCCGCGACATGCAATTCCGCTCGCGCGTCACCGCCGCGCATTGGGATGATGCCGCGAACCAGTGGACCGTTACCCTGGAAAGCGGCGAGACAGCAAACGCGCGCTTCCTGATCACCGCTATCGGCATACTGTCGGCGCCCACGCTGCCGCGCATTCCGGGGATGGAGAGTTTCCGTGGTGCGGCCTATCACACCGGGCGCTGGCCGCACACGCCGGTGGATTTCACCGGCAAGCGCGTCGCTGTCATCGGCACTGGGGCCACCGCAATTCAGGCCATCCCCGAAATCGCCAAGCAAGCGCAACAACTTACCGTTTTTCAGCGCCGCCCGAACTGGGCCGCGCCGCTGCACAATGCCAAGATCAGCAAGGCGGAGATGGAGGAAATCAAGAGCCGCTACACGGAAATTTACGCCCGCTGCGCCGGGACGCCAGGCTGGTTTATCCACCAGCCTGATCCCCGCAAGACGCTGGAGGTGCCGGCAGAGGAACGCGAGGCGTTCTGGGAAAAGCGCTATGCCGAACCGGGCTTTGGCATCTGGATGGGCAATTTCAGCGACATCCTGACCGACGAAAAAGCCAACGCCGCGATCAGCGAATTCATCGCCAAAAAAACACGCCAACGGGTAAAAGACCCGCGGGTCGCGGAAAAGCTGATCCCGAAAGACCACGGATTCGCCACGCGCCGCGTGCCGCTGGAAAGCGGCTATTTCGAGGCCTACAACCGCGATAACGTGGCGCTGGTGGACGTGAACGAAACGCCGATCGAGAGCATCACGCCGGGCGGTATCACGACCAGCGAAAAGGACTACGAATTCGACATCCTGATCTATGCCACCGGCTACGATGGCGTGACAGGCGCATTCGACCGCATCGACTTTCGTGGCCCCGGCGGCGTGCGACTAAAAGACGTATGGGCCGACGGGCCGCGCACCTATCTCGGCCAGTTGGCTGAAGGTTTCCCCAATTTGCTGATGGTGCTGGGCCCGCATACGGCGCGCGGCAACATTCCGCGCGCGGTCGAACACAGCGTGGAATGGCAGACGGGTTTGCTACGTTTCATGCGCGAACACAACCACACCCGCGTGGAAACGCGGCCCGGGCATGTGGCGGAATGGACGCAGACTGTCATCAAGGCGGCCGAGCGACTGCTCTCCAGCAAGGTCGATTCGTGGCAGAACGGCGTGAACCGCAACATAGACGGCCACACCGTGCGCCGCGTGCTGGGTTACAACGGCAATGGCGTGAATTACCGGCGCAAGACCGCAGAAGTAGCCGATGGCGGTTACCAGGAGTTTGCTTTCCGCTAACGATGTAGGCCGCGCCAGAAAATCCCTGGCTTTACGCGCCGTCCACCGCGATCTTCCAGAAGTCACGCGCATACTCCGGCATGGTGATATCGAAATTCACGCCGTTGGGATCGGTGTACTTGCGCTCGGTTTCGAGCCCACTGCCCGTGCCGAGGATGCCGCCGTGGAAAACCGCGCCGTTGGCTTCTACTTTTTCCGTGACCTTGGCCATGTCGTCGATCAGAAAACCGATGTGATGCAGGCCGCGCACGGTTTCGCCCTTCATGTTGGGGTTGTCCGGATGAATGACGACGAGGCTTACCACGCCGTCCGTCATGGCGATGGCGGTTTTGTGCTCACGCACGCGCGTCATGCCAAACGCTTGCTCATAAAACGTGGCGGTTTTTTCGATGTCCTCGACCAGCATTGCGATGTGTCTTAGTTTTGCCATGACTTGCTCCTGGGTGGTCTGCGTAAGGTCAAAAACATTTTTGCCGCAGATTTACACAGATTATCCCGTGGTGTGGAAACGCTTGCGCAAAAATGAAAACATCCTTTAAAAACAAATAGATACAAAGGCGTGGCGCTGCTGCGGGTTTAATCTGCGTTCATCTGCGAAATCTGTGGCAAAGATTTTAAGTTCAGCCGTTTACGGATACATCGCCCAGCCCACACGCGCGGTCGGCGCTTTGAAGAAATGTCCCTGTGTGCTGGTGACGAACACGGTGGTCATGTCGGGACCGCCGAAACAAACATTGGTCGGCCGGTTCGCCGCCACGGGGTGCGTTTCGAGCACGCGTCCCTGTGGCGAAAACACATACAGCATCGGGCCCGGACCGCTCACTTCCCAGCCCGCGGTGGCGATGATGTTGCCTTCCGCGTCAAAACACATGCCGTCGATGCCGCGATGCACGCCGCGCGCATCGTCGCCCCAGGTGAATAGCGCGTCGTACTTGCCCAGACTGCCATCTTCGCGTATCGGATACGCGCGCAACTGTCGCGGCACGCCGACGGTGTAGCTGCTCTCGGCAACATACAGCGTGCGGTTATCCTGCGACACCAGTATGCCGTTGGGCTGGGTAGTATCGAAGGTGACGCGCGTCACGGTGTAGCTGCCGTCCTGTTGCGGATCGGCGCGCAACACCGATTGGTTGTCGAGTTCTTTCACCTCGGTTTTATCCCAATTGCCGTCATTCACCGGATTAGTGAACCAGATGCGTCCTTTGCGATCAATCGCCAGATCGTTGGGGGTGTTGAGTTTCTTGCCGTCCACGCGATCGGCGATCACGGTATTTTTGCCGTCCGCGTCAAAGCGCACTAACGCGCGCCCGCCGGAACAGCAGCCGAACAGCCGCCCGTTCGCGTCATGTGCGAGGCCGTTGGTGCGATTGGTGCCGTTGCGCCAGTCAGTGATGGCGTTTGTTTTCAGGTCATAGCGCAGGATTTTGCTGGCCTGGATATGGGTAAAGTACAAAAACTCGCCATCCCACACTGGGCCTTCGGTGAGCGGTAGCGCGCCCGGTTTCATCAACAGTTCAAATTTCCACGACATGTGTTTTCCTTTTGGCGGTGGTTAGCGTAAGCGGTTCGCGCCCTGCTGTCAGAGGCTCATTTCCAGCGTATACAAGCCGCCACTGAATCGATCCACCGCATAAACGATATTGCGGTCATCCACGTAAACATCGTTCATCTGGATCGCGCCCTTGGGCGAGAGTGCCGGCGCGCCGGGCACGAAGTAGGCGACCTCGCGCGGCTGATATTGATTCGAAATGTCGTACACGCGTATGCCAGCATTGAAACACGAGGCGAGAATGATGTTCTCGGAACGGAATGCATGTTTGGCGGGATAGTTTTCGTAAATATTGTGTGCGCCAAAACGGCCGCCACGTTTGCCGAAAGCTTCCACCGGCGGCAGCGGCAGGGTCGATAGCGTTACCAAATTGGTTTCGTCACGCATGTCGGCAATCCAGTTGAATTTGGGCCAATCCACGCCGTCGTCCTTGTTGCATTCGTCGGCCAGCACCATCAGGCCGCGCTGGTGCAGCGGCATCGCGGTATGCGCCATGCCGTTGTAGGGCGGCGAAATTCTCAGCCGCGAAATTTCTTTGGGGTGCGCCTTGTCGCTGATGTCGAGTATCACCACGCCGCCGTCGATGTAGCCCATGTAAGCGCGGTCCGGCCGCTCCGGATAAACGCTGATATTGTGGGGACGGTAACCGCCGTCGAACTTGGGGTGGCGCGGTACCGGCGGCTCGGCGTCGCCTTCCCGGGTGCCGGGATACCACCAGCGGCCAGCCTCGACCGGCTTCGACGGATTGCGCACATCGACGATGCGGTAAATCTGGTGGTCTTTGGAATTGCGTGGCTGGTGGTCCGGCGCGCCGCAACTCAGGTGTACGAACTCCCCATCGACAAACCAGCAGCAGTGCGCGCCCAGCGAGTGCGGGCCCGAAGCGTCGAAATGCGAAATCAATTTCGGGGTTTCCGGTGTGCTGATGTCGAACAGATCAAAACCCGCGGGTTTGCGTCCCGCCGATTGTTTGAGGTTATTGGGATCATTCGGATTGCCGGCGCCGCCGCGCACCTGATAACACACCACCATCATGTCGCCGACCACTTCCAGCGAATTCGAGCGCACCAGGGCATGCGGTAATTCCGTCTGCACCACCACTTTGAGGTTGCGCGGGTCGGTGACATCCACGCCGGTGAAATTCTTGGGCGCGGACTCGTGCGCAAGCCACAGTATGCGTCGGCCGTTGCCGGTCAACTGCATGGTGCAGCCTTCGCCGATGCCACCAAAACCATCGAGCTCGTGCTGCGCCAGCAGCTTCATGTTGAGTGACAGCGTACGCGAGGCCTGCGACGCCGGATTGAGTGATCCGCCCATCCCTACACCTAAAGTCATGGTGTGCTCCCCTGATTGAGTGGGTTGATTCTATGGGATAAGGGTGAGATACGTCATGACGTTTTTCGCCTGCGGGTATTTGGCGTCCATATGTTTGCGTGTGGCGGCGGCATTCTTGCGTTTGCTTGCGCTCTGGCGAGCGGCTTGTGACAATCGCGCCTCCCTGATAAAAGCCCTCGTTATGAATGACGCTCTCAACATCCTCCGGCAGCAAGTTTTCTCTCCTCGTTCTGTCGCGCTTATCGGCGCGTCCAGCGACGCTACCAAAAACACCTCGCGCCCGCAGCGCTACATGCGCAAGTACGGTTACGCCGGCGCGTTGTTCCCGATCAATCCCGCACGCGAGGAAATGTTTGGCGAAAAAGCCTATCCCGACGTAACAGCGGTGGCGGAAGCCATCGATCACGCTTTCATCATGGTGCCCGCGACCCGAGTGAAAAAAGCGCTGCAACAATGCGTGGCAAAAAAAATCCCGGTGGTGACAATTTACACCGACGGTTTCGCCGAAGTCGGCGCCGAGGGCCGTGCCATGCAGGAAGAATTGCAAGCCATCGCCAAGGCCGGCGGCGTGCGCCTGATCGGGCCGAATTGCATCGGTCTTTTCAGCAGCCAGACGAATCTCGCGCTGTCGGTGAACGCGGTGCTGGAATATTCCGATATAAAACCCGGCCCGCTTGCCGTGGTGTCGCAAAGCGGCAGCATGACAGGGGGGTTGCTGTCGCGTGGGCTCGGGCGCGGCTTGGGCTTTTCCAAATTGGTGTCAGTGGGCAACGAGGCCGACATCGGCGTGGGCGAATTCGCCGACATGCTGGTCGACGATCCGCACACCGGCGTGATTTTGTTGTTCATGGAGACCCTCCGCGACGCGGCGCATCTGGCGCGTGCGGGCCGACGCGCGTACGCGGCAGGCAAACCCATTATCGTGTTCAAACTCGGGCGCTCGGAAATCGGCCAGGACTGCGCGGCATCGCACACCGGCGCCATGGCGGGTTCGGATGAACTCGCTGATGCGTTTTTCAAAGCGCATGGCATTCTGCGTGTTGATCTGCTCGAAACCCTGTTTGAATTGGGGCCGATGATCGCAGGCGCCAAACCGAGCAAACAGCATCGTGTGGCGATCCTATCCACCACCGGCGGCGGTGCGGCCACCGTCGCGGATCGCCTCGGCTCGCTGGGCGTGGATGTGGTGGGGCCAACACCAGCGGTGATCGATAACCTGGCGAAAAACCACAACATCATTATCAGCAAGGCGCGCGTGACGGACTTGACGCTGGCCGGTGCGAAGAAGGAAATCTACAGTGCGGTGCTAAACGAACTACTCGCCTCCGATCACTGCGATCTGGTGTTGCCGATTGCGGGCAGCTCGGCGCAGTTTCAACCTGAAATCGCCGTGGCGCCAGTGGTAGAGGCCGACAGGCGCGACAAACTGCTGGCGGTGTTTTTAGCGCCGCAGGCGGAGAAGTCATTAAGCCTGCTGACTGCAGCGGGCATCGCGGGCTTTCGCACGCCGGAGTCGTGCGCAGATGCGATCCGCGCGTGGCGCGACTGGACGCCGCCGCAGACGCAACCCGCGATCGACACCGCACGCGTTGATGCAGCGAAAACCCTACTCGCTGCAGCGAACTCAAAACAACTCAACGAATACGATGCCTGCAAAGTGTTCGGCGCGCTGGGCGTGCCGTCGGCACAGACCGCTGTGATCGAATCGCCGGACGAGGCGGCGAACGTGCAGTTTCCGGTGGTGGCGAAAATTCTCTCGCCCGACATCGCGCACAAAACCGATGCCGGCGGCGTGGTGCTTAACATCGCCGATGCCGCAGCGCTGAAAGCTGCCGCGCGCGACATCCTCGAGCGCGTGGGCAGGAAACATCCGCATGCCAAGCTCAACGGCATCCTGGTGCAACGTATGGAGCGCGGACTCGCCGAAGTCATACTCGGTTTTAAGCACGATCCGCAGGTGGGGCCCGTGGTGGTGCTGGGCATCGGCGGTGTGCTGGCAGAGATTTACAAGGATTTCGCTGCGCGCTTAGCGCCGGTGAGCGTGGAAGACGCCGCGAAAATGATCGCGCAGGTGAAAGGCCTTGCGCCCATCCGCGGCTACCGCGGCATGACCCAAGGCGATTGCGCCGCGCTCGCCCAAACCGTCAGTGACTTTTCGCAACTGGCGTACATCGAGAGCATTGCCGAGGCCGAGATCAATCCGCTGATCGTCAAGGGTGTCGGCTCGGGTGTCGTTGCGGTCGATGGGTTGATTGCACAGAAATAGCGTAAGTATTTGTTTTTATTAAATAAATAATATGTGAGGTCAGCATGCTGATGCAACAGATCGCGGACTACGCGATACGCGAACAGACGTCCAGCTTACCTGCGGAAGTGGTGCATCATGCGAAGCGCGCGGTGATCGATTGGTATGCCGCGCTGTTGCCGGGCAGCCTGTGCCCACCGGCCACCTTGCTGGAACAGGCGTTCGCCGATGATCTGGATCGCGGACGTGCACGGCTCGCGCGCGGGCGGCGCGCCACCACGCGCACGGCAGCGCTGATCAACGGTGCCGCTTCGCATACGGTTGAGTTCGACGACATTTATCGCGACGCGGGTTATCACCCCGGCAGCCCGACCATTTCAGCGGCGCTGGCAGCGGCACAGGCCAGTGGCGCCAGCGGCGAGCGCTTTTTACGCGCGGTGATCGTCGGTTACGAAACCTCCACGCGCATCGGTGAGGCGGTGATGCCGTCGCACTATCGCTACTGGCATACCACTGGCACCGTCGGCGCATTCGGCGCAGCGGCGGCGGCGGCGACGGCGATGCATCTGAATCATCAGCAGTTCATGCACGCGGTGGCCACTGTTGGCACCTTTGCCGCGGGTTTGAAGCAGGCGTTTCTATCGCAGGCGATGAGCAAGCCACTGCATGGCGGACATGCGGCTGATGCGGGCGTGTTAGCGGCGCTGGCGGCCTCCAAAGGGGTAACCGGTGCGCTCGACATCCTCGAAGGCAAAGAGGGTTTTGGCAATGCGATGAGCGTGAATCCCGATTGGTCGAAAGTAACCCAGGGCCTAGGCATCGATTACCACATCAATCACATGACCTTCAAAGCGCATGGCTGTTGCGGCCACAACTTTCCGTCGATCGACGGTGTGCTGCATCTGGTACAACAATACAAATTGCTGCCACATGACATCCAGAAAATCACGCTGGCCACCTATCAAGCGGGCCTCGACATCATCGACAACGCCACGCCCGAAGGCGAGTATCAAGCCAAGTTCAGTCTGCAATACACCGTGGCGCACGCGGCGGTGTACGGCAGTGTGCGGCTGAATGCTTTTTTGCCGGAGCGTATGAGCGACCCCGCAGTGCGCGGCATGATGAAAAAAGTGGTGTGTGTGGCCGACCCAGTGTTCTCGAAAGGTTATCCCGGCCAGCGCGCGGCGCAGGTCGATATCGAAACAACCGATGGCCGCAAGCTCGCGCACTTCCAGCCCTATCGCAAAGGCGATCCGGAACTGCCGCTCACCGATGATGAATTGAACGCCAAGTTCATGGAATTGGCTGAGCCGGTGCTCGGCAACAACGGCTCCAAACGGCTGCTGGAGCAACTGTGGATGCTCGACAAGTTGCCGACAGCAGAGTTTGAAATTATGAGTGGCGAGGCGCGCGCGGCGGGGTGAACACGGTTAATCCGCCGTCACCTTGATCGACTTCACCAGCTTGCCCCAACGCTCGAGGTCGGCGCGTATCAGCGCGCCGAATTCTTCGGGCCCCTTCAGAGCCGGTTCGCCGCCTTGCTGGAAAACGAATTTTGAATACTCGGGGCCGTTGACCACGCGCGCAATGTCCTGATGCAAACGCTGCACTATGACCTGTGGCGTTTTCGCGGGTGCGACGACGCCCATCCATTGCGAAACGTCAAAACCCTTAAGCCCTTGTTCGTCCAGAGTGGGCAAATCCGCCAGCAGCGGCGAGCGTTTGAGCGGCGTTACACCGATGCCGCGCACTTTGCCTTGTTTGATGAACGGCGCGGCATTGGTCACGCTGGTACACATCACCTGCGTGTGCCCGGCGATGGTGTCTATCATCGCCGGCGTGCCGCCCTTGTACGGGATGTGCAGCATATCGATCCCGGCCTTACTCATGAACAATTCGGTGCACAGATGCGGCGTGCTGCCGGTACCGGCCGAGGCAAAGCGCAGCTTGCCAGGATGCGCCTTCGCCAGTGCGATTAATTCTTTGAGGTTTTTCGCGGGCACCGAGGGATGCACGACGATGATGTAAGGCGCTAACGCCACCAGCGCCACCGGCGTGAAGTCGCGCAGGGTGTCGTAACCGAGCTTGGGATAGACGAAAGGCGCGATGGTCATGGGACCGGTAACCGCCAGCAGCAGGGTGTAGCCGTCGGGCGGCGACTTGGCCACTAATTCGGTACCGATGGTGCCGGCAGCACCCGAGCGATTGTCGAAAATCACTTGCTGCCCCAGCGGCTCCGACAGGCGCTGCGCCAGCGCGCGGCCCAACACATCATTGACACTGGTGCCCGCGGGGAACGGCATCACGATTCTTAGCGGGCGGTTAGGGTAGTTTTGTGCGCAGGCCCATATCGAAACGAAGAACAACAGTGCGGCGACCAGCGCCTTGCTTGCCAGAATCATGACTACTCCAAAGTTTGATGAACCACAAATATAGACCAAACGGTTTACGCGCGCTTTCATTCGCTGAGATGGCAGGTAGCGACTGCGACACGATGTCCGGCATAATCCCCTGGGCTTTATTACCATATCAAGGAGAAACGCAATGGCATTTGAGTGCATTAAGGTAGAAGTCAACAACTACATCGCCACCGTCGTCATGGACCGGCCGCCGGTCAATGCACAGAATTCGCAGTTCCGCTTGGAGATCATGGAGGTCTTTGATGGCTTCAATGACCGCGATGATGTGCGCGTAGCTATCCTCACCGGCGCTGGCAAGGTGTTTTCAGCGGGCGCGGACATCAAGGAACGCATGGGCCTGGTCAAACAGCCCGGGGATTACTGGCGGCACAATCGCGCTGCGCGTGAATATACCAACTGTATCCGCGAGTGCAAAATCCCGGTGATTGCCGCCGTCAATGGCGCCGCGCTCGGCGCCGGGTTCGGACTGATGGCGGCCTGCGACATTATGATGGCCTCGGACAACGCGGTATTCGGCATGCCCGAGATCGATGTCGGCCTCGCCGGCGGCACGTCGATGTTAACCAATCTGGTGGGCAAGTCGCGCGGCCGGCGCATTGTGTTTACAGGGGATCGCATCCCGGCGCAGGAAATGTACCGCCTCGGTGTGATCGAATGCTGCGTGCCGCGCGAGGCGTTAATGGACGAGGCCCTGAAAATGGCGCGCGTCATCGCCGCCAAAAGTCCGCTCGCCATGCGCCTCGCCAAGGAGGCCTACAACGTGTGCGAGAACATGCCGCAACGCGACGGTTATCGCTTCGAACAGAACATCACCGAGCAGTTGTCGCATACCGAAGATGCGCAAGAGGCGCAGCGCGCTTTCGCTGAAAAGCGCAAGCCGGTGTTTAAGGGGCGTTAGGTCTGCAACCGATTCAGCAGAGCAGAAATATCGTCGAGGGTGTCCAGTTGCTCGCACAGTACTATCACCTCGGCCTGTTTCGCCGCTGACAGCCGGCCGGCGGTTAGCTTGGTGAATTTTTCCACCACATCGGCGCGCTGCACTGGATTGTCGGCGTCGCCGCGCGCCTTGCCCCACGCCGCAAGCACGGTGCCATCGGTGAGCTCGATCTCCAGCGGATTGCCTTGCGTATAGCCGGTTCCGTCGAGGGCAGGGTCGTGCGTGATACTGATGCGCTGGATGAGATCCAGAACTTTTAGGTCGCGAATTTTCTCCTCGGTGAACTGGGTGATGAAGACATCGTTCTCGAGCAGCATGATCGCGGTGACATAATAAAGATTGAGCTGCGCGGAGGTGATCGTTGTCGGCGTATACGCCCAGCCGACGTTTTGCAGATACCCACGCCCGAGCCGGATGCGCACTTGTTTCACCTGGTCGACCGCTATCGGGTGTTGCTTGCGCAAATGCCGGAGCGCTTCTAACGTGCCGTGATTGGGCACGCGCGTGGCCCACATTTTGAATCGCACCTGCTCGGTGTGATAGGTGCTGCCGAGGTCTTTGGTGAGCTGGGTGAGGTCGTAGGCTGCGGGCCGCTGATTGCCGGTGTGTGCGGAACAGAAGCCGCCATACTCAGCCTCGAACACGTTCGGCGCATTGGTAAAGCCGTTTTGCGCCAGCAGCGCCGCGAAAGTGCCGCCGCGCGCGGCCTGGCCCGCGAGCAAGCGCTTGCCCATCCCGCCATGGTGCGTGAACATGAGACTGGCCGCTTGCTGGCCGGCATGGCCCAGCGCGTGCACCACATCGTCTGCTACCAGGCCCAAGGCATGCGAGGCGCTCGCCACCGAGGCGAAAGTGCCCATGATGCCAGGGCCGTGAAATCCCAGACCTTCGTGCGGAATGCGGCCCACGCACAGACCCACGCGCGCGGCGGTTTCGATGCCCAGCACCAGCGCGTTAATCAGCGCGGCGCCACTCAGTTTGCCCTGGTGCTGCGCCATCGCCGCCGCCGAACTCAGCGTGACCGAGCCGTTGTGTCCGCCGGGGCCGACATCGTCGAGCTCGAAGGCATGCACCGCGGTGGCATTGATCATGGCCGCTGTCGGCGCCGAATAGCGCAGCGGCGTGCACCACACGGATACACGGCCGGGCGCTTCCATAGCCTGTGCCGTCGCGCGCAAGCGCTCGGACCACGGCAGTGAGGCGCCGTAGATACCGACACCTAGGGTGTCCAGTACCAGCAGCTTGGCATGCGCGACGACGGTCGGGGGAAGATCAGTGAATGTGCTTCCTGAAATGTATTCGGCTAGTGCACGGGTGTAAGAGCCGTCCATGGTTGCTCCTCTAGGTGATATTCTGGCTTCGCTAGCCGCATTTTGCCACGCGCGGTGATGGTGGCCCCGGGGCAACTAAAACGGCTGACAAACCATTATATTCACGCATGTTTAACTATCTTCAATCACGCATACGCGGCACCGCCAGCACCGGCCCGGGTGCGCCGCCGCGCGGGCTGCTAACGTTCTACTGGCACTTCGTGCGCCAGACCAAGGGCTGGTATGCGTTGATGTTCGCCACCAGCCTGAGTGTGGCGCTGATCGACACGGTGATCCCGGTGTTCATCGGCAGGCTGGTGTCGCTGATGGAGGCCACCGATCGCCACGCCGCATTGGCACAACAGACACCGATGCTGCTGGGCATGGCGGCGCTGATGCTGATCGTGCGCCCGTTGGCATTGCTCGCCGACAATGCGATCCGCCAGAACGCGTTGCTGCCGGGGGTCACCAGCATGATTCGCTGGCAGAGCCATTGGCACGTAATACGGCAAAACTGGTCATTTTTCCAGAACGACTTTGCCGGACGTATCGCCAACCGCGTGATGCAAACAGCAAATGCACTCCGCGAAAGCGTGATGTCGGCGATACGTGCGGTGTGGTACATCGCGGTGTATGGCGTCAGCGCGCTGGTGCTGATGTCGCTCGCGGACTGGCGGTTGGCGCTACCCACGGTTGCATGGTTTCTCGGGTATCTGTTCTTTCTGCGCCATTTCGTGCCACGCATGCGCGATCTGGCGAAGGCGAGTTCGGAAGTGCGCTCGTTGGTGATGGCGCGGATTGTCGACAGCTATACCAACATTCTAACGGTCAAGCTGTTTGCGCGGCTGGCGGATGAAGACGCCTATGTGCGCGAGGTGATTGACGAGCATCAGGCCGCGATCGGCGCGCACATGCGGCTGATCTCGCAATTCATGTTTTGCCTGTCGGCAATGAATGCGCTGCTGCTCACCGGCACCGCAGCCATCGGCATCTGGCTGTGGGTGGATGGGGTGGTAAGCGCGGGCGTGGTGGCCACCGCGCTGCCTCTGGCCTGGCAGATCGCCAACGTGGCGGGCTGGGTAAGCTGGGAGGTTACCGGCATCTTTGAAAACATCGGCGTGGTGCAGGAAGGTATGCAGACCATAGCTGTGCCGCACAGTGGCGTGGACCGGGCGGGCGCGCGGAAACTGGAGACGTCGCACGGCGAGATTCGCTTCGAGGACGTGCACTTTACTTACGGCAGAGGCGACGCGCGCGCGGTACTCGATCACGTGAACTTCACCATCCGCCCCGGCGAGCGGGTGGGCTTGGTGGGCCGTTCAGGCGCCGGCAAGTCGACGTTGGTAAATCTGCTGCTGCGCTTTTACGAGCTGGAGCAAGGTGCGATCCGCATCGACGGACAAGACATCAACCAGGTGACGCAGGAGAGCCTGCGCGCAGCCATCGGCATGGTGACTCAGGACACGTCGCTGTTACACCGCTCGATCGCCGCCAACATACGCTACGGCCGTCCGGGTGCTAGCGATGACGAGGTACGCGCAGCCGCGCGCAAGGCGCAGGCGCACGATTTCATACTCGGTCTGCAAGACTGGACCGGGCGCACCGCCTACGATGCGCATGTGGGCGAGCGCGGTGTCAAGCTTTCGGGCGGGCAGCGCCAGCGAGTGGCGATTGCGCGCGTGGTGCTGAAAGATGCGCCTATACTGGTACTCGACGAAGCTACCTCGGCGCTCGACAGCGAAGTGGAGCTGGCCATCCAGGAACAACTGCTGGGCCTGATGGAGGGCAAGACAGTGATCGCCATCGCGCACCGCCTGTCCACCATCGCGCGCATGGATCGCTTGCTTGTGCTCGAGGCCGGGCGCATTATTGAGCAAGGCTCGCATGACGAATTGCTGCGCTTGGAGGGCCACTACGCGAAACTCTGGCGGCACCAGTCGGGCGGGTTTCTGGCGCCCGAAGTGATAACTACCGAAACCGCTACTGAAGCGCTAGCCGCGCCCGCGCCCGACGAGGCACACGCGGTGGCAACCCCCGAACCCGGCACCGACGATGCGCCGGTGCTGACGCGAGCGTAAGCGGATCATGCGGCGTATAGGCGAGCGCTTCGAGGCTAAAGTTGCCAAACGATAATTAACTTAACTCAGGGGACATAAATGAAAATCAAACGTATCGAACATGTCGGCGTGGTGGTGAGCAATGTCGATAAGAGCCGCGCACTGTGGGAAGACTGCTTCGGCATCAAGTTGGGCGAGGTGGAAACCAACCCGTTGCGGCCGGTGAAGCTCGCGCTTTACCCGGTGGGCGAGTCGATGGTGGAGCTGATCGCCGGCACCACCCCGGACAGCAAACACGCGAAGATGATGGCGGAAGGCAAAGGCGGCATCAATCACATTTGCTTCGAGGTGGAAGACATCGACGAAGCGCTGGCGGAACTGAAAGCCAAGGGTGTGCCACTGCTGGATGAAACGCCGCGCATCGGTCATGCGGGTTGCCGCATCGCATTTCTGGATCCAGCAGGAACCGAGGGCTGCCTGATCGAGCTCGCGCAACTACCGGCAGTACCGCATCACGCCTGATGGTTGTCGCGTTTTAGCTCGTGTGCCGTGCGGTGGTTTACACGTCCAGGTTGCGCACACCCAGCGCGTTGGTTTCGATAAAATTGCGGCGCGGCTCTACGGCATCGCCCATCAAGGTGGAAAAAATTTCGTCGGCGCCGATGGCGTCTTCGATTTGCGCACGTAGCAGGCGGCGCACTTTGGGATCCATGGTCGTTTCCCAAAGCTGTTCCGGATTCATCTCGCCCAGGCCTTTGTAGCGCTGCACGCTCACACCGCGTTGCGCTTCGTTGAGTATCCAGTCTATGGCTTCGCGGAATTCCTGTACCGGCTGCTGATGCTCACCAAATTTGACATAAGCGCCTACGCTCAGCAGGCCTTGTAAAACGGCGGCGGTTTTCCTGATCTGCGCGTAGTCTCCGCTTTGCGCGAAATCGGCGTCTATGCGCGTACGATGCTCAACGCCATGCTGTATCTTATTGATTTGGATAATAAACTGCTCTGTCTTTTCGTCGTAGAGAGGCGCTACTTTTATTTTGTCGGAGGGCACCAGAGCGGCTATGGCTTTGGCGCTGCGAGTGGCCGCCGCTTCATTTGACAGGTCGATTTCAACCGGCTGCTGCAATAACGCGTGCAACACCGCCTCGTCAGCCAGCCGGCCGGCGCGATCGATGACGGCTTCTGCCAGCAGATAGTCTTTGGCCACGGCTTCGAGCGCTTCTTTACTCAGCGGTTGTGCGGAGGCAGAGGGGTACAGGTGTGCACCCGCCAGCGCGAGTTTTAGCAAATACTGTTTGTGCTCGTGTTCGTCCTTGAGATAACGCTCGGTCTTGCCATGCTTAAGGCGATAAAGCGGCGGCTGTGCGATGTAAATGTGGCCGCGCTCTACGAGTTCGGGCATTTGCCGGTAGAAAAACGTGAGCAGCAGCGTGCGTATATGTGCGCCGTCCACGTCGGCGTCGGTCATGATGATGATGCGGTGGTAACGCAGCTTATCGGCGGAGTATTCGTCTTTACCAATGCCGGTGCCGAGCACGCTGATCAAGGTGGTGATTTCGGTAGAAGACAGTAGTTTGTCGAAGCGCGCTTTTTCAACGTTAAGAATTTTGCCGCGCAACGGCAGGATGGCTTGAAACTTTCGATCCCGGCCCTGTTTGGCGGAACCGCCTGCGGAGTCTCCCTCTACCAGGTACAGTTCGCATAACTTTGGGTCGCGCTCCTGACAGTCCGCCAGTTTTCCGGACAAGCCGAATGAATCGAGCACCCCTTTGCGGCGGGTTAGTTCTCGTGCTTTGCGGGCAGCTTCCCGCGCACGCGCGGCATCCACGATCTTGCCGCAAATGACTTTCGCTTCGTTCGGTTTTTCCAGCAGAAATTCCATTAATTTGGCTGCCACTACTTCTTCGACGGCCGGGCGCACTTCGGAAGAAACCAGTTTTTCCTTGGTTTGGGATGAAAACTTCGGTTCCGGTACTTTTACCGATAACACCGCGGTAAGGCCTTCTTTCATGTCGTCGCCGGTGGTTTCGACTTTGGCCTTTTTCGCGAGCTCGGTACTTTCGATATAGTTGTTTAGTGTGCGCGTCATCGCCGCGCGCATGCCCGTCAGATGCGTGCCGCCGTCGCGTTGGGGAATGTTGTTGGTGAAGCACTGCATCGATTCCTGGTACGAATCATTCCATTGCATTGCAACTTCTACAATGATGCCGTCTTTTTCACCGGTGGCATGAAAAATTGTCTGGTGCAAGACGCTTTTGCTGCGATTCATGAATTCGACAAAGCCCTTGATCCCTCCGCCATACGCGAAGTTATCTTCCTTGCCTGAGCGCTGGTCCAGCATGGTGATTTTCACACCATAATTCAAAAACGACAGCTCGCGCAGACGCCGCGCGAGTATGTCGTGATGAAACTCGATGTTGCCGAAAACCTCGGCGCTGGCCATGAAGTGCACCTCGGTGCCGCGGCGCTCGGTTTTACCGGTTGCTTTGAGCGGCGCGACTGCTGCGCCATCGCGATATTCCATCTGGTGTGTTTTACCCTCGCGGCGGATGGTGAGCCGCAGCCACTCCGAAAGCGCATTCACCACCGAGACACCCACACCGTGCAGACCCCCCGAAATCTTGTAGGAATTGCTATCGAATTTTCCGCCCGCATGCAGCTCCGTCATGACCACTTCAGCGGTCGACCGTTTATGTTCATCCTCGGGATGGATCTCGGTCGGTATGCCGCGACCGTTATCGACTACGCTGATCGAGTTATCGGTATGAATGGTAATGGCGATTTCGTTGCAATAGCCGGCGAGGGCCTCGTCGATCGCGTTGTCGACCACCTCGAATACCATATGGTGCAAACCCGTGCCATCACTGGTATCGCCGATATACATGCCGGGCCGCTTGCGAACCGCCTCCAGGCCTTTAAGCATTTTGATGCTGGACGCGTCGTACTCGCTCGCGTCTTTCAGATCTTTTGAATCCTTGTGTTCCGCCATTTTAGGGTGTTCTTTTTGAGTTTTGTTAAATGCGCATGGGCATCACGACATAACGGAAATCTTCGCGTCCAGGCACCGTGATCAACATGCTGCTGTTGGCGTCGCCGAACGAACATTCCACCTGTTCTGTATGCACGTTGTTCAGTACATCGAGCAGGTAAGTAATGTTGAATCCCAGATCCAGCGCGTCACCGGTGTAGGTGACTTCCATTTCTTCCTGGGCTTCTTCCTGCTCGGTGTTGGTGCATGAGATGCGCAAACCGCTGCTACTGAGCATCCAGCGCACACCGCGGAATTTTTCATTTGAAAGTATAGCCGCGCGTTGTAACGAGTGCAGTAATGCCTGCCGTTCCAGGGTGATGGTTTTATTGTAGTTAACCGGTATGACGCGTGTGTAATCGGGAAATTTACCGTCGATAATTTTGGTGATGAGTTCGTTGTTACCGTAACGGAAACGTACTTGCGAGGCGTAAATTTCTATGTGTACTTCATCCTCGCCGGAACTCAATTGCCGCGACAATTCCAGCACCGCTTTACGCGGAAGTATGACTTCGCGTTTTTCGTAGCTGTCGGCGAGCAGGCCTTCAGCATAGCTCAGCCGGTGACCGTCGGTGGTGACCACTTTCAATTTCATGCCGTCGAGCACCAGCAATAAGCCATTGAGGTAGTAACGGATATCCTGTTGCGCCATCGCATATTGCACCAGCAGCAGCAATTCTTGCAGTTGTTTTTGGGGTAGCGAAAATTTGGCTTGTAGTTCACCCGCGGCAGCCATTTTTGGAAAATCATCCGCTGGCATGGTTTGTAAATTAAACCGGCTCTTGCCCGCTTTCAGTTGCACTTTGTTGGCTTGCAAATCCAGCGTGGTTTCGGTGCCGTCCGGCAAGGAGCGCAGAATGTCCTGCAATTTGCGCGCGGAAACGGTAAGACTTTGCTCGGCGCTTACATTGCCACTGACCTGGCAGATCGTGGTGATCTGGATTTCGAGGTCTGTGGCGATCAGATTAAGGGTGTCTTGTTTGCGCTCGACCAATACGTTTGAAAGTATCGGAAGCGTGTGGCGCTTTTCCACAATCCCGGTTACCGCCTGCAAAGGCGTGAGCAGCGCGTCACGATCTATTTGAAGTATTTTCATATCATTTATTTAATAATAGTAATAGAAGCGCAGGCTGTTTGTGGATAACAGGAAAAACAGTAATGAAAGCAATCGCTTATGTTCACAGAAAAGCACGGTATAAGGGGTTGTGTAGCTTAGAGCAGATTGTGTGCAGTTTAGGAGGTCAGACGAAAAGCAGTAGATATCAACAATTTGAGGGCGTTTTATCAACAGGGTAGTTTGTTGACGGGAATTCTTAACAGCGCAAGACTTTTAGTAAGGAGGATATATCGCGGTTGATGTCACCGTTGCTTGTTTTAAGATCGTTAATTTTACGACAGGCATGGAGCACGGTCGTATGATCGCGTCCGCCGAAAGCATCGCCTATATCAGGTAGGCTAAGTTGGGTAAGTTCTTTGGCGAGCGCCATGGCGATCTGCCGGGGCCGCGCGATGTTACGCGTGCGTTTCTTGGAGTACATCTCGGACACCTTGATCTTATAGTAATCCGCGACGGTCTTCTGAATATTCTCGATGGAGATTTGGCGGTTCTGTACAGCCAGTAAGTCACGCAGGGCTTCGCGGCATAAATCGACGGTTATGTCGTTGCCGGTAAATCGTGCGTAGGCGAGGATGCGTTTTAGACCGCCCTCGAGTTCGCGCACGTTGGATTGTATGTGGCGCGCGAGGAAAAAAGCCACATCTTCTGGGAGCTTGATACTGTCCAGTTCAGCCTTTTTAATCAGGATCGCCACACGCATTTCCAGTTCAGGTGGTTCCACCGCTACCGTAAGTCCCCAGCCAAAGCGGGAAATCAGACGATTTTCCATCCCTTCGATTTCCTTGGGATAGGTATCGCAGGTAATGATCACTTGTTTGTGCGATTCGATGAGCGCATTAAATGCGTAAAAAAACTCTTCCTGTGTGCGACTCTTACCATTGAAGAACTGAATATCATCGATTAGCATCATGTCGAGCGTGTGGTAATACCGCTTGAAATCGTCAAATGCTTTGTGTTGATAGGCGCGCACCACGTCTGAGACGTATTGTTCGGCGTGGATATAACGCACCTTGCCTTGCGGGTGATGCTGCCGATAATAATTTCCGATGGCGTGGGCCAGATGGGTTTTGCCTAGGCCCACGCCACCATAAATGAAAAGCGGGTTGTAGGCGGTGCCGGGTTTTTCGGCGACTTGCGTGGCAGCCGCTCGCGCCAGTTCGTTCGCCTTCCCGGTGACGAACGTATCAAACGTGAAACCCGGGTTCAAACGTGACAAATCGCGCGGCAGCACGGGCAGGCGTATAGAGCCAGCGGCGGCTACGGTAGTAGGGGTGCTGACAAAACCGCTGCGTGGCGGTATCGGTGCGACGGAGGCTGCTGCGGTGGCGGCGAGCGTTTTGCTGTCGGCGAGCACTAATTCAATCGCGATGGCGTGGCCGAAGTGCGCCAAAGCCAGTTGGTGCACCCGCGCGATAAATTTGTCGCGTATCCATTGCAGCACAAAGCGGTTAGGGGCGAGTAAGGTGAGCGAGTCGGGTGTATTCACCCTTATCGCTAGCGGTTTGATCCAGGTAATGAATTGCTGCGGCGGCAGCTCTTTTTCGAACTGTGCGAGACAGGAGGGCCAGAAATTATTCATTGTTTTACGAGGCCGTCTCACTGACGCTAACGGTTAAAATGAAATAGCACAAAGAGAGGACGTAGAGACCAGCCAATAACTGGCAGTTTGGAGACACGGTGGTGGCGATGCCTGCGCGAGAAACAGGGGTAATTTTACGTGGTTTAGGGTGAGTTATCCACAGGCCCGGTGGGCGTCTTGCGTGATCACGGTTGGAAGAGGGAAGCCTTGTCGCCAGCTGCGCGCTGGGCTGGCGTAGTTTCTAAAGTAGTAATTACATTGACAAGTGACCCCAAAACACGATGTAATGACGGGTTCCCTCAAGCGCTAAATTCTTACGTTTGAGTACAGACCTCGTTCAGGATGATTTAGCCATGAAAAGAACCTTTCAGCCTTCCAAGATTAAACGCGCTCGTACGCATGGATTTCGCGCTCGCATGAAAACGGTAGGCGGCCGTGCGGTAATACGCTCCCGCCGCGCCAAAGGCCGCGCCGTACTTAGCGCGTAGCAGGCGCTTGCGAGGAGCTCGCCACAAGGTGGATGTGATTTCTTAAGCTATTGTTTTTAAATTAATTGTATAACTTTTGCTAAGGCAAGCCGGTGGCACATTCGATACCGCCGGCACACCCGAGAAAGTTAACGCGGGCGGCTGAATATCGTGTGGTGATGGCAGCGGTATGCCGCTTATCGGGAGCTAGCTTTCAGTTGCGCGCGAGCAGCAACCAATTACCACAAGCACGCTTGGGCTTGGTCGCCAGCCGCAAAGCGGCGCGCAGAGCAGTAGACCGTAATCGCGGCAAGCGCCTGGCGCGGGAAGCGTTTCGGGCACTGGCCGCACACTTGCCGGCGGTGGATTTTGTGGTGCAATTGAAGAATGATCTGCGCCATGCCGGAAACGGTGCGTTACGCAAAGAGCTGAACCGGCTAATGCGAGAGACTGCACGGCGTTTTGGTCCGCCGTCGTCTAGCTGACATTGTTAAACCCCCTGATCTTTCTAAACCGAGTCGGAATCGAGTGATATAGATGGATACGCAGCGGCTAATATTGTTTTTCGTCTTTGTGTTCTCTACCTTTATGCTGGTGGACGGTTGGCAGCGCGATCAAAAGCCACAGCTACCCCAGCCTGCTACAGCTCAGCCTGCGGGCAAAGCAGGAGAGAAAGGCGAAACTAAAGCAGTGGTTGGTGGCATACCTGTGCCGCAGGCTCCGACCAGCGTGGCACCGCTGGCAGCGGCAGGAGCTGCAGGCAGCGCCCCGGTCGCGGTACTGGGTTCCGGCGGCGAGTTGATCAACATTGACACCGATGTATTGCGCGCGGTGATCAGCACCAAGGGCGGTGATATCCGCCGCCTCGAATTCAAGGATCACAAGGGCACGCTCGATAAAAGTAAAAACTTCGTGCTGTTTCAGAGCGACGCGGAAAACACCTATGTGGCACAGTCAGGCCTGATCGGACGCGAGGGGTTGCCGGATCACCGCGTGACGTACAGCGCTAGCGCCCGGCAATACACGCTGGCCGACGGGGCGAAGACGGTTGAGGTGCGCCTTACGGCCCCCGAATCCAACGGCAGCAAGGTGGAGCAGGTCTATCGATTCACCCGGGGCAGTTACGTTATCGACGTGTCGTATGACATTACCAACGGCGCTGACAAGCCGTTGCAAGCCTACGGTTATTTCCAGTTGGTGCGTGACCGCAAGCCGCCGGATGGGGATTCGGCGATGTTGCCGACCTACACCGGTTTGGCGGTGTTTACCAAGGGCGAAAAATTTCAAAAAGTAGCATTTGACGATGTAGACAAGAGTAAAACCTCCTATAGCAAAACCAGCCAGGACGAAGGTTGGGTGGCTATAGTCCAGCATTATTTCCTCAGCGCGTTTTTGCCGAAAGACAAGACGCCACGCGAGTTCTATACCAAAAAGCTCGACGGCGGTTTGTATGCGGCCGGGGTGGTGGTCACCGGCGCGGTGATTCCCGCAGGCGAGCGGGGGACCTTGAGCGTGCCACTTTATGCTGGCCCGCAAGATACCAAGACGTTGGAAAAACTCGCTCCGGGGCTCGATTTGGTGGTGGATTTCGGTATCTTAACCGTGATCGCCGTCCCGTTGTTTATGGTGCTTACCTGGATACAGGGCTTGGTAGAAAACTGGGGCATCGCGATTATTCTGTTGACGGTATTGATTAAAGCTCTGTTCTACCCCCTACAGGCGGCGAGTTACAAGGCGATGGCCAAGATGAAAGTCATCGCGCCCAAGATGCAGCAGCTTAAGGAACGTTATGGCGACGATCGTCAGCGCATGCAAAAAGCGATGATGGAGTTGTATCAAAAGGAGAAAGTAAATCCGATGGCAGGGTGTCTGCCAATAATTGTGCAAATGCCTGTTTTTATTGCTCTTTATTGGGTTATTTTGGCTTCTGTAGAACTGCGTCACGCCCCGTTTTATGGTTGGATTACAGATCTTTCGGCGATTGATCCTTGGTATGTGTTGCCGGTACTGATGGGTGCGTCGATGATCATACAGACCAAATTGAATCCGGAGCCACCCGATCCGGTGCAGGCTAAGGTGATGAAGATTATGCCCATCGCTTTCAGTGTGTTTTTCTTTTTCTTCCCGGCGGGTCTGGTTTTGTATTGGCTGGTGAACAACGTGCTTTCAATTGCGCAGCAGTGGCAGATCAACGGCGCCATCGAACGCGCCAGCCAGAAACCCGGCAGCGCCAAGGCCTGACGGAACATGTGGGTGTGTTTCACGTGAAACACGGGCCGTGGCGGATCGTCACACCATAGCGGCGTTAGCGACTGCGCCCGGCCGTGGCGGCATCGGTGTGGTGCGCCTGTCCGGATCCAATCTGAGCGAACTCTCCCTAAAAATTTGTGGCAAGACGCCGCGTGCTCGAGTGGCGACACTGAGCGATTTCAGTGACGGCGCAGGTGGGATCATCGACCAGGGCTTGGCGCTGTATTTCCCAGCACCGCATTCCTATACCGGCGAAGATGTCTTAGAGCTGCAAGGACATGGCGGGCCGGTAGTGTTGCAACGGCTGCTGAAACGCTGTCTACAGTTGGGTGCGCGGGTGGCCGAACCGGGAGAGTTCAGTAAACGCGCTTATCTGAATGGCAAGATGGATTTGGCCCAGGCCGAAGGCGTAGCCGATCTGATAGACGCCACTACTGAGCAGGCCGCACGTTGTGCCCAACGCTCTATTCAGGGGGAGTTTTCCGCGGAGATCCATGCGCTGGTGCAGCAGTTGGTGCAACTGCGCGCGCTGACCGAAGCAACCCTGGATTTTCCGGAGGAGGAAATAGACAGCGGCACGCGCGCTGATCAGGCCGGACGATTGAGTGCGATTCAAGAAAAGCTGACACAACTGATAGGTGCTTCCGACCAAGGTAGCCTGCTACGCGAAGGCGCTATGGTGGTGCTCGCGGGGCGCGCCAACGCGGGCAAATCCAGCTTGCTTAACCGGCTGGCGGGGGAGGAAGTGGCCATCGTCACCGAAATCCCCGGCACCACGCGCGACCTGATTCGTCAGATTATTAACCTTTGTGGCGTGCCGGTGCATATTATAGATACCGCTGGCCTGCGCGAAGCTAGCGATCCGGTGGAGCAGGCGGGCATAGCTCGCACCTGGGATGCCCTAGGTAAGGCAGACTTAGCGCTGCTGATCATAGATAGCAGCCAGGAGGAATCAGAGGCAGACCTCGCGCTAGCAGCGCGCCTGCCCAAAGGCTTGGCTTGCCTGCGGGTTTATAACAAAAGCGATATTGCCGGTAAGGCTGCGTGCCGCGTGCACGAGGGCGGAGCGGAAGCGGTAGTGTTATCCGCTAAAACAGGGGAGGGGCTAGACCTGCTGCGCGCTGCGATAGCCGAGGCTATCGGCTGGCGCGGTGACACTGAAGGCGTGTTCATGGCACGCGCGCGGCATCTGGAAGCGCTACGAGCCGCGCAGGCCGGGCTGAATCAGGCCGCTGCAGAGCAGCGGCAGCAAGAGTTTTTTGCCGAGGAGTTGCATAGGGCCCACGCCGCGTTGATGTCTATTACCGGCGAAGTCACCGCGGACGACCTGTTGGGTGAAATTTTTTCGCGGTTTTGTATCGGCAAGTAGTTTGGTGGCGTGTTCCACGTGAAACATCGCTGCCTGGCGGCGCTATCGCCAACCCCTATATTTCGCTATAATGCGTACCTTGACGCTACCGTATTAAAAAATGCAACATAATGATTTATATGATGTTATTGTAATTGGAGGAGGGCACGCTGGAAGTGAAGCTGCGCTAGCCGCCGCGCGCATGGGGTGCAACACCTTGTTGCTGACGCACAGCGTCGAAACGCTGGGTCAAATGTCGTGCAATCCCTCCATCGGCGGCATCGGTAAGGGGCACTTGGTTAAAGAAATCGATGCGCTAGGCGGTGCTATGGCTGCCGCCACTGATGAAGCCGGCATCCAGTTTCGTATCCTCAATTCACGCAAAGGCCCCGCAGTGCGCGCCACACGTGCGCAGGCGGACCGCGTGCTGTACCGCCACGCCATGCGCTCGCGGCTGGAGAACCATCCGCACCTGCGCGTGTTTCAGCAAGCGGTTGATGACCTGATACTGGAAGGGGATCGCGTCACCGGCGTCATCACGCAAATCGGTGTGCGTTTCAAAGCGCGCGCCGTGGTACTGACGGCGGGCACCTTTCTCGCGGGGCGTGTACATGTGGGCCTTGAAAATTATCAGGCGGGCCGCGCCGGTGATCCGCCGGCGTTGACACTGGCGCAACGGCTGCGCGAACTCAAGCTGGCCGTAGGACGCCTCAAAACGGGCACACCGCCACGCATCGATGGACGCAGCATAGATTTCTCGGGGATGACGGAACAGCCGGGTGACCAACCGTCGCCGGTGTTTTCGTTTATGGGCACGCGCGACCAGCACCCGCTACAACTGCCGTGCTGGATCACGCACACGCACGAGGGCACCCACGACATCATCCGCGCCGGCCTCGATCGTTCGCCGCTGTTTACTGGGGTGATTGAAGGCATCGGCCCGCGCTACTGTCCTTCGATAGAAGACAAGATTACGCGCTTTGCCGACAAGACGTCGCATCAGATTTTTCTGGAGCCCGAAGGGCTGACGGTAAACGAGTACTACCCGAATGGCATATCTACCAGTTTGCCGTATGACGTGCAATACGCGTTGGTGCGCTCTATCAAGGGCCTCGAAAATGCGCACCTCACCCGGCCGGGCTATGCGATTGAATATGACTACTTCGATCCGCGCGGACTGAAAAGCTCGCTCGAAACCAAAGCCATCGCCGGCTTGTATTTCGCCGGCCAAATCAATGGCACCACCGGTTATGAAGAAGCCGCTGCGCAAGGCTTGCTCGCGGGCCTTAATGCCGCATTGCAAGTCACGGAGCGGGACGCGTGGTGTCCTCAGCGCAACGAAGCCTATATGGGTGTGCTGGTGGACGATTTGATCACACGTGGCGTGTCCGAGCCGTATCGTATGTTTACCAGCCGCGCGGAATATCGCTTGTCGCTGCGTGAAGACAATGCCGATCTGCGGCTTACCGAAAGCGGGCGCAAGCTCGGACTGGTGGACGATAGGCGCTGGGCCGCGTTCGAGAACAAGCGCGAGGCTATCGCGCGCGAGCAGGAGCGGCTGAAATCAACCTGGGTAAACCCGCGCACGGTGGATGCCGCGCACGCGCAGCGCGTGCTGGGACAGACGATGGAGCGCGAATATCCGCTGTTGGAATTGCTGCGACGCCCCGATGTCACTTACGCCGCGCTGATGACATTACCCGGTGCCGGGCCTGGCGTAGACGATGAACACGTGGCGACGCAAGTCGAAATTCAGGCCAAGTATCACGGCTACATCGAACGTCAGCAGGAAGAAATCCAGCGCAGCGCGCAACAGGAAAACACGCGCTTGCCGCAGGACCTCGATTACGCAAAAATTTCCGGCCTGTCCATAGAAGCACAACAAAAACTAGCTCAGCACCAGCCTGAAACTTTGGGTCAGGCGGCGCGTATATCAGGCATTACGCCAGCGACAATTTCGGTACTGCTGGTGTATGCCAAGCGTGGCTTTGGCGGGCAACGCAAAACGGCATGAGCGCGCAACTGTTAGCGCAGGGCCTGGCACGGCTGCATCTTCCGCTGCCGCCAGTGACGCAGCAAAAGTTGCTCGACTACGTGACCTTGGTGCAAAAGTGGAACAAGGTATATAACCTCACTGCCGTACGCGCCACGGACAAAATGCTGACCCATCATTTACTCGATAGCCTTGCTGTGGCACCCCATATTGCCGGCGTCAAAACCCTACTCGATGTCGGTAGCGGCGCCGGGTTGCCAGGTATACCCCTGGCACTGGCGCTGCCCGGCGTACACGTCACTTTGCTCGACAGCAATCACAAAAAAGCCGCCTTTTTGCAGCAGGCAGTAATCGAACTCAAGCTGGGCAACGCCGAAGTTATTTGCGAGCGAGCAGAAAAACTCCCGCTACAGCAACAGTACGAGGTTGTGGTGTCGCGCGCCTTTTGTGCGCTAGCGGAATTTGTCGCGCAGGCGGGTGGGCTGGTCGCGCCCGGCGGCACGTTGCTGGCGATGAAGGGGGTACTTCCCGAAGGCGAAATCGCACAACTCACCGGCACCTTCCAGTTGAGCCGGGTTAAACCCCTCACGGTGCCCGGTCTGGATGCGGAGCGCCATCTCGTTTTTTTGAAAGCGGCTTAATCCTCATGGCGCGCATACTCGCGATTACCAATCAAAAAGGTGGTGTCGGCAAAACCACCACCGGCGTGAATCTCGCGGCCAGTCTGGCGGCGACAAAGCAGCGCGTTTTGCTGATCGATCTCGATCCGCAGGGCAATGCCACCATGGGCAGTGGCATCGACAAGCGCACGCTGGCGGCTACGGTATACCAGGTGCTCCTCGGCGAGAAAACCCTAGCCGAAGTCCGGGTGCGGCAAAGCAGCGGCGGCTACGATGTGGTGCCCGCCAATCGTGAATTGGCCGGCGCCGAAATCGAAATGGTGGATATGGCACACCGCGAAACGCGCCTGAAAAACGCCATTGCTCCGCACGCGGACGAGTACGATTATGTGCTGATCGATTGTCCGCCCGCGTTAAACCTGCTCACGGTGAATGGCCTGACTTCTGCGCACGCGGTGATGATCCCGATGCAGTGCGAATACTACGCGCTCGAAGGATTGTCTGATCTGGTGCAGACAGTGAAAAAAGTGCGCGCCCATTTGAATCCGCAACTCGAGATCGAAGGCTTGCTGCGTACCATGTACGACCCGCGCAATATGCTGGCGCAGCAAGTGTCGCAACAACTGCAGGCACACTTTGGCGATAAAGTGTACCGCACGGTGATACCGCGCAATATTCGTCTTGCAGAAGCCCCCAGTCACGGCCTTGCGGCTATGCATTTTGAACGCGCGTCGAAGGGCGCACAGGCGTATATCGCGCTGGCTGGTGAAATGCTCAATCGCAATCCGGCACCCGTGGCCACGCTGTAAATAATGGCTAAACTCAAAGGTCTGGGACGCGGCCTCGATGCGCTGCTCGGCGGTGACGAACCGGTGGCGACCCCGGCAGCCACGCAGGGCGACACCCAGCGCGAACTCGCGGTGGATACGCTGCAGCCGGGGAAATATCAGCCGCGCACGCGGATGGATCAAGAGGCGCTCAAAGCACTTGCCGAATCGATCAAAACGCAGGGCGTGATTCAACCGATCCTGGTGCGTCCGATCGACGACGCCCAGCAGGGCAGCAAGTTTGAAATCATCGCCGGCGAACGCCGCTGGCGCGCCGCACGCATGGCGGGCTTGCAGTCGGTGCCGGTGGTCATTCGCGACATACCCGATAACCAGGCGCTGGCAGTAGCGTTGGTAGAAAATATCCAGCGCGAAGATCTCAATCCACTCGAGCAGGCCATTGCCATACAACGGCTCATCCATGAGTTTGGTTTGACGCACCAGAGTGCGGCCGACGCATTGGGCCGCTCGCGCACAGCCGTAACCAACCTATTACGCTTGTTGGAACTCGCGCCGCCCGTGCGAGAATTGTTGGCGGAAGGCCAACTCGATATGGGTCACGCGCGCGCCTTGCTGGCCTTGCCGGCGTTGCGCCAGGTTGAATTCGCTCATGAGATCATCGCAAGAGGCATGACAGTACGCGAAGTCGAGAAACGTGTGAACGAATGGATGGCCCGTCCCAAGCCGCGTGCGCCGCGCACCGTCGATCGTGATGTGGCGCGGTTGCAGGAAGACCTCGCGCAAAAATTGGGCACACGCGTGCAGATCAAGCAAAAAAACAAAGGCCGTGGCGCGCTGATCGTGGAATACAGCAACCTTGATCAACTCGAAGTGTTGCTCGAAAAGCTCAGGCGCTAGGACATGCGGCTGCGCACCACATTTGACCCGCGGCCATAAAAGCGCGTACACTCAAGGGGTTTGCTGCTGACGCAATTCGGATGGCGGTTACAATACTGAAACGCATCGAGAGCAAACCCATACGCACCGTTTTGGGCTGGCAGATTTATGCGACCGTCGTAATTGCGCTGGGTGCCGGGCTGTGGGCTGGCTGGCACGGCGCGATCTCTGCGGTTTTGGGGGGCGGCATTAACCAAATAGCGGACTTGGCTTACGCCCTGTTGGTTTCGGGTGGTGGCATTAGAACAGCGGGGAATACCCTGCGCACGCTTTTCCGGGCGGAAGCGGTACGCGTACTGCTGATCGTATTTTTGTTGGGCGCGGCATTGACGGCCTACCAAGAGGTCGTGCACCCGGCGTTTTTTATGTCGTTCGTCGTGTCGGTGCTTGTGTTCCGCGCGGCGATAGTGGTTAAAGAGTCCTAATCGTAATTGTCCAAGAAGTAGTCTACGAGACAGCACCATGGCCGCCGCAGGACAAGAACTCACCCCGACCAGTTACATCGGTCACCATCTTACCAACCGCACGGTATCGCTGGGCGACGGTCCGTTCTGGACGCTGCATCTCGACACGTTTCTAACCGCAGTCATGCTGGGCATCGTGGGTTTCGGCTGTTTGTGGTGGATCGTGCGTGGCGCAACCGCTGGCGTACCGAATAAGCGCCAAGCCTTCGTCGAACTATTATTCGATTTCGTAGACGATCAAGTCAAAGGCATTTTCCACGGCAACCGCGCGTTTGTAGCGCCGCTGGCGCTAACGGTGTTTGTGTGGGTGCTACTGATGAATGCGATGGATTTTATTCCGGTCGATATCGCGTCGGTGTTTACTGCAAACGTGCTGCAGCAACACGAGTGGAAGCCGGTGCCGACTTCGGACGTCAACACCACCTTCGCGCTGGCGCTCTCGGTGTGGGTGCTGATGCTGTTTTACAACGTCAAAGTCAAAGGCATCGGCGGCTGGACGCATGAGTTATTCTGTACCCCGTTCGGTAGCAATTTCCTGCTGTGGCCGCTGAACTTTTTATTCAATCTGGTGGAATACATCTCCAAGCCGCTGTCACACTCACTGCGGCTTTACGGCAATATCTACGCTGGTGAAATTATTTTCATGTTGCTGTGGATGTGGGCTGCCACCGGGTTGCTGGGCTCGGCAGCCGGCGGCGTGCTGGCGCTGGGCTGGGCAATATTCCATATTCTTATCGTACTGCTGCAAGCCTACATTTTCATGATGCTCACCATCGTCTATATGGCGATGGCGCACGAGAGCCATTAAAAAATAACGCATTGTTTCAATTAGTATTTTCTTAAAGGAGAGGGTGATGGACAAGATGCAATTGATCGCGATGGTTCAGGCGTATACCGGCGTCGGTATTGGTCTGATGATCGGTCTGGGTGCTGCCGGCGCGTGTATCGGCGTGGGTATTATGTGCAGCCGCTTTCTGGAAGGTGCTGCACGTCAGCCCGAACTGATGCCGCAACTGCAAGCCAAAGTGTTCCTGCTGCTGGGCCTGATCGATGCGTCGTTCATTATCGGCGTGGGTCTGGCCTTGTGGTTTGCCACCGGCAACCCGCTGCTCGCCAGCTTGAAATAAACTACCGTTCCCGCAGGGGAAGCCTATGAACCTAAACGTTACGTTGGTTGCTCAGGCGATCACGTTCTTCGTCTTCATTTTTTTCTGTGCGAAGTTCGTGTGGCCGCCGATGGTGAGAGCTATCGAAGCGCGACAGAAGCAAATCGCTGATGGACTGACAGCAGCCGAAGACGGCAAGAAGTCACTGGAAAGCGCCTCCAAACAAGCGGAGGTCGCCATTGCGCAGGCGCGCGCACGGGCGACAGAAATCGTCGGCCAGGCGGAGAAGCGCGTAAGCCAGATGATCGAAGAAGCGAAACTCGCGGCCAAGGCCGAAGGAGATCGCGAAAAGGCCGCAGCGAAATCCGAGATTGAACAGGAAGTGTCGCGCGCGAAAGAGACCTTGCGCACGCAGGTCGCCACCCTGGCGGTCGCGGGCGCTGAGAAAATTCTTAAGCGCGAAGTCGATGCCAAAGCGCACGCTGATATTTTGTCCGACGTGCAAAACCAGTTGTAATTTGATCTGTCATGGCCGAACCTGTAACCATAGCTCGACCCTACGCTGAAGCGGTGTTCAAGATCGCGCACGAACGCGGCGCGCTGCCGGTCTGGTCGGATGCACTCGCCAACATCGACGGCGTGGTGGCGGACGCGCGGGTGCAGGCCTGCATCAGTGATCCCAAAGTCAGCGCGCAGCAACTCGAAGGCCTGGTGCTCGGCGTGATGGGTGACAAGCTTGCCGCCGACGCGCGCAACCTGGTGCAAGTGCTGGTGCAAAATAACCGGCTGGATCTGATGCCGCTGATTCGTTCACACTATGAAGCCCTCAAGCGTGAACAAGAAGGCATGCTCGAAGCCACCATCATCTCGGCGCTGGAAATGAGCGCTGATCAGGTGCGGCAGCTCGTCGCGCGGCTCGAAACCAAATATCAACGCAAAATCACGGCGCAGGTTGAAACCGACGCGGCCCTGATCGGCGGCGTGAAAATCATTGTCGGCGACAAAGTGATTGATGCTACCGTGCGCGGCAAACTCGACGCCATGGCTGCCTCACTTGTCAACTGAGTTACCCATTAAGTAGTTCTCGGAGCACACTATGCAATTGAACCCTTCCGAAATCAGCGAACTCATCAAGAGCCGCATCCAGAACCTTGCAGGCACCACCGAAGCGCGCACGCAGGGCACCGTGATATCGGTGACCGACGGCATCTGCCGCATTCACGGCCTTGCCGATGTGATGCAGGGCGAAATGCTCGAGTTCCCCAAAAACACCTTCGGCCTAGCGCTGAACCTGGAGCGTGATTCGGTCGGCGCGGTTATTCTGGGTGAATACGAACACATCTCCGAAGGCGATACAGTAAAGACTACCGGCCGCATTCTTGAAGTGCCGGTGGGTCCCGAGTTGATCGGCCGCGTGGTGAATTCGCTGGGACAACCGATAGACGGCAAGGGCCCGGTAAACGCCGCGATGACCGACGTTATCGAAAAAGTCGCCCCGGGCGTGATCGCGCGTAAATCCGTGTCGCAGCCGGTGCAGACAGGCTTGAAGTCGATAGACGCCATGGTGCCGGTGGGCCGCGGCCAGCGGGAGCTGATAATCGGCGACCGGCAGACCGGCAAGACCGCGGTGGCGATCGACACCATCATCAATCAAAAGGGCAAAGACCTTATTTGTATTTATGTGGCGATCGGCCAGAAAGCCTCGTCGATCAAGAACGTGATCCGCAAACTAGAAGAACACGGCGCGATGGCATACACCATCGTGGTTGCTGCCACCGCCTCTGAGTCCGCCGCGATGCAGTTTATTGCGCCCTACTCGGGATGCAGCATGGGTGAATACTTCCGTGATCGCGGCCAGGACGCGCTAATTATTTATGACGACCTGACCAAACAGGCCTGGGCCTATCGTCAGGTGTCGCTGCTGCTGCGCCGCCCGCCGGGCCGCGAAGCCTATCCCGGCGACGTGTTCTATTTGCACTCACGCTTGTTGGAGCGTGCCGCGCGTGTGAACGAGGCCTATGTTGAAGCCTTCACCAAAGGTGCGGTCAAAGGCAAAACCGGATCGTTGACCGCCTTGCCGGTGATTGAAACGCAGGCCGGTGACGTGACCGCGTTCGTGCCGACCAACGTGATATCGATTACCGACGGACAGATTTTTCTGGAAACAGACCTGTTTAACGCCGGCATACGCCCCGCCATCAACGCCGGGATTTCGGTATCGCGCGTAGGCGGTGCTGCACAGACCAAGATCGTCAAGAAACTCGGCGGCGGCGTGCGTCTGGCGCTGGCGCAGTATCGCGAACTGGCGGCGTTCGCGCAATTCGCCTCCGACCTCGACGAAACCACGCGCAAGCAATTGGAGCGGGGCCGCATGGTCACCGAACTGATGAAGCAGCCGCAGTATGAGCCGTTGCAAGTGTGGGAAATGTCGCTGACTTTGTTCGCGGTCAGCGGCGGCTACTTCGATGATATCGATGTGAAAAAAGCATTGGCAGCCGAGCGTTCCCTGCGCGACACCCTCAAGAGCAAGTATGGCGATCTGGTGCAGCGTATTGAAGACACCAAGGATTTAACTAAGGACGACGAAGCCAAGCTCAACGACGCGGTCAAGGACTGGAAGCAGAACGGCACCTACTAGGCATAAATTTTATAATAGCGTTATAAAACAAATACTTATATCATGGCAGGCTCCAAGGAAATCCGCACCAAGATCAAGAGCGTGCAAAACACGCGCAAGATCACCAAGGCCATGGAAATGGTTGCGGCTTCCAAAATGCGCAAGGCGCAGGACCGCATGCGTACTGCACGGCCGTACGCGGAAAAAATCCGCAATGTAGCCGCACACCTCAGTCACGCGAATCCAGAATACCGCCATCCGTTTCTGGTGCATCGGGATTCGGTAAAGCGCATCGGCATCATCGTTATTACTACCGACAAGGGATTGTGTGGCGGTCTGAATACCAACATTCTGCGTCTGGCGCTGGGCAAGATAAAAGAATGGGAAGCAGAGGGCGAAGAAATAGAAATTTGCGCCGTCGGCAACAAAGGTCTGGGTTTTATGCAGCGGCTGGGCGCGAATATTGTTTCGCAGATTACCGGTCTGGGTGACCGCCCACAGATGGAAAAGCTGATCGGGGCAGTGAAAATAATGCTCGACGGCTACACGCAGGATCGCTTCGACCGCTTGATGATTTTTAACACGCGCTTCGTTAATACTATGAAGCAGGAACCGGTGATGGAGCAATTGCTGCCCTTGACCGGAGATACGCTGGGCGCACCAGAAGGCAATTGGGATTACATCTACGAACCTGATGCCAAAGTGGTATTGGAGCAAGTGCTCACACGCTACATAGAAGCGCTTATTTATCAGGCAGTTACAGAGAATATGGCCTCAGAGCAGTCGGCGCGCATGGTGGCGATGAAGGCTGCGTCCGATAATGCAGCGACGGTGATAGACGAACTGACATTAATTTACAACAAATCACGCCAGGCGAGCATCACCAAGGAATTGTCCGAAATTGTTGCCGGCGCGGCAGCGGTGTAATGATTAACAGCAATGGCTTTTGAAGTATCTTATTAGGACACGACGATGAATCAAGGAAAAATCGTTCAATGTATCGGCGCGGTTATCGACGTGGAATTCGCACGCGATCAGCTGCCGCATATTTATGATGCGCTCAAGATGGACGGTAGCGAGCTGACGCTGGAAGTGCAGCAGCAGTTGGGCGATGGCGTGGTGCGCACCATTGCGCTGGGTTCCGCTGACGGTCTGCGTCGCGGCATGATGGTGACCAACAGTGGCGGGCCGATCATGGTACCTGTCGGCCCTGGCACGCTCGGGCGCATCATGGATGTGCTCGGCCGCCCGATTGACGAAGTGGGCCCGGTCCAGTGCGACAAAACCATGTCGATCCACCGTAAGGCGCCGTCGTTCGAAGAGCTGTCACCCTCTACCGACCTGCTCGAAACCGGCATCAAGGTCATTGACCTGGTATGCCCGTTCGCCAAAGGTGGCAAAGTGGGTCTGTTCGGCGGCGCGGGCGTGGGCAAAACCGTGAACATGATGGAGCTCATCAACAACATCGCCAAAGCGCACTCCGGCTTGTCGGTGTTTGCAGGCGTGGGCGAGCGCACACGCGAGGGCAACGACTTCTATCACGAGATGATGGACGCCGGGGTGGTCGACAAGAACGACCTCTCAAAATCCAAAGTGGCGATGGTCTATGGTCAGATGAACGAACCGCCGGGCAACCGCCTGCGCGTGGCCTTGACCGGGCTGACGATGGCGGAAGCTTTCCGCGACGAAGGTCGCGATGTGCTGTTCTTTGTCGACAACATTTACCGCTACACGCTGGCGGGCACCGAAGTGTCGGCATTGCTTGGGCGCATGCCTTCGGCGGTGGGTTATCAGCCGACGTTGGCCGAAGAAATGGGCCGCTTGCAAGAGCGCATCACCTCCACCAAAGTGGGCTCGATCACCTCGATACAAGCGGTGTATGTGCCCGCTGACGACTTGACCGACCCCTCGCCGGCGACCACTTTCGGCCACCTGGATTCAACCGTGGTGTTGTCGCGCGACATTGCATCGCTGGGTATTTATCCCGCGGTGGACCCGCTGGATTCCAGCAGCCGTCAGCTAGACCCGCATGTGGTCGGCGAAGACCACTACAACACTGCGCGCGCGGTGCAAGCGACGTTGCAGCGCTACAAGGAACTGCGCGACATTATCGCCATTCTGGGCATGGATGAACTTTCCCCTGAAGACAAGCTGGCGGTATCACGCGCGCGCAAAATACAGCGCTTTCTGTCGCAGCCGTTCAGCGTGGCCGAAGTTTTCACCGGTTCGCCGGGAAAATACGTGTCGCTCAAAGACACCATCAAGGGCTTCAAGATGATCGTCAGCGGCGAATGCGATGCCCTGCCCGAACAGGCGTTTTACATGGTCGGCGGCATCGAAGAAGCGTTTGAAAAAGCGAAGACTTTACAGTGAGGCGTAAGGGGTGAGGCGTAAGGCGCAACGGCGAGCGGTTTTTCGCCACGCGCCTGACGCCTAACACCTCACGAAAATTATGGCCAATACTTTGCACGTAGACGTCGTCAGCGCCGAAGAACAAATTTACTCCGGTGAAGCGGAGTTCGTGGTGCTGCCTGGTGAAGCCGGCGAACTCGGCATCTATCCGCGCCACACGCCGTTGATCACGCGTATCAAGGCCGGTGCGGTGCGAATTAAAGTGCCGGGTCAGGCCGAAGACGAGTTTGTCTTCGTCGCGGGCGGCGTACTGGAAGTGCAACCCCAAGTGGTAACCGTGCTGGCCGATACCGCGATCCGCGGCAAGGATTTAGACGAGGCCAAGGCAAACGAAGCGCTCAAGCACAACGAGGAAGCGCGCAAGAACGCCCAGAGCAAGCAGGAAATAGCCACTGTCGAGGCGGAATTCGCAGTATTAGCAGCGCAACTGGCGGCGATCCGAAAGCTGCGTGCAAAGCGTTGATTTCAGATGAGTGTCTAACTAAAGAGGCGGCTGTTAGCTGCCTCTTTTGTTTTGCGGCAATGGAAGCGTATCCGCCAAGCTGAGCGCATGACCAGCATTCCTACTGCAGTTGATTTGTTAATCGTAGGCGGCGGCATCAACGGCGTCGGTATTGCGCGCGATGCGGCGGGACGCGGTCTCAAAGTGTTGCTGTGCGAGCAGCACGATCTCGCGCAGCATACCTCGTCCGCCAGCAGTAAGCTGGTGCATGGCGGCCTGCGTTATCTCGAGCAATTTGAATTCCGCCTAGTCTCCGAAGCGCTGGGCGAGCGCGAAGTGTTGCTGCGCGCAGCTCCACATATCGTGCATCCGCTGCGCTTTGTGATGCCGCATGTGCCGGAGTTGCGACCGGCGTGGATGATACGCGCGGGCTTGTTTTTGTATGACTATCTGGCGCGCCGCGATACGCTGCCTGGCTCGCACCGCGTTGATCTGCGCGCACCACCATACCGCGATGGACTCAAACCCGGCCTTTCCACCGGCTTTATCTATTCCGATTGCTGGGTGGATGATGCGCGCTTGGTGATCGCCAACGCGTGTGCCGCAGCGGATCTCGGCGCGACGGTTTTAACCCGCACCCGATGCACCACCGCACACAGAGAGGGCGCGCTGTGGCATGTGTCCCTGCAACCTCAAAACGCCGCGCCTATAGCGCTAAGCTGCCGTGCTCTGGTCAATGCCAGCGGCCCGTGGGCAAAACAGTTTATCCATGAAAACCTGCGCTTATCCACAACCTTCGGGCTCAAGCTGGTCAAGGGTAGCCATATCGTGGTGCCGCGCATTTACGCGGGAGCACACGCCTTCATACTGCAAAACGAGGATCGGCGAGTGGTGTTTGCGTATCCCTATGAGCAGCACTACACGCTCATCGGCACCACCGATGTCGAGCATGACGCAGAACCGGGCGCTGGTGCGACCAGCGCCGAAGAAGTCGACTATCTGTGCCGCGCCGCCAATCGCTACTTTGGGCGCGCGCTGAGCGCTGCCGATGTCGTGTGGCGCTACAGCGGCGTGCGCCCCTTGTTCGATGACGGCGCAAAGCACGTATCGAAAATAACCCGCGACTACACCCTGCGGGTCGATGGCGATACGCAGGCCGCGCCCGCGCTCTCGGTATTCGGTGGCAAGATCACCACCTACCGCAAACTCGCGGAACAAGCACTGCAAAAGCTCGCTGAATGGTTTCCGCACATGCAGCCGTCGTGGACAGAACAGGCGCCATTGCCCGGCGGCAGACTGGAGGGCTGCTCCGTGAGCGAGTACGTGGAGCAAGTCCATGCCCGGCGCCCCGGCATACCGGCGGCACACATCGACGCGCTGGTTCGCCGCCATGGTGACGCCACTCTCACGCTACTGGGCGAGGCTAAAACGCTAGACGATTGTGGCCTACACTTTGGCCATACCCTTTATGCCAACGAGGTCGACTACCTGTGCAAACGTGAGTGGGCGCTTACGTCCGAGGATGTGCTGTGGCGTCGAACCAAGTGCGGACTGCATTTAAATTCACTGCAAAAACAATCACTTGAGACTTATCTACGCAATGCCACCGCTGTGCGATAATACCTATCTATGCCACTTAACGTAGTAGTGCTGGCCGCCGGACAGGGCAAGCGCATGCATTCCAGCCTGCCCAAGGTGCTGCATTTGCTGGCAGGACGCCCCTTGCTGGCGCATGTGCTGGACGCTGCACGCGCCTTGTCGCCCGCCAAAATTATTGTGGTTACCGGCCATGAGGCCGCGCTGGTACGAGCCGCTTGCGCCGCGCCGGATGTCGTTTTTGTGGATCAAATGCCACAACTGGGGACAGGCCACGCCGTACAGCAGGCGGCAGGTGAACTGCTGCCGGGAGGCAAGACGCTGGTGTTGCTGGGTGACGTGCCCTTGATACAGGCCTCGACGCTAAAGCCGTTGCTTGAGGGTGCAGTCAACCGGGTGTCGATGCTGACCGCGTTGCCGGAGAGTGCACAAGGCTATGGCAGGGTGGTGCGCGATGCGCGCAAAAAAATTCATCGCGTGGTCGAACAGAAGGACGCCACCCAAGCGCAACTCAAAATACGCGAAATTAATACCGGCATCTTTTGTTACCCTACCGCGCGCCTAGCGGCATGGCTGGGCCGACTTAAGAACCATAACGCGCAGGGCGAGTACTACATTACCGACGTGCTGCCGATGGCAATAAAAGCACGCGTGCCGGTTGAAGGCGTGCTGTGCGATGACGCCGTTCAAGTAGAGGGTATCAACACGCGTACGCAACTGGCGCGGCTCGAACGGTTGCATCAACAACGCCTGGCTACGCGCTTCCTGGAGCAGGGTGTGGCCATCGCCGACCCTGCGCGCATGGATGTGCGCGGCGATCTGAGTTGCGGCCAGGATGTCACTATCGATATCGGCTGCATCTTTGAGGGCCGGGTAAAGCTGGGCGACGGGGTACGGGTAAATGCCTACTGTGTATTGCGTGATGTTGAAATTGCCGCGGGCACGCGCATAGAGTCGTTTAGCCATTTGGCGCAAGCCACCATAGGCACGAATTGTCGTATCGGCCCCTATGCGCGCATCCGGCCCGACACCCAGCTCGCGGACGATGTGCATATCGGAAACTTTGTCGAAGTGAAAGCCAGTGAAATCGGCAACGGCTCCAAGGCGAATCATTTGGCCTATATAGGCGACACCACGGTCGGCCGCAATGTTAACGTCGGCGCGGGCACCATTACCTGCAATTACGATGGCGCGAACAAACATCGTACGATCATTGAAGATGATGTGTTTATCGGTTCCGACACGCAGTTGGTCGCACCCGTCACCGTGCGGCGGGGTGCAACCATAGGTGCTGGCGCGACGATTACCAAAGAAGCGCCAGCCGGCCAGTTGACCCTGTCGCGCGCCAAGCAGGTTTCCCTAGCAGACTGGAAACGGCCGCTAAAAAAACGCGCATGACCACGGCGCGGCCAGCCGTAGTAACTCATCGGGATTTCTCATGTGCGGAATTGTAGGCGTAGCCTCGACCCAAAACAGCGTTGATATACTGATCGGCGGTATCCGCAAGCTCGAATATCGCGGCTACGATTCAACCGGTATCGCCTATGTTGCGGGCGGGCATTTGTCGCGACTGCGCTCCACGGGGCGCGTGGCGCAGCTCGATGCACTGGCGAAAAAGAAAAAGGTGATTGCGCTAACCGGACTCGCCCACACGCGTTGGGCCACGCACGGCGTGCCCTCGGAGGGTAATGCGCACCCGCATTTTTCCGTGCGCGCCGGCCTGGAAATCGGCATCGTGCACAATGGCATCGTTGAAAATCACGAGGTGCTGCGCGCGCGCATGAAAGCCCGGGGCTATCGCTTTACTTCGCAGACCGACACCGAAGTGATGGTGCACCATGTGCATTCGCTGGTGGCGGCCGGCCTGCCGCTATTCGCGGCGGTGCAAAAAGCCAGCAGTGCCTGGGATGGGGCCTATGCGGTTGGATTTGTCTCGAATCAGGAGCCGCAAGTAGTCGTCGGTGCACGCAAAGGCTCGCCGCTGCTGGTGGGACTGGGCAAAAACGAAAACTTTCTGGCGTCGGACGCCAGCGCCCTCCTCGCGCGCACGCGCGACATGGTTTATTTGCATGAAGGCGACGTGGTCGAGCTGCGCCCGCATCGCGTATCGATTTGCGACGCGCGCGGCAAAGCCGTCCGCCGCAGCACCACGCGCAGCCAGCTCAATGCCGATGCCGCCGACCTTGGCCGCTACCAGCATTACATGCAAAAAGAAATATTCGAGCAGCCGGGCGCCATCGCCAACACCCTGGAAATGGTGATGAACGCACGTTCGCTGCATCCCAATTTGTTTGGTGCGCCCGCGGAAAAAGTATTCAGCAAAACCCACCAGATACTGATACTCGCCTGCGGCACCAGCTATCACGCGGGTTTAGTGGCGCGCTATTGGCTGGAAGCCATCGCCGGCATTTCAACCAACGTGGAAATTGCCAGCGAGTACCGTTACCGCGACCCGGTGGCCACACGCGGCACGCTGGTGATTACGATTTCACAATCGGGGGAGACCGCGGATACGCTGGCCGCGCTCAAACACGCGCAAGGGCTGGGACTCAAAGACACACTCACCATATGCAACGTGCCGGAATCGGCATTGATCCGGCAATCGAAGCTGCGCTTTCTCACGCGTGCGGGACCAGAAATCGGCGTTGCCTCCACCAAAGCATTTACCACGCAACTGGCCGCCTTGTTTGTGCTGACGCTGGTGCTCGCCAAACAGCGCGGCCGTCTCAGCGTCAAGCAGGAAGGCGATTTGCTGGCCGCATTACGGCATCTGCCGCGCGCGATCGAAACGGTGTTGTCGGTGGAGCCGCAGATTGCAAAATGGGCGCGGCGTTTTAAAAACAAAAACCATGCGTTATTTCTCGGCCGCGGCCTGCATTTCCCCATCGCCATGGAGGGCGCGTTAAAGCTCAAGGAAATCTCCTACATCCACGCGGAAGCCTACGCCGCAGGCGAGTTAAAGCATGGCCCGCTGGCACTGGTGGACGAAGCCATGCCGGTGATCACCGTCGCCCCCAACGACCAGTTGCTGGAAAAACTCAAATCCAATTTGCAGGAAGTCAGCGCGCGCGGCGGCGAGCTGTATGTGTTTGCTGACAAAGGTGCGCGTATAGCGCAAGGCCCGCGACTGCGCGCGATCGAATTGGCTGGTCACGCCGGCCCGCTGTCACCCATCCTGCATGTCATACCGCTGCAACTGCTGGCGTATCACGTGGCGTTATTGAAAAAAACCGATGTGGATAAACCGCGCAACCTCGCGAAATCGGTGACGGTCGAGTAGCCCCGCAACGACGTCTCCCGCACTGTTGCGGCAGTGCGTCGCTGAACCATGTCTGCGTCACCAGCGGACCGGTCTGTCTCGACATTTGACCGCTGAGTGAGAATCCATGACTGGGGGATTCCTTCGAAAAGGAAAGTTTTCAGTGCGTAGCTTTTCCGCATACACCGCAAAAAAGACTAGTACCAACGGAGATTATTTTTGCCAGTTTCCCACAGTTCGTGCAGTCGAGTACTTGATCCGTAATTGATCCACCAAGACTCTCCCAGTAGTCAGCACGAATCTCCGCTCTGCTACGTTGGATTTCCAAGGTTGATTCTGGCTTGAAAATTGTTAAAGGTTTAAATTCAAATCGTGTTTTAAATTCAAAAACCTTGATATTAGTTGTCACCAGCAATGCAGAGCGTGCGGCATCATCAAGCCCCATAGCCACCAATAGCCCACGAACCTTTTTCCCGGGAAACTCTGCTAGCAACGATCCCATGTAACTTTGAACTTGCCCTACGGCACTTCTTCCTGCAATGCCTCGCTTGACTTCAATTACCACATAGTCAGCATTTGCATCTTTTGCCAATATGTCAATTCGTCCAGAGTCTTTTCCAAAACCGATCGGATGTTCAATCTGAACCAGTTCAAGTGAAGATTCGCCAAGCAGATGTAAATTCTGAGCGAGATAAGCTTGCACCTCTTTCTCATAAAGAAGTTCAACTTTCTGATCTACTGAGTTATCAAATGCCATGGTTTGATCGCGGATGCATTTTTTACTGCACTACAAGTGCTGTAATTCTCAACAATCTCTACCGTCACCGATTTTGCGAGGTTGCGTGGTTTATCCACGTCGGTGTTTTTGCAATAACGCCACGTGAAACGCCAGTCGTTGCAGCGGTATGACATGCAGGATGGGTCACAGCGGAATAACAGCGGCCGTGTAGCCTCAGATCTTCTTGCGGCGTGCGCGCGCCAGGTTGATCAGCCCGTCTATCGTCGGCATCACATTCTTCAACGAACCCGCCTGCCCTCCGCCGGTTTGATAGCGGCCATCCACGACCAGCACCGGCGTGCCGCGCACATCATAGTCGCGGCCCAATTCCACGGCGCGCACCACGTTATTGCGCACCGCTGGCGAGTTGTAGGCATTCTCCCATTTCAGGCGCTCCAGGCCGTTCGCCTCGGCCCATTTTACCCACGCTTCGGTGTCGGTGGCTTGCAGGCGATCGCGGTGGAAGGCTTCGAATGCCTTGGTGTGTAATTGATCCGCCATGCCCAGCGCGTCCAGCGTGTAATAAATATGCGCTTCGGGCACCCATTCCTGGCGCAACACCGCAGGTACGCGCCGCACCACGACGTCGGCAGCTTTGGTTTTTTCCCACTCTGTCGTGAAAGGCAGCAACTGGAAGCAGTAAGGGCAGCCGTACCAGAAAAAATCAATCACCTCGATGACGTCGCCCTCAGGGGTAGTCTGTGGCGTGATGGCGCGATAACTTTGCTCGAAGGGGCGTTCTTGCGTCTGTGCTGCGGCAACGCCGGCAAGTGCGAACCCCGCGGTGCTCACCGCGAGACAGAGAACAGCGCGTCTGGAAATTGGCATGATAAAAAGCTCCCTTACTTGCCCTTGCGATAGTCGCGAGCCATGGCGATTAACTGATCGACGTTTTTGAAGAAACGCTCATAGTCAACGGCGTTCGCTTTGGGCGGCACCATCGCGGGCGCAATCAGATACCGGCCATCCACTGCGATAGACGGTGTGCCCGTTACCCCGTACGCGGAGGTGATGCCCATGGTGCGGTTGGTTTTGCTCACCACTGAAAATGAATTGTAGGCATCGGTAAATTTTTTGACATCCATCTTGGTTGTGCCCACCCATGCGAACAGCGCTTTGGGGTCTTTCACCAGTGCTTTGGGGTCCAGCGTTTTGGTTTTATGAATGGCGGCAAAAATTTCAGGGTGCAATGTTTCCACTGCGCCGAGGGTATCGAGGGCATAAAAAGTGCGCGCAAGTTGCGTCCAGGATTCTTCAAAAGCCGCCGGCTGGCTGCGAAACACCACGTCTGCGGGTTTGTTCTTGAGCCACACTTTTAACGATGGTTGCAGTTGCGAGCAGTGCGGGCAGGCGTACCAGAAAAACTCCAGCACCTCGATGGTTTTACCGGGCGCGGATGGTTGTGGCGGGGTGATCGCCTGATAATCCCTGCCGACGGTTAATTGCGCCTGTGCCGCAACCGCGGTAAACGCCAACAGCATTACTGCGGCCAGTCGGGATACGTAATGGAATGCTTGCATGTAGACAAACTCCAAAAGCTGCTGTGACGACGGCCTGACGCTCTACTTGTCCGCTTCGCGCACTTTCACCAGCGTGGTTTCGATATTGTTCTGTTTAAGTACGCCGCGCACCCGATTCAGTTCTTCAACATCGGCGTACGGCCCTGCTCGCACGCGGTGCCATAGGCCCTTCTCCGGCAAGGTGCGTGTCTGGATCGAGGCTTCGAACCCGAGCAAGGCCAGGCGCGCTTTGAGGTTGTCGGCATCGGGCGCATTCTGAAACGAACCGGCTTGCAGGAAGAACGCTTCCTTGGCGGCAGGTGTGGTCGCGGCTTCCGCGGCCTTGTCCGTGGCGCCGCTTGCCCGCTCGCCTTTGGTCAGCATTTCCTGGGCCGAAAGTTTGGATTTGTCGCTGTCGGCCGTGGTGGAATCTGCCGCTTTTGCTTTTGTATCTTTGAGCGGTTCCACGGGCGGCCCGCCCTTGAGCGCCGGCGGTTCCGCTTTTTGCGGCTGCGGCGGTCTTTCCTTGAACGGATTGGGCATCTTGCTGATATACCAGGCAACGCCCAACGCTATGGCCAACCCCAGCACCAGGCCGACGAGGATGCCGACGAACGTAGAACCGCCGCCGCCGGCAACGTGCTTGTGGCTTCCATCCCGCGTGAGGACTTGCTTGGCGGCGTGTTTACGCATCGCGCTATATTACATTTTTTCGGGCGCGGAAACACCCAACAGCGCGAGGCCATTCGCGAGCACCTGCCGGGTAGCGCCAGCCAGGGCGAGCCGCGCGTCGCGCACGGTGGCGGCGTCCGCCAAAAAACGCACTTGGTTGTAATAACTGTGAAACAGCGCGGCGAGATCCTTCAGATAAAACGCAATCAGATGCGGCGACAATTCGCGCGCGGCGAGGCCTACCAGTTCGGGGTACTCCGCGAGTTTTTGCAGCAACGCCAACTCGGCATCCGTATCCAACGGTGACGGATCGGCGTGTGCAAGCGCCGCGCCATCCCCGCCCCACTGCGCATACACACTGCACACCCGCGCATGCGCGTACTGAATGTAGTACACCGGATTTTCATTGCTGCGCGATTTCGCCAGATCCATATCGAAATCCAGATGCTGATCGCTTTTGCGCAGCACATAGAAAAAGCGCGTGGCGTCGCTACCCACCTCCTCGCGCAACTCGCGCAGCGTGACAAAATCGCCGGAGCGTTTGCCCATCGCGACTTTCTCGCCGCCGCGATACAACACGGCAAATTGCACCAGTGTCACGGTGAGTTTGTCCGGGTCCGCGCCCAGCGCCTTCAAGGCGCCTTTCACGCGCGCGATGTAGCCGTGGTGATCGGCGCCCCACACATCGATCACGCGCTCGTAGCCGCGCGCGATTTTGTTCAAATGATAGGCGATGTCCGACGCGAAGTAGGTGTAGTGCCCGTTCTCACGGCGCAACACACGGTCTTTTTCGTCGCCAAAAGCGGTGGAACGAAACCACACCGCGCCATCTTTTTCGTAGAGGTGACCGGCGCCTTGCAGGGACGCTATGGCGCGTGTGACCTCGCCGCTGTCGTGCAGTGACTGCTCCGAAATCCAGTTCTCATAAGTGACGCCAAACTGCGCCAGATCGTCGCGTTGATCCGCCAGCATCGACGCCAACGCAAACTGGTGTAGCAGGCGCCAATTTTCGCCCAGCGCCTGTTTCGCGCGCGCGATCAACTCATCCAGGGCGGCATCGGCGTCGTCGTCCGCTGCGGGCGCGGTGGTTGTAAACGCGCGCTGAAACTGCTCGCCATGCGCGGTGTCGAGCGCACGCGCGATGTCGCGCACATAGTCGCCGCGATAGCCGTCGGCCGGAAACGCCACGGTCGTACCGCGCGCTTCAAGATAGCGCAGCCACACCGACGCCGCCAGGATATCCATCTGGCGGCCCGCGTCGTTGATGTAAAACTCACGCGTCACGTCATGCCCGGTGGCGCTCAGCACGTTGGCGAGACACGCGCCATAGGCCGCGCCGCGTCCGTGGCCTACATGCAGCGGGCCGGTGGGATTGGCCGAGACAAATTCGATTTGCACCTTGTGGTTTGCGCCAAAGGTGCTTTCACCGAATCGATTCCCTAGTGCAAGTATTTGATTTACAACACTTTGTTTGTAAGAGCGCTTGAGGAATAAATTGATAAAACCCGCGCCCGCAATCTCAGCTTTGTCGAGCAGCGGTGACGCCGGTAAATTCGCCACCAGTTTTTCGGCAATATCGCGCGGCTTCGCGCGTAGCGCCTTGGCCAACTGCATCGCCACGTTGCACGAAAAATCGCCGTGCTGCGCTTGTTTGGGGCGTTCAAGGGTAATCGTCACGCCGGTGGTGTCCGGCGCGGTGGTTTTGAGTGCGCTGATCAGCACCTCAATGATCGCTGCTTTAGCGTCGGGAGTGTATGCGGTGGCCATGCAAGTCGGTTCCGCTCCATGCAGCGCCTGGAGCGAAAAGTCCTTTAAAAACAAATGATTTTATCATGACGAGCGCTTTCGTAGCGTGCGCAAGCTAGAGCTCCAGCGGATCCACATCGATAGACCAGCGCGCGAGTGCGGCGCGCTTTTCGCTCAACGTCGCGCGCCATGCAGCGAGAAACCGCTGCAAGCGATTACGGCTGGATGACTGCACCAGCAGTTGCGCGCGTTCGCGCCCCGCCAGTCGCATCATGCCCGCAGGCACTGGATCGTAAATCGTCACCGCGTCATCAATGTCGCGACCGAGTGCGGCCGCGTGTGTCAGCCACTGTACCGCGGTTTCGAGTTTGGCGGCTTCGGCGCGCAGCAACGCTTGATATTGAAACGGTGGAAAGCCCGCAGCACGGCGCTCCTGCAGCAAGCTGGCGGCAAAGTGCGCGTAGTCTTGATCGCGCAGCGCGGCGTAAAGCGGGTGATCGGGAAAGTCCGTCTGGATCAACACCTCGCCCGGCACCGCGCCGCGCCCGGCGCGCCCCGCCACTTGGGTGAGCAGCGCATACAGTTTTTCAGGCGCGCGAAAATCCGTGCTGTAGAGCAGACTATCGGCGTTGATCACGCCCACCAGGGACAGGCCCGGAAAATCATGCCCCTTGGCGAGAATTTGCGTGCCCACGAGGATATCGACCTCACGCGCTTCGATGCGGCTGCGCATGCCGCGCCAGGCGTTGCGATTGCGCGTGCTGTCGCGATCGATGCGCAGCACCCGCGCCGCCGGAAAATGCGCCGCCAGCGCCGCTTCGACTCTTTGCGTGCCCTGCCCCAGCGGTGACAAATCCACGTTGCCGCAGGTCGGGCACGCCAGCGGTGCCGGCGCTTGATAGCCGCAATGATGACAATGTAAGCGCCGATCACGCATGTGCAACACCAGCCGCGCGCTGCAGCGGTGGCAGCCGGATAGCCAGCCGCAATCGTGACACAGCAGCACCGGCGCGTAGCCGCGGCGGTTGATGAAAATCAGCACCTGCTCACGTGCCGCCAGCCGTCGTTGGATGGCGGCGATCAATGCCGGCGCTAAACCGTCCTGCAGTTGAACGTCGCGCGTGGCCACGCAATGGATGCGCGGCGGGGTGTTGTTAATGCGGTTGGGCAGACGGGTGAGGGCGTAGCGTGCGGTGGTCGCGTTATGCCAGGTTTCCAGCGCGGGCGTGGCAGAGCCCAGGACTATGGGCACGCCGCGCTGGCGTGCGCGGACCACGGCCAGGTCGCGCGCGGAGTAGCGAAAACCGTCGCTTTGTTTGAACGAGGCATCATGTTCTTCATCCACCACGATCAGCCCCAACTGCGGCAGCGGCGCGAACACCGCCAGCCGCGTGCCCAGCACGATTCGTGCGGCGCCTGACTGTGCGGCAAGCCAGTGCTTGAGGCGCTCTGATTCGTTAAGGCCGCTGTGCAGGCTGACTACTTCAAGGTGTGGAAAACGCCCGCGTACCGTGGCTTCGAGTTGTGGGGTGAGTGATATTTCTGGCACCAGCAGCAGCGCTTGACCGCCGTTTTTTAACACCGCATCGATGGTGCGCAAATAGACTTCGGTCTTGCCGCTGCCGGTGACACCCAGTAACAAATGGGCCTTGAATGCCGATAAGTCCGCGCCCAGAGCTGCGACGGCAAGCCGCTGATCTGGCGTCAGCTCTGGCAAAATCGGCGAATTCGCAGCAACCGAGGGCGTTACTTTTGCGGTGCCGATTAACGACGTGAGTGACCCCTCACACCGAAATACATATCCCAACGTAATGAATTGTTTTAAAACAGTTATTGCACTAGGTGCGCAGGCGCGTATGGCGCTCAGGTCTAGCGCTTTTTGCACCTGAAACAAGGCCAATAAGAGACGCTGAGTGGGCGCTCGCTTTGGCAGGCTGTCGATACCTATGGCGGCGCCTGCGTCGGTCAGCCGGTAGTGCATGGCCGCTGCCGCTGGCTGCCGCCCCGCCCGCCGCAGCCCCGCCGGCAATGCGCTCATCACCACCGCGCCGAGCGGATGATGATAGTAGTCGGCGGCGAAACGGATGAGTTGAATGTCATCTGCGGAAAACCCCGGCGCCTCCCGCAGCATTTTTGAAATGGGCTTCAGCCGCGAGTGAGCGACCGCGCTGCTATCGGTAAGCGCCAGAATCACGCCCACCGCGTTGCGTTTGCCAAACGGCGCCAGCACACGTACGCCGATGTCGTCCACGGTTGCGTCGTCGCAGCGGTAATCGAACAGCGTTGCCAGCGGGACGTCAAAACCGACGCGCACGATTTTCATGGTGACAGGGAGAGAAACCGCCGAAAGTTAGTGCTAACTATTGCACGCAGGCGGGAGCGTATGCTTTGGGTTAGGCCACGGTGTGGTAGGCGCTGCTAAGCTCATGCACCGCGTCCACCAGCGCGCCGACGTGATCCGGATCGGTGAATTGCGACACCCCGTGGCCGAGGTTGAATACATGCCCCGCCCCGTGCCCGTAAGACGCCAGCACCTTTGCCACCTGCGCGGTAATTTGCTGCGGCTGCGCGAATAAAGCCATAGGGTCAAGATTGCCTTGCAAAGCGACGGTGTTGCCGACGCGCGCGCGGGCTTCGCCGATATCGCAAGTCCAATCGAGGCCCACCGCGTCGCAGCCACTGGCGGCGATAGCTTCCAGCCACAAGCCGCCGCCTTTGGTGAATACGATGCTCGGCACCCGCTTGCCATCACGCTCGCGCGTCAGTCCAGCGACGATGCGCTGAATGTAAGTGAGCGAATACTCACAATACGCCGCTGCGCTGAGCGAGCCGCCCCAGGTGTCGAAAATCATCACCGCTTGCGCGCCGGCTTCAATCTGCGCGTTCAGGTACGCGGTCACCGAGCGTGCGTTGATGTCGAGTATGTGATGCAGCAGATCGGGACGCTCGTAGAGCATGGTTTTGACGGTGCGAAAGTCAGTGCTGCCGCCGCCTTCGACCATGTAACACGCTAGCGTGTAGGGGCTGCCGGAAAACCCGATCAGCGGCACGCTGCCATCCAGCGCCCGGCGGATTTGCGTTACCGCATCCAGCACATAGCGCAAATGTTCTCCCGGATCGGGCACCGCAAGATTGCGTATCTCCCACTCTTCGCGCAGCGGACGTTCAAACTTTGGGCCCTCGCCCTCGGCGAAATACAGCCCCAGACCCATGGCGTCGGGGACGGTGAGAATATCTGAAAACAGGATGGCGGCATCGAGCGGAAAACGCGCCAGGGGCTGCAACGTCACTTCGGTGGCGTAGTCGGGGTTTTTCGCGAGGCCGAGAAAGCTGCCGGCACGGCGGCGCGTTTCGTTGTACTCGGGCAGATAACGCCCCGCCTGACGCATGATCCATACCGGCGTGTAGGGTGTGGGCTGGCGCAGCAGTGCGCGGATGAAGGTATCGTTTTTTAACGAAGACATTGGTGTGCCACGGTTACCTTTATGCGGAAGACTAGCCCGTTCCGCGAGGGGGTAACGGGGGGCGGCGGAACGCCCCCTGTTCGTCCCATGCCCGAAGGGAGCCAGACTTGCCACGTTAGCGCGGCAAGTCTGAAGCTCCCATCAGAAATTCGTCAACAGAGCGCGCGCACTGCCGTCCTTCGCGTATGGCCCACACCACCAGCGACTGCCCGCGGCGCATATCGCCGGCCGCAAATACCTTCGCCACCGAGGTTTGATATTTCTCGGTGTCCGCTTTCACATTGCTGCGCGCGTCCGTTTCCACGCCGAGCTCTTCGAGCAGGCCTTTTTGCGTCGGACCGAGAAAGCCCATCGACAACAGCACCAAGTCCGCAGGAATTTCGAATTCGGAGCCGGGCACTTCGCTCATCTTGCCGCCTTGCCATTGCAGCCGTACCGCCTTCAGCGCTTTGACCCGGCCCTGCTCGCCGACGAAGCACTTGGTCGCCACCGACCAGTCGCGCATGGCGCCCTCCTCATGCGACGAGGAGCTGCGCAGCCGCGTCGGCCAATACGGCCATACCGGATTGCGCTGCAGATCGTCGGGTTTTCCCAGCAGCTCGAATTGCGCGATGGATTTTGCGCCGTGGCGATTGGAGGTGCCTACGCAGTCGGAACCGGTGTCGCCACCGCCGATTACCACCACATGTTTGCCGGTGGCCATGATTTGGCCGACGATGTTGTCGCCTGCGACCACTTTATTTTGCTGCGGCAAAAACTCCATCGCGTAATGCACGCCTTGCAACTCGCGGCCCGGCACCGGCAAATCGCGCGGCTGCTCGGCACCGCCCGACAGCACCAGTGCATCAAATTCCGTGAGCAGCTTGGCAGCGGGAACATTGCCGCCTATCTCCTGGTTAACGCGGAACACCACACCCTCGGCCGTCATCTGCTCGATACGCCGGTCGATGAAATGTTTTTCCATCTTGAAATCGGGGATGCCGTAACGCAGCAGGCCGCCGATGCGATCATTTTTCTCAAACAGCACTACCTCGTGTCCCGCGCGCGCCAGTTGCTGCGCGCACGCCATGCCCGCCGGGCCGGAGCCGATTACCGCGACGCGTTTGCCGGATTTTTTCAGGGGCGGCTGCGCTACCACCCAGCTGTTTTCCCAGCCCTTGTCGATGATCGCGTGCTCGATGGATTTAATGCCTACCGCGTCGGCGTTGATGCGCAGGGTGCAGGCTTCTTCGCACGGTGCCGGGCACACGCGACCGGTGAACTCCGGAAAATTATTGGTGGAGTGCAGCGTATCCAGCGCGGCCCGCCACTGCTGTTTGTAAACGAGATCGTTCCAGTCGGGAATGATGTTATTGATCGGGCAGCCGCTCATGCAAAACGGTGTGCCGCAATCCATGCAGCGCGCGCCCTGCACGCCGGCCTGCTCGTCGCTCAAATGGCCGACGAACTCGCGGTAATGCTGGGTGCGTGTGCTTTTGTCTTCGGCCGCTTCCGTTAGCCGCTCGTATTCGAGAAATCCGGTGACTTTACCCATTGCCGTCTTAAATTAGAAGTGGTTGATTACGCAGCAATTTTGTTGCTGCTATTGGCATTTCTAGCCATTTCGCTGAGTGCGCGCCGGTATTCGTGCGGGAACACTTTCACGAACTTTGCGCGCTCCGCCGGCCAGTTATCGAGGATGGCTTGCGCGCGCAAGCTGCCGCTGTGGCAGACGTGCGCTTCCAGCATTTGCTTCACCAGCGCCTCGTCGCTCATGCCGCGATGCCACAATTCGTGCGCGACTTTGGCGTCCTGCTCCTGCTCGGTCAGCAGCGGCTCGAGCTTCACCATCGCCGCGTTGCAGTAGGCTTCGAACAAGCCGCTCTCGTTATACACGTACGCGATGCCGCCCGACATGCCGGCGGCGAAATTGCGCCCGGTCATGCCCAGCACCACTATCGTGCCGCCCGTCATGTATTCGCAACCGTGGTCGCCCACGCCTTCAACCACCGCGTGCGCACCGGAGTTACGTACCGCGAAACGTTCGCCCGCAACGCCGCGGAAATACGCTTCGCCTTCAATCGCGCCATACAGCACGGCGTTGCCGGTAATAATATTTTCTGCCGGATCGCCCTTGAACTTCGGCGACGGTTGCACGCAGATGCGCCCGCCCGACAAGCCCTTGCCGGCATAGTCGTTGGTGTCGCCGATTAAATCGAGCGTTACGCCGCGCGCGAGAAACGCGCCGAAACTTTGTCCGGCGGAACCGGCGAAGCGCACGTGGATGGTGTCATCGGGCAGGCCGGCGTGCAAATAACGCTTGGCGATTTCGTGTGACAGCATGGTGCCGACAGTGCGATTGATGTTGCGGATCGGCATGTCGATCGCGACTTTTTCGCCGCGCGTCAGCGCCGGTTGCGCCAGTTCGATCAGCCGCATATCCAGCGCCTTGTCGAGGCCGTGATCCTGCGTTTCGCAGTGGAAGCGCGAGACTTCCGGGCCGATTTTTGGCTGCGCAAAAATGCGTGAGAAATCGAGGCTCAGCGCTTTCCAGTGCAGGATGCCTTTTTTCGTGTCGAGCAGATCGGCGCGGCCGATCAGGTCGTTAAACTTGCGCACACCGAGTTGCGCCATCAGCTCACGGATTTCTTCGGCGATAAAGAAGAAAAAATTGATCACGTGCTCGGGTTTGCCAGCGAATTTCTTGCGCAGCACCGGGTCTTGCGTCGCCACACCTACCGGGCAGGTGTTGAGATGGCACTTGCGCATCATGATGCAGCCCTGGGTCACCAGCGGTGCGGTGGCGAATCCAAACTCATCGGCACCGAGCAAGGCGCCGATCACCACGTCGCGTCCGGTCTTTATCTGCCCGTCCACCTGTAGTGCGATACGGCTGCGTAATTTGTTGAGCACCAGCGTCTGCTGCGTTTCGGCAAGGCCGAGTTCCCACGGCGTGCCGGCGTGCTTGATCGAAGACCACGGGCTTGCGCCCGTGCCGCCATCGTGGCCGGAAATGGTGACGTGATCCGCCTTGGCCTTGGCCACGCCGGCAGCTACCGTGCCGACACCGATTTCCGATACCAGCTTGACGCTGATCGAAGCGCTGGGATTGCCGTTTTTAAGATCGTGTATCAGTTGCGCAAGGTCTTCAATCGAATAAATGTCGTGGTGCGGTGGCGGTGAAATCAACTCCACGCCGGGTGTGGAGTAACGCAGCTCGGCTATGTACTCGGACACTTTCTTGCCCGGCAACTGGCCGCCTTCGCCGGGTTTGGCGCCTTGCGCCATTTTGATCTGGATTTGCTCTGCGCTGGCGAGGTACTCGGCGGTGACACCGAAGCGACCGGAAGCGACTTGCTTGATTTTCGATTTCAGCGAATCACCTTCGCGGATCTCGGTGTAGTTTTCCACGCGCGTAGCGCCCAGCTTCGATTGCAGCGTTTCGCCCGCCTTCACCGGGGTGTAACGGTTGCGGTCTTCGCCGCCTTCGCCGGTGTTGGATTTGCCGCCGATGCGGTTCATCGCAATCGCCAGCGAGGTGTGCGCCTCGGTGGAAATCGAGCCCAGCGACATGGCGCCGGTGGAGAAGCGCTTGACGATATCCGCAGCGGATTCCACTTCTTCTATCGGTGCTGGGGTGCAAAGTGCGAACTTGAATTCAAACAGGCCGCGGAACGTCATGTGCCGCTGCGACTGATCGTTGATGATCTGTGTGTATTCCTTAAAGCTGGCATAGTTTTTTTGGCGCGTCGCGTGCTGCAGTTTGGCGATGGCGTCCGGCGTCCACATATGTTCTTCACCGCGCACGCGCCACGCGTATTCCCCGCCCGCGTCGAGCGCACTCGCCAGCACCGGGTCGTTGCTGAACGCCGCGCGATGCGAGCGTATCGCTTCTTCGGCGACGCGGAACAAGCCTATGCCTTCGATGTTGGAGGCGGTGCCGGTGAAATACTTGTCCACCAGAGCTTTCGCCAGCCCGACGGCCTCAAATATCTGCGCGCCGGTGTAAGACATGTAGGTCGAGATGCCCATTTTGGACATGACTTTGCGCAGGCCCTTGCCGATGGCCTTGACGAAATACTGGATGGCTTTTTTGCCATCCACGTCTGCGCCGAGCAGCTTGCGGTCGGCGAGATCCAGCAACGTTTCCATCGCCAGATAGGGATGCACCGCATCCGCGCCGTAGCCGCCGAGCAGGGCAAAATGGTGCACTTCGCGCGCACTGCCGGTTTCAACCACCAGGCCGGCGCTGGTGCGCAGACCCTTTTCGACGAGATGCTGATGTATAGCCGACAACGCCAGCAACGCGGGTATCGCCACCTGATCGCGATCGACCTTGCGGTCGGACAGAATAAGGATCGAGTAACCCGCACGCACCGCGTCTTCGGCTTGTGCAGCGAGGCTTGCAAGCCGTGCTTCAATCGCCTCGTTGCCCCAGGCCAACGGGTAAATAATGTCGAGTTCATACGACTTGAATTTGCCGTCGGTATAGCGGTCGATGTGACGGATTTTCTCCATCTCAAAAAAATCGATCACCGGCTGGCTGACTTCAAGGCGTATCGGTGGATTGCTTTCGTCTATGCCCAGCAGATTGGGCTTGGGGCCGATGAACGTCACCAGCGAGGTCACCAGCTCCTCGCGTATCGGATCGATCGGCGGATTGGTCACCTGCGCAAACAACTGTTTAAAGTAGTGATATAACGTCTTGTTTTTATTGGATAAAACCGCCATAGGCGAATCGTTGCCCATGGAGCCGAGAGCCTCTTCACCGTTTGCACCCATCGGCATTAGCAGGAACCGCAGTTCTTCCTGGGTCCAGCCGAACGCCTGCTGGCGGTCAAGCAAGCGTACGTCGCTGCGCAGCGGCCGTGTTTTGTCGGTATCAACCTCATCGAGCTTTACGCGTATGCGGTCTATCCACTCCGCATAGGGCTTGGCGGAGGCGAGAGACTCCTTCAACTCCTGATCGTCGATGATGCGGCCTTTTTCGAGATCGACGAGGAACATCTTGCCGGGTTGCAAACGCCACTTTTTGATGATCTTTTCTTCGGGTATCTGCAGACAGCCGGACTCCGAACCCATCACCACCAGATCATCGCTGGTGACGATGTAGCGCGCAGGACGCAAGCCGTTGCGATCCAGCGTCGCGCCGATCTGACGGCCGTCGGTAAACGCAATCGCGGCGGGGCCGTCCCACGGCTCCATCATCGCCGCGTGATACTCGTAAAACGCACGGCGGCTGGCATCCATCAAGGTGTGGCCTTCCCACGCCTCGGGAATCATCATCATGACGGCGTGCGCGATGGAATAGCCGCTCATCACCAACAGCTCCAGCGCGTTGTCGAAAGAGGCGGAATCGGACTGGCCGGGATAAATCAACGGCCATAGCTTGTTCAAATCACTGCCGAGAATGGGGCTCGAAATCGCGCCTTGGCGCGCGCGCATCCAGTTGACGTTGCCGCGCAAGGTATTGATTTCGCCATTGTGCGCGATCATGCGAAACGGATGCGCAAGATCCCATGTCGGGAAGGTATTGGTCGAAAAGCGCTGGTGTATCAGCGCCAGCGCCGACACCACCCGCGGGTCCTGCAAATCCTTGAAGTACACGCCAACCTGATTCGCCATCAGCATGCCCTTGTACACCACCGTGCGCGCCGAAAACGACGACACGTAATACTCGCTACCGTGCTTTAAGTGCAGAGAACGAATGGCATGGCCGGCGGCCTTGCGCAGGATGTAAAGCTTGCGCTCCAGCGCGTCGGTCACGGTGACGCCGGGGCCGCGCTTCACAAACACCTGACGGATCACCGGTTCGATTTTCTTGACCGACTCACCCAGATCGGTGTTGTCCACCGGCACATCGCGCCAGCCGAGCAACACCTGCCCTTCGTCTTTGATTGCGCGCTCGATTTCGTACTCGCACGCAAAACGCGAGGCGGGCTCGCGCGGCAAAAACACCATGCCTACGCCGTATTGGCCGAACGGCGGCAACGCCACTCCCTGCTTGGCCATTTCTTCCCGGAAAAACCTGTCAGGCATCTGTATCAATATGCCCGCGCCGTCCGACGCCTTAGGATCAGCCCCCACCGCGCCGCGATGGGTGAGATTTTTCAGTATGGTCAGACCCTGCTCGATGATTTCGTGGCTTTTTTTACCCTTGATGTTCGCAACAAAGCCGACGCCGCAGGCGTCATGCTCGTTGGCAGGGTCGTACAGACCTTGTGCGCCGGGCGGATAATCCGCATGCAGGGAATCGAAGGCGTGCAATGGGTTGTCCACGATAAGTCTCAGCAAATATTAAATAAAAACAATAGCTTATGTATATTTTATGGCGCCGCCACCGAGCACCATGGCGAACGCAAAAATAGCAGGGTGAAACCCTACGAGTCTACCGGTACTAAGCCCTTGCTTCAATAGAGAATTTTTACCATGGCACGGCGCAAAATGTATTGCGCTTTGCCTGGGGCATGGGAATCGCCAGCGCGTGCGCCGCCTAAATCAGCGGTGTAAGCCGCGGATCAAAGCGTGTGTGACTTGTCGCCGCGCGCAAAGCCGCTGAGCGCGACATCCACGCTTTTGCCCAGCGCGATGACCTTGAACAATTCGCCCATCTCCGCCGGTGACAACAGTTTTTGCGCCTGCGCCGCGAGCGGTGCGTAGGCGCGCGTGTCGGTGGCGGGTATGGCCGCCAACAACGCGGTGATGCCGCAGTTGATCAAAAACTGCGCCTGCGTCGCGTAGCCGCACACTTGCGCCCCGCCATCCTGTGCCGAGGCCGCGATCGCGCTGAAATCAACGTGGGTGGTAATGTCCTGCAACCCAACCAACACCAAAGGATCATCATGGGCATGGTGGCGGTAGTGGCACATCAGCGTGCCTAGCGCGCGCTGCGGGTGATAAAACTCGCGCGCCGGGTAGCCGTAGTCGATGAACAACATGACGCCGCGGGTGAGCGCCTGTGCGAGGCTGGTTACCAGCGCGCGGGCGCTTAGATTGATCTCGGTGCGGTAGTTGTCTGCGGGCAGCGCTATGCCTTCGGCAGCGCGACGCAATGTCTCCGGCGCTTTGCTTTCAAACCAGTGAAACGAATTGCGCGCGGCGTGGTGTTGCACCCCAGCTTCGAGCACTTCGCCGTTACGGGTAGTAACGACTTGCGCAGGCGTGGCATCCAGCACTTCGTTGGCCAGTATCACGCCTTCAAATTGCGTGGGCAGCGACTCCAGCCAGCACACGCGATGCGCCCACGCCGGCGCGCGCTGCGCAATCAGTTCGCGCTGCCGTTCGCGCAAATCGCCACTGAGCTCCAGAATCCAATAACTTTCCGGCGCGCAACCGAGCGCGTCCATTTCCAGCAGCACATCCGCAGCCAGCACGCCGCTGCCCGCCCCGATTTCGAGTACGCGGTGCAAGCCATACGCGTGCAATTGCGCAAGCTGCCGCGCGAGGCAGCGTGCAAACAGCGGCGACATTTCTGGCGCGGTAATGAAATCGCCGCCTTCACCCAGTTTGCGGCTGCCCGCGCTGTAGTAGCCCAGCCCCGGCGCATAAAGCGCCAGTTCCATGTAGCGCGCGAAGCTGATCCCGCCGCCTGCCGCGGTTATTTCGTGCGCGATCAATGCCGACAATTGCGCGCTCAGCGCTTGTGCTGCGGTTGACGGCGGCGGTAGATGTGCCAGATGCGGCGGAATAATCACGCCGGAATGATCCTCGAATACGCTAAAATAAACAATACGTTATGAAACTTCCTCTGCACAACAAAACGGTGCTGGTGACCGGTGGCGCGCGGCGCCTGGGTGCGGCGATTTGCCGGCGCGTGCATGCGGCCGGCGCGAACGTGATGATTCACTATCGCACTTCGGCGGCGGAGGCGCGCGTCCTGGCGAAGCAGCTGAATGCAGCGCGCAGCGCAAGTGCGGCCTGCGTGAAGGGTGATCTGCTCAACGCCAAGATGCCGCAGGCGCTGGTGGCGGCGTGCATGGCCGAATGGGGACGGCTGGATGTAGTGGTGAATAACGCATCGAATTTTTATCCCACACCGGTGGGCCGCATGACCGAGCCCATGTGGCACGATCTCATCGGCGCCAATCTTAAAGCGCCGCTGTTCATCGCGCAGTGTGCGGCGGCCGAATTGAAAAAACGCCGCGGGGCGATTATCAATATCGTGGATATACACGCCGAGTTGCCGTTGAAGGATTACGTTATTTACAGCATTGCCAAGGGCGGGTTGGCGGCGCTCACGCGCTCCCTGGCGCGCGAGCTTGCGCCTGCGGTGCGTGTAAACGGCGTGTCGCCGGGGCCGATCTTGTGGCCGGATGCGAACCTCTGGAAAAGCCCGCACACGCGCAAGCGCATTGTGGATCGTACCTTGCTTAAGCGGGTGGGAGAGCCTGACGATATTGCACGCACGGTGGAGTTTTTATTGACCGGCGCACCCTACGTCACTGGGCAAATTATCGCGGTGGACGGCGGCCGCAGTATTGCGTTGTAAGGGCGTGAAGGGCGAAGGCTGAACGGGGTAGAGGCCCCCCCTGCCCCCCCACCCTTTTTAATCGAGAACACGTAAACATGGACACTCACGTCATCCACATCACCCCGCGCAGCACCCGCGAGCGCAAGCAGGGTTATGAGTCGAATAAACTCGCCAAGCGCCTGCGCCGGCTGACCGGTCAGGCAATCGCCGATTTCGACATGATACGCAACGGCGACAAGATCATGGTGTGCCTGTCGGGCGGCAAGGACAGCTACGCGCTGCTCGATATTTTGTTGCATCTGAAGGCGCACGCGCCGCTGCACTTTGATCTGATCGCGGTGAATCTCGACCAGAAGCAGCCGAATTTTCCCGAGCAGGTGCTGCCCGAATATCTGACGCGGCTCGGCGTTCCCTTTCGTATCGAGGCGCAGGATACCTACAGCACCGTCAAGCGCCTGATTCCCGAAGGCAAGACCATGTGCTCGCTGTGCTCGCGGCTGCGTCGCGGCGTGCTGTATCGCGTGGCAGGCGAACTGGGGGCGACCAAAATCGCATTAGGCCACCATCGCGACGATATTCTGGAAACGTTTTTGTTGAATATGTTTTACGGTGGCAAGCTGAAAACCATGCCGCCGAAGCTGGTGTCCGACGATGGCAAACACATCGTGATTCGCCCGCTCGCCTATTGCGAAGAAAAAGACCTTGCTGAGTGGGCCGAGGTGAAACAGTTCCCGATCATTCCCTGTACGCTGTGCGGCTCGCAGGAGAGTTTGAAACGCAAAGAGGTAAAGGCGCTGCTGCGGGAGTGGGAGAAAAAATTTCCGGGGCGAGTGGAGACCATGCTCACCAGCCTGCAGAACATTACACCCTCGCATATGCTGGATCGGCAACTATTCGATTTTAAATCGATCTCCGCTGCCGGCCACGCTGTGCCGGATGGCGATAAGGCGTTGGACGAGGCCTATGAGGATACACAATACATCGGCGCTGCGCCGCGCGCTTAGTCCGCCGCTTTGACTCCCGACGCCTTGACCGCTTTGCCCCACCGCTCGACCTCGGCTTGCATGAACTTGCCGAAGGCTGCGGGCGTCGTCGGCGTCGGGTCGTAGCCGCGGTCACTGAGTTGCTTGGCGGCATCGCTGCCGCTGAGGATTTTGGTGAACACCTGGTTCAATTGCATGATGATCGGCTGCGGCGTACCGGCGGGGGCCATCAGGCCGTACCAGCCGCTAATGACGAAACCCTTGTAGCCCTGTTCGTCTAGGGTGGCGACCTCCGGCAGTTCGCGCGTGCGCCTGGCGGTGGTGACGGCGAGCGCGCGGATTCTGCCGGCGCGTATTTGCGGTATTGCCGCGCCAGGGCCGGAAAACAGCGTTTGCACTTCACCCGCGAGCGCCGCCGTCATCGCGGGCCCGCTGCCGCGATAGGGTATGTGTGTGAGCTTAAGCTTTGCGGTCTGGTAGAACACCTCCTGCGCCAGATGCGCGGTGACGTTGCCGGAGCCATAGTTGTAGCCGTTGGGTTTGGCATGCGCCAGCTTGATGAAGTCTGCCAGTGTTTTGGCCGGCACGCTGGGATGCACCGACACGATGTATGGCTGCTCGATCAGTTGGGTGATGGGCGCGAAATCGCGGCTTACATCGAACGGCACTTTGTCGTACATCCACGGTGCTACAGCGGTAGCGCCGATTTCCGCGATGATCAGCGTGTAGCCATCCGCATTGGCCTTGGCGCCGATGGCGGTGCCGCTGGTGCCTTGCGCGCCACCGCGATTGTCGATGAGGATTTGCTGGCCGAGCGCCTGGGTTAGCGCCGGCTGCAAAATGCGCGACACCAGATCAGTGCCGCCGCCGGGCGGGAACGGCACGATCAGGCGGATGGATTTGTTCGGGTAAGTGCCGGCAGTGCCGGGCGCGGCCTTTTCCGCAGCAACGGCGATTTGCGGTAGCAGCAGCGCGCTCGCCGCCAGTGCGGTCAGCACATAAATCCGGTTTTTCATCGCTAGTCTCTAAGTCATATTGTTGGGCGACCTTACCACGGCCTGAGCCTACCCAGAAGACGTTTCATCGCAGAATGGCGTTAGTGCACAAATAAAAATACATTAAAAACAATGGCTTATGTGTTAATTGCAAAAGGAACATCAAATTGTCAAATTAATTTTGTCATGTTATTCTTGCGCTCAAGGAAAATCCATGACTTGCGCAGAACGCCTCGTAGAACTTTTCGGCAGCCAGGCCGAAGTTGCCCGCCGCTTTAGTCTCGATCGCGCGGTGGTCAGCAACTGGGTAAAGTCGGGCTACGTGCCGGCGCGTTGGGCGATGGAAGTCGAGCAGGTCACCGGCGGTGATGTCACCGCAGCGGACGTTTTGAACGAAGCAACGGCACGCAAACCGAACCGGCTTAAATCGCGCCCGGACGGTGAAAATCTTTATATCTCCAACGCAGGGAGCAACGCCATGCATAACGAATTCGCACCCCACAAACGCATACATTCTTTTCACCCGCCGCAGCGCACGCTGCTGGGGCCGGGCCCGACGGAGATTCATCCGCGCGTGCTTACCACCATGAGCCAGCCGGCGATTGGTTATCTCGATCCGGTTTTTGTCGAGATGATGGAAGAACTCAAAGCGCTGCTGCGCTACAGCTATCAGACCAAGAATCCGTTGACGTTCCCTATCTCCGGCCCGGGTTCGGTGGGCATGGAGTTCTGCTTCGTCAACATGGTTGCGCCCGGCGACAAAGTGATCGTGTGCCGCAATGGGGTGTTTGGCGGACGCATGATCGAAAACGTGGAACGTTGCGGCGCCACCCCCATCGTGGTTGAAGACAAATGGGGCGAGCCGATTGACCCGCAAAAACTGGAAGACGCACTGAAAGCCAACCCGGACGCGCGCCTGGTGTCGTTCGTGCACGCGGAAACATCCACCGGCGTGCTGTCCGACGCGAAAACGCTGGTGAATATTGCGCACCAGCACGATGCGCTGACTATAGCCGATTGCGTAACCTCCCTCGGCGGTAGCGAAGTGCGTGTCGATGAGTGGAAATTCGACGCGGCGTATTCCGCCAGCCAGAAATGCCTGTCCTGCACACCCGGCCTGTCGCCGGTGTCGATCTCGGAGCAGGTGGTTGATTTCGTGAAGGGGCGCAAAGACAAGATCCATAGCTGGTTCATGGACATGAATTTGCTGCTCGGTTACTGGGGCGAGACCACGCGCACTTATCACCACACCGCGCCCACCAATTCGCTGTTCGGTTTGCATGAAGCGTTGCTGCTGATCCGCGAAGAAGGTGTCGAAAACAGTTGGGCGCGCCACCGCCGCCATCACACGGCGCTGAAAGCGGGCCTGGAGGCCATGGGCCTGAAGTTCCTGGTGAACGAAAAATACCAGGCGCCACAGATGAACGCGGTGTACTGCCCGGAAAAAATCAATGAGGCGCAGGTGCGCAAAACGCTGCTCGACGAATTCGGCCTCGAAATTGGCGCGGGCTTGGGCCCGCTTGCTGGAAAAATCTGGCGCTTCGGCTTGATGGGTTATTCGTGCCGTCCCGACAATGTCATGCTGTGTTTGTCGGCGCTGGGGTCGGTGCTGGAAGACATGGGCTACGCCGTGCATGTGGGTGATGCCGAAGCGGCGGCGCATGCGGCATATGCCTCGATGCACAGCACGGAAGCTGCCGCCAAAAAGCGCAGGACCGCCAAGGCAGCCTGATCCGGCGGGGCTGCCCGTCATCATCCATCCCCCATCGGCGTACCAGTACCGTTTAAAACTACAGCCCCAGCCGCTTCCAAATTGCCGTGGTCAGCGCCGACTGGTTCATGGTGTAAAAATGCAACCCCGGCGCGCCGGCTTTGAGTAAGTCTTGGCAGAGCCTGGTCACGACATCAAGGCCAAAGGCGCGGATGGAGTCGCTATCGTCACCAAAGCCTTCGAGTTTTTTACGTATCCAGCGCGGGATTTCCGCGCCGCAGGCATCCGAAAAGCGCGCGAGCTGCGAGTAGCGTCCGATGGGCATGATGCCGGGCACTACCGGAATGGTGATGCCCATTTTTTCGCACTGCTCAATGAAGTGGTAATAACCATCGGCGTTGTAAAAATATTGCGTAATCGCCGAATCGGCGCCGGCATCGACCTTGCGCTTGAAATTATTGAGATCGTCGCGCGCGCTTTTCGCCTGCGGATGGTATTCGGGATAAGCCGCCACTTCGATATGAAAATGGTTGCCGAACGCCTCGCGAATAAACGCCACCAGTTCATTGGCGTAATGAAATTCGCCCGCCGAAGCGGTGCCCGACGGTAGGTCTCCGCGCAGCGCAACCACGTGCTGGATGCCATTATCTTTGTACTGCTGAAGGGTGTCGTGCAGCCCTGCACGGCTAGAGCCGATGCATGAGATATGCGGTGCCGCGGCGTATCCGGCAGCGCGCAGATCAAGCACTGCTTTCAGCGTACGCGCCTGGGTTGAACCGCCCGCACCGTAGGTGACGGAAAAAAACTTGGGCTTTAATAACGCAAGTTCACTTGCGGTGACCGCAAGTTTTTCCGCGCCCTCATCCGTATTGGGCGGGAAAAACTCGAAGCTTAATGTGAGTGAGGCGTTAGGCGTGAAACGGGAGGTGGTCATGGGTCTTCCTGAGGGCGCAATGATTTCATGAGGCCGCCGACCAGGCCAAATTCCCGATCCAGCCGTGTGAAAATTTCGGATTCAGAATCAATATATTTCAGTTTTTCCGCGATGATGAACTGTGTTTCCAGTTCGCTAAGAGAGCCTCTTGCCATGCTGAGAAAGTGCAAAAACTCCTTCTTACTGCTACGCGCAGCACCTTCTGCAATATTGCTGGCGACGGAAATGGCAGCGCGGCGCATTTGGCCGGTGAGTGCGTAAAGTTCGTGTTTTGGAAATTCATGCGTTGCAGCGTAAACGGCCGCTACAAGATCAATGGCCTGTTGCCAAGCCAACAGATCATGGTGCCGCCGTTTGCGCCCCACGCTCGTCATGTCACGCCTCACACCTCACTCTTCACGCTTTCAATAGCGATAGTGATCCGCTTTGAACGGCCCATCCACTGACAAGTGCAGATACTCGGCCTGCTTCTCGCTTAGGGCCGTCAGTTGCACGCCGAGTTTTTTCAGATGCAGGCGCGCGACTTTTTCATCTAGGTGCTTGGGCAGCACATAGACTTCGTTCTTGTATTTGCCCCCTTGCGTGAACAACTCTATCTGCGCCAGTGTTTGATTGGTGAACGAATTCGACATCACGAACGACGGATGCCCGGTGCCGCAACCGAGGTTAACCAGACGCCCTTCGGCCAGTATGATCAACCGTTTGCCGTCGGGGAAAATCACATGATCGACCTGCGGTTTGATGTTTTCCCAGGTGTATTGCTTCAAGGCGGCGATTTCGATTTCGGAATCGAAGTGGCCGATGTTGCAGACGATGGCGTTGTGCTTCATGCGCTTCATGTGTTCGTGATTGATCACCGCCAGATTGCCGGTGCAGGTGACGAAAATATCCGCCTTGTCCGCAGCGTAATCCATGGTCACCACGCGAAAGCCTTCCATCGCGGCCTGCAGCGCGCAGATCGGGTCGATCTCCGTTACCCACACTTGCGCCGACAGCGCGCGTAGCGCCTGCGCGCTGCCTTTGCCCACGTCGCCGAAGCCGCACACCAGTGCCACTTTGCCGGCGATCATCACATCGGTGGCGCGTTTGATGGCGTCTACCAGTGATTCACGGCAGCCGTAGAGGTTGTCAAACTTCGATTTGGTCACCGAGTCATTGACGTTGATCGCGGGGAACGGCAAGCGGCCTTCTTTTTGCATCTGATACAAACGATGCACGCCGGTAGTGGTTTCTTCGGTCACGCCTTTGATGCTGGCTTCGATCTTCGAGTAGTAGCCGGGTTTTTCCTTGAGCGTTTTGCGCATGGCGGCGAACAGCACCACTTCTTCTTCATTGGTGCCTTCTGGCGGCTGCGTTTTGTTGCGCTCGTGTTGCGCACCCAGGGTAACCAGCAGCGTGGCGTCTCCGCCGTCGTCGAGGATCATGTTGGGCGTTCCCCCATCCGACCATTGCAGGATGCGGTGGGTGTAATCCCAGTAGTCTTCCAGCGTTTCGCCTTTGTAGGCGAACACCGGAATGCCGCGCGCAGCGATGGCGGCGGCGGCGTGATCCTGCGTCGAGAAAATATTGCACGAAGCCCAGCGGATATCCGCACCCAGTGCTGCCAGCGTTTCAATCAGCACCGCGGTCTGGATCGTCATGTGCAACGAGCCGGCGATACGCGCGCCTTTGAGCGGTTGGCGGCCGGCGTATTCTTCGCGCAGCGCCATCAGACCGGGCATTTCGGTCTCGGCAATGGCGATTTCCTTGCGGCCGAAATCGGCCAGCTTGAGGTCTGCTACGTGAAAGTCGGTAAAAGTCTTAGATGCGGCGTTCATCACGCGCTCCTTTCCAGTTGGAAAAAAAGTTCGTGAGCGCCGTTGCGGGGTTAGGTCCACCGAGCCTGGCAAGGTCGCTAAATTTCAGCAGAACCTGTCGCAACGCTCCTCGGCGAGGGCAGCATTATAGCCCACGCCAGCGCTAAATAAAATACGGTTTAATAACAAACGGTTACATACAAAAAGCCGCGCTAAGGCGGCTTTTTATAGGGTAGACGACGGGTGTTACCTGGCGTCGGCTTTTAACGCTTGAACCTTATCCGTTGCCTCCCACGTGAACTCCGGCTCGTCGCGCCCGAAGTGCCCGTGCGCAGCAGTTTTCTCGTAGATCGGACGCAGCAGATTGAGAGCGTGAATGATGCCTTTCGGACGCAGGTCGAAATGCGTTTCGACCAGCTTGGCGATTTTTTCGTCGGAAATCTTGCCGGTGCCGAAGGTTTCAACCAGCACGCTGACCGGGCGTGCAATGCCGATCGCGTACGCCACCTGAATTTCGCACTTGCTGGCAAGGCCCGCGGCGACGATATTTTTGGCGACATAACGCGCGGCGTAGGCCGCCGAACGATCGACTTTCGAGGGGTCTTTGCCGGAGAACGCACCACCGCCGTGACGTGAATAACCGCCATAGGTGTCGACGATGATTTTCCGTCCGGTCAAGCCGGTGTCGCCTTGCGGCCCACCGATGACGAAGCGGCCGGTCGGGTTGATCAGATACTTGGTGTCCTTGGTGATCATATTCCTCGGCAGCACCGGTTTGACGATTTGCTCGATCACGCTTTCAGTGAGCGGCTCGTGCGAGATGTCCTCGCTGTGCTGGGTGGAGATCACCACGGTGTCGATGTGATGCGGCTTGCCGTCCACGTAACGCACCGATACTTGCGATTTTGCATCGGGGCGCGCCCACGGCAGACGGCCATCACGGCGCAATTCCGCATGGCGCTCCATCAAACGGTGCGCATAATAAATCGGCATCGGCATCAATTCCGGCGTTTCGTCGCAGGCAAAACCAAACATCAGGCCCTGATCGCCCGCGCCTTGATCGAGGTCCAAACCCGTGCCCTCGTCGACGCCCTGCGCGATATCCGGCGATTGCTGGTCATAACACACCATCACACCGCAGCTCTTGTAGTCAAAGCCGATATCGGAATCGGTATAGCCGATGCGTTTGATCACTTTGCGCGCCACCTGCGCGTAATCCACGCGCGCGCTGGTGGTGATCTGCCCCGCCATTACCACCAGGCCGGTGTGTGTCAGCGTTTCGGCGGCGACGCGGCCCGTTTTGTCTTGCGCCAGAACGGCATCGAGCACCGCATCGGAAATCGCGTCCGCGATTTTGTCGGGATGACCTTCGGACACGGATTCGGAGGTAAAAAGAAAATTACTCATGGGCGTAATCTTGCGCTTCGTGGAGTTTAAGAAAGCGCATAGAATACCATGAAGGTATTGATTCTTCATGATAATCCATGATCCGCATGCTATTTCAATGTGTTGGCCGCCTGCCGCTCAGGGTGCTGCACGCCTTGGGCGCGGCGGCTGGCTGGCTGGTGTATGTGTGCTCGCCGACGTATGCGCGGCGGTTACGCGAGAACCTGCGCGCGAGCGCGGTTTGTGCGCCGCACGCGTGCGCAGCGCTGCAACGGCAAGTCGTCGCTGAAACCGGCAAAGGCGCCATAGAGCTTGCTGCGTTTTGGTTTGGCCCGGATGCGGCGCTACAGCGCTGGGTCATTTGCGACACTTGGGCTGATGTGGAGCGCGCGCGTCTACCGGGTCAAGGCATCCTGTTTCTAACGCCGCATCTGGGCGGGTTTGAAATCACCGCGCAATACATTGCGCAGCGTATGCCGATCACCGTATTGTACCGGCCGCCGAAACTGCGCTGGCTGGAACCCTTGATGATCGCTGGCCGCAGCCGCTGGCAATCGCGTGTTGCACCGGCTAATCTGCGCGGTGTCAGGCTGTTTTTGAAAGCCTTGCAGCGCGGTGAAGCGGTGGGCTTGCTGCCGGACCAGACGCCCGGTGTAGGCGAGGGTCGCTGGGCCCATTTTTTCGGCCGCCCCGCCTATACCATGACGCTGGTGAGCCGCCTGTGCCAGACCACGAATGCACTGCTGGTGATGATGGTCGCAGAACGCCTGCCGCGCGGACAGGGCTATCGTTTGCGCTTCGAGCCATTGCCCGCTGGCGGATTTGACGAGACGGCGTTGAATCGCGCCGTAGAAACCGTGGTGCGGCGTTGCCCGGCGCAATATTTGTGGGGCTACAACCGCTACAAGGTTCCGGCGGGTGCGGTGAAGGGTTGATGCGCATCGGTCTATTCGTCGTATGGCTGCTGCACCTGCTGCCGCTGGCACTGTTGGCGCCGTTGGGTCGTGTCACCGGATTGCTGCTTTACGCCGTGGCACGTGAGCGCCGCCACGTCGCCCTCACCAATCTCAAGCTGTGTTTTCCACAATGGCGTGAGGCCGAGCGCGCACGCGTTGCACGCAGCCACTTTCAAGTGGTGGCGCGCGCCTTTCTGGAGCACGGTATTTTGTGGTGGTCATCCAGGGAACGCATCCAAAACATGGTGCGCGTCGAGGGCCTCGAGCACTGGCAGGCCGTAGCGCATAAGCCGGTCATCTGGCTAGCCCCGCATTTTGCGGGGCTCGACATGGGCGGCTCGCGCATCATCACCGAATGGCGCGGCGTTTCCGTGTACAGTCAGCAGAAGAGCCCTGCCTTCGACCGCGTACTGCGACACGGACGCACGCGCTTTGTGACGCCGGTGTTGTTCTCGCGGCAGGACGGCATACGCCCGGTGGTGAAAGCCGTACGCGAGGGCTTGCCGCTGTACTACTTGCCGGACATGGATTTGGGTGCGCGTGACGCGATTTTCGTGCCGTTTTTTAAGGTGCCCGCAGCGACCGTCAGCGGCCTCTCGCGCCTGGCGCGGCTGGCGCGTGCGGTGGTGGTGCCCGCGGTGACGCGGCAGTTGCCTGGCGCGCAGGGTTATGTGTTGCGCTTTTATCCGGCATGGGAAAATTTTCCGAGCGATGATATCGTGGCGGATACGCGCCGCATGAATGCTTTCATCGAAGAACGCGTGCGCGAAATGCCGGAACAGTACTACTGGGTGCATAAACGCTTTAAGACTCGGCCGCCAGGGGAGGAAAGCCCGTATGTTTGAGATTCGCGCGCTGCGTGAAAGCGAGATTCCGCAACTGTGTGGGCTCGCGCGAGAAATCTGGCACGGGCATTACCCGGGCATTATCAGCACTGCGCAGATAGAATACATGCTCGATGAGCGTTACGACGAAGCGGTGATTCGTGAAGAACTCCCGCGCCGCGATGTGTGGTGGGACGTGTTGTTGCTGAGCGGCGAAATGACCGGCTATACCTCCTATTGTTTAACGCTCGTGCCAGGGATGATTAAAATCGACAAGCTCTATGTGCATCCGCGTGCGCAGCGCAAGGGGTATGGCGCAAGGTTGATCGCCCATGTTGCAAATCGTATGGCCGCCAACGGCTGCACGCGCCTGACGCTCGCGGTAAACCGGCACAACAAAGCGGCGATCGCAGCGTATCGGAAGCATGGATTTGAAATCGCCGAGACTTCGCTCAAGCGAATCGGCGGCGGGTTTTGGATGGATGATTACATCATGTTAAAAAACGTGAACAAGTGAACGGGTGAATGAGTGAAGGGGGTACCCCATTTACCCCTTCACCAACTCCCAACGCTCAATGCGCCTAAAATTTACCAAAATGCACGGCCTCGGCAACGACTTTGTGGTGCTCGACGCCACCACCCAGCCGCTGCAACTCGAAGCCGCGCAACTGCGCATGCTCGCCGACCGCCATTTCGGCGTTGGCTGTGACCAGGTGCTGGTGGTAGAAAAGCCGCGCAGCGCGGACACGGATTTTTACTATCGCATTTTCAACGCCGACGGTGGTGAGGTTGAACAATGCGGCAATGGCGCGCGCTGCTTTGTGCGCTACGTGCATGAGCGTGGGCTGACGCACAAAACGCGCATTCGTGTCGGCACCCTGGGTGGCGTGATCGAACCGCAACTTGAAGCCGACGGGCAAGTCACGGTGAACATGGGTGCGCCCGTTTTCGAGCCGCTACAAATTCCTTTTGATGCGCCGGAGCGTGCGCTCACATACGACCTGGAATTGATTAATAAACATATTAAAATCAATGTGTTATCCATGGGAAATCCACACGCAGTGCAAGTGGTTGCTGATGTCGAACAGGCGCCCGTCGAGCACGACGGCCCGCTGATCGAATCGCACCTGCGTTTCCCCCAGCGGGTGAACGCAGGGTTCATGCAGATCATCAGCCGTGATCACATCAAACTGCGCGTGTATGAGCGTGGTGCGGGCGAAACCCTGGCGTGCGGTACGGGCGCTTGCGCTGCAGTGGTTGCGGGCGTACAACGCCAGTTACTCGCCTGCCAGGGCCGCGTGCGCGTGAGCACGCGTGGCGGAGAGCTCTCGATAATTTGGGCCGGCGTAGACCAACCGGTGCTGATGACGGGCCCGGCAGTAACGGTGTTTGAAGGGGAAATCGTGCTGTAGGCGATTATTGCCCGGGAATTGTAGCAATTGCGCGCACCGACCATCATCCAGGATCAACCATGAATTCAGAAGACGTAGCAGCCTACTTAAAACAGCATCCGGAGTTTTTCGAGCAGTACGCCGAGGCCGTGGCCGGGATTAACATTCCGCATCCGCACGGCGGACGCGCCATATCCATCAGCGAACGGCAGATACTCACGCTGCGCGAAAAAAGCAAACAACTCGAAACGAAACTGCGTGAAATCATTCAGTTCGGCGAAGAAAATGATGCGTTGGGTGAAAAAATGCATGCGCTCTCACTGGCGTTGCTGCGCGCGCGCGACGCCGCGTCGGTGATCGCTGCTGTGACTCAGCGCCTGCGCGAGGATTTCGCCGTGCCGCAGGTAGCGCTGCGCTTGTGGTGTGGCGCGCCCGCCGAACTCACTGCACACGCAGCGTTTGAGCCGGTGAGCGATGCGACGCGCCATTTTGTGATGGCGCTCAGTGAACCCAGTTGCGGCGCCGAAGCTGCCGCCGACACTGCCAGCCTGTTTGGCGCGACAGCACCTTTACTGCGCTCGTTTGCCTTTGTGCCGATACAGGCCGGCGGCGCTGGCGCCTTTGGCGTACTCGCACTGGCGAGCGAAGAACCGCGCCGTTATTCCGCCGGTATGGGCGCCTTGTATTTATCGCGGCTGGGCGGCTTGATCGGCTGCGCTGTGGCGGCGCGCCTTGCGCCGGCATAAGCGGTGAGCGCAGGTCTGCGGCGCGGAGTCAGCGGTGAAGCGTGACGCACTGGTCCCCGTGGCAACGATTGCAACGAAAGACTGCGCCGCGCGCCAACAGCAACAGGATTTTCTGTCGTACCTCACGCACGAAAAGCGCCTCAGCGCCAACACCACCGCCGCTTACAAGCGCGACATCGACGAATTGATTACGCTCATGGGCGCGAGCAACCTCGGCGAACTGCAATCACACCAGATCCGCCGCTACGCCGCCCAACTGCACGCGCGCAACCTGGATGGGCGGTCCATTGCCCGCATGCTCTCCGCGTGGCGCGGGCTGTACCGCTATCTGGTGCGTGACCGCGGGTTTTCTGCCAACCCCTGTGTGGGCGTGCGCGCACCCAAATCCGCGCGACGCCTGCCGCACGCGCTGTCGCCCGACGCCGCCGCGCAGTTGATGAACATCGATGAAGACGGTGCGCTCGCGCTGCGCGACAAAGCGATGTTTGAACTTTTTTATTCGTCAGGGCTGCGGCTCTCCGAGCTCACCGGGCTGGCGCTGGGTGATATCAACGTTGCCGACACCACCGTGCGCGTCACCGGCAAGGGCGGCAAAACGCGCGTGGTGCCGGTGGGCCGCCACGCGCTTGCCGCCATTGACGTGTGGCTGGCGCAACGCGCGTTGCTCGCTCGTGCCTACGCACGTGAGGATGAAACCGCGTTATTTCTCGGCCAGGGCGGGCGGCGCCTCGGCGTGCGTGCGGTGCAACTGCGCATCAAACATTGGGCGGCAAAGCTGGGCCTGGATCGGTCGCTACATCCCCACGTGTTGCGCCACTCGTTTGCCTCGCACCTGCTGCAATCCAGCGGCGACCTGCGCGCGGTGCAGGAAATGCTGGGCCATGAGAGTATTTCCACCACGCAGGTGTATACACAACTGGATTTTCAGCATCTGGCCAAAGTGTATGATGCGGCGCATCCGCGTGCGAGGCGTAAATCGTGAGGCGTGAAGCGTGAAGCGTAAGACGTGGGCTGTAAGGGAGACGGATACGCCCGCCTCACCTCTCACGCCTCACGCTTCACCAGTACAACTCATCCTCAAACCCGGCCGCGAAAAATCTCTCATACGCCGCCATCCGTGGATATTCGCCGGCGCCATCGCGCGTGTCGAAGGCAACCCCGAATCTGGCGCCAGCGTCGAACTGCTTGCAGCCGACGGCGCGATGCTCGCAGTTGCAGCCTACAGCCCCGCATCACAAATTCGCGCGCGAGTGTGGGCGTGGGACACGTGCGACATCGATGCGGCTTTTTTCCGCCAGCGCATCACGCAAGCAGCGCAAGCGCGGGCAAAACTTTTGGCCGCTGGCGCCACCAACAGCGTGCGCTTGGTACACGGCGAATCCGATGGGCTGCCCGGCGTGATTGCCGATCAATACGGTGACACGGTGGTGGTGCAATTGCTGGCAGCGGGCGCAGAGCGCTGGCGCGACGCGATTGCCGATGCGCTAGCCGCGTTAGCGGGCGTTACCCGGGTATGGGAGCGCTCCGATGCTGACGTGCGCACGCTCGAAGGCTTGCCCCAGCGCAGCGGCTTGTTGCGTGGCGCGCAGATTAGCGAGCCCATCCTTGTGCACGAACACGGCCTGCGCTTCAGGATCGAAATCGAGTCCGGACACAAAACCGGCTACTATCTCGATCAACGTGATAACCGTTTGTTTTTAAATCATATTTCAAAAGGAGCTGCAGTACTGGATTGTTTTTGCCACAGCGGAGGATTCGCCTTGAACGCGCTCGCCGGCGGCGCGCGAGCGGTTACCGCCATCGACAGTTCGGGCCCGGCGCTGGAGCTCGCGCGCGAGAATGCACGTTTGAACCAACTGTCCGGCGTGGAATGGATCGAAGGCGATGTGTTTCAAATGCTGCGCAAATTTCGCGATGCGGGACGCCGCTTTGACGTGATCGTGCTGGATCCGCCCAAACTCGCGCCCACGGCGGCGCACGCCGAAAAAGCCGCGCGCGCATACAAAGATGCCAACCTGCTCGGATTCAAACTGCTCCATCCCGGCGGCGTGTTGATGACCTACTCGTGTTCAGGTGGTGTGTCCGCCGAACTGTTTCAGAAAATCGTCGCCGGCGCGGCGCTGGATGCAGGCGTCAACGCGCGCGTGGAAGCATGGCACCACGCCGCGGCAGATCATCCGTTGGCGCTCCATTTTCCGGAAGGGGAATATCTGAAGGGCTTGGTGTGCAGAATAGCCGGTTAGTTGAGCGTTCAGAGTTGGGCGTAACTGCGCTTCAACTCCCAACGCTCAACCCTTCTTCAGCGGCACCTCATCCACCCCGCCCGCACACCACGGGTTGCAGCGCAGAATGCGCTTCACGCCCAGCCAGCCGCCGCACCACGCACCGTGAATTTCAATCGCCTCTTTGGTGTAGCTCGAACACGTAGGATAGAAGCGGCACTGCCGGCCGAGTAAGGGCGATAGCAGCAGCTTGTAGGCGTCGATCAGAAAAATGAAAACGGTTTTCATGGTGAAGTGCGCATCAATATCATGTCGCGGAGCCGGCGCTCTGGTGTTCGTAGACCCGGCGGTTTTAGTTTAGCCCATCCACGTTTAAACTGTCGCCTATGAAAACTATCCTTTTGCCTGGCGGTGAGCGCGTGCCTGCCCTGGGGCAGGGCACCTGGAACATGGGCGACACACGCGCAAGGCGCTCGCAAGAAATCGCAGCACTGCGGCGCGGGCTGGACTTGGGCCTGACGCTCATAGACACCGCCGAAATGTATGGCGATGGCCGCTCGGAACAATTGATCGCTGAGGCGATCGCGGGGCGGCGCGATGAGGTATATCTGGTGAGCAAGGTGCTGCCGGGTAACGCCTCGCAGCGCGGGACGGTGGCCGCGTGCGAGCGCAGCCTGAAGAACCTCCAGACCGACCGCATTGATCTGTATCTGCTGCACTGGCGCGGTAGCATCGCCTTCTGCGAAACACTCGATGCCCTGATGACATTACAGCGTGCCGGGAAGATTCGTCATTACGGTGTGAGCAACCTCAACTTTGCCGAGATGAAAGAATGGTGGAAAACGCCCGGTGGCGCTGCAACCGCAACCAATCAATTGCTCTACAACCTGTCGCGTCGTGGCATCGAATGGGACTTGCAACCGTGGCTGCGCGAGCGGCGTGTGCCGGTGATGGCCTACTCGCCCCTGGAGCAAGCGCGGCTGGTCAAGAATGCAAAGCTGGCGGCGTTGGCGAAAGCTTGCGGCATTACACCGGCGCAGTTGGCGCTGGCGTGGCTGCTGGCGCAAGAAGATGTGATCGTAATCCCCAAATGCGCAAACCTGGAACGGATGGATGAAAACGCCGCCGCGCGCGATATTGAACTGAGCGCGGCGCAGTTGCTTGAATTGGACAGTATTTTTCCGCCGCCTAAGGGCCCGCGTGCGCTGGAAATGCTCTAATCGACTTATTGAATGGACACCGGCGCCAATGCCCTGGTAATGCTGGCCTCACCTTTTCCATGCAGCTGCGGGTTATAACCCAGAACCGTGTCCCCTCTAGCGGTGCTTAGCAAGCGATTGCTTACCTGAGTTGGCGTTGCACTTGTAAATTTACTCCCCACTACTGCTGCATACCCGCTGACGATCGGAGCCGCGAAAGAAGTGCCATGCAATCCTGTTTTATTACCTTCAACCCCAACCACCAGGAACCGACCTTGAACTACGCCATCCGCACCAGCCGTGTTCGAATAGGAAGCCAGGGAGGCGGGTGATGATGGCGTGCCGTTCTTGCTGAGCGCACCCACATAAATAGCGGATAGGCTACTCTTCAACGCCAGGTTTAAATAATCCACATTTCCAGATGCATTAACCCCGCCAATCGGCACAGCATCGTTTCCAGCGGCCTTGGCTATTACGGCTTTTCCGCCATTAGCGTAGTTAATAATCGAATTCTCCTGCGGACTCCATCCGATTTGGCCGGCGCTATAGCCGCCTTTAGCATACATGCCATAGCTAAGGTTCAGGACATTTAACCCTTGCGCTAGAGGCACAGTTCTTCCCGAATTAAAATCGTGTTTTCCCATCGAAGCCAATGGCGCAATCATGCTCGCCTCTTGATAAGTCCACTCGCCATGCCTCAAGCGCGCATTGCCACCCCCCAGATTTCCCCATAGCCTGCTGCCACTACTAAAATCATCAACCACCGTAATTTTTACGCCTTGACCTTTAAACCCTGAATTCCAGGCATCCGTTAATTCCGGACTCATCCATGACTGGAGCATAGGTTGGGTCACACCCCCGCCCGGTTTGCTTGTTTTAGCCTGAGCGACAACATCAGCAGCATTAAAAACAAAAGCGCTGACCCAACTTAGAAAAAGTAAGTGTTTTTTCATGGCGTTATCTCTCAGTTAAAAGTTATTGAGTATTGAATGAAAAACAAATCTTTATTAAGCGGCTTACTGTTTACCAAATAGCGCAATGTTTCTGATGGCGGCAACGGACTAGCAGCCAGGCGACAATTAACGTATTGCGAGCCGCCTATGTCACCATAATCAGCCAAACAACCTCGCTCCTTTAATTCGCCACCGACTGTTGTTACCGCCCTGATCGACAGGAAGTGGTTTCTCTGGGTTTCTTTCTGGTAGACAAACCCCATTTTTAAACTGGGCGCAATAGAATATTTTTCGCCGCGCTCGCCCGTGCTCCCGCCCCACAGTATTCCGAAGCTCGGGGTCACCTGCGTCATCAACAACAATTTGCTATCAACCCATTTTGTTGAATACCAATGGTTAAAGCTTACCCATCGCCCCATCGACGTTTCAAAACCACCATTGCGCATGCTGTTGACTTTATTGGACAACTCGGCCCCCTGCTGTAAATCGACAAGGTAAGTTGTGCCATTCGATGCATCTGCGAAATTTATAGCGTTGTACTGAATTCCCGCAGCGAAAACTACTTGAGGAAGCAGATACCCAGCAGCCATCAAATATTTAGATTTTTCAAACATTCGTCACTCTCTACCGCTTTACGCAAAACTGCAAGCGAGGCCGCCAATTGCTGCCAATTCCGCTGCCATCGTTGCCGCCGCTGTTTTGTGTTTACTCAGCGCGATCACCTTGTTGCCGTAGTGGGAACAGATTGCGGGCTGGTGAAAAAAATGGTATTTGAAAATCCTAAACCTGAGGATGAAATGAAAAAATATCGAAGCCTTACCACCCTTTGTTGCGCACTTTCCATGGTCTCCAGTGTGATCTTCGCGGCCGAGCCGCTGCCGCGTGTCGATCCCGCGAAAGTCGGCTTTTCACCCGCTGCGCTGCAGCGCATCGACCGCTTCTTCGCCGACGAAATCGCCAAGGACCGCATACCCGGCGCGGTGGTCGCGATCGCGCGCGAAGGCCGGTTGGTTTACTACAAAGCGATGGGTTTCCAGGACAAGCAGAAAGCAATACCGATGCGCACCGACGCGATCTTCCAGCTCGCGTCGATGACCAAAGTGATGACGGTAGTGGGCGCGCTGACGCTCCTCGAGGAGGGGCGGCTGCCGTTGACCGCGCCACTGTCCAACTACTATCCGCAGTTCGCCGCGATGCAGGTCGGCATCGTCGACTCGAGCGGCCACATCCGGCTCGAGCCGGCAAAGCGCCCGATTACCATTCAGGATCTCATGCGGCACACCTCAGGCATCACTTATGGCGGACGCGGCAACACGCCGATACACAAGCTGTGGCCCGCCGGCTCGTCGGTGGCGGCCTATGGCGGTACCACGGACGAGTTCATGGAGACCATCAGCAAGCTGCCGCTGCTGTATCAGCCGGGGACGACCTGGGACTATAGTCTGTCCACAGACGCGCTCGGCGCAGTGATCGAGAAGGTGACTGGAAAATCGCTCGGCGCCGCACTCGAAGAACGCATCTGGTCGAAGGTCGACATGCCCGATACCGCGTTCGACACCATCCGCAACAAGAGCACACGCGTGGCGCAGCCGCTGCCGAACGATCCGCTCAGCGGAAAGCCGCAGGGCATACGCCTCATCCGCGAGCAGCCGAAGTTCGACTGCGGCGGCGCGTGCGCATTCAGCACGGCGGGCGATTACCTGCGGTTCGGGCAGATGCTCATGAACGGCGGCGTCATCGACGGCAGGCGCGTGTTGAGTCCGAGGACCGTGCGCCTGATGACGTCGGACCACCTCGGCAAGGACATCAAGAACAACGTTGCCGGCACCGAGGCCGCGCGCGCCGGTTATGGTTTTGGCCTGGGCGTTGCCGTGCGCGTCGAGCCCGGCGTCGCGGCGACAAACGGCAGCGTCGGTGACTATACCTGGAACGGCGCGAACGGCACCAGCTACTGGGCCGATCCGCGCGAGCAGCTCGTCGTCGTCACCATGACCGTGGGCCCCGGCGAGATCCGCAAGTATTACCGCGAGCAGATGGCCGCGCTGGTCTACGGCGCGATGGAGAGATAGCGATACAGGAGTCCGTACGCAAACGCGTGTTCGAGATTCAAGGCGTCAATCAAGGGAGAAGAAAACATGGTACTGAGAAATACGCTGGCGGCTGTCAGCCTGGTCACTCTGCTCTTGGGCTGTGCTGGGCCCGCACCCACAGGAAAGACGCTACACGCGCCCCCGGCCGGCGTGCCCGCGATCGAGAGCAATGTGGCGCGACAGGGCTACTTCTACGCCGGTGGGCGCTATGTCGGTGAGGCGGGACGTGAGGCCATGGTCGGACAGATGTACGTCGAAGTGTGGGCGCCGCGCGAAGTTCGACATCCCTATCCCATCGTCTTCTTCCACGGTGCCAGCTCGACCGGAACGACCTGGATGCAAACACCCGACGGCCGTCGCGGCTGGGCGCATTACTTTGTCGATCAAGGTTATGTTGTGTACCTCACGGACCAGCCGGCGCGCGGCCGCTCGATATACGACGCACAGCACCAGGGCAAACAGATCCGCGCCGTCGCTGCGGGTGCGGAGCGCAACAGCACTGCCGCGGCGGAGCTGGGCTCGTGGCCACAGGCGAAGCTGCACACACAGTATCCGGGCGAAGGTGCCAACCGCGGAAGGCGCGGAAACCCAGTGTTTGACGCTGCACACGCGCGCACGGTTGCCTATCTCGCGAACAACGCGGAGACGCAGCAGCTGGTCCAGGACGCGGGCGCCGCACTGCTCGACCGCATTGGCCCCGCTATTATCGTGACGCATTCGCAGGCCGGGCCATTCGGCTGGCTGCTCGCCGATGCGCGGCCCAAGCTCGTGCGTGGCGTCATCGCCATTGAGCCGTCCGGACCGCCCTTCGAGCTCGCGGTGCTATCAAAAGGCCCTGCGCGGGCATGGGGTCCAACGGATATCCGCATCACCTATGATCCGCCGCTCAACCATCCTAAAGAATTGCAGACCGAGCGGCAGGCAAAAGCCGACGCGCCTGATCTCGTGCTGTGTATGTTGCAGGCGGGGACCCCGCGTACGCTTCCCAATCTGCGCGGTATTCCCATCGCGATCATCACCGGCGAAGCCTCGTACCACGCACCATACGATCACTGCACCGCGAAGTACCTGGTGCAGGCTGGCGTCGCAAACGAGCATATCCGGCTCGAAGCGCGAGGCATACACGGCAACGGCCATGGCATTCCGTCCGAGCGCAACAATCTCGTGGTTGCGCGTCTGATCGACGAATGGCTGCAGGCGAAGGTGCGTTGACGCGAACGGCCTTGCTGCGGTAGCTCGCCCCGGCGTCGCTTTGCTGACACCGGACTTCACGCCGCCCTTGGCGTTGATTTCCTCAAACGCCATCAACGCGACATCCTTCAACACGGTTTCGCTGATAGGCACCCGGAGCGGACGCACGATTACGGCGCAAGTATTTTCGTATTGTTCAGTAACGGCGTTCTAACCACATCAGTGCGCCTAGGTGAAATTTCGCACCGAAACAATGCGCATAAGATCGCCGAATCCAGATCGTGGCCGCAGTAAATCGAAACAAACCTGTAATGCTTTTGTGCAAAATTTATGCGCCGCTTCACTCTATGACGATATCTCCAGCGAGGTCAAAAGCGACGTAACGTACAGTGACTTCTTATCTGCGGAAACTGCCGTGGCACGAAACATGCTCTGTCGATGACGGTGCAATACATGAATATGTCATTGCACCATTTTTCACATCGATCAAACGCAAAGGAGCATTTCGCATGGAACCCGTTGAGCGGCCACGTACGGCAAGATCCCCAAGAAAGAAATTGTGGGAAAGTGTTACCCGGGGAATACTTTCAACCGCTTTGCTCGCTTCGGCGCAATACGCAAATGCGGGCGCCGAGTTAAAGATGGGTGACGATGCAGGTATCACGCTTGGGCTTGGTATGCGCAGCAGCTACACCAGCCTGGAAAAGGGCGCTCCCAACGGCACTTCCCGTTCAAACGACTTTGCCATCGAAAATGCTCGCCTTTACCTGGGCGCTCACTATGGCAAGGTCATCAAGGCGACCTTCAATACCGAACGCACGGGCGGGACAGCGGCGACCGGAGGAGACAGCATCCGCGTCATGGACGCCATCGTCCAGTTGGAATTCATGCCTGAATTCAATATCTGGATGGGCCGCATGCTGCCACCCAGCGATAGAGCCAATCTGTACGGGCCGTTCTTCGCCTTGCCTTGGTCTTATCCGGGCGTAGCGTCGAACTATCCAAACCTGGCCGTGGGTCGCGATAACGGCTTGATGGTGTGGGGTAAGCCGTTCGGCGGCAAGTTGGTCTATTCCGGCGGCGTATTTGAGGGGCACAACAAGGCGGCGGCGTTGTCGGGAGCATCTGACAAGCTGCTCTATGCCGGTCGCTTGGCGTTCAACATCTGGGATCCCGAACCTGCGCCGGCGCATTACACCGGCGGCTGGTACGGCGGTGGCAAGGATATATTCACTGTCGCCGTGGCGGGCGTCTCACAGACGGATGGCGTGGGCACTGTCGCGACACCCGGCAAGCTGAAGATATGGAGTGCGGATTTGTTGGTTGAAAAGAAATTTTCCGCCGGCGTACCGACGTTCGAAGCGGCTTACTACAAATACAAGCTCGGCGCGGTTGATTGCGGTTCTGGCGAGCCCGGCGCCCCCGCTTGTGTGGGCGGCGACAACATTGGCGGGCAAGTTGATGGTAAATCGTATCTGCTCAGCGGCGCATTTCTGTTCGCGCAAAAAATCGTCTGGGGACAAGTGCAGCCCTTTGTCCGCTATCAGAAGTTTGAGCGTTCGCTGAGCAACACCACCAATACGGCGACGGATTTCGGCGTCAATTACATTATCAAAGGGCCTAACGCAAAAATATCCGCCATGTACACCAAGATGGACGACACCCGACTGGCGCCCGCGGCCAGAGAAAGGGATCAGTTCACCCTAGCAGCCTGTCGGACTTTCCAGTCGTAAAAGTACTATACTCGAATTGACGAATAGCAGAGTACAGCCATGACCAACTTCATACTCGCTGACCGCAAGACCGACTATCTGCTGCCGCCATCGGTGGATGACTGGTTGAACGAAGAT
>CAMDRT010000021.1 GCA_945906815.1 Bordetella parapertussis
AACCATTGACGCAGATTTCGCAGATTTTCACAGATTGTTTTGCAGTTAATCTGCGTTCATCTGCGAAATCTGTGTCGAAGGTCTTGACGTTTTTGCGCCTCCCCGGAATACGGCCATGAAAAACCATGGCCTCCTTCCGGGCTACGAACGCCAAAGATGTGTGCATAGATTAGCCCTGAAGGGGAAGGAGTTTCTCTGATCTATAGAAACTCCCGTTCTTAGACATCAGTTTGAATCGCACCCGTTGGTGGGAAGGTGCCGTTAGATGATCTTTTTGCGGATGTAAGTCACCACCACCTCGGCGGCGATCACCACGCCGAGTATCGCCAGCAGCACCATCGACACGCGCGGCCACTGAAACAGGTTCAGCGCATTGTCGAGCGCCATACCGACGCCGCCCGCGCCCACCAGACCCAGCACGATGGATTCGCGCACGTTGATGTCCCAGCGAAACAGCACCAGCGACCAGAATGCCGGCACCACCTGCGGCCAGTAACCGAAGCTGATCACGCTGACGCCCGGCGCGCCCGCTGCGCGCAGCGCTTCGATCGGGCCGGGGCTGGTGTTTTCGAGCGCCTCGGAAAAAAGTCGTCCGACGAAACCGATGGAGTGAAACGCTATCGCCAGCGTGCCGGCGAGCGCGCCGGGCCCGAATACGGCGACGAAGAACAGTGCGAATACCAGCGTGTTGATCGAGCGCGTGGAAATCAGCACCAGCCGCGCCGCCCAGTTGAGCCACGGCCACGGCGTGACGTTGCGTGCCGCAAGAAATCCGAACGGCAGCGCCATCACGACGCCGAGCACGGTGCCGACGGTGGCGATGTGCAGCGAATCGAGTAGCGCTGCGTGTATCTCCTGCGGATAGGACGCCACATCCGGCGGCCACATGCGCTGCAATAAATCGGCGATCTGTTCCGGCGCATCGAAAATGAAATCGGGGATGACTTCCACCGTGCGTAGCGACAGCACCACCGCAGCAACGATGGCGAGGTAAACCCCGAAGCGCGCAAGACGCTCAGCCACGGAGTAGCGCTGCCATTCGCGATCGATTGCCGTGGTGGCGCCAGGGTAACTCACGCGCGAAACACCTTTTTCACCGCGTGGGTCAGCACTTCGCCGACGACAATCATGCCGATGATGGAGAGAATGATGGCGCACACGAAGTCGTAATCAAAACGCTGAAACGCCGCGAACAGGGTACCGCCTATGCCGCCCGCGCCGACTATGCCGACCATGGTGGAATTGCGCAGATTGGAATCGAGTTCATACGACGCAAAGCCGATGAAGCGCGAAAACACCTGCGGTAACACGCCAAACGCGATCACACTCATGAACGGCGCGCCACTCGCACGCACCGCTTCAACCTGTTTCAGCGAAATTTCCTCGATCGCCTCGGTAAACAGCTTGCCGAGAAAACCCAGCGATGCCACGGTCAGCGCCAGGATTCCCGCCAGCGCGCCAAAGCCCACGGCCTTCACAAACAAAATGGCGATGATCACCGGATGAAACGAGCGGCACACCACCATCAACAGGCGCGCCGGCCAGGTCACCCACAGCGGCATCAGGTTGCGCGCGGCGAGCAGGCTCACCGGCAGCGAGATGATCAGCCCCAGCACCGAGGCGAGGATCGCGATTTCGAGGCTTTCCTTGAGGCCTTTGAGCAGCAGTTCCCAACGCTCAAAGTCCGGCGGAAAAAGTTTGGTAAGGAATGTATAACCATACGCCAACCCTGCGAGAAAACGCGCAGGCGTTAGTTGCAGATGCGAAAGCGCGTAGACGAAATAAATCGAGAACGCGATCCACGCCAGCCGCGACGGCCAGTTCGCGGGCCCGGTCGCCATGCGGGCAGCCTGTGCGCTGTCAGCCGTCGCTGCCATCGAGCCAGCTTTCACCACCGTAGATTTGTTTCAAAAATGCATCACTCAAGGCATCGGGCACGCCGTCGAACACCACCGCGCCACCGCTCAAGCCCACGATGCGCGTGGCAAAGCGCCGCGCCAGGGCGACGTTGTGTATGTTGACGATGGCGGGAATGCCGCGCTGATTCGCCAGATCGCGCATCAAGGTCATGATTTCCACCGAGGTCTTGGGATCCAGCGACGAGGTGGGTTCGTCAGCCAGCAACAGCTTGGGACTTTGCATCAGCGCGCGCGCGATGCCCACGCGCTGGCGCTGCCCGCCCGAGAGCGCATCCGCGCGCGCGTGCAGGTGCGCGGTCAGCCCGACTGTCTCCAGCAGCGCGTAGGCCTCGTTAAGATCCGCTGGCGGAAAGCGCCGCAGCCATGCCTTGAAGGGCGCCACATAGCCGAGTCTGCCGCACAGCACGTTTTCCATCACGCTGAGCCGCTCGACCAGGTTGTATTCCTGAAACACCATGCCGATCTGCCGCCGCGCCGCGCGCAGCTCCGTGCGGTTGAGGGTCACCAGATTACGCCCCTCGAAAATAATTTCGCCGCTGGTGGGCTCAACTAGCCGGTTGATGCAGCGGATCAGCGTGGATTTGCCGGTGCCCGAGGGGCCGATGATGGCGGTGATGCCGTTCGACTCGATGTCGAGCGTGATGCCGTTGAGCACGGGTTTGCCGCGCACATAGGCTTTGACCAGACCGCGAATGGCGAGCGCGGCCTGGTGCGGGTTTTGCGTCAATGCATTTTGCCGATGACTGCCGCCGCAACCGGCGTCACTATTTTTTCTGCGCTTTGGCGGCAGCCGCTTCGACTTCCTTTTTCTTCAGGTTTTCAAACGCGGCACTGTTGAATTTTTCACCGCTGCCTTCGGCGACTTTGCGCACGAGCGCCCAGTCTTTTTGGTAGGTAATCGGGAAAAAACGGTCGGCACCGTCAAACGCTTTTTGCATTTCGGCGGGAAATCGATAGTCGTAAAAACATTTGACCAGGGTGTCGCGCAGCTTCGGCTCGAGATCATGCGCGTAGGCAAACGACGAGGTCGGGAACAACTCGCTGCGCCAGATGATGCGGAAATCATCCTCCTTGATTTGACCGCGCGTGGCCATGCGCTTGAATACGTCGGACGCCACCGGCGCCGCATCATAGTCGCCGGTGGTGACCCCCATGATGGAGTTGTCATGCTTGCCGGAATAGAGCACCTTGTAATCCTGGTCGGGCACCAGACCCAGCGCGGGAAACAAGGCGCGCGGCGCGAGGTTGCCGGAGTTGGATGAAGGTTGCACGTGCGCCACTTTCTTGCCCTTGAGATCAGTGATTTTTTGATACGGGCTGTCTTTTTTGACGATCATGATCAGGTTGTAGCCCTGCAATTCTTTGGCGCCGCCTTTGACCGCAAACGGAATCGCACCGGCGAGATTCACTGCGTAGTTGGTCGGTCCGGTGGAAAATCCGCCCACATGCAGGCGGCCGGAACGCATTGCTTCGATCTCTGCCGCGTTCGACTGCACCTGATAGAACACCACCCGCTTGCCGGTGCATTTGCCGAGGTAATCGGTAAACGGCTTGAATATATTTTCGTAAACTGCCGGGTCTTCAACCGGCGTGTAGGTAAATACCAGTGTCGATGGATTCTTGAAGCGCTTGGGATCCTTGGGCTGATCCGCTACGAGGTCTTTATTCTCGTCACAATACAACGCATCCAGATCGCCGCGATGGGCGCAATCGGCCTGCGCGTAGACCGCTGGTGCGGCAAACACGAACCCCAGCATGACAAGGAAATGCGCGATGACGTGCGCTGCCGTGCGGCGGATGTGGGACGGCGTGGAAAAAAGCGTTGTGGGTAGGGTCATGAGATAAAGCCTCGCGAAAAGCGTACACCAATTAAAACCATTGCCTCTATAAGGATCGCGGCAAGCACTCTACTGAGTACAACTTGGGGGGTCAAGAACAACAAATATACCTTTGTGGGCAAGCCACACATGAGTTAGCGTGCGCACACTTTAATGCATAGAAAAACCAATAATATTTTTTATGTATATGTTTTAATTCAATATTTTTACATTACACCCTACTGCATTCGAGGTGAAAAATATGTACCTTGCCCGGTCACGGTAGATTCGGTATCTTTAGCCCCCTGCTGACCGCTGGTCACGCACCCGCCACGAGATAGCGTCTGGCGGCCTTCCTCGGAAAGCCGCCTGACAATTGAACGTAGCGGCAGCTACGGCTTACTGGCCATGGGAAATGGCCAAGCGCCGGGCACGGCGACTGGTGTGGGCGCTGCGGGCGTTATAACTGTGGTAGCGGATATCGCTGCTGGTTGTTGCGCCGGGCGGCCTTGGGAAGCGGGTTTAGCTGTTTTTTTCTTTGCTGCTTTTCTTTTAGCCGGCTTTTTAGCCGGCTTTTTTTTGCCTGCGGTTTTGCTTGTCGGTGTTTTTACGCTCTTCTTTGGCGACGACTTGCGGGCCGTTGATTTGCGCGCGGCCTTCGCCGGCGGCTTTTGCTTGCGCGCTGCGGTTTTGGCGGGCGTTTTTTTGCCCGCGGTTTTTTTCTTGCCCGCCTTTTTCGCTGCTTTTGCCATGCGATCCTCCGTCGTCTGCGTTGTGGTTTGCTGGCGCCACTGCACCCGTGAGCGCTAGTGCAAGGGGGCGCCGCTCTGGCTGGCGAGGTTGCGGTAGAGCATATCGGCATCCAGATGCACGCCACCTTCCCAGATCACGTCTTGCGATAGGGGATCAACCACCACTTTGAAAAAGGCGTTTTCATCCACCTGTGCGCCGTACGCCGTGGTCGCCATCAAGTCGCCCAGGTAGACGCGGCCTTCGACGCCATCATCAAATTTGAGCCACAGCATGTAGTCGCGTTCCGCGCGTAGCTCGGTCACGGTACGCTGCCCCGCCCGGCGACTGCGGCTACGATAGCGCCAGTTCTTCAGGCTATAGGCCACGATGTGCAGTGCCGTATTGCGCCACAGGGATGGCGTGCGGCCACAACACCCGCACCCCAGCAGCGACGCCCCGCCGCACAAGATGCGGCGCGTGTCGCCACCGGTAGTCTAACGTAGGGAAATTTAATCCCAGCTGAGTGCTCCACCCGTTTGATATTCCGTGACGCGGGTTTCGAAAAAGTTTTTCTCCTTTTTCAGATCGATCATCTCCGCCATCCACGGAAACGGGTTGGTGGCGCCCTCGAACATCGGGTCTAGACCGATTTGCTGCGCGCGGCGGTTGGCGATGAAGCGCAGATACTCCTTGAACATCGCGGCATTCAGACCGAGCACGCCGCGCGGCATGGTGTCTTCGGCATAGCGGTATTCCAGTTCCACGCCCTGTTTGAACAGTTCGCGGATCTCGTCGCGGAATTCGGTGGTCCACAGATGCGGATTTTCCAATTTGATGGTGTTGATGACGTCGATGCCGAAATTACAGTGCATCGATTCATCGCGCAGGATGTACTGGTACTGCTCGGCCGCACCGGTCATCTTGTTCTGACGGCCGAGCGCCAGAATCTGCGTAAAACCGACGTAGAAGAATAGCCCCTCCATCAGGCACGCGAACACGATCAGACTCTTGAGCAGCGCCTGATCCGCTTGCGGGGTACCCGTTTTGAACAAGGGATTGGTTAGCGTATCGATGAACGGGATCAGGAATTCATCCTTGGCGCGGATCGACGCAATCTCGTGATAGGCATTGAATACCTCGCCCTCGTTCAGCCCCAAGCTCTCGACGATGTACTGATAAGCGTGCGTGTGTATCGCCTCTTCAAAAGCCTGCCGCAGCAGATACTGACGGCATTCCGGCGCCGTGATATGGCGATAGGTGCCGAGCACGATATTGTTCGCGGCCAACGAATCCGCAGTGACAAAAAACCCCAGATTACGCATCACCAGACGGCGCTCGTCATCGGTCAGTCCATTGGGGTTTTTCCACAGCTCGATATCACGGCTCATCTGGATTTCCTGCGGCATCCAGTGATTGGCGCACGCCGAAAGATATTTGTCCCATGCCCATTTGTATTTGAAGGGCACCAATTGGTTAACGTCGGTCTGGCCGTTGATGATGCGCTTGTCCGCGATATTGACGCGGCGCAGCTGCGCCGCCTCTGTGAGCTTGGCCGCCGCAAGGGGTTGCATAGGTTGCATAGGCTGCAGCGTTTGGGTTTGCGGCTGCGCACGCACGCCATCCGGCACCGCCGGTTGCAGGCCCAGCACCGGGCTTTGCGTAATGGCGTCATCAAATTGCAACATCATGAGTCTCCTTTATTCGTATTATGGGTGGATACCAAGTGCATCAATAGCGCGCGGCAACTGTATGCGGTGCAGGTGTCGCCGCTGGTTCATACGGCACGCGCTGCTACCACAGTGCCCGACGTTCCCGCTATTGGCATGCTTCGCATTCCGGATCGTCTATGGCGCAAAACTTCGCATCCGTCGCCGGCGTCTCCGCCACCCCGCCATCGGCGCTCACCGCGTTTAACTGCCCTGCACGCCCGGTGGATTTCTCCGCCGAGGTGGCGCCCAGCGTGCGCAGGTAGTAGGTGGTTTTCAAGCCGCGCAGCCACGCCAGCTTATAGGTTTCATCGAGCTTCTTGCCCGAAGCGCCCGCCATGTAGATATTCAGCGATTGCGACTGATCCACCCATTTTTGACGCCGCGCCGCGCACTCGACCAGCCACTGGGGTTCGATTTCAAACGCCGTGGCGTAAAGACCGCGCACATCGGGCGGTATACGGTCGATCTTCGCCAGCGAGCCGTCGAAATATTTGAGATCGGCGATCATCACCTCATCCCACAGGTTGAGCTTCTTCAGATCGCGCACCAGAAACTCGTTCACCACCGTGAACTCACCCGACAGATTCGATTTCACGTAGAGATTCTGATACGTCGGTTCTATGCACTGCGACAAGCCGGTGATGTTGGCGATAGTGGCGGTGGGCGCGATGGCAACACAATTGGAGTTACGCATGCCCACCTGCTGGATGCGCTTACGCAAATGCTCCCAGTCTAGCGTGGCCGAGGTGTCGCATTCCACATAGCCGCCGCGTTCAGCGGCGAGCAGTTTCAAGGTGTCCTGCGGCAGTATGCCGCGCTCCCACAACGAGCCTTTGAAGGTGGAGTACGCGCCGCGCTCCTCGGCCAGATCGGTAGATGCCTGATAGGCGGTGTAGCACACCTGCTCCATCGAGCGGTCCGAAAATGCCACCGCCGCCTGCGACCCATACGGAATGCGCAGCAGGTGCAAGCAGTCCTGGAAGCCCATGATGCCGAGCCCCACCGGACGGTGCTTGAAGTTGGAGTTGCGCGCCTTATTGACCGAGTAAAAATTCAGATCGATCACGTTATCCAGCATGCGCATGGCGATCCCCACCGTGCGCTTTAACTTCTCCATGTCGAGCCGGCCGCTGGCCAGATCCAGATGCGCGGGCATATTCACCGAACCCAGATTGCACACGGCAATTTCATCGGGGCCGGTGTTGAGCGTGATTTCGGTACACAGGTTGGAACTGTGAATGACGCCGACGTGTTGTTGCGGCGAGCGCAGGTTGCACGGATCCTTGAAGGTGATCCACGGATGCCCGGTCTCGAACAGCATGGTGAGCATTTTGCGCCACAGTTGCGCTGCGGGAATTTTCTTGTAGAGTTTCATTTCGCCGCGCGCGCAACGGGCCTCATACCCGACATAGGCCTGCTCAAAGGCCTTGCCGAATTTCTCATGCAAATCCGTCACATCCGACGGTGAAAACAAGGTCCACTCGCCGCCTTCGATCACCCGCTTCATGAAGAGGTCGGGAATCCAGTTCGAGGTATTCATGTCATGCGTACGGCGGCGGTCGTCACCGGTGTTTTTGCGCAATTCCAGAAATTCTTCGATGTCGAGGTGCCAGGTCTCAAGATACGAACACACCGCACCCTTGCGTTTGCCGCCCTGATTGACGGCAACGGCGGTGTCGTTCACCACCTTCAGGAACGGCACCACGCCCTGCGATTTGCCGTTGGTGCCTTTGATATACGCGCCCAGCGCGCGCACCGGTGTCCAATCGTTGCCGATGCCGCCGGCGTACTTTTGCAGCATGGCGTTTTCTTTGATCGCCTCGTAGATGCCGTCGAGGTCGTCAGCCACTGTGGTGAGATAGCAGCTCGCCAGTTGCGAGCGTCGCGTGCCGGAATTGAACAGCGTCGGCGTGGAACTCATGAAATCAAACGACGACAGCACGTTATAAAACTCGATGGCGCGTGCCTCGCGCCGGCCTTCGGGCTCGTTCAACGCGAGGCCCATCGCCACGCGCATGTAGAAAATTTGCGGCAGTTCGATACGCTGACCCTGAATGTGCAGGAAATAACGATCGTACAAAATCTGCAACCCGAGGTAGGTGAATTTCAGGTCGCGGCTGGCGTCCAGCGCCGCGCCCAGCGCCGTCAGGTCATAGGCGCCCAGACGCTCATCCAGCAGTTCCGCCGCGATGCCTTTTTTGATGAACGCTGGCAGATAATCTGCATACAGCGTTTTCATGTCGGACTGCGTGGCCTCCACACCCAGCGTTTCCATGCGCAGCGTGTGCAGCAACAAGCGTGCGCTGACATAGGTGTAGCTCGGATCCTGCTCGATCAAAGCGCGCGCCGCCAGTATCAGCGAGCGGCGCACTTCTTCCATCGGCACGCCCTCGTACAGATCGCGCTGCATGCCTTCCATGACAGCGGACGCACTGACTTCATGGCCGAGGCCTTCGCACGCGCTGGTGACCAACGCGCCGATGCGCGCGACATCGAGCGGGCGTGAAACGCCGTTCTCGGTCACGTTAATGCCCGGCTTACCATCGGCACCGGGCATAGCGGCGGTCGCGGCCTGCTGCGCCTCGCGCTGACGTGCGCGCTCCTTGGCGCGCTCTTCGCGATACAGCACATACGAACGCGCCGTGTGATGCTCGCCCCCGCGCATCAGCGCGAGTTCGACTTGATCCTGGATGTCTTCGATATGCAGCGTGCCGCCCGACGGCTGACGGCGCATCAGTGCATTGACCACGTTTTCGGTAAGCTGCCCCACCTGTTCGCGCACGCGTGCCGAGGCCGCGCCGTGGCCGCCATTCACCGCTATGAACGCCTTGGTCATCGCAATGGCGATCTTGGGCGGCTCAAAGCCGACCACTGAGCCATTGCGCCGGATCACCTTGTATTGCGCGTAGGCCGCCTCTCGTTCAGACGCGGCCTCCGTGACGGAGAAAGTCGAAACGGAAACAGGCTGTATGGTTTCGCTTGCCAGATTCACGGATAGCATTAGGACCTCTTGATAGTTATAGGTTTTTTTAGTAAAACGCGTTCGATTGCACGATCCTTCAGCTACTCACGCGCGCCCTCGAAACACACCGCCCTCCCGGATTGTCCCCACGTTGCGGCTATCACGAGCTGTACTCGCTATGACCGCCCGCCCTTTGACCACTACTCCGATAGACATGACCACTATATGTTGTGGTTCAAACAGGATCCACAACGAATTCTAGTGGCGAGGTTTTGAGAACGCAACTGGTTTTTACGCTTTTTTGAAAAGCGCTTGAAAAACAGTAAGAACCATCTCTAAGCATCAGCTTTATTGCGTAAAAATTACGCAGAAACCCGATGCTGAAAACGCTCCAAAACGGTGCACCACCCACTAGTCACAGGAAATCCATATGGAATCAATAGCATAGGTGCAGCACCCCGTAACAGGCTGGCGGCCTATATCATTAACACATTGATTTTATGAGTTAATTTATCCTTGACCAGTCAAAAAAAGGTCCGGGATCTGTTTTCCGCCCCGCTGCGATTTCGGCGTGACCTGCAACACCGCTAATCGGGTAGTGCGCCCGCAAGGCGGTGATGAGCTCGCGCAAGCGTTCATACTGCACATCCTCAAACGAAATATCGTCGGCGCCCTCAAGTTCTATGCCCAGGGAAAAATCATTGCAGCGCTCGCGCCCGCGCCAGCGCGAGATGCCGGCGTGCCAAGCGCGCATCGCACACGGCACAAACTGAATCAACTCACCATCGCGCCGTATCAAAAAATGCGCCGACACCCGCAACTGCGCGACGGCCGCATAGTACGGATGCGCATCGCCCTGCAGGCGATTCAGAAATAGCTCGATGATGCCCGGCCCGCCGAACTCGCGCGGCGGCAGGCTGATGTTATGCACCACGATCAGCTCGATCAGCGCGCCGTCCGGCCGCGCATCGCAATTGGGCGAGGCCACGTAGCGCACGCCTTCAATAAGACCCTCGTCGCTCAATCGCACCATGATTTGCGCGCGTTAGCGTTTCGCGTCGAGTTCGTCTTTGATGCCCAGGCGCTCCATGCGATAGCGCAAAGCGCGAAAACTCACGCCGAGAACCTTGGCCGCCGCAGTACGGTTGTAGTGCGTCTTTTCGAGCGCATCCAGTATGGCCTGGCGTTCGATTTTCTCCAGGCGCTCGGGCAGCGGGAGCCCAGATACATCGAGTAGCTCTTCCCTTTTGGGTGAAAGACGCAGATCGTCTGCTTTGATCTCGTCGCCCCTGGTAAGCGCCAGAGCGCGTTCCAAAATGTTCTCCAACTCGCGCACGTTGCCGGGGAAATCGTATGTTTCCAGCGCCTTTAGCGCGCCGAACGATAGCCTGGGGGCCACCACCCCCAGCGGCGCCACTTGCTTTTTCAATATTGCACTAGCCAACAACGAAATATCGTCACGCATTTCGCGTAAGGCTGGCATGCGCAATTCTATGACGTTGAGGCGGTAGAACAGGTCCTGCCGAAACAAGCCGTTCTGCACTTCATCGGACAGATTGCGGTGCGTGGCGCTGATGATGCGCACGTCGACATTGTCCTCGGTGGCGGACCCCACTTTGCGCACCTTTTTCTCCTGGATCGCACGCAGCAGCTTAACCTGCATAGGCAAAGGCAAGTCTGCTACCTCATCGAGGAATAGCGTGCCGCTACTGGCGGCCTGAAAAAAGCCGTCATGATCGGCGACCGCACCCGTGAACGCCCCCTTCTTGTGACCAAAAAACTCCGATTCCATCAGGTTTTCCGGTATCGCGCCGCAATTCACCGGCACAAACGGCGCTGCTTGCCGTGAGCCTTTGTCGTGTATCAGGCGCGCCGCCAGCTCCTTGCCGCTGCCCGATTCACCGGTCACATGTACCGGCGCTTGACTACGTGCAAGCTTATCGATCATCAGCCGCGCCTGTTGCATGGGCAACGCATTGCCCACCAGCAGCGGGCCCTCATGCATCACCACTGCTTCGGCTGCAAGCGGCTGCACACCACGCGGCAGATTCAACGCCGCTCGTATCAACGCGCGCAACTGCTCCAGCGATACCGGCTTGGCGAGGTAATCAAACGCGCCCGCCTTTAACGCCGCCACCGCATTTTCCGCACTGCCGTGCGCTGTGATCACCGCCACTGGGGTATGCGGATGGTGCTTGGCAACGTAGTCCAGTACCGTCAATCCGTCGCCATCCGGCAACCGCATGTCGGTAAGACAAAGGTCGTAATCGTTGACGGCGAGCAGCGCCAATGCGTCGCCCTGAGTTGCCGCACTATGCGACAGCACACCCATGCGCGTCAGCGTCATGCCGAGCAACTCCCGGATATCCGCTTCATCGTCCACCACCAGCACATGACTTTTTGCGTTCATTCACCCGCCCAGCACGTTAATGTGAATTGCGCGCCCGCGCTACGCGCCACATAGTCCAGCGTAGCGCCATTCGCCGCGCACATTTCCCGCGCAATATATAAACCCAGGCCCGTCCCGCCCTGCGCATGGCTGACAAAGGGCTCGAACAACCCGCTGCGCACCGGCGGCGGCACGCCGGCACCATCATCGATGACATCCAATTTTACAACACGGCCGCCGCGCACCCGGTGGGCCTCGATCCGCACGCTGCCGGGCAGGCCGCGGCAATGGCGCAGCGCGTTACGACACAGGTTCCACAGGATCTGGTTCAAATGCATTCTGTCGAACAGCACCTTCAGACCGCTGTCGGTGCGCAGCGCAAAAATTGCAGGCTCAGCATGCTCGGTTTCGGCGATCTGCACGACAAACTGACGCACGAACTCGTCCACCGCCAACGTCTCCAGCAACGCCGTTTGGCCGCGATTCAGGCCCAACACATCATTCACCATGCGATTCAGGCGCTGTGTGTTGTCATGAATAATGCCCACCAGCCGCCGCATGCCGGGTGCGCTCTCAGGCTCTTCCTGCAGCAACTGCGCGGCATGGCTGATCGACCCCAGCGGATTGCGGATTTCATGCGCAATATTGGTGGTCAGGCGCCCAATCGCCGCCAACTTCATTTGCTGCGCCTGTTCGCGCGCGCGGGTGAGGTCCTCGAGAAAGATCACCGTACCGGCTTGCGGGTGCATGCCCACCGGCACAAAACGCAGCCCATGACTTTCATCCATCGACGCGGCATAACCCTGTGACACGCCCGCAGTGCCCGCGCGCCAGCGCGCGAGATGCGCCGCCAGTCCCGGCGCGTAGTCCACGAGCTTCACGTTTTGCCGCCCGCCGAATGCGCCAAGAAACGCCGCCGCCCGCGTATTCACCTGACGCACCACACCCTCGCCATCGACCACCACCACACCGTCGGGCATGTCCTGTATCACCAGGCGGTTCACTTCGGACAGATTCGCCACGTCTATCCTGCGCTGCACGGTGATTTCCTCATTCAATTGCGTCAGACGCGCCAAGGTGTGCCCCACCAGCGCGGTGGCGAAGTAGCCCATCGAAAGAAATCCCGCTTGAATAAACTGCGCCGCGCTCTCCTGAAAAACCAGCACTTCATAGGCGTGTTCGAGCAGCACGGCGATACTCGCCAGCGCGGCGTAAAACAGCGTCAACCGCCCGCGGCTGATCAGCCCCGCACCCGCCAACGTGGCAAGCAACAGCAGCCCTATGCCGCTGGTCACACCACGACTGGCAAAAATAAGCACGGTGATAAACCCGATATCCGCCGCCACCTGAAGGGCAATTTGCGTATTAAACCGCCAGCGCGTGCTGATGCCCGCCGCGCAAACAATGCCAAACAGCAAATAGGCGATGGTTACCCGTATGAACAAGGCGCGATCGTAAGCACCCAACTGCGATGCACTCTCGCTAAAAATCACACCGCCGAGCAGCACCAGCGCAATAATGATGCGGTAGGCATTGAAAAAATGCAGCGAACGCCAGTGCGATTCGGAGTATCCCTCATCCACAGTGCCGCCAGGCACGACGGGCGCCTGGCGCGATGGATGCTGCGCAAGCGCATTCATCCGCGTTCAGCTTCCAGGGTCATGACTGCGTTGATGATCCGCGCAACAATAAAATTGTCCGCGCACCGTAAGGCTTTCACCGCGCGGCAGATGAATGCCGCATTGGGCGCAACGCACCATGTCCTCGTGCGGTGCGGGCTGGTCTTTACGTGCGGCTAGATTCCTGCGGCGCAGACTCGAACGGATGATCCAGTAAACGATCAAAACACCCGCCAGTAACAACAGATATTTGCCCATGACGACAGCGCCCTGCGAAAGAGACCGGGTAAGTCTGCCGCAATCCTTGGCAGCCGTCGAGTTCGACGCAGCGTTCGGCACACCACAGCCGCGCCGCAGACCGCTGCTTGTCACGGTGCCCCGGGGCGAACTTTGCGTTTTTTCGCCAACGGGCGAAAAACGCCGTCGCAGCCGCCCCGTAAACGACACCAAGCGAGGAAAAGAAAAAATTGGTCGGGGTGAGAGGGTTCGAACCTCCGACTCCTGCGTCCCGAACGCAGTACTCTACCAGGCTGAGCTACACCCCGATTTGAAACTCTGGAACGACGAATAACGCATTCAGTGATCAGCCGATCGTAGTCTGTCCAATCCTCGGGAATCCACAGAAAAAAACACGCGGCAGCGCCGCGCTTGATTGGTTACCGCTACTGACCACTGAACAGCGACTATGCCGATACGCGCCACACCCCGTTCTCAGTACGTGCGCGTTACCGCAAAGTCAGTTAATTGTAGCAGAAATTCGCGCTGTGGGCTGTGGGTCAGCCCCTGCAGCGCGCTGCTGGCGAGGCGCGCTTCGGCACACGCGCATGCGCGCGCATAGTCCAGCGCGCCGGTTTCCCGTATCGCCTCCAATACTGCGGGCAGCTCGTGCAGACCACCGGCTTCGATGGCGCGGCGCACGGCGGCCACATGCGCCGGGGAACCGCAGCGCATCGCATGAATCAGCGGCAAAGTGGGCTTGCCCTCAGCCAGGTCATCGCCGACGTTCTTACCGATAAGCGCATGGTCACCACTGTAATCGAGCACGTCGTCAATCAACTGAAACGCCGTGCCCAGATGCGCGCCATAACGTGCCATGGCGTCTTCCGCCGCTTTGTCCGCCCCGCCGAGCAAGGCGCCGATGCGCGTCGCAGCCTCAAAAAGTTTCGCCGTCTTACAACGGATAACCTGCAAGTAAGCGGCCTCGTCTATATCGGGATTGCGGCAACTCATCAACTGCAATACCTCGCCCTCGGCGATAACATTGGTGGCGTCCGCCAATACTTCGAGTACGCGCGTATTGCCCCCCTCAACCATCATCTGAAAGGCACGGGAGTAGACAAAATCGCCGACCAGCACGCTGGCGGCATTGCCAAACAATGCATTCGCTGTGGGACGCCCGCGGCGCAAGCCGGATTCATCCACCACGTCGTCGTGCAACAAGGTCGCGGTATGAATAAACTCAATTACCGCGGCAAGTTGATGGTGCAGCGCGCCTTGATAGCCGTGAGCGCCGGCTGACAGCACCACCAGCGCGGGCCGCAGTCGCTTGCCGCCACCGCCGATGATGTACTCCGCCACCTGCCCGATCAAGGCAACGCTGGAGTTCAGACGGGAACGGATAACACGATCTATCGCCTGCATATCCGCAGCAATAAACTCGCGGATGGCTTCTATGGACACTATTGGAGACCGCGAAAAATGCTGATGATACCGTATCCGCACAGCAGATGGTCAGACCAGCTGCCGCGTTTGCCGCGGCCAGCATCCAAAACTTTATTAAGATACAAACACTTGTGCAGATGGTCTGCATATTCGTTGCCTTTGACATAGGCCGTTTTTTTTCGTAAACTACTCTGCTTTCCAAGTTGCTGGTGCGCTGCGGTAGGTGTGGCTGTAATGGGTTATTTGTGGCAGAGCTCCCAGACGGCACGCGCAACGGAGTCAAATCGGGGTTTATCATGTACGCAGTCATAAAAACAGGCGGCAAACAGTATCGCGTGAGTGGCGGCCAAAAAGTCAAGGTAGAACAACTACTTGTAGACGTAGGCGCTGAGATAACGCTAGACCAAGTGCTGGCAATTGGCGAAGGCGAGGCGGTAAAACTAGGTCAGCCGCTGGTGGCTGGTGCCACGGTTACCGCCAAGGTACTGGCACATGGTCGCGGTGACAAAGTGCATATTTTCAAGATGCGCCGACGCAAGCACTACCGCAAGCAACAAGGTCATCGTCAGAATTTCACCGAGCTCGAAATTGTCGGCATTAACGGATAATCGGCAGGAACCCATATGGCACACAAAAAAGCAGGCGGCAGTTCACGTAACGGGCGCGATTCAGAGTCCAAGCGCCTAGGCGTCAAGGCGTTCGGCGGCGAACTGATACCCGCAGGCAGCATCATCGTGCGCCAGCGTGGCACGCGCATGCACGCCGGTGACAACGTCGGCATGGGCCGCGATCACACGCTGTTCGCGAAAGTCACCGGTCGTGTTGATTTTGCAAAAAAAGGGCCGCAAAACCACACGTTTGTCAGCGTACTCGCGGCCTGATCAAACTTCAGCGTCGGCAACCAGCCCTGTCGCCGACAGGGCTTTTTTTTACTGCACGGAAAATGCGACTGCGGTAAGCTGATTCTGCCATCATGAAATTCATCGACGAATCCGTCATAGAGGTCCACGCCGGCAAAGGCGGCGATGGTGTTGCCAGCTTTCGGCGCGAGAAATTCATGCCTTTTGGCGGCCCCGATGGCGGCGACGGCGGCCGTGGCGGCAGCATCTACGCCATTGCCGACCGCAACATCAACACCTTGATCGACTACCGTTACGCGCGCATCCACCGCGCGAAAAACGGCACCAAAGGCCGCGGCGCGGATTGTTACGGTCGCGGCGCGGACGACATTGTTCTGCGCATGCCGGTGGGCACGATCATTACCGACGCCGAAACCGGCGAACAACTGGCCGACCTCAATCGCCATCAGCAACGCACTCTGATCGCCCACGGCGGCAAGGGCGGCATCGGCAATCTGCATTTCAAATCCAGCACGAACCGCACACCGCGCCAGTTCACGCGTGGCGACCCAGGCGAAACTCGCACGTTGCGGCTTGAACTTAAGGTACTGGCTGACGTGGGCCTGCTCGGCATGCCCAACGCCGGAAAATCGACGTTGATACGCGCGGTGTCTGCCGCCAAGCCGAAGGTCGCCGACTATCCGTTCACCACGCTGCATCCGAATCTGGGCGTGGTACGCGCCAACATGAACCGCAGTTTTGTCATTGCCGACATTCCCGGATTGATCGAGGGCGCAGCCGAAGGCGCGGGCCTCGGCCACCAGTTCCTGCGCCACCTTGCGCGCACACGGCTGCTGCTGCACCTGATCGACATTGCGCCCCCCGGCGAAGACGCCGATCCGGTGAAAGACGCCCGTGCCATCATCACGGAATTACGCAAGTATGACGAAGCCCTCTACAAAAAACCACGCTGGCTGATCCTCAACAAGGCCGATGTGGTGGATGACGCTGCGCGCGACAAGCTCACCAAAAGCATCGTGCGGCGCCTACGCTGGAAGGGCGGGGTATATATTATTTCGGCGATTTCCGGCGCCGGCTGCGCGGAATTGGTACAGGCGATTATGGGCTATCTCGACAGCCTGCCACCCACGGCTGAATCCGCCCTCGCCGCTGAAGAAGCGCTGACTGACACCATCTGAATCGCCATGACGTCGCCGCTAAAAAACGCCCGGCGTTTTGTGGTCAAGGTCGGTTCGAGCCTGGTCACCAATCAGGGCCAGGGTCTCGATCACACCGCGCTCGCGCGCTGGGCGGCGCAGATTGCGCAACTGCGCAAAATGCAGCGCGAAGTGGTGCTGGTTTCCAGCGGCGCCATCGCCGAAGGCATGCAACGGCTGGGCTGGAGCAAACGTCCGCACGCTGTGAATGAACTGCAGGCCGCCGCCGCGGTCGGGCAAATGGGCCTCGCGCAGGCATACGAGTCGTGCTTCCGACAGCACGGCCTGCTCACCTCGCAGATTTTGCTCACGCACGACGATCTTTCCGACCGCAAACGTTATCTGAATGCGCGCTCGGCATTGCGTACCCTGCTGGCGCTGGGGGTCATTCCGGTGATCAACGAAAACGACACCGTCGCCACCGATGAAATCCGGGTCGGCGACAATGACACCCTGGGGGCGCTGGTCACCAACCTGGTCGAAGCGGATGTGATGGTGATACTTACCGATCAGGCTGGCCTATTCAGCGCCGATCCCCGCCAGAATCCCGCTGCCACGCTGATTACCGAGGCTGACGCCAGCGACCCTGCGCTGGAAAAAATGGCCGGCGGCGCGGGCAGTGCCATCGCGTTGGGCGGCATGCTGACCAAAATTACCGCAGCGCAACGCGCAGCGCGCGGTGGTGCGCATACGCTGATCGCAAGCGGGCATGAACCCGATGTGCTGGTACGGCTGGCCCAGGGTGAACGCATCGGCTCGTTGTTGCGGGCGAAATCCGCCACGCTCGCCGCGCGCAAGCAATGGCTAGCTGACCATTTGCAGTTGCGCGGCCGGCTGATGCTGGATGCCGGCGCGGTCAACGCGTTACGTTCCGGTGGCAAGAGCCTGTTGCCCATCGGGGTATACGAACTGTCAGGCGAATTCGAGCGCGGCGAGGTGGTGAGCTGTCACGATGAATCCAACCGCGAAATTGCACGCGGGCTCATCAATTACAATGCATCGGAAACGCGACGCATCTTGCGCACACCGTCCAGTGAAATCGAGGCCAAACTCGGTTACGTGGGTGAAGCAGAACTCATACACCGCGACGATCTGGTGCTGGTGTAATCCGCGGTCAGCCGACCCTTATTCCGAAATTATTCCGCCGGATATTTGGGGCCACTCTTCAGCGTTGCAATGATCTGCTTCACCGACGCCGCGTCCTTGCGATTGACACTGGCGCAGAAGTAGTCACGAAACAACACGTAGTGATGCCCGTTTACGACGCGCGGCTCGATCTCACGCCAGCTGACATTGCGCGCACGCGACCACTGCGCATTGGGGTGGCCAAATGCATAAACCCGCAGTTGCCGTGAGTCACAGCGCAAGCCCTCAAACGACACGTTGGTGGCGCCACCGCTGGTTTTGATCACCACGGTGTAACGAACCACACCGTCGTCGCCCACCGAAAGAGAGGCGGTATCAATAAAGAAACTGTTGGTGGCATTTGCGCCGATATCAAACTTGAGCCAATTCTCGGGCTTGGGATACGGCGGCAATTTCGTTTGCAGCTCTTGCCACGGTTTTTTTTCCTGCTCGAGTTCGTAGTCCCAATCTTTCCATTGGGCCGAGGCGCACAGCGTCAGCAGCAGTCCACAAACCAATGCCAGCCCCCGATGCACTGGCCACATTGGAATATAATTTATCATAAAAACAATAACTTACGATAAATCTCGCAGCAGAGTTGCCTGCACCGGCGCCGCCAGAGGATCGACCGACGCGCGATAGTTCGGATGATCCACGCCCAGCGCCAAGGACGCCCCGCTATGCAAAGCCTGCTTCATCGGATGGTCAAGCTCAAAGCGCAGGAAGTGTACCGCGGACGTTTTTTCGTCGGTCGAGCGCTCCAGATCTTCATCGGCAATCGCATACACCGGCGCACAGCCGGCAACGCGCACCCACACCCGATCCTCGATACCGATGAGCCTGGCCAACATGCGGCCGCGCTGCTCGACGTCCGGGTATTCGATCATCATCGTTGCCTTCCAGTTACTGCCGTCGGGAATCAGCGGATTATAGGTTTCAAGTTCATCCTGTATGCCTGCTTCCTCGAAGATTTTTTCCACGCGCAACATTTCCTGAATCTGGTAACGCATGGTGAGTTCGTCTTCGAAAATCAACGTGAGGTGTGCCCCCAGCGCAACGGTTCGCGCCTGTTTATGCTGGATAACTTGGGCCCGAAACGCGACGCGCGTTTTGGCGTACGCTTCAAGCGTCATCAGCGTGTCGCGGGTAATTTTGGCCATATTTCCGTTTTAAAGTCCGTAGGCAATACGCAACAGCGCTAGCGGGTGCTGCTTTTGCGCCTGGCTGTTACTGTCGCTTTCGGTCATCCCCTGTTGAATGTGGCGCCCTGCAATCGCACAATCGGAGCTGATGTAATCCGGCTGCCCTTCCGCCATGAGCCGGAACACCGGGCGGCCGATCTTCATCGAGTTTTCATAGTACTCGCTTTTCACCCCCCAGGTGCCATCGTGGCCCGCACAACGTTCGACGGTCGTGACCTGCGTGGCGGGAATTTTTTGCAGCAGCTCGCGCGTTTTTTGCCCCATGTTCTGCACGCGCAAATGACACGGGATGTGGTACGACACCTTGCCCAGCGGTGTCTTAAAATCGGTTTTCAGCAACCCGTCTTTCTGCCGCAGCACAAAATACTCAAAGGGGTCATACATCGCCTCGGCCACTGCCGCCACATCGGCGTCACCGGGAAACATCAGCGGCAGTTCCTGCTTGAACATCAGGGCGCAGGATGGCACTGCGGCCAGGATCGCATACCCTGCGCGCGCAAGTTTCGCCAGCACCGGAATGTTGATCGCCTTGCTGCGTGCGACCGCTTCAAGATCGCCCAGTTCCAGCTTGGGCATGCCGCAGCAGACTTCTTTGTCCACCAGTATCGCGGGAATTTCGTTATGCGCCAGAATTTTCAGTAAATCGTGGCCGATGCCCGGCTCGTTGTAATTGATGTAACAGGTGGCAAAGAGGGCAACTTTTCCCGGCGCCTGTTTTCCATCCACTACCGTAAACGTGGCATCGGCACGCGCCGTAGTGCGGAATTTTGCGCTGTCGTATTCGGGTAGCACGCGATCTTTGTGCACACCCAGCACGCTGTCCAGGAGACTGCGCGCTGTGCTGTTCTTGTTGGCCGCGTTGACCACCTGCACCACCACCGGTATCGATGCGAGCTTGCCCAGCGCATCGGTACTCGACAGCAGTTTGTCGCGAAAACCCACCTCGCCTTTGCGGAACTTGATTGCCTTCGCACGCAGCATCAGATGCGGAAAATCGACGTTCCACTCATGCGGCGGCACGTACGGACATTTGCTCATGTAGCACATGTCGCAGAGGTAGCATTGATCGACGACCTTGCCGAAATCCGCTTTCGCCACGCCATCGACTTCCAATGTCGGGCTCGCGTCGATCAGATCGAACAACGTGGGAAATGCAGTACACAAACTCACGCAGCGGCGGCAGGTGTGGCAAATGTCGAACACCCGCTCAAGCTCCTGGTTTAGCGACGCTTCCTCGTAAAACGCCGGCGACTTCCAGTCGAGCGGATGACGGGTGGGCTTTTCCAGGCTGCCTTCTTTAACGGTGATGGCCATTTGTGCGTGAGGCGTGAGGCGAAAAAAATGAGGGGTGGCAAACGCCTCACACTTCACGCCTCACGGGTTTCTAGTCAGTCAGTGCGTCCAAAGCTTTCTGGAAACGATTGGCGTGCGAACGCTCGGCTTTAGCCAGCGTCTCGAACCAGTCGGCGATTTCGCCAAAGCCTTCCTCACGCGCGGTTTTCGCCATGCCTGGATACATATCGGTGTACTCATGCGTCTCGCCGGCAACCGCGGCTTTCAGGTTATTGCGCGAGCTGCCTATGGGCAGATCGGTCGCCGGATCACCAATCGCTTCCATGTGCTCCAGATGACCGTGCGCGTGGCCGGTTTCGCCCTCGGCTGTGGAACGGAACAGCGCGGCGACATCGTTCTGGCCTTCCACGTCGGCTTTCGCTGCGAAGTAGAGGTAGCGGCGGTTAGCCTGTGATTCACCAGCGAAGGCGGCTTTTAGATTGCCGTGGGTTTTAGAGCCTTTGAGTGGCATAACAATCTCCTTTAAAAAATGTTTTCAAAAAATCATTCGGTCACCTAACCGAATGCATGTGAATGCGTTGGGCGCAAAGAATTACCACGCAGCACCTACTTCAAAACAGGAGCCGAATGTAAAAGGCCGAGGGTTATTTGTCAAACCAGAAAGGTTATCGCGCTTCATCGCGATAACTGCGCTTCGATTTCCGCAAACGTGCTGGCTATATCGCCGGTTTGAAGCGTCACTCCCAGTTGCCGCACGATCTGCGTGGTGGAAAAAATGCCCCGCAGCCGCAGGTCGCCGCGTTCACTGCGGTCTACCACCAGGGTGTGCTGGCGTCCAATCTGCTTGAGTGTGGCGACAATATGCCCGACCTTGGCCGCGCTCACCTGCGCCATATCCAGCACCTGCAGATTGGCGCACGGGGTCATGATGTTTCGCACCAGCACTTCCTCACGAGGTATGCCCTGCTGCACCGCGATTTGCACCGGTTTCTCGCCCATGACATCGTTGGCGGTAATCACCCCCTGCACCTTGCGATCCTGGTCCACCACCACCAGCAGGCGCACGCCACGCTGAATCATGCGCCGGTGCGCTTCGTCAACGCTATCGCCCGCCAGAACGATGACCGCCGCAACTCGCGTCAGGTCGGTCATGACGTCCACCGCCGGACTGTCCAACATCACGCGGTCCAGCGCGGACTGCGTGGGCTGCGCGTAGCCCGTTCCCGGGGCTAACAGCGCGAACGACAACGGTGCGAAATTTCTGAGCATACATTCTTTCCACAGGGACCGATTGCTAAGTCTAGACCAATTCCGCAGCCGGCGCACCCCAATCGCGGCCCGCTGGGTAAGCGCCGCGAGCGAAGTCAGGCCACGTGGCGTAGTCCCGATACCATGGCGTCAGCCGCGCTTTCCCAGCGCCTCGTGAAGTCCGCCCTCCGCACCGGCGTTGTGCGCGCGGCGATGCGACAGTGCGTTGGTCCGGCATTCCAAAAAACGCACCAGCTCCGCCAGCGCCTTATGATAGACATCGCGCTTAAACTCCACTACCGCTTCGGTCGGCACCCAGTATTCATTCCAGCGCCAGGCATCGAACTCAGGCTTTTCCGTGGCGCGTAAACACACGTCGTTATCGCGGCCCACCAGCCGCAGCAAAAACCAGATTTGTTTTTGTCCGCGATAATTGCCGCGCCACTCGCGGCGTATCCAGCGCTCAGGCACTTCATAGCGCAGCCATTCGCGCGTGCGGCCCAGTATTCTGACATGCTGCTCGCGCAGGCCGATTTCTTCGTGCAGCTCACGATACATGGCCGCCTCCGGCGATTCACCCGGATTGATGCCGCCCTGCGGAAACTGCCATGAGTGCTCGCGCACCCGTTTACCCCAAAACACCTCGTTCTTCGAATTGCAAAGAATGATGCCTACATTGGGGCGGTACCCATCGCGGTCTATCACGATCACGACCCCACGTTGTCTTCAGTTGCGTTGATTCTTCCACAAATCGCAGGCAATGGAAAGCACAGGAAAAGCTTAGATCAGCAGGTGTTTTTCGTCGTGCCGGTTCATCTTGCGCAAGCCCTCGACAAAGCGCAGGAATCCCAGCCCATAAGCCGGTTCCAGTGCCATCGCACGCTGCTCCAGAGCCGTCCATTCCCGGTGGCCGGGCGCACTACGAAAGCCGAACACAATCACGTTGCCGGGTTTTTCGGCGGGCAAACACAGCGTGCCTTCTGGAAACGCCTGCTCGATGCGTTTCAACGTTTCATGAAAGGCGCGATCGCCGCCCCACAAATTAACCACCAGCATGCCGCGTTTATTCAAGCGCTCGTGACAATCCTGGTAAAACGCAACGCTCGCCAATGCCGCGACCAGTGACGCGCCGTCGTAACCATCCACCATGATCAGATCGGCGCACACCTCGCGCCGCGCCACAAACTCCGCGCCATCGCCCAGTATCACTTCAAAGCGCAGGTCATCCGGCGGCACTTCAAAATAGCGCCGCGCCACAGTTAACACGCGCTCGTTTAACTCTATCACGCGCACCCGGCTCCACGGCATGCGGTGATATACAAACTTCGCCACCGATCCGCCGCCAAGGCCGATCATCAGCACCGCTTGCGGCTGGTCGTTAAACAGCAAGAAACCCATCATGCTGCGGGTGTAGGAGAGTTCCAGTGCGTTGGGCGCAGCGATGCGCATGGCGCTTTGCACGGTGTCGCTGCCGATATGCAGCGCGCGCACGCCGAATTTCTCGCTGATGTACACCGTCTCGGCGTCTTGCGCCGGTTTTCTGATGCGCCAACTACCCCACATATTCATGATGGTATGAATGTCCCGAAAAATTTACCGTGTCCGGTAGAATACGTTTTTTTTCGACACTTTGCAGCCATGCGCGTCTCACAATTTTTTATCTCCACGCTGAAAGAAGCACCGTCCGAGGCCGAAGTCATCAGCCACAAGCTGATGTTGCGCGCGGGCCTGATCAAACGGCTCACCAGCGGCGTCTACACCTGGATGCCGCTGGGCCTGCGTGTATTGCGCAAAGTCGAAACCATTATTCGCGAAGAAATGAACCGCAGCGGGGCGATTGAACTGTCGATGCCGGCCGTGCAGCCCGCCGAACTGTGGATCGAATCGCGGCGCTGGGAGCAATACGGCCCGGAACTCCTGCGCCTCAAAGATCGGCACGGCCGCGATTTCTGTATCGGCCCCACGCACGAGGAAGTCATCAGCGACATCGTGCGCCGCGAAGTCAAAAGCTACCGCCAGTTGCCGCTGAATTTCTACCAGATTCAGACCAAATTCCGCGACGAGATCCGCCCGCGTTTCGGCGTCATGCGCGGGCGCGAGTTTGTGATGAAAGATGCATATTCGTTTCATGCGAGCTATGAGGATTTGCAGGCCACCTACCGCGAAATGTATGACTGCTACTCGCGCATCTTCACACGCCTGGGCCTGAAATTTCGTGCGGTCGCAGCCGACACCGGCTCCATCGGCGGCACCGGCTCACATGAGTTTCATGTGCTCGCCGATTCCGGCGAAGATGCCATCGCTTATTGCCCGGATTCCGCATACGCCGCCAACGTTGAATTGGCCGAAGCCGTGGCACCGGCGACGCCGCGCCCGGCCGCCAGCCAGCCACTGACCAGGATCCATACGCCCGGCATAAAAACTATCGCAGCGTTGTGCGAATTCATCAACGTGCCGGCACAAAAAACCGTGAAAGCCGTGGTGGTCGATGGCGCCGACGGCAACCCTGTATTGCTGCTGCTGCGCGGCGACCATGAATTGAATCTCGTCAAAGCAGGAAAACTTACTCAATTAAAACAACCCGTTACCTTTGCGTCTCCAGAAAGCATAGTCGGCGCGTTCGGCGCCGACCCGGGTTCGCTGGGGCCTGTGGGTTGCACCGGACTGGTCATCGCCGATCGCACCGTCGCCGCCATGGCGGACTTTGTGATCGGCGCCAACCAAACCGATCACCATTTCACCGGCGCCAACATCGCGCGCGACTTTGCAGAACCGCTGGTCGCCGACATCCGCAACGTCGTCAGCGGCGACGTCAGCCCTGATGGCAAAGGCCAACTGGAATTGTGTCGCGGCATCGAAGTCGGGCATATTTTCCAGTTACGCACTAAGTATTCCAAAGCGCTTAACCTGGCCTTTCTCGACGAAGGCGGCAAGTCGCAGATCATGGAAATGGGCTGCTACGGCATCGGCGTCACGCGCGTGGTCGCCGCTGCTATCGAACAAAATCACGACGAACGCGGCGTAATTTTCCCACCCAGCATCGCGCCGTTCGATATCGCCATCGTGCCCATCGGCATGAAAAAAAGCGCGCAGGTCAAACAGGCAGTGGAACAACTGTATGCGGATTTACGCCAGGCCGGTCTTGCGGTATTGCTTGACGACCGCGACGAACGCCCTGGTGTGATGTTCGCGGAAATTGAATTGATCGGTATTCCGCAGCGCATAGTGGTGGGCGAGCGCGGCCTCAAAACGGGGCACGTGGAATACCAGCGCCGCACCGCAAAAGAGGCCACCGCCGTAGCCTGGAACGACATAATAAGTCATGTAAAATCAAATACATGCGAGACCTGATCCGGACAGTTTGCTTAGTCACGTCGCTGCTCGCCTGCACCCAGGCGCAAAGCGGCAACCAACTCTACGAACCCATGTCCGACAGCGTGCGCGCCGCGCTGCACAAAGCTGTTTCCGATCAAACCGCGCCGTTTTTGGCATTCTCCACCACGGGCGAAGCGCGCACCTGGCTGGGCGCCATGTCCGGCAAACTCGAACGGCGCATGGCGGACCGCGCCCTGCGCGAAGCGTTTCTCATCACCGTGCATTACGAGGCGAAGCGCGCAGGGCTGGATCCGCAAATGGTGCTGGGCCTGATACAGGTTGAAAGCGCGTTTCGAAAATACGCGGTGTCATCCGAAGGCGCGCGCGGGCTGATGCAGGTGATGCCGTTCTGGATCAACGTCATCGGCGGCAACGACGACAATCTGTTTCATTTGCGCACCAACCTGCGCTTTGGCTGCGTGATTTTGCGCCACTATATTGATATCGAAAAAGGCGATCTGTTCCGCGCCCTCGGTCGCTACAACGGCAGTCTGGGACGACCGGAATATCCGAATCTGGTGCTGGAAGCCTGGAAGCAGTGGGAATGGACACCCGGCGTGGTGAAGACCGGGAATTGATGCTCTAATCCTGTGCCGCCACCGGCTTGTCCTGCGCCAGCGCTGGCGCAAACAAATGCGCCACGGACATCTCGGCGCCATCGACAATACGATCACCCAGCGTGCGCGCCAGCGCTACCAGTTCGGGCTGCTCTTCGGGCCCCGACACGGGTAATGCCGGATCAAACACGAACAGTTTGTAAACATCCGCCACCGCGATGGTGGCGGGATTGCGATGCAGCACCCAGCCTGACGGTACTGCGCGATTGACCCATGTGGCGCGCTGCATGGTTTCGAGCAAGGTTTCAATACGCTCGTAGCGTATGCGCAGATTGCCGTGGAGCTGCGGCACGCTCACCACCTCGCCGCGCTGCTGCGCCTGCCACAGCGCTTTCAATACCTGCAGCGCGTAGACAAAATTGCTGCCGGGCGCAAGACGCCCCTGCACCGACTGCTGGCGCCACTCCGGCAACGCCGCCACCACCACCGCGCCCAGCAGCACCACCAGCCACGACATATAGAGCCACATTAAAAACACCGGCACCGCGGCAAACGCGCCGTACACCAGCTTGTAGGTCGGAAAATTCGTGATATAAAAACCGAACCCCTGTTTGGTCAGCTCGAACACCACGCCTGCCAGAATGCCGCCGGCCAGCGCATCGCGGATACTGACGGGGCGGTTGGGCATGGCGAAATACAGCAACGCCAGCGCCATCGAAGTCAGTGCCATCGCAGAAAATTTAAGCAGCGTTAAATTGGCGTACGGTATGCCCTGGGTCCACCCCGCCGATGCGCTCATCAGCCACGAACTCAGCGACAGGCTAGCACCCATCAGCAGTGGCCCTACGGTAATCAGCGCCCAGTAAATCAGCACGCGTTGCAACAGGGGGCGGGGGCGCCTTACGCGCCAGATGTGGTGAAACGCGTCGTCGATGGTCATCAGCAACATGAGCGCTGTTACCGCCAGAAACACAATACCGACTGCGGTTAACTTCGCCGCGTTATCAATAAACTGATCGGCGTATTTACCGATGATGTCCGCTGACTCCGGCACCATGTTGTCGAAAATAAATTCTTCAATGACGACGGACATGCCCTGAAACACCGGAAACGCCGTCATCAACGTCAACGCCACCGTGATAACAGGCACCAGCGACAACAGCGTGGTAAAAGTCAGGCTCGCTGCCGTTTGCAGACCGCGATCCTCCTGAAAACGTCGCGCTACAACGCGCACCAGTTCCGCCAGCCGTGAAAGCAGTTTAGACAAAATATTCATCCGTGTGCACGCGTCCTGTCTGGCTATAATACACAAGTAAGTACACAGATGAGTCACCCTATGAACGAAATTCTGGTTCTGTATTACAGCCACCACGGGGCGGTAAAGCAGATGGCGCAATACATCGCACGCGGCATCGGCGAAGTCGCTGGCGTCGCCGCGCGCGTGCGCACGGTGCCGCGCGTGTCTACGACGAGCGAAGCCACTGAGGCCACAGTGCCCGACAGCGGCGCGCCGTATGCCGAACTGAAAGACCTGGAACAATGCATCGGCCTCGCACTCGGCTCACCCACGCGCTTTGGCAACATGGCGGCACCGATGAAATATTTTTGGGATAACACCGGCAGCTTGTGGATGACAGGCGCCCTGGCAGGCAAGCCCGCCGCCGTGTTTACATCATCGTCGTCGATGCACGGCGGACAGGAAACGACCTTGACCTCGATGCTGTTGCCGCTGCTGCATCACGGCATGTTGATCGTGGGATTGCCTTACAGCGAAGCGGATTTGCTTGCCACTGCCAGCGGCGGCACGCCGTACGGCGCCAGCCACGTCGCGGGCGTCTCCAGCGATCAGCCCATCACAGAACAGGAGCGCAGGCTGTGCATCGCGTTGGGTAAACGGCTGGCGCTCACCGCGGTAAAACTGGCGCGCTAAAAATGACAGGCTAAGCGTCACTATTCAGCCGCTTTGAAAACCCTCACCGCAGAGACGCAGAGGTTACGCAGAGAACTGCTTTTCTTTGCGGGGGTTCTTTGCGCCTCTGCGGTAAGGGTGTTTTTTAATATCGAACCTTTGGAGTTACCCCATGGAGTTTGGCGTCAGTGTTGGTCATATCTCGGCTATTGATTTCGCGCAGCATGGCGAACGGCTCGGCTACACGCGCTGCTGGGTCACCGATAGCCCGCTGCTGCGCTCAAACCTGTTCGCAACGATGGCGGCGGTGGCGCTGCAGACCCGCAGCATCCAGATCGGCGCCGGCGTGGCCGTATGCGGGATGCGGCTCGCGCCCGAAGCGGCCAACGGTATAGCAACCGTCAACGCGCTGGCTCCCGGTCGCACCTTTGCCATTTTCGGCGCCGGCAATACGGCCATGCGCATGCTGGGGCTACGCCCAACCGGCGCCAGGGCGCTACGGGAGTATGTGCGCGTAGTGCGCGCCCTGGTGCATGGCGAAGAGGTCGCCTATGCACCAGGCGCACCAGGCGCGCCCGGTGCAAGCGGTGGTGAAGCGCACCCGGTACGCTTCACTTCGCTCGAACAGAACCATGTCCGGCTCGATCCTCCTCCGCCTGTACACGTGGCCGCAAACGGCCCCTTGGCACAGGCGGTGGCCGGCGAGGTGGCCGATGGGCTGTGCACCACGTTCCCGCGCGGCGGTACCTTCGCCGAAGCCATGGCCAACGTGCAGCACGGCGCGGCACGGGCCGGGCGCAAGCTGCCAGCCGATTTTCATACTGCGGCCATGGTCAACATGCTGATGCTGGAACCGGGCGAGTCGCTCACCTCGTCGCGCGTGATCGGCGAGATCGGTCCCGCAGTGATGACCAACTTCCATTACCTGGTGGATTGGGTGCGCGAGACGGGCAAGGAACCGCCGCCGTACGTGCGCTCCGTATGGAACGAATACGCTGAGTTTCGCCGCGCCCGTGCCGCGAGTGACGCACACCTGACCATGCATGCAAGCCACTACGCCGCCATCGATCCCGAAGAGGTGCGCTTTATCACGCCCGAGATCGTGCGCGCCTTTTGCATCGTCGGCGAGCCGCCCGCACTGGTGGAGCAGTTGCGGCAGCTTGAGCGAGAGGGGTTGAAGCAGATTACTTTCCATCCGCCATTCGAGCGGCGCTATGAGGTGATGGAGCGGTTTTCAAGGCTGGTCATGGCAAAGATGTAGGGTGTGCGTACCCTAAACGCAATCACCAGCGCCAGTCTCATTGCCTTGATTGCGCTGTGCGTGGCGTGGGAACTGTGGCTCGCGCCGCAGCGCGCGGGCGGCTCGTGGCTAGTGCTAAAAGCACTGCCACTACTGATACCGCTGTTCGGCATTTTGCGCGGCAAGGTTTATACCCATCGCTGGATAACCTTGTTCATCATCGTTTACTTCGTTGAGGGCGTGGTGCGCGCCTACACCGACAAAGGCCTGTCGGCACAGCTCGCGGGTGTTGAAATTGCGCTGTCTGTAGTGCTTTTCGCCAGCGCAATTCTCTATGTGCGGCAAACCCAACAAAAATAAAACACCGGTCACACCTGCGGATTCACCCGCTCACGCTTCGAATCGAGCTTGTTCAGGGCATTGATGTAAGCCTTGGCCGACGCCACCACGATGTCGGTATCCGCGCCCTGGCCATTGACGATACGGCCTTGCTTCGACAGCCGCACCGTCACTTCGCCCTGTGAGTCGGTGCCGCTGGTGATGTTGTTCACCGAATACAGCAGCAGCGATGCGCCGCTGTTGGCGAGCGATTCCACCGCCTTAAACGCGGCATCCACCGGACCGCTGCCTTGCGCTTCGCAGGTGCGCTCTTTACCGGCTTCGGCGATCACGATTTTTGCGTAGGGCAGTTCGCCCGTTTCGGAGTGCGCGGTCAGCGACACCAGCCGCCAGTGCTGGTTCTCGACATGCTCAATTTCCTCATCGGTAATCAGCGCCTGCAGGTCCTCGTCCAGAATTTCGCGCTTTTTGTCGGCAAGGTCTTTGAAGCGCTTGAACGCCGCGTTGAGCAGCTCTTCGGACTCAAGCTGAATGCCCAACTCGAGCAGACGTGACTTAAACGCACTGCGGCCAGAGAGTTTACCCAGGGTGAGGCGATTGGTTTTCCACCCCACCGATTCCGCACTCATGATTTCGTAGGTTTCGCGATGCTTCAGCACGCCATCCTGATGGATGCCGGATTCGTGCGCGAACGCGTTAGCGCCAACCACCGCTTTATTGGGCTGCACCGGATAACCGGTAATACCCGACACCAGCTTGGACACCGGCACGATTTGCGTGGCATCGATGCCGGTGTCGCAGGTAAAAATATCCTGCCGTGTGCGCACCGCCATCACGATTTCTTCCAGCGACGCATTACCCGCGCGTTCGCCCAGCCCGTTGATCGTGCATTCAACCTGACGCGCGCCATTCATCACGGCCGACAACGAATTGGCCACCGCCAAACCCAAATCGTTATGGCAATGCACCGACCACACGGCTTTGTCGGAATTCGGAATACGCTCACGCAGGGTCTTGATCAAGCCGCCGAATTGCTCCGGCAGCGTATAGCCGACAGTGTCCGGCACATTGATGGTGTTCGCCCCCGCCTTGATCGCCTGCTCGATAATGCGGCACAAAAAATCGATATCCGAGCGGCCTGCGTCTTCCGGTGAAAACTCGATGTTGTCGGTGTAGGCGCTGGCCCAGCGGATGGAACGCACGGCCTGATCGACCACCTGTGTCGGCTCCATGCGCAGCTTTTTTTCCATGTGAATGGGCGAGGTGGCGATAAAGGTGTGCAGCCGCGGCGACCTTGCGACACGCACCGCTTCACCGCAGCGGCGCACATCACTTTCATTGGCGCGCGCGAGGCCGCAAATGGTGCTGTCCTTGATGGCGCGGGCCACCGCCTGCACCGCCTCGAAATCGCCGTCGCTCGATGCGGGAAAACCTGCTTCGATAACGTCCACGTGCATACGTTCCAGATGACGGGCGATGCGTAATTTTTCTTCCTTGGACATCGACGCACCAGGGCTTTGCTCGCCGTCGCGCATGGTGGTGTCAAATATGATGAGTTTCTCTTGGGTCATGATGTTCTCCGTTGCTGCTGTTACCCGAGGCGGGTTACGCGTTTTCTACACTTAACGCCCGGGCGAAAAATACTGGATTCCTGACACTGTGGGCGCCAGACCGGGTGCTGCAAATGGGGGATAAGTTTAGTTTGCGCTTGCGCGCAGCAGCAGGCCGGCCAGCAGAACGCTGGTCGAAAGTAGCAGTGCTAACACTGCGATGGCCTGTGGTGAATAAGTCATAGCGGTGAAATATAAAGACTTTTCCCCGGCTGCGCAAGCACTGCGCAGCCGCCCCACGCTGGCGGCACGCGACGGCGGCTTCGGCGATAATAACCGCTGAGCGAAATCGTCATCAACGCAGCGGAACTTATACCGCCCAACGTTACGGGAATTTGTGTGAAAAAGCCCATTAAATCTATCACTTCCAAAGCCCTGACCTACCGCGACGCCGGGGTAGACATCGATGCCGGCGATAGCTTGGTCGAAAACATCAAGCCCTATGCTAGGCGCACCCTGCGCCCCGGCGTGGTGGCGGGCATCGGCGGCTTTGGCGCGCTGTTTCGCGTGCCGCGCGGCTATAAAGAACCGGTGCTGGTTGCTGGCACCGACGGCGTAGGCACCAAACTCAAACTCGCATTCCAACTGCAGCGCCACGACACCGTCGGCATCGATCTGGTGGCGATGAGCGTGAACGATATTCTGACGCTGGGCGCGGAACCACTGTTTTTTCTGGATTACTACGCCTGCGGTAAACTGGATGTGAAATCCGCCACGCAAGTGGTCAAGGGCATCGCGGCCGGTTGTGAGCAAGCGGGCTGCGCGCTGATCGGCGGTGAGACCGCGGAGATGCCCGGCATGTATCCGGCGGGCGAATACGATCTGGCGGGTTTTGCCGTGGGCGTGGTGGAAAAATCCAAAATCATCGATGGAAAAAGCATTCAGTCGGGCGACGTGATTCTGGGACTGGCAAGCAACGGTGCGCATGCCAACGGCTACTCGCTGATACGCAAGATCATCAGCAACAAACGCATTAAATTATCCGGCAAGCTGGCGGGCCAGCCGCTGCAAGATTTGATCCTCGCGCCCACGCGCATTTACGTGAAGCCAGTGCTGGCGCTGGCAAAAAAGGTGCCGCTCAAGGGCCTCGCGCACATCACCGGCGGCGGGCTGGTGGAAAATATTCCGCGGGTGTTGGCAGCAGGCTTGTGCGCACGTATCGACAAAAGCGCGTGGCCGATGCCGCCGCTGTTCAGCTGGCTGCAACAGCAAGGCAACGTGGCCGACAGCGAAATGCATCGCGTGTTCAATTGCGGCATCGGCATGATCATCGTGGTCAATGCGCGCGATGCTGCCAGGACGCAGGCACTGCTCACGCGTGCCGGCGAACGCGTGTGGCGCATCGGCGAGGTGGTGCGCCGCGCACGAGGTGCGCCGCAAACGGTTGTGGTTTGAATGAAAAAAATCGTCATCCTGATTTCCGGCCGCGGTTCGAATATGGAGGCGATCCTCAATGCGCACCTGCCGCTGCACATTGCGGCGGTGATCAGTAATCAACCCAACGCCCTGGGACTCGCCACTGCGCAAAGCCATGCGATACCCACCGCCGTCGTGCCGCATAGTGCGTACGCCAGCCGTGGCGCTTTTGACAGCGCGCTGGCTGCTGAAATCGACCGCCATCAACCCGATGTAATCGTGCTGGCAGGCTTCATGCGCGTGTTAACCGAAGCATTCGTCACACGTTATGCAGGGCGTATGATCAACATTCACCCTTCTTTGTTGCCGTCCTTCCCGGGCCTGCATACGCATCGGCGCGCACTCGAAGCGGGTGTGCGCGTACACGGTTGCACCGTGCATTTTGTAACGCCGGGCGTGGACAGCGGGCCGATCATCATGCAGGCGGCGGTACCGGTACTCGCAGCGGACGATGAGGACGCGCTCGCCGCACGCGTGCTGGCCGCAGAACACCGCAGTTATCCGCAAGCGCTGCGCTGGATTTGCGAAGACCGCGTGAAACTCGACGACAACGGTGCGGTGATCTACGACGGGGTTGCCCCGGCACATGGCGCGCTGATTGCACCCGCACTGGATTATTAATCATAACCGTATGATTTCAAACAGTATATTATTTCAGCTCGCGTGGCGCGCCAGGTGGTTTGCGGCGCTGCTGGTGACGCTATCGAGCGCCAACGCCAATGCCGCCGCACCCGCCTCGGCATCGATTACCTACAACCTGTTTCGCAACGGTATGCAACTGGGCACGATCAGCGAGCAGTTTGACGCCAAAAACGGCACCTACCGCGCAACCAGCGAAGCACGCGCAAACGGCCTGTTGGCGCTGTTCCAACGCGAACCGGTGCGCTTCGTGAGTGCGGGTGAGTTGACCAAAGCCGGCCTTCGCCCGCAACGCTTTGAAGGCCGCCAATCGGGCAAATCGATGGCGGCGGATTTCGATTGGGCCAACAACAAACTGACGCTGATTCACGACGGCCTCCATCATGCGCTGGAGCTGCCGCCGGGCACGCAAGACCGCTTGTCGATCATGTATCAACTGATGTTCGCCGTGCGTGCCACGCATGCCCAAGCGCCGTTCATGGATTTCACCATGACCAATGGCCGCAAGCTCGAACGCTACCGTTATAGCGCACAGCCCGATGTCACTATCGACACGCCATTCCGGCGGCTCAATACCATACACCTGGTCAAGCAACGCGAGGCGGATGATTCCGGCACCGAAATCTGGATCGCGCCGGATTACGGCAACCTTCCGGTCAAAGTGCTGATCATCGAAGACGACGGCGTACGTTATGAACAAATCGTCACCCAACTGGACATCACGCCGTGACGGACTGGTGTACCCGGGCGCGCGCCACGCCGCTACTGGCGGCACTGGTGTTGTCGGCGCTGGCGCACGCCATCACGCTGTCGGGCGACTGGCCGCGCCTGCCGCAAACAACGGCCGATCCTTTGCCCTTGCGGGCGCAGCTCGAACCCGGTCCGCTGACGCCCCCGGCGCACCGAGCACCGGTTAAGCAAGCGCCGCGCGCCGTGCCTGCACGTGTGGCGCCGCTCGCAGCGGCGCCAGCTATTCTGGTTGCAGACGCACCCGCGCCATGGTCATTGCCCCCCACCGCTGTCGAACCCGCGGCGGAGGCGGAAGTGCCGCTTGCCATTGCGCCGCCGGCGCTCCCCGCGACGCCCGCACCTGAGCCGGTAGTGCTCGCCGTGGCGGCGCCCACCCCCTACACGCCGGCACCCGCGAGCATCAAAACACTGCCGCGACGCGGCCGCATCACCTATAGCCTCAATTATTATTTGAGCAACATGCCCACCACTGTCGGCCGCACAGAGCAAACCTGGGAGGCGGTGGACAACACCTACCAGCTGGATAGCCTGTCGCAAACCACGGGGCTGGCGCGGCTGACGCGTTTCGGGCCGCGCACTTATCACAGCATCGGCGCCGTCACCGAACACGGATTGCTGCCACATACTTTTACCTCGAACGTGGTGGTCGGAGGCAAGTCCGATGACGCCACCGCGCAGTTTGATTGGAACACCAGTACCCTGCAATTCGGTCGCCCCACCGCTCGAAAAAACACCGCGCTGCCAGCGGGCGCGCAGGATTTGCTAAGTTTCATGTATCAATTGTCGTTAGCGCCCCCGCCGCGCGGACGGCTGCAAATCCCCGTCACCACCGGGGTCTACTTTGAGAATTACGAACTCGAAGTGTTCGATGAGGAAACCATCGAAACACCTCTGGGCAAGGTGCGCGCTTTACCGGTCAAACAAGTGCGGCGCGCGGGCAGTGAAACCATCGAGGTATGGCTCGGCACCGATTATCATTTTCTGCCGCTGCGGATACGCTTCATCGGGCGCGACGGCACACCCGGCGGCGAACAAGTGGCTACGCAGATAAGTTTCGGCGAAAAGTAGCCACAGCAGATTCGCATGCCATTGAAAATATCCGCCGCGCCGTTTGAACATGCTGTCGCAGCACTGGTCGCCGTGTTGCGTTTTGATTTTCCTGCGGATGCAGTACTCAGCCGCTACTTTCGCGAACATCGCGAACTCGGCCCGGCGGATCGCACTTTTGTTGCTGAAGCGGTGTTTGGCGTGCTGCGCAAAAAGCGTCTGCTGGCCCATCTCAGCGCTGACGGCCGCGCGCGCGAACTTCTGCTCGCGTGGCTCATGCGTGTGCAAGGCCTCAATGCGCGTGAACTCGAACCCATACTGCGGCGCGGAGATGCTGAAAGGGCGGCCGCAATTAAAGCCGTGACCACCCGTGATCTGCCACTCGCGGTACAGGCCGAACTGCCGGACTGGGTGGTGGAAAAACTCACAACCCAGTGCCCGGAAACAGACATTTTGGCTTTGGGCAAAAGCCTCAGCGAGCCTGCTCCACTCGACTTGAGAGTCAACACACTACGTGCAAAGCGCGATGAGGTCATGGGCAAACTCGCCGCCGATGGCCTTGCCGCGACGCCCACGCCGTACGCGCCCAACGGCCTGCGCCTAGACGGGCGACCATCGCTCAACCGGCATCCACTGTTTCTCGACGGTACGCTTGAAGTGCAGGACGAAGGCAGCCAGATATTGTGCAGCCTGCTCGCGCCGACACGGCACGATCTAGTGATCGATTTTTGCGCCGGCGCAGGCGGCAAAACACTGGCGCTGGGCGCGCTCATGCACAATCGCGGGCGGCTTTACGCGTTTGACGTATCCGCCGCGCGGCTCAAGAAATTACAGCCACGGCTCGCGCGCTCCGGACTGTCGAATGTGCATCCGCAAACGCTGGTCAGCGAAAACGACATCCGCGTCAAACGGCTGGCGGGCAAGGCCGACCGCGTGCTGATCGACGCGCCGTGCAGCGGTCTGGGCACGCTGCGCCGCAATCCGGATTTGAAATGGCGTCAGTCGCCGCAAAGCGTGGCGGAACTCGCGCACAAACAAGCGGCAATACTGCGCGCAGCAGCAGCGATGGTAAAGCCCGGCGGTCGTGTGCTGTACGCCACCTGCAGCCTGCTGCCCGATGAAAACGAAACTATCGTTGAAACGTTTCTCGCGGCGCATCCGGCATTCAGGATCGTCGACTGCGACAGCGTTTTGGCGCAGCAAAACATTGCGCTGCGCACCGGCAAATACCTCAGTCTCTCGCCGCACCAGCATGGCACGGACGGTTTTTTTGGGGCACTGCTGACGCGGGCTCCAGCGTAATCATTCCAACGCAATCGGAACCACAGCCTGCGCCCCGGCGCGCACCTGATTTTCAATGTCGTTCCCCTGTGCGTGCTAGTATAATTTTCCCCCATGCCCAGCCCCCCACCCCTGCCCAATCTGCTGACCCCTCTTTGGGCGGATGTGCATGACATCGCATTCTTGTGGCAAGTGGCGGCAACGGCAGTCTGTCTGTTGTTGGCGTGGCTCGCAGACAGGGCGCTGCGCCCGCGCACGGCGGCGTTGGAAAATATACCGTCGGTCGGGCACAATATGCGGGCTGCGATGCAGTTTCCCGTCATCGCTTTGGTGCTGGTGCAGATACTGCGCACCACGATCGGCGGCCAGTCCCTGACGCTGCTGGATCTGATGGTGGCGCTACTCACCGCCTCGATGATGCTTCGTCTCACGGGGGTAATGCTGCGCCAGGTGTTCGCGCCCAGCGGCGGACGCGTCACGCTGATGCGCACCATCACCACCGTGGTGTGGATCGGCTTTGCACTGTATGTCGCCGGCCTGCTGCCGGAGTTGATGACGTTTCTCGATGGGCTGGGATTCTCGATCGGCCAGCATCGGCTATCGCTACTGCTGATGTTGCAGGGGGCGCTGTCGCTGCTGACAGCGCTGTTGATCGCGCTGTGGCTGGGGCGCTTGATCGAAGCGCGTGCGATGGCGGCCACCGATCTCGATATCAGTCTACGGGTGATCATTTCAAAACTGGCGCAAGCGTTGCTGGCGCTGGCGGCGATTTTGTTCACATTGCCGGCGATGGGCATTGACCTCACGGTGTTGAGCGTATTCGGCGGCGCACTCGGCGTAGGGCTTGGTTTCGGCTTGCAAAAAATCGCCAGCAATTACGTCAGCGGCTTCATCATTCTGATGGACCGTTCGGTGTCCCTCGGCGATCTGGTGACCATCGACAAGCACACCGGTCAACTGACCAAAATGACTGCGCGCTATGTGGTGTTGCGCAGTCTCACCGGCAGCGAGTCCATTATCCCCAACGATACGTTGATCACCTCTACGGTAGTCAACCAGTCGTACAGCGACAAACAGGTGCGCGAGTCGATCAGCATACAGGCCGGCTACGACAGCGATCTCGAGCACGCCATGCGCCTGATGGAAAACGCCGCCGCGCGCCAGCCGCGCATACTCAAAGAGCCCGCACCCACAGCACTACTCGCGCGCTTTGCGGATAACGGCGTGGAGCTCGAGTTGGGCTATTGGGTGGACGATCCGCAGACCGGCACGCTCAGGCTGCGATCCACGCTGCAATTGGATATCTGGCGTGCGTTCCGGCAACATCAGATCGAAATTCCCTATCCGCAGCGTGTAGTACGGCTGGCGACGGTGCCTGCCGGTGTGGCAAAACCGCCCGAATAAGTCGAAAATAGTGAATTAAATCGGCAACTTAATTGAGTTCACGCCTATCGCGCCCTGATAGCGAAAAAGAGCTATCCGCGCTACTGGAACTTCGGTAGACTCCGCCCGATCTTACAGGTGTAAACGAGGAGAGTTATGTACACAGGATTGCTCGATCTGCCGTGGTGGGGTTATGTGCTGGCCACATTGGGGTTGACCCACATTACTATCGCGGGGGTGACGATTTATCTACATCGGCATTCGGCGCATCGCGCACTGGATCTGCATCCACTGGTCAGCCACTTCTTCCGCTTCTGGCTGTGGTGCACCACCGGCATGACCACCAAGGCATGGACCGCCATCCATCGCAAGCACCACGCCAAATGCGAAACCGTTGAAGATCCGCACAGCCCTCAAATTTTCGGCATTCGCAGGTTATTGCTGGAAGGCGCGGAACTGTATCGTATCGAAGGCGCGAAAAAAGAAACGCTGGAACATTACGGCCACGGCACGCCCAACGACTGGCTGGAAAAACACGTCTACGGCATACACGATCGCATCGGCATCGGCGCCATGCTGGTAGTCGACTTCATCGTGTTCGGCCCCATCGGCATTACCATCTGGGCCGTGCAAATGATGTGGATACCGTTTCTCGCTGCGGGTGTGATCAATGGCATCGGTCACTACTGGGGCTATCGCAATTTTCAGTCCGAAGAAGCCAGCACCAATGTCTTGCCGTGGGGTATATTGATCGGCGGCGAGGAACTGCACAACAATCACCACGCTTACGCGACTTCCGCGAAGCTCTCCAACCGCTGGTATGAATTCGACATCGGCTGGATGTACATCCGCATACTTGAGACGCTGGGTCTGGCCACGGTGAAGAAAATCGCGCCGAAAGTAAAGCTGGATGCTGCGAAAACGCATTGCGATTTTGACACGCTGCAGGCGGTGATTACGCATCGCTACGACGTGGTGACGCGTTTTGCGCGCTCGCTGCGCAACACCTGCGCCGCCGAGATGCAGGCGCTCAAGGCCCGCGCGATCAGCGTGGATCGCGCCAGGCTCAAGCGCTGGCTCAACATCGACGCCGCCGCGCTACCGGAAAAAGAACTCGCGGAACGCGCACAAGTCATCAGCCACAGCACAGTGCTGTCGACGGTGTACACCATGCGAGACGAACTCGCGGGCGTGTGGCAACGCTCCACCGCCAGCAAAGAGCAGCTGGTGAGCAAGCTCGAAGACTGGTGTCATCGCGCCGAAAACAGCGGCATCGCGCCGCTACGGGATTTCTCGAAGCAGCTGCGTTGTTACGGCTGAGGGGCAGTCGGGCGTTTAGAGTAACAGCGGACTAGGGATTACGCTCAACGCCAAACTCCAGACATAAAAAAACCCGCTTACGCGGGTTTTTTTATTTGATCTTCGCTTCCTTGTAGGCCACGTGCTTGCGCGCGACAGGGTCGAATTTTTTAATTTCCATCTTTTCCGGCTGAGTGCGCTTGTTCTTGGTGGTGGTGTAAAAATGGCCGGTGCCGGCAGTCGATTCGAGTTTTATTTTTTCACGCATGATCGTGTCTCCGCTACGCTTTTAGATTAGACCGCTACGCCGCGGCCACGCAAATCAGCCAGCACCACGTCGATACCGTTCTTGTCGATGGTGCGCAAGCCGGCTTGAGAAACCCGCAGACGTATCCAGCGGTTCTCGCTTTCCACCCAGAAACGGCGGTGATGCAGATTCGGCAGGAAACGCCGTTTGGTTTTATTGTTGGCGTGGGAGACGTTGTTCCCCACCATCGGCTTCTTGCCGGTGACCTGACATACGCGTGACATGTTGAACCCTCGAACTGGTGATTAGTGCAAAGACCTAGCAAAGGGGGCGAATTCTACACGAAATCAGTAGGTTCCCTCAAGCACAGGTGTGTATTTTCTGCCTTTTTTAGCGCATGAACGTATCCGACAACAACTAACTATGTGTTTTAAAACAAATAGTTACAGTAAACCTCGTTCTGCGAATGAGAGCGTGCTGTCCGCACCCACTACAAAATGATCCAGCACACTCACGTCCACCAGCGCCAAGGCGCGCTTTAAAGTCGCGGTCAGCGTCTCATCGGCGCGGCTGGGTTCGCAAACGCCCGACGGATGATTATGCGCAAATATGACCGCTGCCGCGTTGTGGTACAGCGCGCGTTTGACCACTTCGCGCGGATACACGCTGGTCTGCGTGAGCGTGCCGCTGAACAGATCTTCCACCGCCAGCACACGGTTTTGCGCATCGAGAAACACGCCTACGAATACCTCATGCGGGCGATTGTGCAGTCGCAGCCGCAGGTAATCGCGCACCGTCTGCGGGGCATTGAGTGCAATGCCCTGCTTTAGCTTTTCACCCAGCGCACGCTGCGCCATTTCGAGCACTGCCTGCAGCTGCACATACTTTGCCGCACCCAGCCCGTGAATATTGCAGAAGGTCGTTTGATCCGCACCGCACAAGGCCGTCAGCGAGCCAAATTCCGTGAGCATGTCACGCGCCAACTCAACCGCGGATTTCCCGCTAACGCCCGTGCGTAAAAAGATCGCCACCAGTTCCGCATCGGAAAGTGCGGCCGCGCCCCTATTGAGCAGCTTTTCGCGCGGACGTTCGGCGGCGGGCCAGTCAGCGATGGACATGCGGGTGAAGGGTGAAGGGTGAAGGGTGAAGGGTGAAGGGTAAACAACGGCACAGGATCACTACGGTTTACTTTGCTGTGCGCTCTTCACTCTTCACATTTCACAGCAGTACGTTACACTCACCTCTGATTCGCGCAAAGAGCGCTATATGACTGATATTTCAAGTAAAAAAGTCGTTTTGGGTGTCACGGGTGGGGTTGCAGCCTACAAAGCCGCTGAGCTCGTGCGCCGCCTCGGCGAGCATGGCATCGAGGTGCATGTCGTCATGACGCAGGCCGCCTGCGGCTTCATCACACCCGCCACCTTGCAGGCGCTTTCGGGCAATCCGGTCTACACCGACATGTGGGATGCGCGCATCGCCAACGCCATGGCGCATATCGAACTATCGCGCGATAAAGCGGCGCTGGTGATAGCGCCGGCCACTGCCGATTTCATGGCAAAACTCGTGCATGGCCATGCGGATGATTTATTATCAACCCTGTGTCTCGCACGCGACTGCGCACTGCTGGTAGCGCCCGCGATGAACCGCCAGATGTGGGAGCATCCCGCCACGCGACGCAACGTGGCGCAGCTCGAAACAGACGGTGTAACCGTGCTCGGCCCCGCCAGCGGCGACCAGGCGTGCGGCGAAACCGGCGCCGGCCGCATGCTGGAGGCGCAGGAGATTGCCGATGCCGTCGCCGCCTTCCTCGCACCTAAAACGCTGGCAGGCGTGCACGTGCTGATGACCGCCGGCCCCACCTTCGAACCGATAGACGCAGTGCGCGGTATCACCAATCGCAGTTCCGGCAAAATGGGTTACGCCATCGCGCGCGCAGCCATGGGCGCCGGCGCAAAAGTCACCTTGGTATCGGGGCCGTCTAGCCAGCCGCTGCCCGCAGGCGCATCGGTAACGCACGTGCAAAGCGCGGCGGAAATGTTCGACGCGGTGAAACGCAATGCCAACGACGCGGATATTTTTATCGGTGTCGCAGCCGTGGCGGACTACCGGGTGGACAAACCGCGCGAGCACAAGATCAAAAAAACCGACCAGTCCCAGCTCACGCTGAAACTCGTGCCCAACGCGGACATCCTCGGCTGGATCGCGGCGCAACCAAAACCGCCGTTCACCGTGGGCTTTGCCGCCGAAAGCCAGAACCTCGAAACCTACGCCGACGAAAAACGCCGCCGAAAAAAGGTAAACCTGATTGTCGCCAACCTCGCGCAAAACGCCATCGGGGCCGACGATAACGAGGTGATGCTGCTGGACGACAGTGGCACCCACAAACTGGCGCGCGCGCCGAAGGATGTTGTGGCGAAGGAAATTGTCACGCGTATTGCAGCACTGTATGGTAATCGCAAAAACAAACGACGTTAACGCATACCCGCGCGTCTACACCCTCCTTATGCGCATCGATGTAAAAATTCTCGACCCGCGCCTGCGCGATCAACTGCCGCAATACGCCACACCCGGTTCCGCCGGGCTCGACCTGCGCGCCTGCGTCGGCGCACCGCTAACGCTGAACCCCGGCCAAACGGAACTGATACCCGCGGGCATAGCCATACATATCGCCGATCCGGGCTATGCCGCAGTGATACTGCCGCGCTCCGGCCTCGGCCACAAACACGGCATCGTGCTCGGCAATCTGGTGGGCCTGATCGATTCCGATTATCAGGGACAGTTGTTGGTCTCTACCTGGAATCGCGGCCTAGCGCCGTTTGTCATTCATCCGCTGGAGCGGCTGGCGCAACTGGTGGTAATACCGGTGATGCAGGTTGAATTCAACGTGGTCGACGCCTTCGGCACATCGGATCGCGGTGCCGGCGGGTTTGGCAGTACCGGGAAAGCCTAGCGCACCAGCAGGATGTAAATCAGCAGCAGGTTGATCACCACCGAAATCAGCGCTAGCGCCTGCCACAGCGCCGCCGGGCGCTGCGCAAGCGGCGTGCGCGGCGGCGCAGATACGGGTTGTGTTTCTCCGCGCTCCAGGGCCAGCAACATTTCTTCCGCTGTCTCGAAGCGCTGCTTCTGATCACGCGCCACCGCGCGCAGCAGCACGTTTTCCAGCCACTGCGGTATGTCCGGGCGGTAGCGCGTGGGCGGCGTAGGATCGGCGAAACGCGGATGCTGGAACGGCTCGACTTCGCCGTACGGATATTTACGTGTCAGCAGATGATACAAACTGACGCCCGCGGCGTAGATATCACTTTGCGCGCTGGCTTTTTCATTATTGAACAACTCCGGCGCCATAAAACTCGGCGTGCCGGGATTGCCTTGCAGCTCCGGATAGGGCACGCCCGCGGCCAGCGCCACACCCATGTCGAGCACGCGCAGCTCATCGCTCTCATCCTGCAACAGATTGGCCGGTTTGATATCGCGATGAATGATCGACAGCCGGTGCAACGCGCCCAGCGCCCGCGCAATCTGCGCGCCGATGCGTGCTGCGTCGGCCACAGTAAAGTGATTGCCGTTATCGAGATGTTGTTGCAGCGTAGCGCCGCTGTGAAACGTCATCACGTAATACAGATGATGGCGCGCGGCAGCGGCCAGCGGCACCACCTGCGGGAAATGCCGAGACACCAGCCGCTTGGCGAGCCATTCCTCCCCGAGCAAGCCTTCGCAACTCGCACGATCATCGGCAAACGCGGGTTGCAGGGTTTTCAGCGCGCACACCTGACCCGCCTTGTTCGCTAGGGAGCGCACCTTGTAGAGCAGTGTCGCACGCGACTCATGCAGCAGACCCAACACCTCGAAGCCGTCGATCACGCCGCCGGGCTTCAAGCGCGGCGGCACCGGCAGGCGCACGTACGCGCCCAGCATTTCGCGCCAGCCTTCGGCGGGCACCGCGTCGATGCGGGTCACCAGCGCGGTGGCGTTGTCGGCGCCGCCGGCCGCCAGCGCCGCATCCACCATGGCGTCCGACGCGCGCTGCGGATCTTCGTGCAGCAGCATCAATTCGTGAATGCGCTTGTTGCCCAACGGTTCCCACACGCCATCGCTGCAAATGAGAAAACGGTCTTTCGGCAGCAAGTCACCATCGGCGTAATCGACCATCAGATGCTGATCGAGACCCACCGCGCGCCTTAACACATGGCGCATATCGGGGCGATCCCACACGTGATCCCGCGTCAGCACCGACATCTCGTGGTTGCGCAAGCGGTAGACGCGCGTGTCGCCGACGTGGCCGATGGTGTAACGGTTGCCGCGCAATATCAGCAGGCTCAAGGTGGTCGCCATGCCGGCGCGGGATTTGTCCATCGAACCCTGCCCCATTATCCAGCGGTTGATGGCGGACAACACGCGATCCACAGCCTGTGGCACCTCCCACGTCTCAGGCGTGCCGTAGTAATCCGCGAGCAGGCCGCGCACGGTGTACTCGGCAGCCTCGCGCCCGTAGCCCTCGCCGGATACGCCGTCCGCTACCGCCAGCAGCGCGCCGCGAGCCGCCAGTTCATCCGTTTCGGGTGTGACCACGCCGAAAAAATCTTCATTCCGCTCACGCTTGCCGATGCGAGTGGCGTGACCTAGGGCGAATTCAAGGGGCATGATTCGTGAGGCGTAAGGGGTGGTAGCGTTAGGTGATGATGCGCTCGTGCGTCAAGTATGCGCAATAGGGCCAGATGCCCGTCGGCGCCTCACCCCCCGCCCCTTACGCCTCTCGAAATCAAACCTTCGCCGCCGACAAGTGCGCCGCGCCCCAGGTGGTGCGCCAGCGGCTCTTCACCGCGGTAAGTCCGGTTAGCGCAACCAGCGCCAGCCCGGCGAATATCAACAGGCCGGTCTGATAACTGCCGGACAATTGCTTGGAATAACCCAGCGACGAGGCCAGATAAAAACCGCCGATGCCCCCTGCCATGCCTACCAGCCCGGTCATCACGCCGATCTCCTTGCGAAAGCGCTGCGGCACCAGTTGAAACACCGCGCCATTGCCCATGCCCAGCGCGAGCATGGCGCACACGAACAATGCCAGCGCCATCCATGCCTCGCGCATGCCGAAACTCACCAGCGCGAGAAACCCCGCCGCCAGCACATACATCAGCGACAGTGATTTGATGCCGCCGATGCGATCCGCCACCATGCCACCCAGCGGTCGCACCAGCGAACCGGCGAACACGCAAGCCGCCGTGAGATAGCCGGCGACCACCGGCGACAATCCGTACTGGTCGTTAAAATAAATGGTCAGCGACGACGCCAACCCCACGAATCCGCCAAAGGTCACGCTGTAGAAAAACATGAACCACCACGCGTCCTTGTCGCGTAGCACTTTCAGGTACTCGGTGAGCGGCTTGGCCGGCGGGCATTCGGGGCTGTCCTTGGCAAGCAACATATAAATCACCAACACCACCATCAGCGGGATCGCTGCGATGCCGAAAACATTGCTCCAGCCATAAGCGACCGCCAGCCCCGGCGCCAGCAGCGCCGCGAACACGGTGCCCGAATTACCTGCTCCAGCTATGCCCAGCGCCGCGCCCTGATGCTCAGGCGGATACCAGCGCGAGGCGAGCGGCAGTGCCACCGCAAACGAAGCGCCGGCCACACCCAGCGCCAGTCCCAGCACCAGCACCTGCGTGTAGCTGTGGATGCCGAAGTACCATGCAATCAACAACGCCGCGATCACGATCACCTGACCAATCACTCCGGTCATTTTTGGTTTCAAATGATCCACCAGAATGCCCATCACCAGACGCAGCAACGCGCCCGCGAGCACTGGTGTGGCCACCATCAGACCTTTCTGCGCAGCGCTCAGATTCAAGTCTTGCGCGATCTGTACCGCCAGCGGCCCCAGCAGCACCCACACCATGAAGCTCAGATCAAAGTACAAAAACGCCGCGAACAGCGTAGGCGTGTGGCCGACTTTCAGGAACGATGTTTTCATTACATGCTCGAATATAATGTAAGTGTTTGTTTTTATTAACGAATAATACTTACAAACACCGTATCAGCTTCAACACGGGTGGGAAACACAGCAACCCGCACGTCTGCATCTTCGAGACACTGACCGCTGACGAGGCTAAAGTGCTGCTTGTACACAGGTGAAGCCACCACCAGCTCGCCCTTCAAATCGCCGACGATGCCGCGAGACAGCACGTTCGCGCGCGAGAACGGATCGTAGTTATCAAGGGCATGGACGCTATCGCCGTCATCACCCGTCAGGCGGAACACCGCGACCTGACGCCCGCCTACCAACGCGCACACACCGGTGTCGGCTACGATGTCGGTGAGTTTGCACACCGCGACCCACTCGTTCACAAGCACTTGCGGATGCGCACTCACGTCGCCGCCTCCAGTTCCGCCTCGCGTTCGTCCGTGCGCGCAGGCCGAATTTGCCCGCGTTCGGCGACGAACACCACGTTGCTGTCCGGCTGCTCACTGTTCACGAAATGGTGGAAGCGCTTCAAGGTCTCGGGATCGTTGATCGCTTTTTTCCATTCGCATTCATAGGTATCGACAAACCTTTGCATGTCCGCTTCTAGTTCAGCGCCAAGGCCCAGCGTATCCTCACACACCACTTTGCGCACATAGTCGATGCCGCCTTCGAGGTTGTCGAGCCAGGTCGCCGTGCGTTGCAGCCGGTCGCCGGTGCGGATGTAGAACATCAGAAAGCGGTCGATGTACTTGACGAGCGTGGCATCGTCAATGTCTTTCGCCAGCAGATCAGCGTGGCGCGGCTTGATGCCGCCGTTGCCGCACACGTAGAGGTTCCAGCCTTTTTCTGTAGCGATGATGCCGACATCCTTGCCCTGCGCTTCCGCGCATTCGCGGGTGCAGCCCGACACTGCCATCTTCAGCTTGTGCGGCGAGCGCAGTCCGCGGTAACGGTTCTCGATGTGGATCGCCATCGACACCGAATCCTGCACACCGAAACGGCACCAGGTGCTGCCCACGCACGATTTCACCGTGCGCAACGCCTTACCGTAGGCATGGCCGGACTCAAAACCGGCGTCCACCAGCTCCTTCCAGATCAGCGGCAATTGCTCCACCCGCGCGCCGAACAGATCAATGCGCTGGGCGCCGGTGATCTTGGTGTAGAGGCCGAATTTTTTTGCCACTTCACCCATCACAATCAGCTTCTCAGGTGTGATCTCGCCGCCAGGAATCCGCGGCACGATCGAATACGTACCGTCCTTTTGCATATTGGCAAGGTAGTAATCGTTGGTGTCCTGCAACGGTGCGTGTTTGGGTTTCAGGATATATTCGTTCCAGCAGGTGGCCAGTATCGATGCCACAGCCGGCTTGCAGATATCGCAGCCGCGCCCCTGGCCGTGCTTGGAAATAATTTGGTCGAAAGTCTTCAGGTTGCCGACACGCGTGAGATGAAACAACTCCTGGCGTGCATACAGGAAGTGCTCGCACAAGTGATTCTTGACCTCCACGCCCTGCTTCTTGAGTTCGTTGTCGAGGATTTGCTTCACCAGTGGCCCGCAACCGCCGCAACTGGTGGCCGCTTTGGTGTTCTTCTTCAACACGCCGAGGCTGGTCGCCCCAGCAGCGACGGCACAGCACAGTGCGCCCTTGGACACATTGTTGCAGGAACAAATCAAAGCCGCGTCCGGCAAGGCATCAACACCGATGCCCTTGCCCCCGTTACTGCCGCCTACACGCGAGGGCAGAATGAGGTCCTCAGGATGCTCAGGCAGTGGGATTGCGTTCAGCGTCAGTTGCAACAGGCTGCCGTAGTCATCGGCCTCGCCGACCAGCACTGCGCCCAGCAAGCGCTTGCGGTCACCCGACACCACCAGCTTCTTGTATATGCCCGCGGCCTCGTCGGTGTACACATAGTTGAGCGCATCCGGCGCAACGCCATGGGCGTCACCAATGGATGCCACATCCACGCCCAGCAGCTTTAACTTGGTGCTCATGTCGGCACCCGGAAAACGTGCGTCGGTCTCGCCCGTAAGATGGCGCGCCGTGACATCCGCCATCTGATAGCCGGGCGCAACCAGGCCATACAGACGCCCGCTCCACAGCGCACACTCGCCCAGCGCATAGATGTCGGCGTCGTTGGTCTGACAATGATCATTGACCGCGATGCCGCCGCGCTCGCCAATGGTCAGCCCGGCCGCTTTCGCGAGTTGATCGCGCGGGCGTATGCCAGCGGAGAATACGATGAGGTCGGTTTCCAGTGCGCTGCCGTCCGCGAACAGCAACTTGTGCCGGCACGCGCTGCCTTTGACGATTTCTTTCGTTTGCCTGGAGGTATGCACCGCAACACCCAGTGCTTCGATCTTGTGACGCAGCAGCCTTCCACCGGAATCGTCGAGCTGCACCGCCATCAGCCGCGGGGCGAACTCCACCACATGCGTTTTGAGGCCCAGGTCATGCAGCGCCTTGGCCGCTTCCAGCCCGAGCAGACCGCCGCCGATCACCGTGCCGACCTTGGCCGTAGCGGCAGCGATGCGTATCGCCTCCAAATCCTCAATCGCACGGTAGACAAAGCAATCCTGCCATTCGGTGCCGGCGACTTTCGGCACGAAGGGATAAGAGCCGGTAGCCAGCACCAGCTTGTCATAAGGCAGTTCGTGACCGCGTGCCGAGCGCACCACCTTGCGCGCGCGATCAATCGCCACCGCCTTGTCGCCGAGTCGCAGCGCGATGCCGTGGCGCTCGAAAAACCCCGCTGGCACCAGATTCAGATCGGCGGCAGACTTTCCGGCAAGAAAACTGGTCAACTGCACGCGGTCGTAGGCCGGGCGCGGCTCCGCGCAAAACACGGTGACCTGCGCCGGGCGGCCTGCGCCCTCCAGCCGGCTTACCAATTGCTCCAGGAAGCGCTGACCGATCATGCCGTTGCCGATGACGACGATTTTTTCGCTTTTCATGTCGGTGCTCATGCGGCACCTTGCGCGGCTGTTCCAGCGCTGCTGTTACCATCACCAGAAAAACGTAACCTTTTCATTTCATTGGCCTTTTACAATCCATACACCAGCGTCTGCTATAGCTAAAGCAATTACGGTGCCAGCATCCACCAATGGGAGCTACGCCCTAGAGAGCGCTGGAAATGCATTGCTGCGTCGCACCATAGAGGTGCAATACGGCAGCGTGGCGCACTGCAAATGCGCGGCACGGCGCGGTTTTTTGGCGCGCGCCGGTTTGGCGAGTATTGTGCTGTTTTTCGTAATGCGCTAAGGGCCTGTGTCACCGCCGACAAATGAAAACAGTCGAGCGGTCATGCTGAACCATCTTGTGCGTCCGTGCACCGCCGCCAACCGTTCAGGGTCACCAGCAGCAACTGCTGAAAATTTTGCATGAACCAGGTCACGCCACAGCCTTGCACTGCTTCTGATAGAGAAACTCCAGCACGCGCTCGCGCAAATAGATGTAGCGCGCGTTGGCGGCAAGCGCGAGTCGCTCGCGTGGACGCGGCAGGCTCACGTCCAGCACTTCGCCGATGGTCGCCGCCGGACCGTTAGTCATCATCACCACGCGGTCGGACAGCAGCACCGCTTCGTCCACGTCGTGCGTCACCATCAGCACTGTGGCACCGGTGTCAGCAACGATGCGCATCAATTCGTCCTGCAGGGACGCGCGCGTCAGCGCGTCAAGTGCGCCGAACGGCTCGTCCAGCAACAATACTTTGGGCTCGATCGCCAGCGCGCGCGCGATGCCGACGCGCTGCTTCATGCCGCCCGACAATTCCTGCGGCATCTTGTCCATGGCATGCGCCAGACCGACCATTTCAAGTGCGGCCTGGGTGCGTGCCTTGAGCTTCGCTTTGCGCTCCGCTGTGCCGAACACACGCTCGACCGCCAGATAGACATTGCCAAAACAACTGAGCCATGGCAGCAGCGAGTGGTTCTGGAACACCACGCCGCGATCGGGCCCGGGGCCGGCGATCTCGCGTCCGGCGAGGATCATGCCGCCCTCGGTCGGCACCAGCAGCCCGGCAACCAGGTTGAGCAATGTTGATTTGCCGCAACCGGAGTGGCCGATCAGGGTAACGAAGTCGCCTTTTCTAACCACAAGATCGATGCCGCTGAGCGCGACAAACGCGCCTTTTTTGGTGTCGAAGGTCATGCTGACCGACTCAACTTGCAGGTAATTTTCCATAATCGCCTCTCATAAATAACTGAATCGCCGCGCCAGCAACACCAGCGCCTGTTCCAGCAGCAGCCCGACGATGCCGATGGTGAAGATGGCGATGATGATGTGATCGACTTTCAGGTTGTTCCATTCGTCCCACACCCAGAAACCGATGCCGACGCCGCCGGTGAGCATTTCAGCGGCGACGATCACCAGCCACGCCACGCCGATCGACAAGCGCACGCCGGTGATCATGTACGGCAGCACCGCCGGGAATAGGATGCTGGTGAACACCTTCCACTCGGAAAGCTTGAGCACGCGCGCCACATTGAGATAGTCCTGCGGCACCTGCTGCACGCCCACCGCGGTGTTGATAATCATCGGCCACAGGCTGCAAATGAAAATCACGTAAATCGCCGCCGGGTTTGCCGCCTTGAACAACAGCAGCCCGATCGGCAGCCATGCCAGCGGCGACACCGGGCGCAGCAGCGCGATGATCGGCGCCGCCATGTCAGACAGAAACTTGAATCGACCGACGATGAAGCCGAGCGGTATGCCCACCAGCGCCGCGAAGCCAAAGCCGATGCCGACGCGCTTTAACGACGACAGCACATTCCAGCCTATGCCTTGATCGTTGGGGCCTTTCTGATAGAACGGATCGGAAAAAATGTTGACGGCCGCGGCCCACACCGCCGCAGGACCCGGGATGTTTCCGCTCATTTTGGCGACAGCGGCCCAGATCAACGCAAAAAGCACCAGGCCGAGCACGCAGGCGACCACCTCGCGCACCCACTCGGGCGCCTGCAGGCGGCGATAGGATTTGACAGGGGCCGCCGCGACCGGGGTGGCGGCAGGTGTCGCACTCGCCGTCAGCGCGGGCGCGGCCGGTTGTGACGCACCCGTTTGTGGCGACGACACAACCACCGCTAACGCGTCGCTCTTTCTGATTGCTATCGAACTCATAGGGTGACCTCCGTTGTCGGCATTCTGAAATCAGGCCATCTTGATCTTGAAGTTTCCGGCGTAGCGCTTGGGGTCCCTGCCGTCCCACACCACGCCGTCGATCATCTTTGCCGTGCGCATCGGGTCTTTGGGCAGCGCTGTTTTGGTTGCCGCCGCGGCATCCTTGTAGACGTCGATGCGGTTGACCTGTTTGGCGACCGCCAGATAATCGGGATCCGTTTTGAGCAGGCCCCAGCGGCGATGCTGCGTCATGAACCACATGCCGTCCGACAGGTAAGGGAAGGTGACGTGGCCATCGTTGTGAAACTTCATATAGTCCTTGTCGTCCCAGGTCTTGCCGATACCATTGTCGTAGCGGCCGAGCATGCGCGCGACGATCACATCTTTGTCGGTATTGACATAGGCGCGGTCGGCGATGATGTCGGCGGTCTTCTGCCGGTTGGAAAGCGAGGCGTCGATCCACTTGCCGGCTTCGATCACGGCGGCCGTCATGGCGCGCGCGGTATTCGGATTCTTTTGCACGAATTGCGCCGTGCAGCCGAGCGTTTTTTCCGGGTGGTCTCTCCATACCTCCTGCGTGGTGTTGGCGGTAAAGCCGATCTTGTCGACGATGGCGCGGTTGTTCCACGGCTCGCCGACGCAGTAACCGTCCATATTGCCGACGCGCATATTCGCCACCATCTGTGGCGGCGGCACGGTGATGGTCTTCACGTCCCTGAACGGATCGATGCCATGGGCTGCCAGCCAGTAGTAGATCCACATCGCGTGGGTGCCGGTGGGAAAGGTATGCGCAAAGGTGTAGTCACCCTTTTCCCTGTCGATCAGCGCCTTCAGGCTGGCGCCGTCTTTCACGCCTTTGTCGTAGAGTTTGCGCGACAGCGTGACGGCCTGGCCGTTGTGATTGAGATTCATCAGGATGGCCATGTCTTTCTTCGGCCCGCTGATGCCCAGTTGCAAGCCGTAGATGAGGCCGTAGAGCACGTGTGCGGCGTCGATCTCGCCATTCACCAGTTTGTCGCGCACCGCAGCCCACGACGCCTCTTTGGTGGGCGTGAGCTTGATGCCGAATTTCTCGTCGAACTTCATCACCGAGGCGATCACCACCGATGCGCAGTCGGTGAGCGGAATGAAGCCAATCTTGACTTCCTTCTTCTCGGGCGCATCCGAGCCCGCGACCCATGCCGCAGCGCGCACCGCCGGGTGCACCAGGCTCATGACCGCAGCCGCGCCGGCTTGCTTGAGAAATGTCCGGCGCACGCCGCCTGACTGTGGCAGCGTGGCTATGGATCGGACGCTGTCGTTACCGTCGTTACTTGAATGCATGTTGTTCTCCACGTCGCTGTGTTCTACACAAAATAAAAAAGGGCGCTCGACCGCAGCGCGCAAACAACGCGCCTCAGTTGAACACCCTTGTTCTTGAGCAGACCGCCGTTGGCCTGCCCTTGCTACATTTAGAGCAATCGACGTACCAAGGCTGACTAATAGAGGGTATTATTTATATAACTATTTGTTTTTATTTATTTTTTAATACTTACGCAATCCAGATATCAACTCGGATGCGCTGTGTTGTTGCGGTGCATAATGGTGAGCGTGCGCACCAAGGACGCACCAAACCTTCAGCCCAGAAGCTTGGCGTAGGTAATCACTTGTTCCGAAACCGCGCCCAGCGGCGCGCTGCGATCCATCGCGAGCTTGCGCAGCAAGCGATAGGCTTCCTCCTCGGACAATTTCTTTTCCTTCATCAGGATACCCTTGGCGCGATCGATCAGCTTGCGCTCGGAGAGCTTGCCTTTGGTCTGTGCGAGCTCGGCCCGCACCAGCTGCAGCGCCTCGAAGCGCGCGCGCGCGGCCTCGATAATCGGCGCGACGCGCTCCGGCGCAAAGCCGTCAACCCCATCCACCACATAGGCGCTAACCCCCGCGCGCACCGCGTCACGTATGGAAACACGCCGGGCATCGCGAGTGAACATGACGATGGGACGCGGGCAGGCCGCGGAGACACTGCACAAAGCCTCCAGCGTGTCGCCACTGAGTGCATCCGTACTGACGATGATGGTGTCGGGATCGTGCCGCCGGACGTCGTCATACAACGTTGGCGGAGCAGACAGTTCCGCCACGATTTCATGACCCAACCCCTGCAGAGCGAGGCGCAGATCAAGCGAACGCTGCGGGGATTCGTCAACCAGCAAAATACGTAGCATGACGCTGCCTAGTCACAAAATAGGTGCCATTGCGTGGACACCAACTCCGAGAACGCTTCGCGTTAACTTGAGTGATTAAATTTTCTCAGTGAACATTCGGCAACACGCCCACCTGTGGCATCTTCGCCAGACCGGTGGCCCGCGCATGCTCCTCGAAGCCTTTGTTGCGCCAGAAGAACGCGCCCGGCATGGTGGTGGGAATGACCAGCACGTAGAACAATGCACGGCCTACAGCGGCAGTTGTCATCAGCAGCGCGGCAACCAACAGCCAAGCCATTGCGCCGGCGATGCCGTCGAGCGGCGCACAGGCGAGTGCGATCAGCGTTGCGATGCTAAGGGCGATACCACTATTGCGCAGCAGGTAGGTCTTGCCAAACGTGGTACGTTGTTCAAGCTGCGACGCCGCCGCTTCGCCGCCGCGTTTTTCAAGATCGCTGGCGTGCATGGCCAATCCCGCCGCCTCGATCACCAGTCCCAGCACCATCGGCCACGCCAGCACCGACAACAAAGCGGAAAACGCCTGACCCTGCGCCGCCAGCACCACCGCGTAAACCACGCCCACCGTTAAGGTTCCCAGGGTCAGCATCGAACCATAGAACGTGGTGAGTACTTGCCAGTGGTCCCAGAATGGACGCGCCCTGATACGGTAAATACGGTTCATCGCATAAATCGCCAGTGGCCCCGACACCACTGCCAGCCAGCCAGAAAAAGTTTGTAGCATGCCGATCAACCCGGGCGGCAACAGCCACGAGAACAGCCCCGGCATCGTGGACAGCAGGAAGTACACACCCAGCGCGTTAAAGAACACCGCAATGCCCGCGACTTCACGGCTCACCGGCGAGTGGCGCAGATTATTGAATGCGCGGTAGAAGCGATGCGGCTTGCCCAAGTGGGCGGTGGAGATGGCGAGCGCCACGGTCTCCAGCGCGAGCAGCGCAAACAGCAGTGACGCATGCAGCGCCGGGTGCGCTGCCATCGACAGCACGTTCAAACCCAACAACGGGCCCACAAACAACGTCAGAAACGCGCCGATCACGCCCTGCGATACCAGCGTAAAAAACACCAGCGGATTTTCGCGCGAGCTCAGCTTCTGAAAATTCCATTGGCGTAGCAACAACTTCTCCGCCACCTGCGGCTGGTAGCTCGCGTTGCCGGCTTCCTGCTTCTTGACGTACACCAGCGGCATGCTGTCGGTGCGGAACATCTCGCGCGGCAGCTCGCGCGTTTGTTGAAAGCGGATGTTCGGGTGGGTGATTTGCGGATCGGGAAAACCGGCTATCGCCAGCTTCGCCTGCACGCGGTTTTCGGGCTTGGTTTCGATCACACCGAAGTCCAGCGCACCCGCTAAACACGCTGCGGCACACGCCGGCTTCAATCCGACTTCGAGGCGGTCGACGCACATATTGCACTTGGACACTTCGCCCTTGATCGGGTCGAGTTGCGGCGCGTTATACGGGCACACCCAGGTGCAATAGCCGCAGCCGAAGCAGATATCCGGATCCTGCAGCACCGCGCCGTACTCGGCGAACTTGGTATAGGCGCGCGTCGGGCAGCCTTTCAGACACACCGGATCGTCGCAATGGTTGCACGCCATCGAAATATTGACGCGACGAAAATCGGGATAACTGCCGCCTTCGACATAGCCCACCGAACGAAAGCTGATATGCGCTGGCAGATTGTTTTTCTCGCTGCACGCCGCCTCGCAGGCATGGCAGCCGATGCAGTTGTCAGCGCTGAAGTGAAATCCGTGCTGCTTGTAGCGGTCGGGGTTGACGCTGACGGCATCACTGCCGTTGATGTTCAAGCTCTTGCCGGCGAGGGCATGGCTTTCCTCGACCAGTCGTATGGATTTACCGTGCTGATTGATCTTGGTGTCATTCGAGGGTTGCAGCAAGGCATAGGCCGGCTCATGCTCACGCCGCTTGAAGGCGGGCGCTGCACCCTCACAGCCGCAGCCGCTACCGCAGCCCGCCTTACTGGTGCTGGCGGCGGGTGGCGCGATGAAGGCCAGTCCGTCTTTGTCTACGCTCACGTTAAGCATGGTTGTCTCTTTGTGGGTGAGGAAAGCGTGTCGTAAAATATTTTTACGGCACTCTCAGTAGCTACGCGCGGCGACGTTAGCTGCAGCCGCCGCCAATTGATCGCTGGCGGGTTCGATTTTCACTGCGCATTGCTTGAACGCGGGCTGACGCGAATGCGGATCGAGCAAGCCCAGCGTAAGCCGGTTCACGCACTCGTGAAAATGGAACGGGATGAACACCATGTTGCGCGGTACGCGATGCGTAGTCTGCACCAGTACCACCGCGTAACCACGCCGCGAAATCAGACGCGCATAAGTCATGTGGCCGATCCCCAGCTCGCGCGCCGCGTCCGGGTTCATTTCCATATACGGCGTGGGGCTGAACTTGTTGACATTGCCAATCTTGCCGGTGCGGGTGCGGGTGTGGAAATGCTCGACCACGCGGCCGCTGTTAAGCCAGAACGGAAACTGCTGGTCCGGCCGCTCGTTGTTGTCGACAAACGGCAGCACCAGCAGCTTGGCTTTGCCGTCCGGGTGCTGGAACACGCCGTCGGTGTAGAGACGCGGCGAACCTTTTTCCGCGCCTTCCGCGCACGGCCACTGAATCCCACGCTGCGCCTCGATCCTGTCGTGGGTCAAGCCGGAGTAGTCGAGCATGCGCCCGCGGGATAGCTCGCGCATTTCGTCGAACACCTCGGCGGACGTTTCAGGAAAGCGCATTTTGCGCCCCTGCTCAAAGCGCTTCGCCATCTGGTTGAATATCCACAGATCGGGCTTGGAGTCGCCGTGCGGCTCCATCACCTTGCGCACCAGATTGACGCGCCGCTCGGTGTTGGTGAACACGCCTTCCTTCTCACCCCACAGCGCTGCGGGCAGAAACACGTGCGCGTATTGGGTGGTTTCGACATCGGCGTAGGCGTCCTGCACCACCAGAAATTCCAGGTTCTGCAGAGTCTTTTTGATGCGCGGCGAATTCGGCATCGAGGTCATCGGATTGGTGGCAATCAGCCACAACGCCTTGATCTGGCCGGTTTCCATGGCTGGAAAAATATCGGTCATGAACATGCCGCGCTGCTTGGGGAAAAACTCCGGATCCACGCCCCAGAACTTGCCGATGGTTTCGCGGTCTTTTTCTTTCTCCAGCGCGCGATAGCCGGGCAAGCCCGAACACGATGACCATTCGCGCGTGCCCATGGCATTGCACTGGCCGGTAATCGACAGACTGGTGCCGCCCGGTTTGCCGATGTTGCCGGTAATAAGATTCAGGCTGTTGATCGCCGCCACGCCGTCGGAGCCATGAGTACTCTGGTTAATACCCATGGTCCAGATCGACATCGCCGCGCCCGCCTTGGCGTAGAGGCGCGCGACGTGGCGTATGGTGTCCTCGTCGATACCGCAAATCGCGGCCGCAGTAACCGGGTCATACTGCGCCACCAGCTCGGCGAACGCCTCAAAGCCGGTGGTATGCGCCTCGATGTACGCGCGGTCGTGCAGATTTTCTTTCAGAATTACGTGCGCCAGACTGTTGAGCAGCGCGAGATCGGTGCCGGGCGTGACCGGCAGATGTATGTCGGCCATCTGCGCAAACATGGTGACGCGCGGATCGACCACGATCACCGGAAATTTTCGTTTCTCCAGCGCCATCTTGAGGCGCCAGTAAATGATGGGGTGTTGCTCGGGCAGATTGGAACCGAAGGCAAGCAGGCATTCCGTGTGCTCGAAATCGTCATAGCAGCCGGGCGGGCCATCGGAACCGAAAGAGCGCTTGTAACCGGACGCCGCCGATGCCATGCACAGCGTGGTGTTGCCGTCATAATTGTTGGTACCGATCACCCCGCGTGTCAGTTTGCCGAGCGTGTAAAACTCCTCGGTCAGAATCTGCCCAGTGGAAACGATGGCAACAGCATCGCGACCGTACTTTTCCTGGATGCGCAGGAATTCGGCAGCGGTGCGATCCAGCGCCGCGTCCCACGACACCTCGCTATAGGCGTCGATGATTTTGTCGCGCGCAAGCGGCATCTTGCCGCGATTGGCGGAGTTGAACAGTTCGTGCTCAAAGATGCCCTTGATGCACAGCTTGCCCTGATTCACCGGCGCATCGGCGACGCCACGCGCGGCCACCGCCTTGCCATCGGCATTGAGCCCGACTTCGATCGAGCAACCCGTCGAGCAGTAGCCGCAGGTGGTATATTTCCAATCAACCACGCCTTTGTCGGCGATCTTGATCGGGTTCTTGGTGTGGCGTCCAAAAAGCATGACTGACCTTTCTGTGTAGCAACACAGTTTGTCGATAGACAATGAATAGCAACGTCCGTGCCATATATTTTTTATTGTTTAAAAACAATTACTTATAGTAAATATTCAGATTTGAACGCGCACTATTGGTGCGTAGCAGCATTTAGCGGCATATGTTGGTGCACTGGGTATCAAGAGACGTCACTAGCAGCAATGCGGCGTGTTAAGGTCAACGCTGCCGCATTACACCGCGTTCATCACAGACCATGAAGACATCCCACGCTCTGAAGTTTTTGCGCCCGCTGTCAGCGCTGATACTCGCCGCCACTGCGCTCGCCGTCACCGCCGCGCGCGCGCAAATGCCGGAAATCACGCTAACCATTGCCGGCAACAAACTCACCGCCGAGGTTGCCGCAACCGATGCGGAGCGTATGCAGGGTCTGATGCACCGGCGCATGATGCCGGAACATCGCGGCATGGTGTTTGTATTCACCAGTGTGTCGCGCCACGCCATGTGGATGGAAAACACCTTCATCCCGCTGTCGGTTGCGTTTATCGACAGCGATGGCATCATCACCAACATCGAAGACATGAAGCCGCATACGCGCGACACCCATCCTGCGGTAAAACCCGTGCGCTACGCGCTGGAGATGAATCTGGGCTGGTTCGCCAAGCGCGGCATCAAGCCCGGTGCGAAGATTGAAGGGCTGGACAAAGCGCCTGCTCCCAAGTGAGGCGTAGGGCGTTAGGTGTGAGGCGTAACCCCACCGGCCACTTCATCACGCCTCACACCTGGCGCCTCACGAAAAAAAACCCGGCAAGCCGGGTTTTTTTATTGCTGTGCCGCAGGCGCTATTTACAAACCGCCATTCTGCTGTGCCACCATGCAAAACAGCATCGGTATCGACAGCATGGTATTGATGCGTGACGTCATGCCCGCGAGTTTGGCGGCGGCGGCTTTTTCCTCAGCCGAGGCGGTGACTATGCCCAGCACCTTTTTCTGATTCGGCCAGATGATAAACCAGACATTGAACGCCATCACCAGCGCGATCCACATACCAATACCGATAGCGGTAAAGCCTTTGCCCAAAGTCAGCGCTTGCATGAGGTAGTTGCTCATGCCCGCCACGAGCAGACCGGTGACCACCGTCGCCAGTGCGGCCCAACGGAACCAGAACAACACCGCCGGCGCGATCACTTTACCGATGGCCGGCTTGTGCTCGTCGGGAATTTTCGGCATGGACGGCGTTTGCACAAAATTCAAATACCACAGCAAGCCGATCCACATCACACCCGACATCACATGCAGCCAACGCATGACAAACGTCCACCACACATGCTCACCCATTTTTCCGGTGCCACTGACCAGCAAAATAAGCGCTATCAGAATGACGACGCCCGCGATAATGGTCTTCCCCAAAGACGAAAAAAATGCAGCCATGATTTTGCTCCTTGCGTGAATTATTATGTTTCTTGCGCCGGTGATTCTAGCACAGGCGCGTGCCGTGTAAATAATTGAATTTAAATACTTTTTACAATATTTCTAACGCCCTCAGCGCCGTTTCTGGTGGCGCAGAAACGCAGGCTCTATTTCTTATTGTCCGGCCCGCCCGTCAGCGGCACAAAGCGCACCCCCAGCACGCGGCGCGTGTGGGTGGCGCCGGCAGCGGATTTTGTCAGCAGCAGCAGTTCCTGGTGCGAGCCCGGTGCACCTAGTGGAATCACCAACTTGCCGCCGGGCTTTAACTGTTCAATCAACGCCGGCGGTATCTCTCGCGCCGCTGCCGTCACCATGATGGCATCAAAAGGGGCGGCCTCAGGCCATCCTTGATAACCATCGCCGATGCGCGTGATCACGTTACGATAGCCGCCGGCTGCCAGTCGCTGCGCGGCGACGCGCCCCAGCGGCTCGACAATTTCAATACTGTACACCGCTGCGGTCAATGCGCAGAGCACTGCCGCCTGGTAGCCCGAACCGGTGCCCACTTCCAGCACTTTTTCGCCGCCATTCAGCTCCAGCAAATCCGTCATCAGCGCCACCATGTACGGCTGTGAAATCGTTTGACCACTGCCAATCGCCAGCGGCGTGTTGCGATAGGCATGGGCCTCGTCTCCCGGCGCAACATAGCGGTGACGTTCCACTTTTGCGATGGCGTTCATCACTCGAAAACTGAAGGCAGCGCGTCCCGTTTCACTCGCGGTGTCGCGTGCCATGGCCGCGATTTCATCGATCATTTTCGCGCGTGGCGCGGCGTATGGATCCTGCGCGGATGCGGCGACCATAAGCATAGCGAGCAATAATCCACACCCTATTTTCATACGCAGAAAAACCGCCAAATAAAAAGGGGCACACCGCTTCCAGTATGCCCCTCGCTCCGCCGCCTGACAATCCGGCGCGGAATTTTCAAATTACTTCTTGGCGGGTGCCTGCGCTGCGGGTGCCGCAGGTGCCGCGGCGGCAGGGGCGTCCTTCTTGGTGGACAGGCAGTCTTTCATAAAACCTTTGCGCTCTTCGTCTTTCAGTTTTTTATCGGCGGCTTCCTTGTTGCAGGATTTCATTCTTTCCTGCTGCGCTGTTTTCTTCTTGTCCTCGTCCGATTTTTTCTGCTCTTTCAGGCACGTGCTCATATAACTCTTGCGCTCGTCACCCTTCTTTTCGCCTGCGCTGGCGTTACATGCCTTCATGCGCTCTTGTTGGGCTTTTTGCTTCTCCGAGGGTTCTTTCTTGGCCTTCTCGGCCTTGCCCGCATCCGCTTTAGGTGCGTCGGCTTTTGCGGATGCAGCGGCAGGTGCGGCAGCGGCGGCAGGCGCAGCTTTCTTCGCGTCGTCCTTCGCCTTATCTTGAGCAAACGCCAGCGGTGTAGCGGCCAGCATGAAGCACATCATTGCGATCAGTTTTTTCATGAAAACCTCCAATAATTTATGGAATAACAAACAGTTGTTTGATCAGACTACTCACCGAGTGCAGCGCCGGCACCCCCAATAACGTGCAACATTCAAGTGCGCTGACACTAAATTCAAAACAGCGACAACTGCTTCGCAGCGCCTGACGCCGGCACCCGGAACAGGGTGGTATCCAGCGCTGCATTACGCAGCATGCGCCCGCGCGCGTCGTAACCGATGCGCCGCTTGGCAACTTTAAAGCGCTGGGCGAGCAACGCGGCAAACTCGCCCTGGCCGCGCATGCGGCTGCCGAAGTTCGGATCGTTGTCGCGTCCGCCGCGCAGCTCGTGCACGCGGCTCATCACATGTTTGGCTTTGAGCGGGTAATGGCGTTCGAGCCAGTCTCGAAACAAGGTCTTTACTTCGTATGGCAATCGCAGTACCACATAGCCCGCCTGCGTCGCGCCCGCCGCAAACGCGGCTTCGAGCACGGCCTCAATCTGATCGTCAGTGAGAAACGGAATCACCGGCGCCACCAGCACTCCCACCGGCACACCGGCCTGCGCCAGCGCGCGTATGGTCTCGATACGCCGCAGCGGTGCGACGCAACGCGGTTCCAGCCGGCGCGCGATCTCGTGATCAAGGTTATTGACCGATAGATGCACATTCACCAGATTCTTGCGCGCCATCGGCACCAGAATATCCACATCGCGCTCGACCAGCGCATTCTTGGTGACTATGCCCAGCGGCTGATTAAACTCGGCGCACACTTCAAGTATGCCGCGCGTAATGTTGAGCCTGCGTTCGGCGGGCTGATACGGATCGGTATTCGCGCCGAGCGAAATGACCTCGCAGCGGTAGCCGGGCTTGGACAATTCCTGGCGCAGCAATTCAGCGGCGTTGATCTTGGCGAAGATGCGAGTTTCGAAATCCACCCCCGGCGACAGATTGCGATAGGCATGGCTAGGCCGCGCGTAGCAATAAATGCAACCATGCTCGCAGCCTTGATACGGATTGATCGACTGCGTAAATGGAATATCCGGCGACTGGTTGCGCGAGATGATGCTGGCGGCGCGTTCTTCGGTGATTTGCGTTTTGAGCGCCGGCGCATCCGCTGCATCGTCCTGCACCCAGCCGTCATCGAACGCCTCGCGCTCTACTTGCTCGAATCGCCCTTCAGGATTGATCGCAGCGCCCCGTCCTTTTAACGGAGCGCCTTCGCGCTCGTGGCGCGGATCCATGTGCTTGCCCGAGAGCGTGCGCAGTGCCATAGCTTAAGCACTGTGCGGCTTGAGCGCTTTATGCGCGTGCGTGGTGATCATCTCCATCACCCGCCGCTTATCCTTACCGGTGATCTCGGTGCGTACCACGGCGGTGAGCCGTCCGTGGTGAATGACTTTCGACTTGGCCCTGATCACGCGGCCTTCACCAGGACGGATGTAGCAGGCCGTCACCGCGCTCAACATCCAGCTCGCAGGCAGCGCCGCTTCAGCCGTCGCAATCCCCAGCCCCATCGTCACCCCGCCCTGCAGATGCCCCACGCGGTTGCCCACATGCGGACCGTTGTTGAGTGCGCCGGTGGCACCCTTTTCAGTTGCGCGTGTATGGACGCCCAGAAAACTCTGGATAAACGGCTCACCCGCAGCGGCGCGCGCAAGAGCGGCGTCGGCCAGGGCTAGCACCTTGCGCTCCACCGGGTTCAATGCCTGTTCGGCCAGTGGCGCCACTGCGGGATCGCTATCCTTGCGTAGCGCCATGTTGTACAAGGCCACGCCCTTGGGGGGATCCAGCACCATGAAAGCGCCCATGCCGTAACACACCGGTCTTCCATTCGCTGTCACCGTCACTTGCGTCGCAGCCTGCAGGCTGGTGATGTGCTCGACATAACCTTGTATCGTCGATTGCGCGCGCAGCGTGCCTGTCATCGGCGCACCGGTGAATTGCAAATTCATTTGCACCGTGGCCAGCCGTGTGGCCGGGGTGTGCCCCGCGCGCACATTGGCGGCCATCGCAATATCCGCCAACACCGCCAGCGCGCTGTAGTCAACGTTGCCGTTCAAGCTGGTGATATGCGGGCCGGCAGCCATCGACATGCGTACGTCCTGCTCGGACACGTGATCGAAGGAGAATTCCAGAAAATTGCCGGCATAGTGATAGCCCGGCGTGCGGTTAAGCGCGAGGGCGCGCAGTACGCGGTCGCGGATTGGTGAGGCAGTGGACAAGGGGGTTTGGGATAGAGTGGAGGTAGGCGGGTATTTTACTGCGCTGGTGCTAAATATGAATGAGTGAACGAGTGAACGGGTGAACGGGTGAACGGTGAACGGTGAACGGTGAACGAGTGTAGCCCTTCGCTCCAGTCCGCTTCCACGGAACGAGGGAGCCGGGAGCATGCGCTGGGGTTACTCGTTCACCCGTTCACCCGTTCACTCGTTCACGCCCTTCAGCACCTCATGCAACACCGCCAACGCCTCAGCACTCGCCCCACCCTGCGCACGCGACAGTTCAAGCGCCATCACGCCCAGTGCGCGATAAATTTCCGCGCTGCGCGGATCGTATTCGCGCAATGCCTCCAGTTGTCGCACCACCACGGCGTGATCGCCGCGTGCGATGGGACCGGTGAGTGCCTTCACCGTGCCAAGCCGGAACACGTTATCCACGGTTTCGCGCACCAGCGGTTCCATCATCACGCTCGCCGTTGCACGCGGCACGCCCGCCTTGGCGTAGCCCTGCAGGCCTGCTTCCAGCAACGCGGCTAGGTAGTTGCACACCATCACGCTGGCGGCGTGGTAAATGGTTTTGAATTGCGGATCGATGGCGATGACATGCGCGCCGATGTGCTCGAACGCGGGTTTGAGCAGCGCCAATGCCACAGGCTCGCCCTCAGCGGCACAATAGGTGCCGGCAAACGTGCGCACGGCATCTAGTGGATCGGCAAAACTTTTCAGCGGATGCACGCTGGCGAGATGAGTCTCCTTCACGAATACCGCACGCAAGTCACCCGCCGGCAGTGCGCCGCTGCAATGAAACACCACATCACCCGCGCGCAACTTGCCGCCGCCTGCCAGCGCTTGCGCCGCGGACGCCATTTCGCTGTCGGGCGTTGCCAGCATCCACAAGTCAGCGGGCGGCATATCGCGCAGGCTGTCTGCCGCGCGGCCCGCGCCGATGAAGGCCACTGCATCGTGCGCACTGGCCAGCGTGCGGTTCAGCACGCCCTCGATAACCAGCACGCCACGCTGCTGCCACAGCGCGGCGAGCGTGCGTCCGGCGCGTCCGGCACCGATGATATTGAGTGTTTTCATGCGGGGTGGGGCATCATACTACGCTGCGCCCTATCAAAAATAGATTGCAAAAACAGATGGTTACAACTGACTTCGAGCAGACTTCCGTCGGCTGCGTTATGCTATAAGAAATCGCGTCCATTTCAAATATATCCCGAGGAGATCGCTTATGCACTTGCGTCAATCACGTTTTCGGCCGCCATACTTGGCCGGCGCGCTGGCACTGGCGGCAGCTTTTGTGCCCGCCGTACAGGCACAGTCCTTTCCCAGCCGCCCTATAGAAATGGTCATCCACAGCAATCCCGGCGCGGGGCAGGACGTTTTCGGCCGCCTGGTCGCCGAGATCAGCGCACGCGAAAAACTGTTGCCGCAACCCTTCACCGTGGTCAATCGTCCCGGTGGCAGTGGTGCTGTGGCCTCCACCTTTATCAAATCCAAACGCGGCGACCCGCATTATCTGCTGTCGATGTCGAGCACCATCGTGCTCGCGCTGGCGAATCGCCCCGATCTTGGCCTCGCGCTCGATATCTACACGCCAGTGGCGCTGTTCGGATTCGACTTGCAGGCGTTTACCGTGCCCGCGGATTCACGCTTCAAGAGTTTCAAGGAATTGATCGATGCCGCGAAACTAGCGCCGGACAGCGTGGTCAACGGCATCGCCTCAGCCACCGGCACCGCGCGCTTTTTGCAGTATCAGATCGAAAAAGCCAGCGGTGCGAAATTCAAATATGTGTCGTTTAAAAGCGGCAGCGACGCGATGGTGGCGGTGATGGGTAAACACGTCGATCTCACCATGGAAAACGTGAGCGAAGTGCTAGGCGGCGTGGAAGCGAAAAAACTGCGCATCCTGGCCGTGCCGGCGGCGCAACGCCTGACGGGTTTGCCCGACGTGCCCACGCTGCGCGAACTGGGATACAACATTCATGTCGGTGGCGGCCGCGGCCTTGCCATGCCTGCGGGCGTCTCCAAAGAAACGCTGGCGGTGATCGAGGCCACTGCGGAACGCGTGCACAAGAGCGCGCAATGGCGCGACTACGCCGCCAAGAACATGTACGAAAACACTTACATGGGCAGCGCCGCAGTCACACAATATCTCACCAAACAAATGCCCACCGTGGGGGATTTCATGGAATACATAGGCGTCAAAAAAGCGCCCTAACCGCCCTCATGAGCCACATCGCAGCCATCAACACCTATCCGATTGCCGCACCGCTAAAGTACCGGCAACACACCGCGCATGAATCGCGCGACGACGTCACGCTGCTGCTGGTCGAAGTCGTGACCAGCGACGGCATCAAGGGTTACGGGCAGGTCAGCAGCATGCCGATGAAAGATATTGCCGCGTGGACCACAAAGCTCGCGCCGCACGTGATCGGCATGAATGCATTGGCGCATGTGGCCGTATGGGAAAAGCTCTTTGCGCTCACCTCGCCCCAACCCGGCGTGGGGGGGCTGGCGCGCGGCGCGCGCCCGCAAATCATGGCAGCCATCGGCGGCATCGACATGGCGTTGTGGGACGTCAAAGGCAAGGCGGCGGGCCTGCCGGTCTACGCCTTGCTGGGCGCGGCAAACAAACCGGTGTTCACCTACGGCACCGGCGGTTACTACGTCGAGGGCGCGAAACTTACCGCCTGCGCCGATGAACTCGCGGGCTTTGTTGAGCGCGGCTACAAGGCCGTCAAGCTCAAGACCGGCGCGGACACCCTTGCCAACGAAGTCAGCCGCGTCCGCGCCACGCGCGCGGCCATCGGACCGGATATTGCGCTGATGCTCGACCTGAACGCGGCGTACGATCTGCCCGCGTGCATAGCCTTCGCACGCGCGGTCGCACCCTATGACATCTTCTGGCTGGAAGAACCGCTGCACTGGTATTTGCAGCCGGCCGATTTCGCGCTGCTGGCCAAAGCCACGCCGATACCGCTGGCGCACGGTGAACGCGAACTCACGCGTTTCACCACGCGTGACTTCATGCGCAACGGTGCGATCCGCTACGTGCAGTTCGATTCCACGCGCTACGCCGGTTTCACCGAGTCCTTGCGCGTGGCGCACATCGCCGATCAGCTCGGCGTGATGATCACGCCGCATCATGCGCCCGAGCTGCATTGCCATCTGGTGGCGGCGTTTCCCCGCACCGGCTTCGCCGTCGAGTCCCATGGCTCGCCTGACCGCGATCCCATCTGGCACGGTTTGTTCAGTGAGCGCGCGCAGGTGCGCGACAGTTACGTCTACATGAATGACAAGCCCGGCTTCGGTATCGAGATCGATTGGGAATACGCAAAAAAACACGCCGCGTGAGTAGCGCATGACGCTTTTTTTGCAGAGCCTATGCGGCACAGCATGGTAGCGCCCCATCGCCGCACCTTTTTGCTGGCGGCTGGCGGCGTCCTGCTCGGCGCATGGCCGCCGCGCCTGCTGGCACAGCCCCGTTTCGCGAACTATCCATTCACCTTGGGTGTGGCATCCGGTTATCCGCAAGCGGATGGCATTGTATTGTGGACGCGACTGGCACCGGACCCGCTCCATGGCGGCGGCATGCCCGAGGCTGCGGTAGCAGTGGTGTGGGAGATTGCGGACAGCGCATCCTTCAGTGCTGTGCTGCGCCAAGGCGTCGCACACGCAACACCGGAGCTCGCGCATGCCGTGCATGTGGAGATCAGCGGCTTGCAACCCGCGCGCTGGTACTGGTATCGCTTCCACGTGGGCGATGCAACGAGTGCCAGCGGACGTTTTCGCACCGCGCCCGCCGCCGCTGCCGCGAACGGCCGCTTGCGTTTCGCGCTGGCCTCGTGCCAGCAGTACGAGCAGGGTTATTTCAGCGCCTATCGCCACATGGCACGCGAAGATCTGGACCTGGTGATCCATGTCGGCGATTATATTTACGAGTCCTCGTGGGGCAACAACCGCGTGCGCAGCCACGACAGCCCGGAAGCGGTGACGCTCACCGACTATCGCAATCGTTACGCGTTGTATAAGAGCGATGTGGATCTGCAAGCGGCACACGCCGCGTTCCCGTGGCTGGTGACCTGGGATGACCACGAAGTCAGCAACGACTATGCCAATGACCGCTCGCAACGCCTCGACGCGCCTGCCGCATTTTTGCAGCGCCGCGCAGCAGCGTATCAGGCCTACTACGAGCATATGCCGCTGCCCGCAGCAGCGCGTCCGCGCGGCCCGCAGGCGCAACTCTATATGCAAACCGCGTTTGGACAGCTCGCGCGTTTTTATGTGCTCGATGACCGGCAATACCGTTCGCACCAAGTATGCGCGCGCCCCGGACGCGGCGGCAGCGCGGTGGTTCATGCGGCGCAATGCGCGCAACGGCTGTCCCCGGAACTCACCCTGCTCGGCATCGAACAGGAACGCTGGCTGGAAGCGGCACTGGCAAAATCTAGTGCAGGCTGGAACATCATCGCGCAGCAAACCCTGATGGCGCAGCACAATCGCTCGGGTACCGAGCCCAGCTACTGGACGGACGGCTGGGATGGCTACCCCAAGGCGCGCGAACGCCTGCTCGGCTACATCGCGCAGCGCAGCATCAGTAATCCGCTGGTACTCGGCGGCGATGTGCATAGCGGCATCGTGGCCGATCTCAAAGTAGATTTCGACGATCCGCAAGCGCCGGTGGTGGCGACGGAATTCGTCGGCACCTCGATCAGTTCGCAGGGCCCCAACCTGAAAACCTCGGAAGCCGCGCGCCTCAACAACCCGCATTTGAAATTCCACGATGGGACCCGACGCGGCTACACCGCGTTCGAGCTCACACCCGCACAATGCCAGGTGCGGATGCGCACGCTTTCGCGCGTAACCGACCCGCAGGCAGTGATCAAGGATGCGGCGCGGTTTGTGGTTGAATCGGGCACACCGGGTGCGCACAACGCGTAACGACTGTCGCGTGCATACTCCCATACCATTCAAGCTAACCTACCCTGCCCACAGGAGATTGAAGCCATGCTGATCGTAGACGCGCAAGTACACATCTGGAGCAGTGGCACGCCGGTGCATATCCATCGCCAGACCAGCGCGTATACCCAAGACGAGTTGCTGCGCGACATGGATGACGCTGGCGTCACCGGCGCGCTGTTGCATCCGCCGAGCTGGGATGTGATGGCAAACGAGGTGGCCATTGCGGCAGCCAAGCAGCACCCGCAGCGGCTGGCGATCCTGGGGTTTTTCGATGTGGCGCGCGGCGAGAATCGCGGCTTGATCGACACCTGGAAAAATCAACCGGGCATGCGGGGGTTGCGCTTCGCGTTTTTAAAACCGGGCGAAGAAAACCGCATGGTCGATGGCACGCTGGATTGGTTGTGGCCGGCTGCTGAGCGCGCGGGCATACCGATAGGCTTGCTGGTGCCCCATCGCTGCAAAGTGGTGGGCGAAATCGCGGCCCGACATCCTGCGCTCAAGCTGTTGGTCGATCACATGGCGCGGCCGCGCTTCAGTGTGGATGATGCCGGGTTTTCGGACCTGGGCGAGCTGCTGGCGCTGGCGAAGTATCCGAATGTCGCGGTCAAGGCGACAGGCGGGCCTAGCTACTCCACCGAAGTTTACCCGTATCGCAACATCCACAAATATATCCGGCAGATTTTCGACGCCTTCGGCCCCGAGCGCATGTTCTGGGGCACCGACATTACACGCATGCCCTGCAGCTATCGTCAGTGCGTGACCCTCTACACCGAGGAAATGCCGTGGCTCAAAGGAGACGATCTGGAACTGGTGATGGGGCGCGCGCTGTGCAATTTTATCGGCTGGAAATTATAGGCCGCGCTACCGGTAATAGCGGCCGCCGTTGACCCGATAACACTGCTTTGCCTTCCCCATCGCCACAAGCGCCCTGCCCGTGCGACAGCGGCCAGCCTTACGCTGACTGCTGCGGCCCGTGGCACAGCGGTCTTGCTGCGGGCGTGAACGCGCCCACCCCCGAGGCGCTGATGCGCTCGCGCTACAGCGCCTATGTTGCGGGTCTTATGGATTACCTGCTGGCCACCTGGCACGGCTCGACCGCGCCGGGTGAATTGGAACCGCCGCTGGTGAAATGGCTGGGGCTGGAAGTTCGGCACAGCCAAACCGCAGGCGACGCGGGCGTGGTGGAGTTTGTCGCTCGCTGCCGCGACAGCAGCGGACGCGCGCAACGCCTGCATGAGACCAGCCGCTTTGTGCGCGAAGACGGACGCTGGTATTACATCGATGGGCAGCTTGCCAAGACGGGGTAACGCGCAGTCCGCGCCTTGACGCTGACAGGCGGCGGGCACAAAATAAACCTAAAGTCTTTCACTGGAGCATGTCCGTGCCTACATCAACCCAGGCGGCGCCTGCACTACGCCCTGTTAGCCCCGCCAACACCCTCGCTGCCTTTTCCGTCATCCCCACCGGGGCCGCGGTAGGCGCGGAAATTCGCGGCATGGATTTGTCGCAGCCGATTGCCGCTGACGTCAAAGACGCGCTGCGCACCGCGTGGGCGGAGCATAAAGTCATCTACTGGCGTGGACAAAAAATAGACGATGCACAATTGATGGCGGTTTCCAGCGTATTCGGTCCGCCGCACGAAGCCGCCGCGCGCAAATACCATCTCAGTGTGGGCGCAACAGTGGATGACGATTTCATGATTTCCCGGCACCCCAGCGTGAGCATCATTTCCAACATCGGCCCCAACGGGCAGCCGGTGATGGATAACGGCGGGCTCGGCAGTTACGAGGTGGTGTGGCACACCGACAACTCGTACGTGAAAACGCCACCTGCAGGCAGCATGCTGTATGCGCTGGAAGTACCGGTGAACGGCGGTGGCGACACTTCGTTTAACAATCAGTGCCAGGCCTACGACGATCTGCCGCACGCTCTGAAGCGCGCCATCGAGGGCAAATCGCAGGTGCACGACTCCAGTCGCAACAGCGCCGGGGTGCTGCGCCCCGGCGTCAAACTCCCCGCCCGGCCGGAAGACGTCGAAGGCCCCACCCACCCGCTGGTGCGCGTGCATCCGATCAGCGGCAAGCGCGCGCTGTATCTGGGCCGCCGCCGCGTATGGCCGTCGAACTACATCACCGGTATGCCCAATGCCGAAAGTGAAGCCCTGCTCGACCAACTGTGGGCGCACGCAACCCAGGAGAAATACGCCTGGACCCATTACTGGCAAGCGGGTGACCTCATCCTGTGGGACAACCGCTGCTGCATGCACTACCGCACCGAGGTCGATGTCAAACAACGGCGCATCATGCACCGCACCACCATCAAGGGCGAAGTGGTGCAGGCGCCGTGGCAGTAATCCTGTGGTGTAGCCAGAAACGCGAATACGACACTGGCGGCAGACTCAACAATTTCATACCTTGTCACAACTATCACTTTTTTGATAACTTGTTGGGATAGATAACCTCGTGAGGCACTGCCATGCCGTCAAGCTATGTAATCGGTGAACATTTTGAAACCTTCATCAAGGCGCAGATTCAGCAAGGGCGCTACGCCAGCGCCAGCGAAGTCATCCGCGAAGGGTTGCGCACACTGGAAGAACGTGAAAAATACCGCGCCCTGAAGCTCGAAGCCTTGCGCGCAGCGCTTCAGAAGGGCGCAGACAGCGGCCCCGGCATTCCGGCCGAAGAAGTCTTCAGCCGTCTTCGAGCCAAATATCAGCGGATGGCACGAAAACACGGTGCATAGCAATGCGCGTCGAGTTCGCGCCACAGGCCGACGCCGATCTTGAAGACATCGGCGACTTCATTGCCAGAGACAATCCTGCTCGGGCAGTGCGCTTCATCAGCGAAATCAAAACGACGTGCGTGGGACTGGGTCGTGCGCCCGACGTAGGCACACCACGCGCGGAACTGAGCACCGGCATCCGCATGCTCACTCATGGGCGCTACCTTATTTTCTACCGTAAAAAAGGAGCCTTGATCCGTATTGAGCGTGTCATGCACAGCGCGCGTGATATTAGCGTCGATGATTTCGACGCTGCCAACTGACGCTCACGTTTGCCTGCAACGATTTTCTACACATCACGCCAGCGCTCTAAGTCCCGCCGCTCGCGCTTGGTCGGCCTGCCACGGCCACTACGCTCTAGCGATGGCTCCGCCGCCAGCTTGCGCGACGCGGCTAGTTGCGCGCGTTGCAACACACTTTCCGGCGTTTCTTCATACAAGGTGTGTGCCACCGGGGCCGGGCCGCGTTTGTCGCTAAGGTGCAGCACGCGTATGGTCCACTCCTGCAGCGCGATGTGCATATCGATGCGGTCACCGGCGCGCACATCTTTCGCCGCTTTCACACGCTCGCCATTCAGTTTGACCTTGCCGCCTTCAAGCGCTTGTTGCGCCAGCGTGCGCGTTTTATAAAAGCGCGCGGCCCACAGCCATTTATCGATGCGCATGGCGCGCGGACGGTTACAGCGGCAGCGGTTGGCTTGACAGCAACGCCAGCCAGCCGCGCGCGATGCGATACAGCACCCACAGGCCCGTCACCACCATCAGCGGCACGCCGATCAGCGCGCCGATCAGCGTCACGATCAGCAGTCCGCCGATGCAAAACCACAGCAGCGCCCACCAGAAGGTGCGTATCTGCCAACCGAAGTGTGAATCGAGAAAGGTGCCGCGCACGTCACCGCGCTTGACGTAATTGATCACCACCGCGATGATCGAGGGCCAGCCGGAAAGAAACGCAGTGACGATAAACGCGGTGCTGCTGATGCCGGTGATTGCGCTAAACGCATGCAGTGCGTACACCACATGCGCCACCGTTATCAGGTGACTGCCGGGCATAGCCAGTTGCGATTGAGCGTCGTAATCGGCCATGACAATTTCCTTCAGCTCAAATCAATCGCAAATTTTTTCAGTTCGTCCAGCGATACGAATTCCAGCGTCGCTTCATGCGTGGCGCGCAGCACCACGCGCGGCGCGGCACTGGCATCGAACGCTTCCTTCCAGCGCGCGGCGCACAAACACCATTGGTCGCCAGGCTTTAAGCCGTCAAAACCAAACTGCGGCATCGGCGTCGACAGATCGTTGCCGCGCGCTTTGCTGAATTCGAGAAACTCCGCGGTCAGCCGCACGCACACCGCATGCACACCCAGATCATCGGGCCCGACATTGCAGCAGCCATCGCGGTAAAAACCGGTCACCGGATGTTCGCTGCAGGAAACCAGTTTTTCGCCCAGCACATTGCGGGCGTGTTCGTGCGGATCGAAGCGTCTCATAACATTTCCAATAAAAACAAACGGTTACGTATCTACGCCGTGACGTGTCGCGCCTGCCGCATGCGCGCCCGCGTGGTGGCGCCGTCACTTTGGCGTTTGGCGTCACGCCGACCTGCGCGGCTATCCATGAACGCCGGCCGGCCGCGCGCGCCGCTGGCCTGGTAATCGCAGACCAGTGCTGCGTCAGCCACGGCAGTATCAACGCCGCTCACCTGTGTCAGGTGGTCGTGGATGAATTCGCAGAGCCGTTCAAACGCGAATTCGTGGGTCTTGTGCGTCCGCGCATACAACCAGTCGGCAAAACGCATGAAGTTGTTGAACGGCGCGGCGCCCATCAGCAGCAGCAACGCCTGATGAAAGCGCCCCGAGTTGCCCGCCAAATCCCAGTAGCGCGCGAAGCGCGAGATGCGCTGCATGTCGGCATAGGCGATGCAATCGGTGGCTAATACGTTGTACGGCGCATCGGGATTAAAGCAAAGGTGGTGCGCATCCGTATGCCGCGCTATCGGCGCACCGCGCAGGCGCTTCAGGATGCCCACCTGAATCTCATGCGGCTGCATCGCATACAAACGGTCAAAACCGCGGCCGAAACTCGCCAGATCTTCGCCCGGCAGCCCGGCGATCAGATCGACATGGATCAGCGCATGCGATTGCTCGCGCAGCCAGCGGATGTTTTCCTCGGCCTGGGTATCGTCCTGACGGCGTGATATGCGTGTCTGCACCTCGGGATTGAAAGTCTGTATGCCGACTTCAAAATGCAGCGCGCCCGGCGGGAAGCGCGCAATGGTTTGTTTTAACCGCTCCGGCAAATGATCCGGGATCAACTCAAAGTGCAGGAACAGGTTGTCGTCCATGCGCGCCAGAAAAAATTCGAGTATGCGTTCGCTCACCGCCACTTTGAGATTGAAGGTGCGATCGACAAAACGAAAATTACGCGCGCCGCGCGCATGGAGCTTTTCCAACTCGCCCATCAACGCATCGAGCTCGAACGGCCACGCGGTTTTATCCAGCGCCGACAGGCAGAACTCGCATTTGAACGGGCAGCCGCGCGAGGCTTCGACGTAAATAAAGCGCTGCGCGATGTCCTCATCGTTGTATTGCGTATAGGGCAACACCAGCCGTGCGAGTGGCGGCTGCTCGCCGGCCATCACCTTGCCGGCGGGTGCGCTACCGCTGATGATAGCCTGCGCGAGTTGCGCAAACGTCACATCGCCCCAGCCGGTGATCACATAATCCGCCAGCGCGCAGATGCGCTGTTCGCTGCTCTCGTAACTTACTTCCGGGCCGCCGAGCACCAGCGTGACGTGGGGTGCCACTTTTTTCAGCAGCGCCACCACCCGCGTGCATTCCTCGACGTTCCAGATGTAGACGCCGATGCCGATGATGCGCGGATTCAGCGCCAGCAAGTCCTCGACAATTTCAAACGCGCGCTGGCCCAGCACGAACTCAACGATGCGCGTGCGTGCTTGCAGTTCGCCCATGTTGGCGGCGAGATAGCGCAGCCCCAGCGCGGCATGCACGTAGCGCGCGTTGATGGTGGTGAGTACGATGTCAGACATGGCTGTAGTCTAGCGCAGCCTTACGGCGCTGCGCTAAAATTGCGCGCAGGGCAGCACGACTTAAGCGCAAACTATGACTACGCAAGCCCCCGCTCGTGTCTGGCGCCGCGTTCCGGGTCCATTGGCGGCATTTGAACAAGAGTGATTATGCGCAGTAACTTGTTGTTTTTATTATTCGTTTTTATATCCACCGCAGCCACCGCCACAGTGGTTAGTGCAGCGCACAGCGCCCCGGCCACGAGCGCGGCCGGCGGTGCCGCGCGCGACTTGCACGATTGGTGCAATAGCGTCACGCTCGCCATTCCGCAGATCAAATTGAAACCCTGCGTGGCAGCGCAGCTGAAGCCGGTCGCCGCCAAATCGGTGCAAGGCCGGCACATCATGCTGCGCGAATTCAATGCAGCGCAGTCGCCCAGCGCGCGGGTGCTGGTGATCGGCGCCATCCATGGCGACGAACTGACATCGGCGTCTATCGTGTTTCGCTGGCTGGAATTGCTGCAGCAACCCCACAACGAAGCCAGGCTATACCACTGGCGGGTGATTCCGGTATTAAACCCCGATGGCCTGCTGGCGCGCCCGCCCACGCGCGTGAATGCGCGCGGCGTGGATCTGAATCGCAATTTCCCGACCTATAACTGGCTGCAGGAAGCGCCGCGTTACTGGGAAAAACAAACGCGGCGTGATCCGCGCCGTTATCCCGGCAAAGCGCCTGCGTCCGAGCCGGAGTCACGCTGGCTGCACGATGAAATTGTGCGTTTCAAGCCCGATGTGATTGTGGCGATACACGCGCCGTACGGGGTGCTCGATTTTGATGGCCCGCCCACCGGCGTGCAAGCGCCTACACGCTTTGGCCGCCTGCACCTGAATCGCGTCGGCGTTTACCCCGGCTCGCTGGGTAATTTTGGCGGCCTGAAAGCAGGCATACCGGTGGTCACGCTCGAACTGCCGCACGCGCTGAAAATGCCCACGGAGGCCGAACTCACCCACGTCTGGCAAGACATGCAAAGGTGGCTTAGGGTCAATCTGGTTGAGCGCAGAGCCGCGCCCGAGCCACCCGCTGCACCGGCTCAGCCCGCAGTCACGCCCGACGACATCAGCCAGTAACGGCGCGGCCGTGCGCGGTGGCGCGTCACAGCGCCAGCTTGAGCCCGGTTTGGCGGATCACCTTGCCCCATTTCGCACGCTCACTCTGAATCAGCGCGGCGTATTCCTCGGGCGTATTGCCAACCACATAGCCCGCGCTGACATTGGTCAAGCGGTCTGTCACCTCGGCCGATTTCAGCGTCTCTACAATGGCGGCATGCACGCGCGTGATCAACGGGCGCGGCGTGCCCGCAGGTGCCACCGGGCCGTACCAAGCGTAGGAATCAAACCCCGGCACGCCGGCTTCGATGAAGGTCGGCACCTGGGGCGCTTGTGGCCGCCGCTGCTTCCCACTCAACGCCAGTGCACGCAGCTTGCCCGCTTTGACATTGGGCAGAAACGGCGACAAGGTATCAAACATCAGCGGCAATTGCCCGCTGACAAGATCGGCGTACGGACCACCGGCCCCATACGGAATATGCCGCATGTCGGTACCCGTCAGCGTCTTGAACAGTTCCGCCGACAGGTGATGAAAGCCGCCGTTGCCGGCAGAACCGAAAGTCAGTTCACCCGGCCGCGCCTTTGCCAGCGCGATAAACTCTTTCACGGTTTTAGCCGGCAGCGCCGGATTGACCACCAGCGCGCAGGGTATCAACTCAATCATGCTGATCGGAATAAAATCGCGATCCAGATCGAAGGGCAGTTTCTCATACAGGTTGGGCACGGCCGCGAACACGGTAGCAGTGCCCAACAGCAGCGTGTAACCGTCAGGCGGCGCTTTCGCAGCCAGTTGCGTGCCGATGATGCCGCTCGCCCCCGGCCGGTTATCGATGATCATTTGCTGGCCCAGCGGGCGCACGAGGCCCGCCGTGAGCACGCGCGCATTGGCGTCCGGACCACTGCCCGCGGGAAACGGCACAATCAGCCGGATCGCCTTTTCGGGATAGTCGGCGGCATGCGCGACCGTCGCGGTAGCGGTAGCGGCAGCAACGGGCAACAGGACGGCAGCAGTTAACCAGGTGGTGCGGCGATGGGGCATCATCGGTGTCTCCGGTAGATTCGAGTGGGCGATCAGGTGCGCCATGCTATTGAACTTATGACAAAATATCCAGCAGCTCACGGCAGAACAGTGGGGCCCATGTAAGCGCGGACCTCAGCGGCGGAAACGGTGACGGTAATATCATCGCCACCGCCTGCGGCACGATTGGGGCCGTAGGAGGTGAGTGTGATGAGTGGGGTGCTGGCGGCGGGCTGGGTACTCGAAAGGCCGTTACCGCTGCCCGACCCAGCCGCCGTCGCGTTCACCACGTATTGGTAGCGCATACCCCACGGATCAGTTCCCTCCGCAGCGGAAACGCCAAGATCGTTATAAGGCAACAGGCCGGCAATAGTACCGGAATCTTGACTACCGTCAGCGCCGGAATCCGCATACGGCAGGTTTTTGCATTTCTGCACACCGCCACCGCCACCGGTGCAATTGGAAGTCCCATGGCTGGCGTCATTAGCCATCGCATAACCGATCAGCGCAAGCTTGATTTTTTGCATCTCGGCATTCACCTGGGCCGCCGGCGACTGTAGCGAGCCGTCGTTAAACAGCGGCCGCAATAAATCATCGGCCGTGATATACAGCACGATATCGTCGATCGCGCCGCCGGTAGCAGCGTCGTCGGTGGTCGGATCACGCCGGTAATAGGTGACGAGGCTGACCGCGTTAGCGCGGGCATTGGAGGATTCGTCGCTGGTGGTCGGCGCCGGCATGGTGTTGCGCGTGCCGCCTAGGGTGTAGCCGCCAAACCCGTTAGGGCCATGCGACACCACCACCGCCACCACCCGGTTCGCCACCAGCGTTGCGGCACCCGCATCGCGCGTATTGACGATGAGTAATCCGGTGTTTCCGGCATTGAAGTTTGCGCTTATCGTCCAGTCGGTGTTAGCGCCGGCCGTATTGGATAGGTGAAAGCTGAAAAAATTGCCCCAGCCATCCTGAGCGGTTTCTCGCGGCAGGCCCAGGGTTGCGTACGGCACGATGCCGAACACTGCAGAGCACGCCGTCGCCGGGTTGCCCGCGGTGGCACGGTTTTCAATACCGTCCGGCGCTGTGAAATCGGTGTCCGGACACGGCAAGCGGCTGTTCCTGCGCAAGTAGTCTGATAAGGCGTCACGCATGGCGACTTGTCTTTGCGTAGTGGCGGACGCCGCCTGATTACGTTGCAACACATTTAACGCCGCGAGTCCGGTGGTCAGCGCCACGCCGATGATGAATAACACTATCGAAAGTTCGATCAGACTGAACCCCGCCAGCGCACGGCGGCTAGCCTGGAACATGAGACTAACCCATTGTTTTTGTTCGTAATTTATCATGACCTGAGACACTAGAGCGCCACCGCAACACTCGCCACGATGGCGTCACCGGTGCAGGAGGCGACACTGGCGCGCACATTGCCGGTGGTGAAATTGCCGTCATCCAGCTTGGCATCCAGATCCTGCGCTATGGGGCAAGGCACGTTCAGCAGCTCAATCACATTGCGGGTGCTGGTCGGGAACGTGGTAACGCCGCTGGCCGAGCGCGCAATGACCTGCAGGGTAACGATGGTGCCGCCCGACAGCGAGTAGGTAATGGTGCCGCCGCTGCCTTTGATTAACCCGGCTTTATTGAGATGCCAGGGCACACAAGGCGCCTCCGCGGCATCGACTTGCCCGTCGCCATTGCCGTTGGCGGTGACAGTACAGGAGTTTGCGACTACGCCCGGAACCACCGTGGTTGCGGTTGGCATATCACCCGGCAGGTAGCTGTATTGCGCACGAAATTGTGTGGTTGCCGCAGACAGATCTGACACCGCGGAGCGAACCGCCTGCGCGTCTGACACGCCGATAAGACCGGTCGCCATCAAAACGGTGGTGAGCAGCAATCCGATGATGGCCATGGCTATCGCCAGCTCGATCAGCGTAAAGCCGCTGGCCCGGGACGCTAGTGCGCGATGGTGGCGCAAGGACCGAAGTAGCCAGCGGCTCATGGTATAGCGCTCCCTAAGTAACCGCGAACCTCGGACACAGGCACGCTCAGGGTGATATCGTCCCCGCCACCCGCAGCCCGATTCGGGCCGTAGGAAGTGAGTGTGATGACTGTGATGCTCGCCGGGTTGGGACTAGCGCTGCCTATGCCTATGCTGGTATTCGCCGCTACGCCCTCAACGCTATAGCGGTAGCGCGTAGCCCACGGATCGGTTGCGTCTGCGAGTGCAAGGCCCAGGGTGTTATAGGGCACCACATCGCTCAAGATGCCGGCGTTTTGAAAACCGTCGCTAGCGAGTAGGCTATCCGCATACGGCAGATTTCTGCACTTGGGTGTGGACCCGCTATTAGTGCAATTGGTATCTCCGCTGCTGGACATCGCAGACATCGCATAACCGATCAGTGCGGACTTGATTTTTTGCATCTCGGCATTCACCTGGGCCGCCGGCGACTGCAGCGAGCCGTCCTTAAACAGCGGGCGCAATACATCATCGGCAGTGATATACAGCACGATATCGTCGATCGCGCCGCCGGTGGCGGTGTCGTCGGTGGTCGCATCACGGCGGTAGTAGGTGACGAGGCTGAGTATATTCGCGCGGGCATTGGAGGATTCGTCGCTGGTGATTAACGCCGGCAGGGTGTTGCGCGTGCCGCCTAGGGTATAGCCGCCAAACCCGTTAGGGCCATGCGACACCACCACCGCCACCACCTCGCTCGCCACCAGCGTTGCGGCGCCCGCAACGCGCGTATTGACGGTGAGCAGCCCGGTGTTGCCGGCATTGAAGTTCGCACTTATCGTCCAATCGGTGTTGGCGCCGGCGGTATTGGAGAGGTGATAGCTGAA
>CAMDRT010000022.1 GCA_945906815.1 Bordetella parapertussis
AAACGCATGGCCATCTTGCGTCTGCAGTAGAGAAATTCACTATAAAAACGCCTTCTATCGACTCAGTAATGTTTCAATTTCCTGAAAAACAGCGCGCCGAGCGCTTATTTATTTGCTTGCCGATGTTGTGTCCGACAGGCTGCTAGGCAAGGGCATAGCGGTGGTGGGAACCACACTGGCAGCCGGTGCCGGCGCGGCAGGTGCGCAAACCCTGGCAGTGCCGGATTCCAACAAATCAATGGGCAAGGCGATGCCGGCGAGCGAGTACGGTTTGCCGTCGAAGTTTGAAAAACACGTGGCGCGCAGGCGCACCGATGTTTTCGTCAACCGGCAGAACTGGTCGGACTGGAGCATGACGCCGCTGCAGCATCAGCCCGGCATCATTACGCCCAACGGCCTGATTTTCGAGCGTCACCACGCGGGCACGCCCGACATCGATCCCGCCAAACACAAGTTGGCGATACACGGCTTGGTGAAGCAGCCGCTGGTATTCAGCATGGATGATCTGATGCGTTATCCGTCGGTATCGCGCTTTCATTTCCATGAGTGCTCCGGCAACGGTTTGACCGACTGGCTTAAGCCGGTCTCCAAGACTGTGCAGCAAACACACGGCTTGCTTTCCGGCGTGTTGTGGACAGGGGTTCTCGCGTCGACGTTGCTTGAGGAAGCCGGTATCGATCCCAAGGCCAAGTGGGCGGCGTTTGAGGGCGCGGACGGCTCCGCGCATACGCGCTCGATTCCGATGGAAAAACTGCTCGACGACACCATGATTGTGTATGCCATGAACGGCGAGGCGCTGCGGCCCGAAAATGGTTATCCGTTGCGCGCGGTGATGCCGGGTTGGGAGGGCAACGTCAGTGTCAAGTGGCTGCGGCGTATCAAGCTCGGCGAGCAGCCTTGGCATTTCCGTAGCGAAACGGCGCGTTACACTGATCCGATGCCGGACGGCAAGTGGCGTCAGTTCAGCATGGTGATGGAATGCAAATCGGTGATTACCCGTCCGTCGGGCGGACAGAATCTGAAAGGGCCGGGTTTTTACGAAGTCAGCGGACTGGCGTGGTCCGGCAACGGCAAGATACGCCATGTCGATGTGTCGTTCGATGGCGGCCGCAACTGGCGAGAGGCGCAAATGGAAGAGCCGATCATGGACAAGTGCATGACGCGCTTCAAGATCGGCTGGAACTGGAGCGGAGGTCCCGCGACGTTGATGAGCCGGGCGGTCGACAGCACCGGCTATGTGCAACCGACGGTGCAGGATTTGCAGAAAACGCGGGCTATCGTCGGATTCGTGCAACATCACAACGCGGTTCAGCCGTGGATCGTCAGCGCAAACGGGGAGGTGACCAATGGCATCGGTACATAAGCTTTTGGCGGCGACTGCCGCGGTGGCATTCGTGGTCGCGGGTTGCGCCAGCACGGGCGGCGGCATGTCGGTTAAAACCTCGACCGGTATTCCCATGGGAAGTACCGGTCCGCACCCGGTACAGCCTTTGCCGGACAAGCCGCGTTTCGGTCAGCCGATCAGCGAGGCCAGCCTCGCCGCGTGGAACATCGATATCCGCGCGCCCGACGGCGCCGGATTGCCCACCGGCAGCGGAAGCGTCGCGCAGGGCGAAAAACTCTATCAGGCCAAGTGCGTTGCCTGCCATGGCGCAGACGGTAAGGGCGGCACGATGTACGGCACAATGGTTGGCGGCATCGGCTCGTTCAAGGGCAGCCCGCGCATATTGACGCCAGGGAGCATGTATCCCTACGCGCCAATATTGTTTGACTATATACGCCGCGCGATGCCGATGGATGCGCCGCAGACGTTGAGCACCAGCGAGGTGTACGCGTTATCGGCGTATTTGCTTAATTTGAACGGCTTGCTGCCGGCCAATGCCAGCGTCGATCAGGTCAGCCTGCCGCTGATCAAGATGCCGAACCGCGATGGCTTCATCACGGATGATCGTCCGGATTCAGGGGCGGTTCGCTGCATGTCGAATTGCAAGTAGGGCGCTGAGCTATAGTCATCGGAAAAAACGGGATCGCAAGATCCCGTTTTTTTGCTTGGCAGGGCGCGGAAATATGTTTCTTTTGGCTTTATCTGGACGTTTCCTAACGAAACGACGAAGAAAGCCCGATGCCAAGTGCTGCCTTGTTGATCTCCCGCCTGCGGCCTCATCGCTTCGTTCTCCCCAGCCATTCTCCCAGAGGGAGAAGGGAGTTTTCTTCCCGCTCCCTCCTGGAGAGGGACCGAGGGTGAGGGAAGCAGTGAGAACCGAAATCATTGTCACGCATTATGGACAGATCAATAAATAAGGTGATTGGCACGGATTGTGCATTACGCATTAAGATACGATTTACCCCAGGACTCATACGGGAAAGGGTAACAACTATGGCCAAGAACGCTGCACAGTGGGAGCAACTGCCGAAATTTCCGACTTCGCATTTTGTCGATAGCCGCATCTATACCGAGCACGGGATGTTCGAGGAAGAACGGCAGAAAATTTTCAACAAGACGTGGTACATCGCCTGCCACGAATCGGAAATTCCCAACGCGTTTGACTATCGCTCGTTCCAGCATCCGGGCGGCACGCCGCTGATTATGGTGCGCGGCGACGACATGAAAGTGCGCACGTTCTACAACATCTGCCCGCATCGCGGCAATACGCTGCTCTACGATCCGTCGGGAAACGCCAAGCGCATTACCTGCATATTTCACTCATGGTCGTTCGACACGCAGGGCAACTGCGTGGACATCACCCGCGAGCAGCAGGGCTATCAGAACCGTTTTTGCAAAGCGGATGCCGCGCTGCGCGAAGTCAAGACCGAGATCGCCTATGGCGGCTTTGTGTGGGTGAATATCGATGACAACAGCGAGTCGCTGGCGAGCTACATCGGCATATCCATGGGAGCGCTGGAACCCTACATCGGCATGCCGATGGAAGTGTTTCACTACCACCGCGCCATTGTGAACACGAACTTCAAGCTGTGGCACGATACCAACAGCGAGTTTTATCACGACTACATGCATTACTTTAACCGCGTAACCGGCATGATGCAGCCGGGCTATTTCGACCGCAAGTGCGTGGGCTACGACAATGGCCATGTGCTGGTGGGTTCGATGGAAATAAAATACGATGCTTATTCGGGATCCAAGCGCAGCATCGGCTGGCCGGGTCTGGGGCCGGGCGCGTGGATATTGATCGATCTGTTTCCAGGCTTGACCTATAACCTGCGCACCTCGGTGCTGCGCATGGATACGATGATCCCGCTGGGGCCGAACAAGGTGATGATCGAATACCGCGGGCTGGGACTCAAGAGCGACACGCCGGAAGAGCGCCAGCAGCGCATCTTCGATCACAACACCATCTGGGGGCCGTTCGGGCGCAACCTGCACGAAGACCTGCTGGGAGTCCACGGACAGGGGCGCGCGATGCGATCAGGCACCGACAGCCGCTGGGTGCTGCATGGGCGCGAGGAGAACTCCACCATTCATGATGAGGTCGGCATGCGTCACTTCTATGCCGAGTGGAGCAAGCGCATGGGTCGCAAGTCGTACGATCCGTACGGCGAGCGCCGCGTGTCGGCGGCGGCCTAACGCGGGCAACCGACAGGGGATTAACGTCAATGGATCGCGCGGCAATTGAAGAACTGGTGTATCGCTCATGCCTGTTCCTCGACGACAAGAAGTTTACCGAGTATTTATCGTTGTGCGATGAAGGCTTTCGCTATTCCATTGCGGCGCATAGCCCGGAAATACGCAAAGACATGATCTGGCTGGATCACGACAAGCCGGGATTGACGACGCTGCTGACGCAGTTGCCGCGCCACAACAGCGATCATTCGCCGTTGACGCGCCATGCCACGGTGTACACCATTGATGCCGGTGCTGCGGCGGGCGAGGCCCAGGTCGTCAGCGCGTTGCAGGTATTCAAAACCGAGCTGGACGGCGGCGTGTCGCAGCTTTTCGCGGTGGGTCGGTACGTGGATACGGTCAAGTTCAATGGCGGCTCGCCCAAGTTACTCAAGCGCGTGGTTAAGCTCGACACGCGCATGCTCGGCATCGGTTATCACATCCCGTTTTGAGCGCTGCGAAACGTCCATGATAGTGCAGGCCGCCGCCCGTAACCGTGTGCATGTATTCGATGTCGCGAAGCATCAGCGGATCCTGTTTGCCGGTCTGGCACAAGGAATCAACCTACCTTATGAATGCGGCAGCGGTACCTGCGGTACTTGCAAGGCGCGGCTGGTGTCGGGCGAGATCGACGATCTATGGCCGCCGGCTCCGGGCCGCAAGCACCTTAAACAGCCGAACGAGCTGTTGATGTGTCAGTGCGCGGCGCGCGGTGAGGTGAGCCTCGAAATCGCCGGTAACGTATTCATGGCCGACCCCGGCGCGTGCGTGCCGGGCGTACGGCAGGGGGTGCTGGGGCATGCGCGCCAACTGACGCATGACGTGATGGCGTTTTCACTGACGCTGGACCAACCCTGTGACTATCAGGCGGGACAGTTCATGTTGTGCGAGTTTCCGGATGTGCCCGGCTATCGCGGGTATTCGATGGTGAATTTCGACCGCGCTGCCAAACGGCTGGATTTTGTGGTGAAAATGAAACCCGGCGGCGGCGGCTCGCAATGGTTGTCCGGCGACGGCATAGATGGCGCAACAGTGTCGTTGTTCGGGCCGTTGGGCGCGGCGACCTATGTGCCTTCGGTGAGCCGCAACTTGTTGATTATCGCCGGCGGCAGCGGCATCGCGGGGATGATGTCGATACTGGAACGCGCGTGCGAAGAACGTTATTTCGCACACTATTCGGGCCATGTGTTTTTCGGCGTGCGCACGATGAGCGATGCGTTTTATCTGGATGAGTTGTCGCGCTACCGGGAACGCTTCTCGGAAAAATTGCACGTGACTATCGCGTTATCCCACGAAGAGGTTCCCGCCGATGCGGCACTGCGTTTTTCGCAGCTCGCATTCGACAAAGGATTGGTACACGAGGTGGCGGCGAAACACATGAACGGCAAGTATCAGAATATGCGCGCTTATCTGGCTGGTCCGCCACAGGCCGTGGATGCCGCCATGCGTGTGTTGTTGCTCCAGGCAAAATTGCCGGCGACCGAAATAAAGTACGATAAATTCAATTAAAACAAATACTACATAAAGTTGTTCCTGTGAATAAAAAATTGATCTGCCGCCGTGTCGACATTCCCTCCGACGGCATGAAAGAGTGCGAAGTGGAAGGCGGTCAGAAAGTGCTGGTGATTAACGCCGGCGACGAGTATTTCGCTTTTCAGGCTGTATGTCCGCATCAGGAAGTGCCGTTGTGCGAGGGGCTGTGCGACGGCGAAACACTGACCTGTCATCAGCATTTGTGGCAGTGGAATATCCGCACCGGCGAGCCGATGGGTCTGGCGGAACGACCGTTGCAAAAATTTGAAGTGGCGGTTGCGGGTGACGACATCTACCTCGCCGACTGAGCGGGGAGGGAACAGGCAAGGGTGTCTGCGCGTCGTAGGCTGGCGCGCGGTACGCCGGTGATGGTGTGGGTGATTGTGTTCGTGATGATGCCGCTGGATACACGCTGGAATGGTTCGCGTTTTGAACGTTGGCCAAGGATCGCGGGTGCGGGTGGCGCAGTCCGGTTTTTTGTTGTTATAACAACAGGAGGATGCAATGACGTTTATTAAGCGTTTATTGAAGCAGGCAGCTATGGTATTCGCGGGCAGCGTTGTCGCCATGGGAACCGCCGTCGCCGAGGACATCGACTACGGCAAGCCCGGCACGCCGGTCAAGCTGGTGATCGGTTATCAACCCTACTACACGCAGGCGTGGTCGGGCGTGGTGATGCGCGGCAAGAAGTTTTATGAAAAGTATCTACCGAAAGGTTCGACGGTGGAATTCCAGATCGGCTTGCAAGGCGCGATCATCGTCAACAACATGCTGGCCGGCAAGCAGCACGTCGGCTACATGGGCGACATGCCGTCGATCGTGTCCACGACCAAGACCGAAGTAGCGGATGTCCGCATCGTTGGCAACCTGGGCCTTGGCTTTGACCAGTGCAATATTTTCCTGGTGCGTAACGACGCACCCAAGTTCAACGCGCCCATCGATGCCATCAAGTGGCTTGACGGCAAGGAGATTGCCGTGCCCAAGGGCAGTTGCACGGATCGCTATGCGCAAGCGGTGTACGACAAGTACAAGATTAAGCCATCCGCATATCTGAATCAGAACATTGAGGTCATCACCAGCAACTTCCGCGCCGGCAAAATCGACGCGGCGGTGATCTGGGAGCCGACCGCCTCGCGTCTGGTGCAGGAAGGACTCGCGCGCCGCGTGATCAGCGGCGTGACGCCTAAGGAAAACGATGCCGGATTCCTGGCGATGCGCTACGATCTCATCAAGTCGCGCCCGGATGTCGTCAGGGCGTGGATGAACGCAGAGCTTGATGCGCAATTGTTCCTTGCCGACAACAAGAACGCCAGCGAAGTGATCAAGATCGTGAGAGAGCAGACCACCGGGTTTACAGAAAAGGTGCTATGGCACTCGCTCTACGGCACGTATAAGCCCGATCAGGACGGCTCGGCAGTGCGCAACACGCTGCACTATACGATCACACCGCAAACACGCGAACTGTTGGATCGCGCCACCACGTTCCTGCATTCGATCAAGAGCATCAATACGCCGAAGCTGCGGCCGGAGGCGGTGATGCCGGAGTTCGCGGAAGCGGTGTTGAAAGAGCGCAATCTCAAGGCCCCGATCGGCGCGGTAAACGCGCTTCCGGACAGCGCATTTCGTCCGTGATCTGAAGCCCCGCCGGCTGGTCGCCCTCGCGTGATCGGCCGGTGATTCCCGCTGAACTTGCCGTCCGGCAGATGCGTGCCGCGGTTACCTTGTAGCCTCCATGATTGAGATTCTCAAGAAAACCTTGCCGTTCCAGATGGCCTCGGACGACATGTTGCAAAAAATCGCGGCAATCTGGCAGCGCGTCGACTACGCGCCATCCTCGGTAGTTTACAACGCGGGGGACAAGGCCGACGACATCTACATTATCGTTTCCGGTAAGGTCGAGCACGCGCTGGAACCTGGCGTCAATGCACGCTCTTCGTTGCAGACGTTGGTCGCAGGGGATGTGTTCGGCTGGGCGACACTGCTTGAAAGATTTCCGCAGCGGCTGGCCAGGGCGACGGTCGTAGAGCCGAGCGAAATCGTTCGTATCAACGGCGACGAACTGCTGCGTGTGCTGGAATCCGATCCCGACGTGGGCGACGTCGTGATGAGCCGCTTCGCCGCCATGATTACGCGCGACTACACCGTGCCCGACCTGGTCGCGCAGATGCGGGTCATACATCGCAAGCTGCACACAGGCGATATTCAAGGCGTGAATCTGGCGTTGTATCGCATGGCGCAATGGCTCACGAGTCCGCGGCCCTATCTCATGCTGATAGGGTTCGCGATGCTGCTTGGGTTCTGGTATTTCGCGGTGGAAGTATGGAGATTGCCGCGGTTTCGCGAAATGCCAGGTATCACGGTGGTGATGAAGGAATGGTTCAGCGCGGATCCCACTTACGGGTTGTCGTTCTACACTGCGGAATACTACAAGCATATCGGCGTCAGCGTGTGGCGCGTGCTGAAGGCGTTTTTGCTTGCTACCGTGCTGGGCGTGCCATTGGGGTTGTTTCTGGGATGGTCGCGCAAGTTTAAGGAATATGTATTTCCGGTGTTTGAAATGCTGCGTCCGATCCCGATCCTGGCATGGGTGCCGCTGGCCATCGTAATGTTCATCTCTACGGAATCGGCAGTGATTTTTCTCGCGTTCCTTGCGTCTTTTTTCGCCACGGCGCTGAACACTATGCTGGGCGTGGAATCCATCGAGGAATCGTATACGCGCGCGGCTTACTGTCTGGGTGCGAAGAAATGGCAGGTGTTCCTGCACATCATCATTCCTGGGGCGCTACCGTTCATTTTTACCGGGTTGCAGATATCCATGGGGGTATGCTGGTTCTCGCTGGTGGCGGCGGAGATGGTCTCCGGTCAATACGGGCTGGGTTATGTCATCAACACGTCGTACGTGATGGTGCGCTACCCGACGATCGTGATCGGCATGATTACGCTTGGATTCGCCGGTTACGTGACCAGCGCGCTGGTGCGGATACTGGGGGATTACCTGATGCAATGGCGTGTGCGTGAACTGGCGCTCGGAGCCGGACGATGAATGCCGTAACCACACAAACCGCAACGCGCGGTGCGATCCAGATCGAGGATGTGGTCAAGATATACGACCCGGGCGGCGCCTCGGTGATGGCGGTGGACCATTGTTCGCTGGACATCGCGGCCGGCGAAATCTGCATGATCGTGGGGCCATCGGGATGCGGCAAGACCACATTGCTGAATGCAATCGCGGGTTTTCACGAAATTACTGCCGGTCGCATTCTGCTCGACGGTGAGGTGCTGTGTAGTGCGGAAAAGCCCAAGGCCGAGCCCGGATCGGACCGGATTGTCGTGTTCCAGAACGGCGCGCTGTTTCCGTGGAAGACCAACCTGGATAACGTGGCGTTCGGTCCGATCATGCAGGGCAAGCTGACGCGCGCGCAGGCGCACGAGAAAGCGCTCGGCATGATGGCGGATGCTGGATTGGCCGGCGTCGAACATAATTTTCCCGGCGAAGTGTCGTCCGGCATGCGCCGGCGCGTGGAAATAGTGCGCGCACTGATGAATGACCCCAAGGTGCTGTTGCTCGACGAACCGTACCGCGCGCTGGATTCATTGACCAAATCGGTGATGCACGAAGCGCTTCTGGAAATCTACTATCGCAACAAGGTGACGATATTTTTTATCACGCATGATCTGGAAGAAGCAATTTTTCTCGGTCATAAGGTGGCGATCATGACCACGCGACCGTGCAAGCCAAAGAAAGTGTTGAATGTCGATATACCGCATCCGCGCGATTACAGCGTGCTCACCTCGAAGCGCTTCCGGGAACTGATGGAAGAGACCAACGTTACCGTGCATGAAGAAGCGATCAAGGCGTTCGCCGCCGGCGAGAAGGAGGGTTAGCCGTGGCTGCCGTTCGGACCACGTTTTTAAACCGCTCGCTGGTGCGTGGCCTGCTGGCGATTCTGCTATTCCTAGTGTTGTGGGAGATTGGCGCGCGCTCGAGGCAATGGCTGGGGCTCGACGCTTTTGAATGGCTGCGCGGATTTCTCGGCATGTTTGGCTGGACCAAAAAATATCTGCCGTGGATAGGTGCCGTGCCCGCGCCGATAGAGGTTATTGAGTCGTGGGGCACGGTATTCACCGACGCCAGCTACTGGGCAAGCTGGTACATGAGTTTCTTCCGCGTCATCGCGGGGTTTCTGGCAGCGATGATTATCGGCATTCCGTTCGGCTTGCTGCTGGCGGTCAGTCGCACGGCGCACGGTATCGGGTTTCCTGTGTTTGAAGTGCTGCGTCCGATCCCGCCGCTGGCCTGGGTGCCGGCGTCGATCATATTCTGGCCCACGCAGGAGCTATCGATTACTTTCGTGACTTTTTTGGGGGCGTTTTACACCATCGTGATTAACGTGGTGGGTGGCGCAAAATCCATAGACGTGCGCTACTTCCAGGCGGCGCAAAGCATGGGATCGTCAAGCTGGGATATCTTTCGCCGCATAATTTTGCCCGGTACCCTGCCGTCGATCATGGTTGGTTCCGCGGTGGGAATGGGCATTACCTGGGAAGTGGTGGTGGCGGCGGAAATGATCTCCGGCGGTGGCAGCCAGTCCGGCGGCACGCGCGGTGGCGGCCTCGGGTTTTTCATCTGGAATTCCTACGTCGGTGGCTCCTATGAGCAGATCGTGGTCGGCATGATCAGCATAGGCATCGCCGGATTCATCTCCAGCGAGTTATTGCGTGCCCTCGGCCACCGGGTGACGCCGTGGCTGCGTCTGCGATAGGAAATCCCATGACGCAAACCGATATCGGCAAACCCGTGATCAAAGCCGGCGAAGTAATCGTATCGAACGTCAGCAAGAGTTACGGTGTCGCGCAAGCCGCCAAGGAAGTGGTGCATGACTGTTCGTTCACCATCGAGCGCGCCAAGCTCACGGTGATGATCGGCCCCTCGGGTTGCGGCAAGAGCACTTTGATACGTCTACTGGCGGGGTTTGAATCGCCGACATCGGGAACGGTGACCATCAACGGTGCGCCGGTGAACGGGCCGAGCTGGGATCGCCTGGTGTTGTTTCAGGAAACCGCGCTGTTTCCGTGGATGACCACTTACGACAACATCCTTTACGGCCCGCGCGCGCGGGGAAAAGTGACCCAGCAAACACTGGATCTTGCCGAGTTTTTGCTGAACAAAGTGGGCTTGCAGGATTTTCGTAAAAAGTATCCCACGCAGCTTTCCGGCGGCATGCAACGGCGCGCCGAACTCGCGCGCGCGATGATTAATAACCCCTCGGTCATGATACTGGACGAGCCATTTCGCGGGCTTGATGCCATGACCAAGCAGTTGATGTGGGAGTATTACTCGGCGTTGTATGAGGAAAACCGCCGCACCAATTTCTTCATCACCACTGACATCGACGAAGCGATTTTTCTCGCGGATCGCCTACTCATCATGTCCAATATTCCGACCCAGGTACGCGCGGTGCTGGAAGTCGATTTGCCACGGCCGCGCAAGCTCCTCGATATTGTGGAAAACGACCGCGCCAACCAGATCAAGATGGAAGCGCTTTCCATTTTGCATGAGGAGGCGATGAAATCCTTTTCACGCGGCAGCAAGGCGGCCGCGGATTTCGTCGAAGCGTATTCAAAACGTGTGACGAAAAGCTGACCTCGCGTGGATGGCATGGACTGGCTGTTTACGCGACCTGCGGTCATCACGCTGGCCGTGATCGGTGCGGCGGTATCGACGCTGGCCCCGGTGTTGCGGAGCAAAGGCTGGTTGTCGGAGCGCCGTGCGGACCAGATCAACAGGGCGGGATATGTATTCATGGGCATCAGCATGTTGTGTTTTATTGTCGCAGGCTATCGCAGCTAACGAGGGATTATCATGACGGCCAAGGTGATTGATGGAAATGCCGTGGCTAGCCACGTGCGCGGACAATGGAAGCATCGTGTCGATGCGCTCAAGTCGGCGGGCATTACGCCGGGGCTGGCGATGATTATTGTCGGCGATAATCCCGCCTCGCGTATCTATGTGCGCAACAAGATGAAGGCCTGCACCGAAGTGGGGCTGCATTCTGAAACGCATGCGTTATCCGTGACCGCGGCACAGACCGAAATCGTCGCCCGTATTCGCGCTCTGAATAATGATCCAGCGATACACGGCATTCTGGTGCAATTACCATTGCCCCTCCATCTAGACGCGAAAAAATTGCTGAATGAAATCGCGCTGCACAAGGATGTGGACGGATTTCACTTGTATAACGTCGGCGGCCTAGTTGTGGGGGATAACAATATTTTCCCTCCCTGTACGCCGTATGGCGTGCAGTGTCTGCTCGAGTACGAAAATATTCCCATTGAAGGGCAGAACGTGGTGGTGGTGGGCGCGAGCAACATCGTCGGCAAGCCTATGGCGCTGATGCTGATGGCGAAGGAAGCCACCGTGTCTATCTGCCACATCAAAACGCGCGATCTTGCACAGTACACCATACTTGCCGACATTCTGGTGGTGGCGGCCGGTCGTCCGGGATTGATTTCAGCGCCGATGGTCAAACGCGGCGCGGTGGTGATTGACGTGGGCATCAATCGGTTGCCGGACGGGCGGCTGGCGGGCGATGTCGATTTCGACAGCGTCAAGGAAAAGGCGTCCTACATTACGCCGGTGCCGGGTGGCGTCGGTCCCATGACGGTGACCATGTTAATATGCAACACCGTTGCCGCTGCTGAACGCAGTGTTCGCAACCATGCAGCAGCCAAAATTCCCGTTCCCGTCTGAATCCATTTTTTAAACCACGACCGCCCGAATACTCGACGGTCAAGCGCTTGCACATCAGGTCTATGTTCAGCTCAAAACCCGCGTCGCGGCACTCGTAAGCTGCTGCGTGACGCCGGGGCTGCTGTCGCGGATCGTGCAGTTGCCGCTGTCGAAGTATTTTGATGCCGCACGGATACTGCAATCTATCGCGGGCGAAAAAGACGTGGACTGATTCAACTGGCGCAAACTCGGCGCGCTGGTGGACAAGCAGCCCGATTTGGTGCCCTGCACGGCAATGGCCGCATGATCGACGGCGCGATGAGTCAACGTGACCTCGAAGCCGCGTGCAACTTCATGCGCATGCGCAAGATCGTCGCGGCGCCCGGTGAATAGGGCATAGTGATCCGAGGCGAAGCACCATACCGTCGTGTCGTTCAGAACCGTGCCATCCTCACGCAGCATCAGTGTGTCGGTGATCCGTCCCGGCACCAGCCGCGCGATATCGAACATCGCCACGCCGCGTTCTAGAAAATAGCCGTTGAGCGCCGTCACGACTTTTCCATCAGGCGCATGATCAGGAAACCACCGACAGCGATGCAAAGTAACGCGATAAACTTGCGTAAAGTATCGGCGTTGACCGTATGCGCAATGCGCGCGCCGGCGTAGACACCGGCAATTTCCAGCAGACTGACGCCGGCGGCGACGCCAAAGTCGATGTGGCCGAAACGCAGATTTCCCAGGGTACCGGACGCCGCCGCGATTATTTGAATGACCTGGCTGGTGCCGATGGAGGTCAGCGTGGGAAAGCCGAGCAACACCATCAGCGGTACTGACAGCGCAGGGCCGCCGACGCCGGCCAACCCAGAACCGAAACCCGCCGTTGCACCGACCCCGGCGAGCAGCGCGCGTTGCGCGGCGGGATGGTGATGCCAGGCAGCATCGCCCAGGCCCCGCCACGAGGTGAGCGTGTAGATACCGACAAAAATGATAATACCCGCCAGCACATAGTCCAACGCCTTGGCGGACGTGTGTGCGTTGGCCCATGCGCCGAGGAAGGCGAACAGCAGCGCACCCGCACACACCGGCATAGTGATACGCCAATCGATGCTGCCGCGGCGCTGGAACATCGCAGTGCCGGTCATGCCGGTAAAAATAAAGGTGAACAGCGCCGTGGCCATCGCTTCGTGGATGCCGAGGCCCGCAAACGCTGTCAGTGCCGGGATCAGCAAAATACCGCCGATACCCACCGCGCCGATCAGTGTGCCGACGCCGAATGCAGTGACCGCCAGCCAGACGAAATCGGGTGTCACCCCGATGCGAACGCCGTCAGGTTGCCAGTAATCAGCTCGTTCAATCGCGTCATCACGCGGTAGCCGAGCGAGTGGTCGTGATCCATCAGGAACAGCAATTGCTCGCCGTTGATGGCGAGTACACTGCACAGGGTAATGGCCTGCGCGGTGGCGATGCGCTTGCGCGCGTTTCTCACCAGCGCGGCCCAGCCGAATACTTCGCCATGACGCAGTATCTGACCGCCGTGCGTCTGCCGGTTGCCCAGTCCGATAGTGAAACGCACCATACCATCGATCAGCACATAGAAATCGGCGGCCGGCTCCGCAAGACCGTAAATCTGGCTGCCCTGTGGATACTCTGCAATGCGCGAGACGCGCGCTACCTGCGCGCGCTGTGCCGCCGGCAGTTCGGAGAAAAACGCGGTGTTGGCGATGATTCCCGCGCGGTCGGCGTCAGCCACTCCCGAGTCCATGTCATTTGCCTGTGCAACCAACGGCAGCGGCGTTACTTCTTCTTCCAGCTCACGAGGTCGCGGAATTTCTGCAACTCATTCTCCGCCATGAACACGGTGTGCTCCGGGCCGGGATAGCCGCGCGCGCGCACGTCGTCACGATAATCGGATAGACCTTTTTCAATTAACGGCACCAGGTCGCAATAGATTTTTGAATGGCGCGGTACGTGTTTTTCGTAGAGATGGAACAGGTCGGAGCCGATGATATGCACGCCATGCGCACGATTGCCCGCGCCCAGACTTATCACTGGCACTGGCAGCGTTTCGGCGAGGTATTCGCAAACTTCGGACGTGGTGACTTCGCACATGATCGAAAAACACCCCGCATCGACCATTGCCCAGGCGTCATCGACGAGTTCCTTCGCGCGATCGGCAGTCTTGCCTTGTGCGAAAAATCCACCGAGTTGCGGCATACGCATCGGCGTAATGCCGATATGGCCCTGTACCGGAATGCCGGCCTTGACGATGGCGCCGATGAACTTGGCGTGATGCTGATTGCCTTCGCACTTCATGACTTCGGCGCCGGCCTGCGAAACGTATTTCGCCGCATTCTCCACCGCCTGTTGCTCGGACAAGTGAAAACTCATGTACGGCATATCGACCATGCGCAGGCCGTATTGCGATCCGCGTTTGACAGCCTGCGCCATGAACATGACTTCCTCGAACGACACCGAGGTCGTCGATTCATGACCGAACAGCACCATGCCGCCGGTGTCAGACACGCACAAAATGTCGATACCGACGCGGTCGGCGACGATCGCGGTTTCGTAGTCGTACACCGCCAGTTGCACAATCGGCTCGCCCTTTTTCATTTTATCGACGAGCATCGGTATGGTTACTTTTCTGCGCTTTGCTGCTGCTTCCGCCATTTCAGTCTCCCGGGTAAATAGTCAAAGCAAACACCTTAGTAAAGCAAAGTCCGCGCCACGAGAGGATTTAAAAAAAATATATTAAAAACAAATGCTTATTATATTTCTGTCAATGGCATATGTTTCATTAAGAAACGTGGTCCTGTTTCACTTCGGCATCGGTTGCTACAGCGAGACGCTTCAGGCCCCAGCGATTACGCCGTACCCACAACGCCTTGCGTCCCATGCCGAGCAGACGCGCCAGTTCGAACTCGCTGTATTGATGCTGATAGCGGCGCATGAAGGCTTCGATATAGCGCTCAACCGTCAGCGTGCCTTCGATCGACTCGTTCAAAAACGCATCGGCGGTGGCTGCGCGGGTACCGCCCGCCGATGGTGCCTCGGCGATATCGTGACAGCACAAGGTGTCGCCGTCGGCAAGGATCACCGCGCGCTCGATCATATTTTCGAGCTCGCGCACATTGCCCGGCCAGGGGTAGCGGTGCAAATACACGCGGCATTCCGCGTTCAACTTTTTAATCTGTTTGCCGAGCCTGCGGCTGTGCGTTTGCAGAAAATGCTCGGCCAGCGCGTCGATATCCGCGCCGCGTTCGCGCAGCGGCGGCACCGTAACGCCGACCACGTTGAGCCGATAGTAGAGATCGGCGCGAAAGCGGCCATTTTCCATCGCGCTTTTCAGATTCTGATTGCTGGCGGCCAGAAAGCGCACATCGGTGTCGAATACATGCTTGGAGCCGAGCGGACGTACTTGCCGGTCCTGAATCACGCGGAGCAGCTTCACTTGGAGTGCCGGTGCGAGATCGGAAATTTCGTCCAGGAGCAAAGTGCCGCCGTGCGCCTCGCGGATCAATCCTTCGCTCGCCGATACCGCACCGGTGTAAGCGCCCTTGACGTGACCGAACAGTTCCGATTCGAGCAGTTCCGACGGAATCGCGCCGCAGTTGATCGGCACGAAGGGGCCGTGCGCGCGCGTGCTGGCGGCGTGGATGGCCTGCGCCACCAGTTCCTTGCCAGTGCCGCTTTCGCCTTCTATCAACACATTGGCGTCCGAGGCGGCGACTTTTTTAATCAGTGCCAGCACGCGTTGAATGCCGGGCGAGTCGCCGATGATGCGGTTATCCAGCCGGTGCGCATTGACCGTGCGCTTGAGTAGCGCGTTCTCGCGCCGGATGCGGCGCTCGTCCAATGCGCGCCGCACCGCGTGCGTGAAGTCGTCATTGCTGAACGGCTTGATAATGTAATCGATGGCGCCGGCGCGCAGCGCCTCAATGGCGGTGTCCTGCGACGAATAGCTGGTCATCAGGATCATCGGCACGCCAGCGCCGGCTGCACCGACATCGCGAATGATCGACAGCCCGTCGCGGTCGGGCAGACGCAAGTCAGATATCAGCAGGTCATACACTCCGGTCAGCGCGTGCCGGATGCCTTCTGCGCCGGTGATACACCATGCGACCTGAAGTCCCATGCGCTGCAACAGCAGTTGCACCGTCTCACCAACGCCGGGATCGTCCTCGATCAGCAGTACCCGTTCATTGCGCTGCACGGCGGCGTCACGTAACAGGCTATTCATGCACGGGCAGCCTGACGTAGACGCAAGCGCCGCCCGCAGCATGGTTCTCCACGCGCAGGCTGCCGCCATGCTCGATCACGATTTCGTTGCTGATCGCAAGTCCCAGGCCCGTACCTTGTCCTGCAGGCTTGGTAGTGAAAAACGGCTCGAACACTCTCGGTAAATACCCCGGCGCGATTCCAGGGCCGCTGTCGTGAATGGTGATTTCGACCTTGTCATCCACAAGCCGGCTGGCGATGGCGATGCAGCCTTCGCCGTTCATGGCCTGCGCGGCGTTCAGGAGAATATTGGCGAATACCTGTTCGAGTTGGTCGGCGACGGCATGCACATACAGTTGCGGCGCGGCGACATGCTCGATGCGCAAGCTGGGAAACAACGCGCGTTGCCGCGCGTTTTGCAGTGCGTTGGTAATCGGCGTATCCACGCCGGTCGGCGCGCGCTGCGTATGACCCGCGCGCGAAAATTCGTTCAGCGCGCGGGTGATGTTCAGCACGCGCTGCACGTTGGCCGCGATATTGGCGAGGCCGCGTTCCAGTGTTTCGGGCGGCAGTGGCGTGCTCGATTGCAGCAACTGCACCATGGAATGCACGGCCGTCAGCGGATTGGCGACTTCGTGACACACGCCCGCGACCATGAATCCCAGTGAGGCGAGGCGCGCCGTCTGCGCGTCGCCGATCTCGCCTGCGGCGGCATCATGCGGCGCGCGCTCGGCCACCGGCAGATTGATGATTTTGCGGCTATGGGACGGGGCGCGCATCAGCAATAAACTATGCTGGCGAAGTTGAGCAACATTCCCGGACTCGGATAAGCACGAAGCGCCGCATAACTCGCGAAGATGGCCAGTAGCGCGATCAGCAGCCAATTGAGCCAGCGTTGTGTGTTCAGCGTCATACGGCGACTGTGGTTGCAGCCAGGGAAGTCATGGCGCGCTCATCGATCGGCAGGCACTGTACGGCGGCGAGCACTCTCAGCGCAGCGGCGATGATCCGCACCACGGTGCTGGAACCCGTCGCATCGACCATGTAAACCCTATACCACGTTCCGAAAAAGTTGCCGATTGGGTGACCCCGAAACGAAATACTGAACAGTGTGGAAAGGTATTTTACGCCAAAAATTCGTGCTATCAGTCCATTGGTCAGCGGTACCGTGCCGAGCCACCACAAGCCCATGACCGCCGCAAACAGCACGGTGGACTAGGCGGTGGTGAGCAATGAACCTAAAACGCGGTTGGCCTCTAACACGAATGTTGCACAAACAATCCAGTCTAAAGCGTTTAGCATAACGTGGAATTGAAATCGCGGCATTTCAGAACGACAGACGCAGCCTACTCTACCCATTGAGGCGGAGGGCGGCGGCAAGTTAGAGGGTGATTGGGAGGGGCGGGTGGTCTATTCTCGGCTGACCAGATGAGTCCGGGCTAAGGAGCGAACAGCAATTTTTCCGGCTTGGGCACAAACAAATACTTGGTCATTGTCTGCAACAACTGTTTGACGGGGCAAGAGTTCGGCAGATGCAAGATCACGCGGTCTTTGCACGGCCTGCCCTTAACGGCAATCTTGAACCACTTGGTAATTCCCGTTGAGGGCTGCGCGTTGGCCAGTTCTATATGTATGCGGCAGCGCCTGGGTACGCAACTTCTGAAGCATGGCATACGCGGCAGCATGTTCCAGCAAACGCATAAAATTGGCCAGAAAAGTGGTGCACGATGTGCGATCTGAAGCCACTGGGATGTGATGTTTTTTGATCTTGGATGGGGTCGGTTTAGATTGTTTTTAGGTTCAAGCAGATGTATGCATGCTGTAGTGCAACATCGCCGCTACTCAAAAGCGCAGGGTTCACATTGCGTGAGTCATATCACAAATCTGTAGAAATTGCGCGGGTCAGTTGCTAGAATTGATTTTACATAGCGGCGGTGGCGCACCATAGCGCACGATAAAGGCGCCAACAACAGCCGGTAATTTTTCCCGAAAATAATTAAATTTCACCGGAGAATTTCTCATGCGGCGATGGTCTTTCGTAGCCTCGGTAGCGGCGTGTATATCAGCAGCAGCATCCTTGCTGCTATTCGCATCGCACGCTTTTTCTCAATCCCAGCAGGATCTCATCAAAGGCAGTGCCAACACCGACAACGTGGTGAACTACGGCATGAGCTACAGCCAGCAGCGCTACAGTACGCTCACGCAAATCAATAAGCGCAACGCGGGCAAACTGGTGCCGGTGTGGAGTTTGTCTTTGGAAAGCGAACTCGGCGAGCAGGGCCAGCCGATGGTCTACGACGGCGTGATGTATGTAGCCAACGCCAAGTTCACCGTTGCCATCGAAGCGGCAACCGGCAAGCAGTTGTGGCGCACCCCGGTAAATTTTGACCCGGCTGCGCCGCGTGTGGTGTGCTGCGGGCAATCCTATCGCGGGCCGGCGTTGTATAACGGCAAAGTGTACCGTGGCACGCTCGACGCGCACATGGTGGCGCTGGATCAGCAAACCGGCAAGGAAGTGTGGAAAACCAAAGTCGCGGAGTGGAAGGAAGGCTTTTCGATAGTCGGCGCACCGCAGATTGCCAACGGCGTGGTGATCACCGGTGTATCGGGCGCGGAATTCGGCATCCGCGGTTTCCTTGATGGCTATGACCCGGAAACCGGCAAGCGACTGTGGCGGCGTTACACCATACCCGCTGCCGGCGAGAAAGGCAGCGACACCTGGCCTAACGCCACAGCGGCTTCACGCGGCGGTGGCTCGACTTGGATTACCGGTTCCTATGATCCGCAACTGGATTTAGTATTCTGGGGCACCGGCAATGCCGCGCCGTGGAATCCCACCTCGCGTCCGGGTGACAATCTTTACACGGCATCGGTAATCGCAGTCAGACCCAAAACCGGCGAAATCGCCTGGCACTATCAACTGGTGCCGAATGAAATGTTCGACCTGGATGCCAATTGGGAATGGATCGTTGCTGATATCCCGCACCAGGGCGCGACACGCAAGGTGATCATGCACATGAGTCGCGGCGGGTTCCTGTATGTGGTGGATCGCACCAATGGCAAATTGATAGCCGCGCCCGCCTTCGAGAAAGTGAATTGGGCAAGTCACGTTGATCTGACCACGGGTCGTCCGGTGGAGTCTGATGTGTCGAAAAAATTCCGCGCCGGCGAGCAAATTGAATTGTGGCCGAGCCAGTGGGGCGCCAAGAACTGGGCGCACTCGGCTTTCAATCCTGAAACGGGTTTGCTCTACGCCAACACCATGCACAATTCGCGCATGGCGAAAGCGCTGCCGCCGGGGGAGTTTAAAGTTGGCGCGCGTTACATCGGCTTCGAGAATCTGCCCGCGCCACGCGAGGCGGGCCGGCCCATCGGGCATATGGACGCGATCAATCCGCTTACCGGCAAGCACGCATGGCGCGTGCCGGTGCAGGATACGCCGAGCTACAGCTCGATGCTCGCGACCAAAGGCGGCTTGCTGTTTAGCGGCAAGGCCACCGGTGAATTCACTGCGGTCGATAGCGATAACGGGCAGCTGCTGTGGCAGTTCAAAACGCCCTCGGGCATCAACGCGCAGCCGATAACCTTTACCCACAAAGGCAAGCAATACGTGACGGTGCAATCGGGATTGGGCGGCACCGGCGTGTTGCGCATGGGAGATTTTTTCCGGGGCCAGCCGCGTAACGGTTCGGTGTGGACCTTCGCGCTGGCGGATGATTGATCGCAGCCTTTCATAGACTAGGAAATAAAATGATTAATATCAAATACTTAGTGTGTGCATTGTGGTTTGCTCTGAGCGCTGGCTGCGCCACCGAAAACATGGGGCCGATACCCGAATCCACCAAGACCGGCGTGGGGCCCACCGACGCCGAATTGGTGGGTGATCAGGCCAGCACCGACAATGTGTTGACCTATGGCATGGGCTACAACCAGAACCGCTACAGCCCGCTGCGGCAAATCAACAAGAGCAACGTCAAACGCCTGACGCCGGTGTGGACGGCGGGCCTCGACAATGATTTCGGCGAACAGGCGCAGCCGATGATCTACGACGGTGTGCTGTATGTGAGCAACGCCAAGTGGACCTTCGCCATCAATGCGCTCACGGGCCACCAAATCTGGCGCACGCCGACCAATTTCGCGCCGGATACGCCGCGCGTGGTGTGCTGCGGGGTGTCGAACAAAGGTGTTGCGCTGTACAAAGGCAAGGTGTTCCGCACCACGCTCGATGCGCATGTAGTCGCACTCGATCAAAAAACTGGCAAAGAAATCTGGCGGCAGAAGGCGGCCGAGTGGAAGGAAGGCTACTCGCAAACGGTCGCACCGCTGATTGCGAACGGCGTGCTGATTACCGGCATCTCCGGCGCGGAATTTGGCATACGCGGATTCCTGGATGGCTGGGATCCCGACACCGGCAAAAAACTGTGGCGGCGTTATACCACTGCCGGCCCCGGCGAAAAAGGTCACGACACCTGGCAACCGCCTGAGTCACATCTCAACGGCGGCGCCAGCACCTGGATCACCGGCTCCTACGATCCCGAACTCGATCTCGTCTACTGGGGCACCGGCAATGCCGGCGCGTGGAATCCAGTGAACCGCAAGGGCGACAATCTTTACGCGGCGTCGGTAATCGCCGTCAAGCCTAAAACCGGAGAAATTGTCTGGCACTATCAATTTGTGCCTAACGATTCGTTTGACTGGGATTCGTTGTGGGAATTGATCCTCACGGATATCAACGTCGACGGCCACAAGCGCAAGGTCTTGATGCAGATGAACCGTAACGGCTTTTTATATGTGATCGACCGTACTGACGGCAAACTCATTTCGGCCAAGCCATTTGGCAAGGTCAACTGGGCTACACACGTGGATATGGCTAGCGGCCGCCCGGTGGAATCGGACCTCGCCAAAAAGCTGCGCGCCGGCGGTGAAATCGAAATGTGGCCGAGCATACGCGGCACCAAGAACTGGCCGCATGCCGCGTACAACCCGAATACGGGACTGCTTTATGCCAACACCAATCATCAAGGCTCGTTCTATCGCTTTACCGAACTTGCGCCGTTCAAGCCGGGGCTACGTTATATGGGCATGGCAAACCGTTATCCGACGGTAAATCCCGGCGATGTGGTGGGGCATGTAGAAGCCATCGACCCGCTTACCGCCAAGGCCAAGTGGCGCGTGCCGCTGAAGGATTTTCAAAACTGGTCGGCATTGCTGGCGACCGGCGGCGGTCTGTTGTTCAACGGCAAACACACGGGCGAGTTTTATGCGATGGACGCCGACACCGGCGAAACGGTATGGGAATACCGCTTGAGTTCGGGCGTGAATTCGCAGCCGATTACCTGGACGCATCAGGGTAAGCAGTACGTCACGGTGCTGGCGGGCTATGGCGGTTTGTACGGTCAAGCCAGCCGCGCGCGCTTTCCCAACGTGCCGCTGGGCGGCTCGGTGTGGACGTTTGCACTCAGAGATTAACTTTCATTACGACGGAGTACGACTATGAAGCATTTCGCAGTGGCACTAGCGTTCGCACTGGGTGTTTCCACCTACGCAGCCGCGCAATCGGAGCGCGATTTGCGCGCCGACGGCAATGGCGGCAGCACCGACAACGTGCTGACGTATGGCATGGGTTACCACCAAAACCGCTACAGCGCACTCGATCAGATCAACAAGAGCAACGTCAAGCGCATGGTGCCGGTATGGAATCTGTCGCTGGACAATGAATTCGGCGAGCAGGCGCAGCCGATGCTCTACGAGGGCGTGATGTACGTAAGCAACGTCAAGTGGACGTACGCGATAGATGCGGTGACCGGCAAGATGCTCTGGCGCACGGCGGTGAAGTACGAGCCCGGCACGCATAGCGTGGTGTGCTGTGGCAACTCCAATAAAGGCGTGGCGGTATACGACGGCAAGGTGTTTCGCACTACGCTCGACGCTCACGTGATCGCGCTGGATCAAAAGACCGGCAAGGAGCTGTGGCGGCAAAAAGCCGCCGAGTGGAAAGAAGGTTATTCCCTCACAGTCGCGCCTACAGTAGCCAACGGCGTGCTAATTACCGGCTGTTCAGGCGCGGAATTTGGTGCGCGCTGCTTCCTCGACGGCTGGGATCCGGCCACCGGTAAAAAGCTGTGGCGGCGTTACACCACCGCCGGCCCCGGTGAAAAGGGTCACGACACCTGGGAGCCGCCAGAGACGTATATGCGCGGCGGCGCGAGCACCTGGATCACCGGCTCCTACGATCCAGAGCTGGACCTCGTCTATTGGGGCACCGGCAATGCCGGTCCGTGGACCTCCGAAAAACGCAAAGGCGACAATCTTTACGTGGCCTCTCTGCTGGCGATCCGCCCGAAAACCGGCGAGATCGTGTGGCACTATCAGGTCGCGCCCAACGATGTGTGGGATTGGGACTCGTGGGAGATCATCCTTGGCGATCTCAGGGTCGAAGGCAGAATGCGCAAGGTGGCGATGCATATGAGCCGCAACGGTTTTTTGTATGTGCTCGACCGCAGCAACGGCCAACTGCTTTCCGCCAAACCCTACGCTAAGGTCAACTGGGCTACGCACGTGGACATCAAGACCGGCCGTCCGGTGGAGTCAGATGTTTCAAAGGCATTGCGTGAGGGCAAGACTGTCGAGCTTTATCCCGGCATCCGTGGCGCGAAAAACTGGCCGCACGCCGCCTTCAATCCCAAGACGGGCCTGTTATACGCCACCACCAACACCGGCTTTTCGACCTACCGCTTCCTGCCGCTGCAGGAATTCAAGCCAGGCTTCCGCTATCAAGGTATCGAAAACATCAACTCACCGGTGAAGCCTGACACATTGGCGGGCCACCTCGAAGCCATCGATCCGATGACCGGCCAGGCCAAATGGAAAACGCCGCTGCATGGCCACATGATCGCCTCGGCGATGCTCGCGACCGGCGGTGGTTTGTTGTTCACGGGGCAGCACACCGGCGAAGTCCTGGCCGTGGATGCCGATAACGGCAAGACGCTGTGGTCGTTTAAAACGGGTTCCGGCGTCAACGCGCAGCCGATCACCTGGACCAGGAACGGCAAGCAATACGTGACGGTGCTTTCGGGTATCGGAGGGGTCGGTTCGGGACGCCGCGGACTGCCGGATATTCCGCTGGGTGGCTCGGTGTGGACGTTTGCGCTGTTCGATCAATAAAGGGAATGCAAACATTGAGCCTCGTTATTCGTTCTACTGCTATCGCGGCGTGCGCCTTGGCGCATGCCGCGTTAGTGCAGGCGCAAGACACGCCGACTCCCGATCAGATCAAAAAAGGTTCAGCTACCTATGCACAGAACTGTTCGCCGTGCCACGGTCCACGCATGCTGGATCCGCAGGGCGCGTTTGATTTACGTACCTTTCCGCGCGATCAGAAAGAACGCTATCTGACTTCGGTAAGCAAAGGTAAAAATCAGATGCCGCCGTGGGGCGGACTGCTGAGCGCGCAGGAAATCGAAGCGCTATGGGCCTACACCATCGCCGGAGAAAAATAGCGATGCAGGAGCGCGCGTGAGCAACACCGAACGCTATACCCGGGTTGCCGTTATTCTGCATTGGCTGATCGCGCTGGGCGTGCTGGCGCAGATCGCGCTGGGCTGGTGGATGATCGAGATTCCCAAGAGCCCGCCGGGCGTGCGTGCCTACTGGTTCAACATCCACAAATCCATCGGACTCACGCTGGGGTTTCTGATTCTGCTGCGCGTGGTGTGGCGCGTCACGCACGGCGCGCCGCCGTTACCCGGGCATATTCCGGCGTGGCAGCGCATGGCCGCGACTATCAGTCATTTCGCCATGTATGCCTGCATGATCATCATGCCGCTGTCGGGTTACCTCGGCTCATCGTTTACCAAATACCCGATCAAGTATTTTGGTTACACCCTGCCGCATTGGGGCTGGGACGCGCCGGCGTACAAAGAGATTTGCAGTCAGGTGCATTACCTTACGGTGATTATTTTCATCACGCTGATCGCCATTCACTTCGCGGCAGCGGTGAAGCACATGCTTGCGCGCGATGGTGTGATACAGCGCATGTGGCGCTAGGCTGCGGCTGCACGATGCGCACCCAGCTCATTACCATTCAAACCGACACCATCCCTATCGATGGCGCGCTGCACGAGCCGGACGGGCCAGTCCAAGGCGCCGCACTATATTTTCACGGCAACACCATGAATTTCTACACCGGCGGCGCACGCTTTTTGCCGCCGCTGCTGACCCGGCTGGGACTCGCGGTGCTGGCGTTTAATCGACGCGGGCACGACATACTCACCACGCGCGCGAGCCGTGCAGCGGAAGGCGGCGCGTTCCAGACTACGGCGCAGGCGCTTGCCGATAACCGTTACGCCGCGCAGTGGCTGGCTGCACGCGGCAATGGTCGCTACGCGCATCCGGTGATCATCGGGCACAGCAACGGCGGCATGCTTGCCACGCGTCACGTGGCTGATCACCCGCATACGCCGGCACTGGTGCTGCTGTCGGCGGGACGCGGCAGCGTGCGCCAGGATACTTCTGGCGGCAGCGAGAATCTGTTCGCGGCCGGCAAGCTGGAGGTATTGACGCAGCAGGCGCGCGATCTGGTTGCAGCAGGCCGGGGCAGGGAGCTCATGTTCATGCCGGGCTGGTGGTATGTGATCAGCGCGGAAAGCTTTCTCGACCGCATCGTATCGGTGCCGGACACCATCGCGCTGGCACCGCAAATCAAATGCCCGGTGCTGGCGATACGCGGCGACAAGGAAGATCGCGAGCGTTATCCGGCAGAAGAATTTCAGGCCGCGTGTGGCGGGCCGTGCGAGGTGAATATCGTTGCCAACTGCGATCATTTTTACAACCAGCGCGAGGCGCTTGTGGCGGGAATAGTCGCGTCGTGGCTGGTGAAGACGTTGACCTTATGACGCACGTGGTGATTCACCAGGCACTCAAGAATACGCGTCTTATCCGTGCTGGCTTTGGCATTCCATGGGAACTCGCGAGCCAGCCGTGAGGCTGTGCTTGCTGGACTCAACCGCCGTATGCGGAAAACCGCACGTACGGTGGTGTGGGAGGACTGACGGGCGAAATCCCGTCAGTCCGACCCGATCGTTTGCACAAGGTGTTGTAGCGTGCGCTGTGCGCACGATGGCATAGCCTCTATCATGTTGCCTTGCTGCAGTGGATACGAAATATGAAATTTGGTCTTTTTGGTGGCGCGCAGGCGATCTCGGCCGGCGGTGGCGTGATCGGTCAGGGATTCAAGGACTGCATCGACTATAACGTCGAAGCCGACGCGCTCGGTTATCACAGCACTTTTATGGTTGAGCATCACTTCACCGGCTGGACGCAACTGTCTGCGACGCTGAATCTGCTGACCTGGCTGGCGGCGCGAACCAAAAACATACGCGTGGGCACGGCGGTGATGGTGCTGCCGTGGCATAACCCTGTTTTGCTGGCCGAGCAGGCCGCCACGCTTGATCTGCTGTCAGACGGGCGCCTGGATCTGGGCATCGGCAAGGGCTACCGCTATACCGAGTTCAGCGGGTTTTGCGTGCCGGCGGATGAAGCCGAAGCGCGCTTTGACGAAACACTCGACGTCATGATCAAGGCCTGGACCCGGAGCGAGCGCTTTTCGCACCACGGCCGCTACTGGAATTTCGATAACATCGTGGTCGAACCGCCCAGCGCGCAAAAGCCGCATCCGCCTTTGTGGATGGCGGCAGGCAGCGCCGCGTCCATACGCAAGGTGGCGGAGCGCGGCTGCAATTTGCTGCTCGATCAGTATGCACTGCCCGATGTCATTGGCGAGCGCATTGCCCTATTCAGAACTGAAGTCGAGGCGCGTGGCCGTGTGTTCGATCCGCTGAGCGTCGCCCTGGCGCGCGACGTGTATGTGGCGCGTGATGCTGCGGATAAGAACGCCGCACTCGAACGCAATGCCCGCCAACGTCAGCGCATTATCGATGTGGCGCGCACGCCGGGGCAGAGCGGCGGCTCGCATGTGCTTGCCTACGGGGCATCCGCGAGCGGCAATGAGGCGGCTGCGCTTTACGGCAATCCCGACGCCATCGCACGCAAGCTCGAAGCCTTGCGCGCCGTCGGCGTCACCTATGTGCTCGCCAGCATGGGAGGCGCTTCGCGCGACAGTCTGCGCCGCTTTGCGCATGAGATTGTCCCTGCGTTCTGATTGCTTTTTGCAGGCGTATACGTGAGGATGGCTTTCATTTCGTAACACTCTGTTAAGGATTTGTACTATGGAACTCAAAGGTTGTGCGGCCATTGTTACCGGCGGCAGCGGCGGATTGGGGCAGCGCATCTGTCGCGCGCTGGCGCTGAATGGCGTCGACGTGGTGGTGAATTACGCCGCATCGGAAGCGGTGGCGAAAAGCGTAGCCGAAGACCTGCTGAAGCTGGGCGTGCGCGCGATCGCGGTGCGTGCTGATGTAGCCGATCCCGGCGCGGTGACGCGCATGGTGGAACAGGCCCAGAGGGAATTTGGACGCATCGACATATTGGTGAACGATGCCGCCTTCAACAAAGAAGTGGCGTTTGCCGATCTCGATGGCCTCACGCTCGAGCTTTGGAATCACATCCTCAGCACCAATCTGACCGGCGCCTTTAACTGCATCAAGGCCGTTGCACCGCTGATGAAGGCCCAGGGTCAGGGCCGGATTATCAATATATCCTCGGGCGCCGGCATCGTCCCGCGCGGCAGCAGCATTGCATACGCGGTTTCCAAGGCGGGCATGATCCACCTTACCAAGTGCATGGCGGTGGCGCTGGCGCCGGCCGTGACGGTGAACTCGATCGCGCCCGGTTTTATGGAAGGAACGCGCATGAGCGCCAATTGGTCGGCTGATTACGCGGCGGGCGCAGCCAGCCGCACGCTGCTGCGCCGAACCGTGAGCAAAGATGATGTGGCCGAGCAGTTGATCACGTTTTGCCGCAGCGACAGCGTTACCGGACAAACCATTTTGATGGATAGCGGCCGCGTATAGTCGCGCGTTGACCGGGCAGGGGTCGGTCGCTATATTGATCGTTCGTGAAAACGCATCACCCTTTTAACCAGGAGCAACATCATGGGTCGCATCCAGCATCTCGCCATCGCCAGCCAGAACCCCGAAAAGCAGGCGGAATTCTACAAAGAGGTTTTTGGATGGCAGGAGATCCGGCGGCTCGACAATCCGCGTGCGCGGGGCGTGGTGCTGACCGACGGCGCCATCAACATCTCGGTGCTGTACTTCAAGCAGGATCAAATCGATCGCGGCCTCGATTTCACCGGACCGCATCATTTTGGCGTCTATGTGGATGATCTTGAAGGCACTGCGGACAAGTGTCTGGCCCACGGTGCCGTTGCCTATTCCGAGTTGCCGGAGGAAGCCACCGAAGTGAACTACCGCTCCAAGCGCTCGGACAAATTCAAAGGTTTTGAAAAATGCCTGTTCGACATTGCCGACGAACCCTGGATCGGTGCGCCTGTGGTAAAACCAGCCGCGAAGTGATGAAAGGTGGCTGCCGCAGTGCGCTGATCCGCGCGGCAGCCTTGCTGCTGACGGGCATGAGTGCTGTCACGCAGGCGGCCGTGACAGCCTATCCGAACCGCCCGATCCGTGTGGTCGTTGCAACCGCGCCGGGCGGCGGTCTCGATGCGGTAACGCGTATTGTGGCACCGAAGCTCACCGACAGCATGGGCCAGACCTGGGTGGTCGATAATCGTTCCGGCGCCAGTGGCAACCTGGGTGCCGAGATCGTTGCTCGCGCGAATGCGGATGGATACACCGTGCTCACTTCGACCAGCACTTTGCTTACAGTGAATCCCAGCCTCTACCGCATGCCCTTCAGCATCGAGAGGGACTTGCAGCCCATCACCGTACTCGCCACTGGTGAGCAGGTGGTGGTGGTGCATCCCAGTGTGCCCGCCAGAACATTGGCGGAACTCATCACGCTGGCCAAACAGAAACCCGGCGTGCTCAATTATGCTTCGGCGGGCCAGGGCACTGCGATACACCTGGGCGCGGAATTACTGAAGCTGCGCGCGGGGATCGACATAACGCAGGTCCGTTACAAAGGGGGCGGACCGGCTGCTGTTGCGGTGCTGGGTGGCGAGGCGCAATTACTGGTTGCCACCGTTGCTTCGACCATAGCGTTTATCCAGGCGGGGCGGTTGCGCGCGCTGGCCACCACGGGTGCGAAGCGCTCGAAGTTACTCCCGGAGCTGCCGACGGTAGCCGAGTCCGGCTATCCCGGGTTTGAGGCCGGCCTGTGGTTCGCGATGACCGTGCCGGGCGCCACGCCGAATACCATTGCGCAGCGCATCCACAGCGAAACGCTGAAAGCGCTGCGCGCAAGTGACGTGCAGACCGCAATGGCGCGCCAGGGCCTGGAACCTGAGCCGGGCACACCGGCGGATTTGGCCGCGCGCATCCGGAAGGAGACGGCCACCTGGGCCGCACTGATCAAGAGCACCGGCATCCGCGCGGAATAGTGGCGCAGGGTATGACTTCCACATTACTTTGACGTGCACGCAATGCCGGGGCAGTCTGGCGCGACAGGCTATTTCGGAGTAAATTTTCCGTCCCGTGTGTGTGAACGGAAGCGATGCAGCCATGATCACGGAAATTGCAAACGCAGTGTTCCGCCGGATGCCGGCTGTGGTGAGACCGTTGTTGGTGGCGCTGATCGTCAGCGTCACCAACGCCCATCTGCCAGTACAGGCGCAGGCATGGAAGCCCGACAAGCCGGTGGAAATCATTGCCACCAATGCGCCCGGCGGCGGTTCCGACCGCATCATTCGCATCATGCTGAACGTGATGCAGGAGCGGCGTGATTTTGCGGTGCCGCTGTCGATCACCAACAAGCCGGGCGGTGGCGGCGCGGTGGCCTACGCCTATCTCAATCAGCATCCCGGCGACGGACACTATGTGGTGCTCGGCGGCAAGGCGCTGCTCACCAACAACATCAGCGGGCGCGGGCCGGGCTATGCCGAATTGACGCCGGTGGCACATTTGTTCGGCGAATACGTGTGCGTGACGGTGAGGCCCGACTCGCCGTTGAAAAGCGGGCGCGATCTGGTCGAGCGCATCAAGAAGGATCCGGCGGCAGTGATCTTCGGCATCGCCAGCAGCGTCGGTGGACCGAATCATCAAGGCGTGGCGGCAGCGTTGAAGTCCGCCGGCGCGGATGTGAAAGCGGTGCGCAATGTGATCTTCCCGTCAGGGGGTGCAGCCAGCACGGCGATGCTTGGCGGGCATGTCGATGTGGTGCCGATCAGCGTGGCCTTCGGCGCTTCATTACTGCGCAACGGGCAGGTGCGCATACTCGCGGTGGGCGCACCTAAGCGCCTTGGTGGCGTGCTTGCAGATGTGCCAACCTGGCGCGAGCAGGGCTATGACGCGGTGGTGTCCAACTGGCGCGCCATCATAGGCCCCAGGGGCATGACGCCGGCGCAGGTCACGTTCTGGGAGGAAGCACTCAGGCGTTTTAGCGAATCGGCCGAATGGAAAAAAGAGCTCGAAGCCAATTTCTGGGTCAGCGATTTCATGAGCCGTGCCGAGACCCTGAAATTTCTGGAGCGTGACCATGCAGGGGTAAAGGCGTTTTTGATCGATTTGGGATTGGCTAAGTGAATAACCCAAGTACCTGCGATCGCCGAAAACGGACTTCCCGACTACGAGCACGAACAATGGTACGCGTTGTTTGCCCCAGCGAAAAGACCGCCGGCACTGGTGCAGGCCCTGCATCGCGAAGTGGTGCGCATAGTGTATAGCGCCGAGATCAACGAGCGCCTGGTCAGCACCGGACACTTCGTGATAGCGGGCACGTTGCTCTGAGTAGCGTGCGCTGTGCGCACGATCAAGCCGTGGCTACGCGCGCACAGCGCACGCTACAGTGTGCGGCTTTCGATAGGGAGGCGCGCCTGTCGGCAGCAGTAGCGCCATCCACAGCACCGCTTCGTAGCTGGACAAATCGGACTCATTTGCCCTGGCGCGTAAGCCCTTGACGCCCGATACCCTTGGCACGATACAACCCACCATCGCCAGCCGAGACGTATAAGCTGCCCAAATCCGCATCGCCGAACGCGCAGCGCATCGGCATATCTGTCGGCGCCGGATGCGTTTCCAGTATCGTGCCGCCAGGCGAAACTACAATCACCACCGGGCCGCAGCCGCTTTTTTTCCAGCCCATGCACGCAATGAGGTTGCCTTCGCTATCGAGACACAGGCCCTCGATACCGCGTTCGCCGAAGGCAAAGTTTAGCAGCGACTTCTGCGGGCCTGCGCTGCCGTAGGGCGTCAGCGCATAGGCCAGCAGTTGGCACACATCACCGCGCTCCGCGTCGCCGTCTGCCACGTACAAGGTTTTTTCGTCTGCCGATAATGCTACGGCGCGCGGGCCTACGGTGTCGTGCGTGATGCGGCTTAAGCGCCAACGGCCAGGGCCGGTAGGGTCCGCGCGCAATACGGATGCGTGAGCTAGCATCGGCGCGGTGGGCGGGCCGTACGGCGCCTGCGCGTTGTAGGGATCGGCGATCCACACACGCCCCTGGCTGTCTACCGCCACATCGCTGGGTTGGTTGTGGCGCAGACCGTCGAGAAACTCGGTCACCGGGGTGGCAGTGCCATCGTTCAGAAATTGTATGACCCGCCGCCCGCCCTCCTGCGCACCGAACACAGATCCGTCTTGCGCCACGGCCAGGCCATTGACACGGCCCGTCCAGCGACGGAAATTTTCTGTCTTGCCGTTCGATGGGTCGTAGCGCAACACGCGCTCCTCGGCGACCGCACTGCACAGCATGCCCTTGCCGTCCCACGCCAGCCCGCCGCTGCGGCCCTGGAACGGGCCGGCCACGCGTTCAAAATTCCAAGCCATCTTGTTCTCCTCTGCTGCTTAGCGTGACGGGACGCCGGCGATATTCACGCGCGTGCGCGTGACCGAGCCGATGTTGGTGATATACAGCGATTTCCAGTCATCGTCGCCAAACGCGATGTTGGTAGGGTGATGCCCCGGTGTCTTGATGCGCACGATAGGTTTTCCCGAGGGATCGTGTACCCAGATGCCGCCGGGCGCGGTGCACCAGACGTTGCCCGCGACATCGCACTTTATGCCGTCGGGCACGCCGCGTTCCGGGCCGGTGTATTGATGGAAGAGGCGTGCTTTGCCTACCGTGCCGTCGGCCTTGACGTCGTAAGCGCGGATCAGCCGTTCGCGGCTGCAGTTCACGTACAGAATTTTTTCGTCGGGCGAGAAACAAAGGCCGTTGGGATAGAGCGTGTCTTCGGTCACGATGCTGAGCGTCTTGCCGTCCGGCGCAATGCGAAACACGGGCTGGGTTTCGAGATAGCGCTGCACGTCAGGGCCGACCATACCGACGTTGTACAGGCCGCCCGGCGGATCGGTAAACCAGATCGCGCCGTCCGAGGTGACGACAATATCATTGGGCGTGTTCAGTTTCTTGCCCTGCCATTTGTCGGCGAGCGTCTTCCACGACCCATCCTTTTCCTGACGGAACACGGTGCGCCCGCCCCAGCCGGCAACCACCAGCCGGTGTTCGAGGTCGAGTGCCAGTCCGTTCGCTTTCACCGAAGGGTTCAACACCACACTCTGCCCCACGCCCGGCTGCCAGCGCCAGATGGTGTCGCCTATGATGTCGGTGAAGAACAATGCCTTGCTGCGCGCATCCCACACCGGTCCTTCACCGAAGATGATGTCGCGCGCGATAATCTCGATGGGCGGCTTGCTGTCGACGATGCGCTCCCATCCCGGCGCGCACAGGTCGACCTCCACGCTCAGCGTTTCCAATGATCCATGCATCGACTGCTCCTTGTCTTGAAATGCAATGTAACGGGGTGATCGTTCGAGCGGAAGCTACTGTTGCAACGCCAGATTCACCGCATCAAATCTTGAACGCCTCCAGTGTTTCCGGTGCAAACAACTCGTGGGCTTCCAGGCGCCGCTGCGACAATCCTTGCTCGTGGTGGTAACGCAAAAACGTTTCCAGCGTTTGCTTGTTCGCATCAAAGCCGTAGGGCCACCAGTCGTCGCCCATGTTGCGCTTTAACCATTCAACCTCGGCGATCATCCACGGCAGCATATTGCGCAGCGCGGCTGTCTCGAATATCTCTTCGTAGCAAATGCGCTGCGCCGCGGCGAATGCCTTATACAGTTCCATCGCGATCCAGCGATTTTTTTCGTAGACCTCGCGGCGAATGGCGATGGTGTGCATGATCGGGAACAGTTGGGTCTTTTTGTAGTAGGCGCGCTCGACATCGACGTAATCCTCGAACAGCCGCCGCACTTTCTGAGGGTGCGTGTGCAGGGTGGAAGGCATGCGCGGGCTGTGCAGCGCGTCGATTTCGCCACTGGCCAGCATCTGCGACAGCGTTTTGCCGGCGGGTATCGGATTGAGCTTGATGTGGGGCGGCAGGTCGAGCTTGAGTTTTTCATCGCGCCCCGGCGTTTCCTGGCCGCCGGTCCAGTATTCGCAGTCGCTGATTTTGACGCCGTACTCGTCTTGCATGATGCCGCGGCTCCATACGGGCGCAGTCATCTGGTATTCGGGCGAGGCCACCTTTTTGCCGATCAGATCTTTGGGTTCGCGAATGCCGCTCGCAGCTGAAATGAAAGTGCAGGAATGGCGAAACATGCGCGACGGAAATATCGGAATCGCAATAAACGGCTGCGGATCACGAAACAGCGATACCGTGTATGACGACAGCGATAACTCCGCCACATCAAACTCCTGATAGCGCAGCATGCGGAAAAAGGTTTCTTCGACGATGTGATCCAGGAAATTAAGTTCTATGCCGTGCGGCTGCACGCGGCCATCGGCCAGCGCGCGCATGCGGTCGTAGTTCCAGCAGGAGAGGGATAGGCGCAGTTTGGACATGGATGATTGAGAGGTGTCGCTGTAATGACGGAAAAGTAAATATAATCAAACGCTTACGGGATCTGTTCCCAAGGGTGGAAACAACCCGTGTCGCGCATGATCCTTGAACGCCTGCTCTTTAGGCAGTAACAACGAACACGAACGCACATGCTGCTCCCGCGGGTCCAGTCCGGGCAGTGGCTGGCCCGCACGATTGGCTTCGGCGCTTTGTTGCAACAGGCGGCGCATCATCACAATGCCACGGTCCGTAGGACAAAGATTCTCTTTGCTACGATCCTGTACCGCCCCCATCGACTCCTGCAACGACGCATCCTGCATGCCGATGCCTTCGATGCCGGAATAATGCACGCCCGCTTTTTGCGCGGTGCGATCCATCAGGTAATCGTTGGTCTTGTTGGCCAGCGGCATAAAGGTGCCGGGCACGTATTTGACATGAATGCCCTTGCCCGCTTTCATGGCGTTGATCTCGGATTCCTTCAGCGCGCGTTGTGGGTGGTAGTTGATGCTCCACGCCCAGCAGTTTTCGTCGTCGATCGGCACCCACACATGCCCGCCGAGCGGATGGCCCGCGCGTGGTGGAATGATGCTGTGGCAGGGCATGATGAACGGCGTGATGCGCCAGTAGTATTGGTCATCTTCGGCGTTGCGGCGCGCGCCGATCAGTAGACCACCGGGGAAATCGGCCACCTCAAAAAACGGCATGCGATCTTTGTCGTTGTATTCATTGCCTTTGCTGCCGACGAACAGCGGATCGGTTTTCAGCGCACCGCCATGCAGAAAACTCACGTGTGAGGAATCGATGCCGCCTTCGATGGCTTGCAGGTAGTTTGACTCTTGCAAACGCTTGGACGCATAACGCTGGCGCGGCGACACCTGCGTCCATTCCAGCGCAGGCGGCGCGGGTTTTAGTTCCGGCGGTCCCATGTAGGTCCAGATCACGCCACCGGCCTCGATGCAGGGATACGATTTAAGCCGGATGCGCTTGCACATCGGACCCTTACCACCATCCGCGTCTTCGCCTTCCGACGGCAGTTCGGTGCATTGGCCGGTGATATCGTATTTCCAGCCGTGGTACGGACAGCGCAGGCCAGAGTCTTCATTGCGCCCGAACCACAGCGACACACCGCGATGCGCGCAGAATTCGTCGATCAGCCCCAGCCGGTTTTGGCTGTCTCGAAACGCCACCAAGCGTTCACCGAGCAGTTTCACGCGTACCGGCGGGCAGTCGGGCTCCGGCAATTCCCAGTCGTGCAGTGCGGGCAGCCAGTAACGGCGGAATAAATCGCCCATCAGCGTAGCCGGGCCGGTTTTGGTCAACGCGTCGTTTTGTTCCTGTGTCAGCATGCGGCTACTCCTGTCAATCGTGGCGCGCACCGGAGGCACGCACCAGCGGCCTCCAGCGGCGGACTTCGGCGGCGACAAATTCCGTGAAGCCCCTGGGATCTAGATTATTGGTTTCTATGCCTTCGGGACGCAACCGTTCGCGCACGTCAGCCAGGTGCAGTATGCGCCGAACGTCGGCGTTGAGGCGGTGGACGATTTCGGGCGGCGTTGCGGGCGGCGCGGAGAGCGAAAACCACACTGCGGCGACCAGCTCCGGATAGCCCGACTCGGCAAACGTAGGCACCTCGGGGAAATCCACTAGCCGTCCAGCCGAGCTGATGGCAAGCGCGCGCACGCGCTGTGAGCGCATTGCCGCGCTGGTGGTGGTGAGCGTGGTGGAGACAGCTTGTATGTGTCCGGCGATGACATCGACCACCGCTCCGCTGGCGCCTTTGTAGGCGATGTGCTGCATGTGTGCGCCGGACTTTTGCTTGAACAATTCGGCCAGCAATTGGCCGGTGCTGCCGTTGCCCGCGGTGCCGTAGTTGATCGCGCCGGGCTGTGATTTGGCGAGTGCGATGAACTGCGCGATATCCTTGGCTGGAACGGAGGGATGCACGGCGAGGATGGAAGGCGGCCCGCCAAACAGCGCGATATGGGCGAAATCCTTCACCGGATCATAGGGTGGTTTTGCCACTATGGATGTCGCAATCGGCAGCGGCCCGAGACCGGTGACGCCAAGTATGTAGCCGTCAGGCGCGCTTTTGGCTACGAATTCAGCACCGATTAAACCGCCGGCGCCGCCGCGATTTTCGATGACGAAGGACTGGCCGTGCATTTCGCTCAGCTTCGCGGCGACGATACGGCCGAGCGTGTCCGCCGTGCCGCCCGGCACGAAGGGCACGATGACTCTTACGGATTTCGCCGGCCAGGACTGTGCGGCGGCCGAGGCGATTAAGGCGGGCGCCACCATAGCCGCGAATACTGTCGCTATTGCATTCAATTAGAACACCCCGATTCTTCGCCGCGCAGTTTACAGCAGCAGGACTATCCATCCAAGCGTGCGTTCGTGGTGCTCCCGGTATAATTCCGCGACCTGTCACCGGAGAATGTCATGGCCGTCACCGAACCCACCATTCAAAATGATCTGCGCGAATTCATCAAAGCGGTCGAACAGCGCGGCGAGCTCGCACACATAAAAAACGCGCACTGGGATCGCGAACTCGGCGCGGTCACCGAAGTGCTGTATCGTCAGAAAGTCGAGAAATCGCCGATGCTGTTATTCGACGATATTCCCGACTATCCGCAGGGCTACCGTTGCGCCTATGGCATGTTCGGTTCGCCGTATCGCCTGTCGCTGGTGCTCGGCATGGAACCGTCGCTCTCCGACAACCGCAAGGAGATGCTTGACCATTTCCGCAAGCAGATCAAAAAGACGTTTAAACGCATACCACCCAAGATGGTGAAAGAAGGCCCGGTGCTGGAGAACATTGTGCGCGATGGCGACATCGACCTGTTGAAGCTGCCGGTGCCGGTGCACCATGAAGGCGACGGTGGGCGCTACATCGGCACTGCCTGCGGCGTGGTGACACGCGATCCGGACACCGGTCGCATCAATGTCGGCACCTATCGTGTGCAGGTCAAAGGACCGAACACCTGTTCCTCGTACATTTCCAACGGCAAGCAGGGCCGCATCCATCGCGACAAGTATCTGAAAGCGGGCAAGCCCTGTCCGGTGGTGATCATCGTCGGCTGCGATCCGGTCACCTATCTTGCCGCAGGCTACACCATGCCCGACACCATGCCCGAATACGAATGGGCGGGGGGGTTGATGGACCGGCCGATGGAATTGATCGAGGGCGAGGTCACCGGACTGCCGTTTCCCGCGCGCTCTGAAATCGTGCTCGAAGGCGAAATCTCGATGAATGAGACCACGCTCGAGGGCCCGTTCGGCGAATGGCACGGCTACTACGCGGGCGAGGCGAAGGAAGAGCCGCTGATCCACATCAAGCGCATTTACCACCGCAACAGCCCGATACTCACCTGCGCGGCGAGCCAGAAGCCGCCGCATTCGCATCTGTTCGAGCGCTGCTTTTTGCGCTCGGCGGCGCTGCTCGATGCGCTCGAAGGCGCGGGCATCCCTGATGTGCGCGGCGCGTGGCTGCATCAGGCCGGTGCAGGGCGCACTTTCTGCGTGGTGTCGGTGAAGCAACGCTATTTCGGGCACTCGACGCAGGTCGGGCTGGTGGCCTCGCAGGTGGCTTCGGTCGGCTATATCAGCCGCTGGATCGTGGTGGTGGATGATGACATCGACCCCACTGACATCCACGACGTGATCTGGGCGATGGGCACGCGCTGCGATCCGAAATCGCGCACAACGGTGCTCGATCACTGCTGGTCGTCGCGGCTGGATACGCTGGTGAACGATTATTCAAAACTCTACAACTCGCGCATGGTGATCGACGCCTGCCGGCCGTATGAAGTCATCGATACCTTTCCCAAAGTATGCGAAAGCTCGCCTGAACTCGCGGCGAAAGTGCGTGCAAAATATCCGGAGCTGTATCGCTAAAGGAAATCCAGCATGGAAAAAGTACTCGCCGCAGTAAGGGTAGGCCCCAGCAAGACCGACATTCGTGAATACGCAATGCCGGAGATCGCGGACGATAGCGCGCTGCTCAAAATGGAGGTCGCGGGCATCTGCGGCACCGATGTGAAGCTCTACGCACATCCGCCCAACGACAAGCCCACTATCATGGGGCACGAGAACATCGGCATCATCGCCAAGGCGGGACGCGAGTTCACGCGCAGGAAGGGCTTCAAGGAAGGCGATCTCGTTTTCGTCGAGCACTATGTGTCGTGCGGCCAGTGCGAGTGGTGCCATGTCGGGCAATACCGCCACTGCGAAAATACCAACTGGCGCACCAACCCGGACGCCATCCGTTACGGCTATACCTCGGCGGAACGCGCGCCGCACCTGTGGGGCGGCTTTGCACAATACGTCTATCTGCCGTGGAACGCGGTGGTGCATCACGTGCCCAAGGGCGTGACACCGGAACTCGCGGGGTTGGTGACGCCGATGGCCAACGGCGTCGAATGGTCGTTGCTCGACGGCGGTGTCGGTTACAACTCCAGCGTGCTGATCCAGGGGCCGGGGCAGCAGGGCCTGTCACAGACGGTGATCTGCAAACAGGCGGGCGCGTCACTGGTCATCGTCACCGGCACCTCGAAGGACGCCGCGCGCCTGGAAGTGGCCAAGGCGCTCGGTGCCGATCACGTCATCAACGTCGATGAAGAAAACGTGCTCGGACGCATCATGGAGATTACCCACGACCGCGGCGTCGACGTTGCGCTCGACTGCAGCGCCGGCGCAGGCACGAAACCGATAATGCTCGCCATCGACGCGCTAAAGCGCAAGGGTGGCGTGATGGTGGCGCAGGGCGAGATAGCGACGTTTCCGAATTTCCCGCTGGAAAAATTCACCGTCAAATTCATCACCATGCACAGCGCGCGCGGCCATAGTTATCAAGCCTGCGAACTGGCGCTGCAACAGATCGCCTCCAAGCGCTTTCCGCTGGAAAAAATCACCACCCATCGGTTTGGATTGAAGGATGTCGATCTGGCGATCAAGTCGGTGGGCAATCAGGGGGTGCCGGGGGTAATTCATGCGTCGTTGATGCCGTGGCAGTGAGCCGCGGTCGCGTAGCTTGGGCTGCATGAAATGAAGCCCAACACAGTGCTTCCAGCGCGAAACGTTGACGGTGGCGGATTGCGAGCATCGCAATGTTGGGCTTAGCAGCCCAACCTACACGTGCTGTATCTCGACGCAGAAAGCGTCCAGTATAATTATTCGCGGCGCCACAGGAGCAAATCCGCATGAGCAACGTCAACCCCTACCGCAAATCCTATTTCAACACCCAGCCGGATTATCTTTATCCGGCGTATCGTTCCACGGTGAAGCGCGCGCCGACACAAGCGCTGGTGCAGATGCCGCAGACGTTATCGGAGATCACCGGCCCGCTGTTCACGGCGCACGATGTCGCCGCCACCGATGACGATCTCACCGCGCAGCACACGGCAGAGCCGCTGGGCGAGCGCATGATCGTGTCGGGGCGAGTGCTCGACGAAAACGGCAGGCCGCTGCCTCATGTGCTGGTCGAAATGTGGCAGGCCAATGCGTCGGGCCGTTATCGTCATCTGGTCGATAATCACGATGCGCCGCTCGATCCGAATTTCACCGGCTTTGGTCGTGTGGTGAGTGATGCGCAGGGCCACTACCGCTTCAAGACCATCAAGCCCGGTGCCTATCCCTGGCGCAACCATTACAACGCATGGCGGCCAGCGCATCTGCATTTCTCGTTGTTCGGCCACGGATTCGCGCAGCGTCTGGTGACACAGATGTATTTTCCCGGGGATCCGTTGCTCGAGTTCGATCCGATGTACAACAGTGTGCCCGACGACAAGGCGCGCCAGCGGCTGGTGTCGGGTTTTGATTGGGAGAACACCCAGCCTGAGTATGCGATTGCTTACCGCTTCGATATCGTTCTGCGCGGCCGCGATGCAACGCCGATGGAGAACAAGCGATGAGCCTGCTGTTGACTGCCGCGCAAACCGTCGGCCCGTTTGTCTCGATAGGCTTTGAAAAAGCGTGCGTGCCCGATGTCGCGTCGGCAGGTGTGGCGGGTGAGCGTATCGTTATCACGGGAAAAATTTTTGATGGCGACGGCCTGCCGGTGACCGATGCGGTGGTTGAAACCTGGCAAGCCAATTCGTACGGCAAGTACGCGCACCCGGATGACGCGCAGGAAAAACTGCTGGAAGAAAATTTCAAAGGCTTTGGTCGCGTACTGACCGATACCCAGGGCGGGTTTCGCTTGACTACCGTCAAGCCCGGCCCGGTCGCGGCCCCTGATGGCAAGGAACAGGCGCCGCACATCACAGTGGTGATATTCATGCGCGGGCTGCTCAAACATTTGACCACGCGAATTTATTTTCCGGATGAGGTTGCAAATGACAGCGATCCGGTGTTAAGCCTGGTGCCGGCGGCGCGGCGCGCGACGTTGATAGCGGCAACAGCGGGGGCAGGTGTGCTGCAATGGGATGTGCATTTGCAGGGACCGGCTGAGACCGTTTTTTTCGACTATTGAATGCAAAGAGGCAGCTTGTGCTGCCCCTGTTTGCCTCACACGGGGGCGTCAGAGGCCGCTGCCGATCAACCCGCCGATGATGGCGCCGATGGCAGTCGCTATGCCGCGCCCGTCACCCTGTCCACCGTAACCGCGTGCGACTTGGCCGCCGACGACGTGACCGATGACGCCGCCGATCACCGCACCGCCTATCGTAGCGCCCACATTCGGCCCGGCTGCGGGTCGGGCAGAGTACAGCGGAGCGGGTTCAGGGTAGTACGTGGGCTCGGGCGCATATTCTGGCGCAGGCTCAGGGTAGTACGCAGGCTCGGGGTAATACACGGGAGCGGGCGCATACACCGGAGCAGGTGCCGGGTAATACACCGGCGCGGGCTCGGGGTAGTACACCGGTGCAGGAAAGTAGAGCGGCCGTTCCACGTAGACCGGACGCGTCACCACGATGGTGGGCCGTGACATGTATACCGGCGTTGGCACAGGTCGCAGTATGGCAGCAGGGCGATGCATAAACGCGGGCCTGTGCAGTGTGCGGTGCGTGTCTGCTACCGCTACTGGCGCATGACGAAATGCGGGCTGCGCTACAGCGGGGCGATGCGTGGCTGCGGACGGCGTAGCGATTCCCGCTACGGGCGGCTGCGCTGCTGTGCGCGCCACCGGCGGCATGTTGACATAGCGCTGCCCGCGTGCGCCGCGCTCCCCTTGCGGATCGGCGGCATGGGCGGCATGGGCGGTAAATGCCGCTGTAATCAAGGTGGCAGCGGCTAATGTGGTCATTGTTTTATGCGTGTTCATGGCATTCTCCTTGATTCTAAAAACGCCGGGTGCCCCTGCAAGGCCTACCGGGGATGTGCAACAAAGTGTTACTGGCGTAACGGGGTCGTTACATAAAAATATAATTAAAACAGATGCTTACGCTTCAATGGGTGCATGTGAACAGCACCTCAGCCCCGGCGCTGTCTGGCTGCATCGGCAAAGCGGCGATAATCGCGGCCCGCCAGCAGAAAACAGATGCACGCACCGCAATGAGGAGATGCCGTGAAAACAACAACCAGGTTTACCGTGGCGACAATAGTGACCAGCGCTGCCATGGCTGCCGCCTTCCCTGCCGCCCGCGCGCAAAACTATCCGTCCAAACCCATCCGCATCGTCGTGCCGCTGGTGCCTGGCGGCAATCTCGATATCGTGGCGCGTGCGGTTGCGGCGCAGATGAGCGAAAGCGTCGGACAACAGGTGATTGTTGAGAACCGTCCCGGCGCGAGCAGTCTGGTGGGCACGCAGTTTGTGGCCAAGGCGCCTGCCGACGGCTATACGTTACTCGCTGTCGCCAATACCTTTGCCACCGTGCCTTCGCTCATGCGCAACCCCGGCTACGATGCGCTGAAGGATTTCACCGGTGTCTCGCTCACCTGCCTGGTGCCGATGGCACTGGTGGTGACACGCACACTGCCGGTGCGCACGGTAAAAGACCTGATTGTGCTGGGCAAGGCGCAACCCGGACAACTGGCGTACGCCACCTCAGGCGCAGGCAGCACCGGGCACATCGCCGCGGAACTGTTGGCCATGCAGTCGGGCATCAGGATGCTGCACATACCGTACAAGGGCAATGCGGTGGCGATTGTCGATGTCATCGCAGGCAATGTGCAACTCATGTTCGATCAGGTGAGCACCTCGAAATCCTATGTCGATAGCGGCAGGCTGCGCGCGCTGGGTGTCACCAGTCTCAAGCGCTCGCCGCTGTTTCCCGAGGTGCCGACCATCGATGAATCGGGGCTCAGGGGCTACGAGGAAATTACATTCAATGGCCTTATCGCGCCGGCGGCAACACCACGCGAGGCGCTGACGCGACTGCACGCCGAGGTGTCGCGCGTTACACGGCTGCCGGAACTGCGCAAGCGTTACATTGAGCGTGGCATCGAGCTCGTGGCCAGCGCATCGCCCGATGAGTTCACCACTTATATCAAGGTGGAGTTCGACAAGAAGGCCAAGCTCGCGCGCGTGGCGGGTATCCGCATCGAGTAACTGAGGTGCCGCAATGAACGCGGGCGCAGCGCGCGCTTGTTAAGCGCCTATTTCCCGCGACAAAACCGGATCAGCAGCGCCGAAAACGCCGACGGCTCATCCAGCATCGGGAAGTGTCCGGAGTTTTCGAGCACGCTCAGTTTGGCTTTGGGTGCTGCGCCGGTCAGTCTGTCTTTGAGGGCAATGGTGGGGCCGCGCTTGCCGTAGACGATCATCATCGGCTTTTTGATTTTTTTCGCAGCCGCCACCGCATTGAATTCGCGGATGCCCCACATCACATCCACCATCGCCCACGCGCCGGCTTTGCAGCGGTCGATGTTCCAGCGCTGCTCAAGTGCGGCATCGACGACGGCGACTCTTTCCTGGATTTGCGCCGTGGTTTGCAGCGGCAAACCGAAGTTGCCTTCGGTGTGGTGCCAGTTCGCACCCCATTCGTCGAAGTTGCGGCACGGCGTTTCGACCGGCACGGCGCTTAAGGTGCGCGCCGGAAACAGGCTGGCGAAGGCGAGCGTGACGCTGCCGCCGACCGATGCGCCGCTGATATGCGCCGCCTTGATTTTGAGCGCACTCATCAGCGCGGCCATGGCTCTGGCGTAATCTTCCATGCTGTGGTGGCGCCCAATAGGATCGGAATCGCCATGACCCGGCATGTCCCATGCAATCACGCGAAAGTGTTTCGACAGCAACGGCATCGCGGCTTCGAACTGATATGCCGATGCGCCGTTGGTGTGCATCAGCATCAGCACCGGGCCGCGGCCTGCTTCGCGGTAGTGCATGCGTCCGTGAGATTTGGTTTTGACAAAGCCGTCGCGGGTGGCCGAGTTTGATTCCATGCGGGTTCTCCCAAGGGTGATAGTTAATGCGGGTCAGTGCGGGTTTGTAAACGATGCCGCGGCACAAGACGGGATATGACGACAGCGGCTGTTGCGCCAGCAACGCTGCTACAGTAGTTTCAGACTGGAACCCGAGTAATATTTGCCGCCCATGAACAGCAGCGGCGGATGCTGGTGTTCGACGAACTGGGTGATTTCACCAATCAGAATGACGTGGTCGCCCTTGTTGACCTCGGTGTGTCCCTTGCAGATGAAATGCGCGGAAGCGCCTTCGACGATAGGGCAGCCGCCCAGAAAGGCTTTCCAGTCGCGTTCGGCGAAGCCGTCCGCCGGTGGCATGGCATGTTTGCGCGCGATATCGATCTGCGTTTCCGCGAGCACGCTCACCGAGAACGCATGGGTTCGCGAGAAAGTGTGGTAACGCGCGGAACGCGCGCGCAGCGTCCACAGAATCAACGGCGGATCGAGCGACAAGGACGCAAATGAATTCACTGTCATGCAGTGCACGTGTTGATCCGCTGTTTGTGCGGAAATCACCGTGACGCCGGTCGCGAAACGGCCCAGTGCCGAACGCAGCGCGAGTTTGGGGTCGCCGGGCGTGGGGCGGGTGTGGCTAGGCGTTTTGGCCTTGAGCACAGGGGCCGGCGGCATGTGTGTGTCTCGCAGCACGTTAGTGAGCGAACGCCATTGTTCGGGGGGCTGCCTCGACCTTGCCATTCACATGAGGCATGATTTCTTCGGCGAATTGTTGCAAAGCCTCCGGCGCTATCGAGGCATTGGTCAGCAGCAAATAGCCGGCACCGGCTTCGGCTAGCACGTTGATGCGATCAATGATTTCCGCCGGCGTGCCCATCAGTGCACTGTCGTCATTGGCCAGATTAGGGTCGTCATGACTGATGGGGAGTGCACCCGGCGCGCGGTAAGCGATGGCACCGATGCGTTTGAAGGTTTCGCGCCGGCGTTCGATCGCCTGGGCGCGTTCGGCATCATTTTTGACTATCGTGACCGACCGCGCCACGCCCACGCGCGTGGCATCGCGCGGTTGGCCGATTTTTTGCAGGCCGTCGAGATAGGTGCCGACGCGCTCACGCACCTCGGCTATGCTGGCGAGCTGATCAAGCAGCAGGTTGTAATTCTGGCTGGCAACGTAGGCGATGCCCTGCGGGCTGCCGCCGGCAAGCCAAATCGGCGGGTGTGGTCGCTGTAGCGGCGCGGGCTCGACCATGATGTCCTTGTAATTCCAGCGTTTGCCGTTGTGGGTGAAACGCTGGTCGCTGGACCAGGCCTTGAGCATGACTTCCAGGCACTCGTTAAAGCGTTCCTGCGCCTCGCCCATAGGCACGCAAAAGGCGTCGAATTCTTCTTTGCGATAGCCGCGGCCGATACCCAGGTCCACGCGACCGCCGGACAACACGTCGAGCGTGGCGATTTGTTCGGCCAGCAGCACCGGGTTGTGCCACGGCAGCACCACCACCCCAGTGCCGAGGCGGATGCGCGTGGTGCGCGCGGCAAGATATGACAGCAAATTGAGTGACGCCGACAACTGCCCCTGTCCGGTGAAATGGTGCTCGACCAGAAAAATGCCTTCGAAGCCTATCTTTTCGGCGGCGATGACGTAATTGATAAAGTCGCGGTAGCCGTGGCTATCGTGCAGCGCGTCGGCGCGCCCAACGCGCGCGCCGCCAAAAATGCCGAATTTCATAGGGTTGTCCTTGTTCCAGTCTGCGATTGTAGGTAATGTACTGGTGTGGAAACAAGCGCCATTTGGTCGCGACTGTATTTCCTGTTTGGCAACAATCCAAATTGTGCATAATGCGGTCTGCGCGCGACTACAAGCAAAGGGAGTAACCATGTTTCAGCAAGACCCATCCTGGATGGTGACCGTAGGCAGGCTGCTGCTCGTGACCTTGTTTCTGGTCGCCGGTACATTGAACGTGATGCCGGCGCGGGTTAAGGACCACATTGAGCGCATGGCGGGGTTTGGCGTGCCGCTGCCGGCGCTTGCATTCTGGATCGGTATCGCGATGGAATTCGCTGGTTGCGCGCTGGTGCTCAGTGGCTGGCGCGCGGACATTGGCGTGTGGCTGCTGATTGCGTTTACGGCGGTGGCCGGCGGCATTTTTCATCGCTTCTGGCTGGTGGCTGATCCCATGCGGCGTCAAATGCTGCGTATTGCATTGCTCAACAACGTGGCGGTGATCGGCGGCTTGCTGATGTTGCTGCAATACGCGCAATAGGGTGTGCCTGGGATGACGGCCAACAGCATGGCTAACGTGTAGGCCCCGTTACGCGCAGACCAGATGCACGGTTCACGCCTCACGAAAAAATCAGTCCGCCCTCGCGCCCGACGCCTTAACCACCGGTGCCCAGCGTTTAACTTCCGCTGCCACAAACTCCGTAAACGCTTTCGGATCGAGGTTGCCGGGCTCTATGCCTTCCGGGCGCAATCGCGCGCGCACGTCCGGCAATTGCAGCACGCGGCGTACTTCGCTGTTCAGGCGGTTGACGATATCCAGCGGCAGCGCCGCCGGACCCGACAGCGAAAACCAGATGTTCGCAACCAGATCAGGGAAACCCGCTTCGCGGTAGGTGGGCACCTCATAATCCGGCAACCGCGCTGCGGAACTGATGGCCAGCGCGCGCAGCCGTCCGGCGCGGATTTGTGCGCCGGCAGTGGTGAGTGTGGTGGAAATCGCGTGCGTGTGTCCGGCCATCACATCAATCACGGCCACGCTCGCGCCTTTGTAGGGTATGTGTTGAATGTCGATGCCGGCAGCGCGCTTGAACAGCTCGCCGATCAGATGGCCCTGCGTGCCATTTCCCGGCGAGCCGTAAGTCAGTTCGCGCGGCTTTGACTGGGCAAACGCGATGAACGATCGCAGGTCTTTCACTGGCAGCGAAGGGTGCACCGCCAGCACTGACGGCGGTCCACCGAATAATGCGATATGGGCGAAGTCTTTTACCGGGTCGAATGGAAATTTGGGTGACAGTGCAGGCGCCACCGCATGCGAAGCCACGCCCGACACCAGCAGCGTATAACCATCGGGCGCGCTGCGCGCAACGAGTTCAGATCCGAGTACGCCGCCGGCGCCGGGGCGATTTTCGACGATAAACGTCTGGCCGAGGCTCTCGCTGAGTTTGCCGGCGGTGATGCGCCCCAGCAGATCAGCGGTGCCGCCTGCGGCAAACGGCGCGATCACGCGCACGGTCCGTGCCGGCCAGGTCTGCGCCTGCGCGATGGCGGCCATGGCGCAAAGGGCGGTAAAAAAAATAATACGTGAGGTCAGAGTCATAAGTTAAGCAGTTTGCTAGGTGGTGAAGACTGCCGTAAGGCCGCCGCTCGGGCTACGACTGCGAGTCGTGGAGAATACCATTTTAGGGGAGGCACCCATGGCACAAGTGCCCGCATTGGCGCACTCGATTGCCAAATTTTGCCAAACACATTAGAGTCACGCCATGACGACCATGAACATCTCCTTGCCCGACACACTCAAGTCCTTTGTCGACACGCAAGTGCAGGAAAGGGGCTTCGGCACCAGCAGCGAGTACCTGCGCGAGTTAATCCGCAAGGATCAGGATCGCGCTCAGTTGCGCAAATTTGTGCTGGCCGGAGCGGCATCCAGGCCAACCCAAGCGGTTGACGCCGCCTACTTCACGGCCCTGCGAGACCGCGTCACTCAGCGCAAGCGCAAGTGAATCGAAACAAACCCGTTATTCCGCGCGCCATAGCGCAGGATGACGTGGATGAGGCCGTCGAGCATTATCTGAACGAGAACGCGCCCGAGGCCGCCTTGGGCTTTATTGATGCGCTAGCACGCGCTTACACGCAGATCAGCCGCAGCCCTGCAATGGGCGCACCTCGTTACGCACACGAACTCAATATCCCGGGGCTGCGTTTCCGTCCGCTGAAAAACTATCCCTATCTTGTCTTTTACGTGGAGCACGAAAATCACATAGACGTGTGGCGCATAGCGCATGGCAGTCGCGCTATTCCCCAGTGGATGCAAGACGAATCAGCTTAGCCGATGCTGAGATAGCCCTGTGTCCCTATCCCCCTCAATCACGCCATTGCCCACAGGCGACATCGCCCAGCTCGCACGCCTCGGACGCTTTCTGCTGCCCTATCGTTGGCGCATTGCCGGGGCGCTGGTGGCGCTGCTGGTGGCTGCCAGTTGCGTGCTGGCGCTGGGCCAGGGCCTGCGTTATGTGATCGACGCCGGATTCGGCAGCCGCGATCCGCATCTGCTCAATCTGGCGTTGGCGGCGGTGGTGGGCGTGGCGGCGCTGCTGGCGTGCGCGACCTACGCGCGTTTTTATCTGATGATGAGCATGGGCGAGCGCATCATCGCCGATCTGCGGCGCGCGTTATTCGCGCATGTGCTGACCTTGTCGCCGGAATACTATGATTCCGCGCGCACCGGCGAGATTGCATCGCGGCTTACCAACGACACCGAGCAGATACGGCAGGTGATCGGCTTTGGCCTGTCGTTGTTTTTGCGTAACCTGCTGATGCTGCTGGGCGCGCTGGTGATGTTGTTTGCCACCAGTGCAAAGCTGGCGGCGCTGATCGTGCTCGGTGTGCCGGCGACGCTGATACCGATACTGGTGGTGGGGCGACGCGTGCGCCGTCTGTCGCGCGACAATCAGGATCGCGTGGCCGATGTGTCGGCGCATATCGACGAGTCGCTGCATGAAGTGCGCACGGTGCAGGCGTACGGGCACGAAACGCACACGCGCGCGCGCTTCGATCGCGCGGCCGAAGCAGCTTACGCCAGTGGCGTGCATCGCGTGCGCGTGAAAGCGTGGCTGATCGCCTTGGTGATGCTGATCGGGTTTTGCGCGGTGGGTGTGATTATGTGGATCGGCGGTCACGATGTGTTCGCAGGGCGCATCAGCGGCGGACAGTTATCCGCGTTTGTGTTTTATGCGGCGATCGTGGCGAGCGGGGCGGGCACACTTTCCGAAGTGTGGGGCGAGATACAACGCGCGGCGGGGGCGACGGAACGCTTGTTTGAACTGCTCGACCGGCAGCCCGTGCTGGCGGCGCAGACGCCGGTCATCACTCTGCCGCCGCGGCTCGCCGGCGCGATCCGCTTCGATGGCGCCGGTTTCAGCTACCCCAGCCGGCCGCAAACACCGGTGCTGGATGCGCTGTCGTTCAGCGTAGCTCCCGGCGAAAGAGTGGCGCTGGTGGGGCCTTCCGGGGCGGGCAAATCCACTATTTTCGCGTTGCTCCTGCGTTTTTACGACCCCACGTCGGGCCGCATCCTGATCGATGGCGCCGACATCCGGCATTGTGATCCGCTGGCGTTGCGGCGGGCGATCGCCCTCGTGCCGCAGGACCCGGTTATTTTTGCTGCCAGCGTCAACGACAACGTGCGTTTTGGCCGGCCCGAGGCGTCGGATAACGAGGTGCGCGAGGCGTGTGCTGCCGCGCATGCGCTGGAGTTTATCGACAGGCTGCCGCAGCGTTTTGATACGGATCTGGGCGAACGTGGCGTCAAACTGTCGGGCGGACAGCGCCAGCGCATTTCGATTGCGCGCGCCTTGCTCGCCGACCGGCCGATCTTGCTGCTGGATGAAGCCACCAGTGCACTCGATGCCGAAAGCGAACGCCAGGTGGCGGCCGCGCTGGCGCGGCTGGAGCACGGACGCACCACGCTGGTGATTGCGCACCGCCTCGCCACCGTGCGCACCGCCGACCGCATTATCGTGATGGACGGCGGCCGTATCCATGCGATGGGCACGCACCAGTCGCTGCTGCGCGACAGTCCGTTGTATGCGCACCTTGCGCGCTTACAGTTTATTGCGCAAGCAGCAGCGGCCTGGGTTGGCGCTATACTTCGCGCCAGAAAAACTATGCGATACCACTTCTTCATAACGGCGACACTCGCCGCCGCAAGCGGCATGGTCCAAGCCCAGGATTACCCCACCCGCCCGGTGCGTGTGATCGTGGGCTTTGGCGCAGGCGGCCCGGACACCTCGGCGCGCATACTCGCGCAACAACTCAGCGTGCAAATGAAGCAACAATTCGTGGTGGACAATCGCCCCGGCGCCAATGGCATCATCGGTGCGGACCTGGTGGCGAAATCCACGCCCGATGGCCATACGCTGCTGGTGACCTCGGGTTCGTTTGCCATCAATCCGAATATTTATCGCAAACTGCCGTTCGACTCGCTGCGCGACTTTGTCCCTATAGCGCAAATATCCGGCTCTGACGCGCATATCCTGGTGGTGAGCGGCACGCTGCCCGTGAACTCGGTGCGTGAACTGATCGAGTATGGAAAAAAGCCGGGCGCGAAACTCGCGTATGGCTCGCCCGGCATCGGCAACTCATTGCATCTGGCGGCGGCGCTGTTCAATCAGCGCGCCGGTACCCACATGGTGCATGTGCCGTATAAAGGCGCCGGTGCGGCGGTGACGGCGTTGCTCGCTGGCGAAGTGCAGGTGATGATGGGGACACCGCCGATGTCGTTGCCGCATATCCGCTCGGGACGTCTGAAGGCGCTGGCTTACAACCACACCTCGCGCGCCCCCTACCTGCCCGAGGTGCCGACCATGACCGAAGCGGGACTCCACAATACACAGATGGAGGCAAGCTGGCATGGGCTGCTGGCCCCGGCGAAGACGCCAGCCGCCATCATCGCGCGCATCGAGAAGGAAACGCAGAAGGCCGTGACTGTGCCACAGGTGCGGGAGCAGTTTGCCAGAGTAGAGTTAAAACCCGTGGGCAGCAGCGCCACCGAGTTTCGCGCGTTGCTGGTGGATGCGATCCAGAAGCTCGGCGAGATCGTGAAGATAGCGGGGATACAGCCGGAGTAGGGAAAAACGTTATTTTCACAGATTGACGCAGTTAAATTTAACCTCGTCATTCCGGCGCAGGCCGGAATCCAGTTCGTTGGGGCATGCGACGCATCTGATTTCAGCGCCTTCGGCGCGGGTCGCGTTCTGGATTCCGGCCTGCGCCGGAATGACGGGTTTGTTTGTTTCTAATCCAACCAGGAGAACAACATGTCCGTCAGGCGCGTCGTCGTAGGCCACAACAAAGAAGGTAAATCGATACTGATAGAGGATGGTCCCGCGCCCGCCATGCGCACCAATCCCTTGCGGCCGGGGCATGTGTCGAACGACATCTGGAAGACCGACGCGTTGCCGTACCCGCTGCATGCCGTGCACGAAGACCCCACGCTGGGGCCGCGCCAGATACACCCGCCCAAAGGCGGCACCATTATCCGCATCGCGGAAATTGCGCCGGAGTCGGAAGAAATTCGCAATATGTCGCCGGAAAAAGCGCGCGAGACGTTCAGGATGATGGGCAACGAAGCCGCTTCCACCTTCGGCCGCGGCGGGCGCCATCCGATGATGCACCGCACGCAAACCATCGACTATGCGATTTGTATCGAAGGCGAAATCACCATGCTGCTGGATGAAGGCGAGGTGACGCTGAAGTCCGGTGATGTGTTGATACAACTCGGCACCAATCACGCCTGGAGCAACCGCTCCGGCAAGGTGGCGAAGATGCTGTATGTGCTGATCGATGGGGAATTTGATGAGGAGATGAAGGGGTGGTTTGGGGGCGGGCATTAGCCGCTAGTGTAGTGCTTCAATCTATGCGGCACTTATGCAACGGCACGGCACCAGCGAAACTCCTCCCCCTTCAAGGGGGAGGCTGGGAGGGGGATGGGGTAATGTCGCACGAATGCCATCCCATCCCCACCCTAGCCCTCCCCTTGAAGGGGAGGGAATGTCTCATGAATTGCGAAGCAGTACACTAGCCTACCGTGGCGCTACAATGCCCATTCCAAACCGTTTTCATTCAAGGAGCACGCTATGGATATTGCACAACGCGTCAATTACGAAATCGATGTTACCGATGTGGAATACATCCGCCACGGCGCGAAGCCGTATCTGGCGCGCGTTTACCAGCCCCAAGGCAAAGGGCCGTTTCCGCTGATCATCGATTTGCACGGCGGTGCGTGGGTGAATAAGGATCGTTTGGCCGATGAGGGCACGGATACGCCGCTGGCGAAAACGGGTGTGGTGGTGGCGGCGCTGGATTTTCGTATGCCGCCCGATGGTCAGTACCCGGCGTCGGTGCAGGACGTGAATTACGCGATCCGCTGGTTCAAGTCGCATGCGGCGCAATTCAATATTGATCCGCAGCGCGTGGGCATACTCGGTGTGTCTAGCGGCGGCCATCTGGCGATGCTGTCGGCGATGCGTCCGCACGACGCGCGCTACACCGCGCTTGCGGGTGCGGCGGGCGTGGATGCGACGGTGAAGTGCGCGGTGATGTGCTGGCCGGTGATCGATCCGCTGGGCCGCTACGAATACGCGCAGTCGCTGGCGGGGAGCGCGCACGCCAAGCACGGCGAAACGTGGATAAACAACCACAATAGGTACTGGCCCGACCTTGCGGCGCAGGCCGAAGGCAGTCCCACGCGCGCGCTGGAACGCGGTGAAAAATGCGCGCTGCCCCATGTGATTTATTTGCAGGGCACGGCCGACTTCGCACACCCGGTGCCGAATCGTGATCGCTTTATCGCGGGCTATCGCCAAGCGGGTGGCCAAGTGGATTTGCATCTGTTTGAAGGTGTGGGCGAAGCCTTCGTCACCAACGATCCGACTTCACCGCAGGCGCGTGATTGCATCGAGAAGATTATCGACTTTGTGCATCGCGAGTTAGGCTGATTAAGTATCAGGCGGCGTGACGTTTGATGAAGTCCGCAAACACACCGGCTAACTCATCGTCCTTGAACTCCCACTGTTGCGGCGGCACGATATCGATATCCTGCTGTTCGGGGAACAGAATATAAAGTTCGCTGCCTTGCATGATGGCGTGCGCTTTTTCGCCGACCACGCGCGAATGGGTTTTGTCGTTGCCTGGCACGATCAGCGTGGGGACCTTGACCGATTGCAGTTGCGCGACAGTGGCGCCGATCACCGGCTTTTCGGCATCATTCAAAAAGCCGTCCGCCCAACTGCTGAATGAGGCGGTGAAGCGCGCCACGTCTATATGCATCATGGTCTGGCGATTTGACGGGCGCTGCGCGATGCGCTCACGGAAGTGTTCGGTCTCGCACACCGCCGCCATGCCGCCTTTTTTCGCGGCTTCGATATACTGAAAATAGTACTGATGGGCGAGACGCTGGGCTGCGAACGCACCACCGGTCACGCGCCACAGCAGTAGGCCGCGCACGGCCTGTGGATAGCGCAGCGCGAGCAGCAGTGACATGCGGCAGCCCGAAGAGCCGCCGCCAACGAACGCGGGCGTGGCGTTGAAGTGCTGCAGCATGGCGTAGAGATCTTCGGCCCAGATTTCATACTCGGATTCCGTGCCTTCGAGCACCACATCGGAGGCGCCGCAGTTGCGTCTATCGTGGATCAGCACGCGGTAGCCCTGCGCAGCGACGCGCTCGGCGAGGTGTTTGACACCTTCCAGCGGGCGGCGTCCGCCGGGCGAGAGCGCAACCCACGGGCCGCTGGAGCCGAGGATTTCGTAGTTGATGTGGGCGCCGCGTAGGGTTAGTTGGGGCATGGCAAACTCCTGTTAAAAATCAATATTTCACCTCTGCGGTGTAGCCGTTTAATCGTCAACCCTCCGGCTTGATCCCCGCAGCCTTGATCACTCTGCCGAATTTCTCCACTTCGCTGCGCACGAACTTCTGAAAGTGGTCCGGCGCTTCGCCGCCGATTTTATAGCCGTGCTTCTCGATCGCTGCGCGAACTTCAGGATGGCTCATGGTTTTGCTTACGGCGTCATACAATTTTGCCAGCACCGGCTTGGGTGTGGCGGCGGGCACCCACATGCCGAACCAGGCGTTCACATCAAAATGGGGGAGGCCGGATTCATGTGCGGTTGGGATATCGGGCGCATTGGCGTTACGCGCGAGCGAGGTGATGGCGATGCCGCGCAGCCGTCCCGCGCGTGCCTGCGGCAGCATGTACGAAATACCGCCCATCACCAGATGGGTCTGTCCCGCGATGGTTTCCTGCACCGCCAGCGGTGAGGTTTTGTAGGCCACGTGCACCAACTGCGTACTGGTCGCCTGTTTGAACATCTCGCCGGCGACATGGGAAATACTGCCGATACCGAACGACGCATAATTCAGTTTGCCGGGATTGGCTTTGGCGTGCGCGATGAATTCAGTGACGTTTTTCGCCGGCACAGAGGGGTGTATGCCCATCAATATGTCTATCATGCCCAGCCGTGTGACGCCCTGCAGATCGCGCGTGATGTCGTAGCTGAGTTTATACAGGCCAGGGTTGATCGAAATGGCGATCGAGTTGGCCATCAGCGTATAACCATCGGGCTGCGCCTTGACCGCCATCTCATCGCCGATCACGCCGTTGGCACCCGGACGATTGTCGACAACCACCTGCTGGCCCAGGGTCTCCGAGAGTTTGGGCACGATAGTACGGATGAAAATATCCGTTGCGCCACCCGCACCCATAGGAATGATCAGCCGCAGCGGACGATTCGGAAAACTCGCTGGGGAACTTGGCGCGCTGGTCTGTGCCTGCGCTGCAGTGGTGATCAGCGCCAGCACGCTGGCCCAGGCTTTTACTTTAAAGGTCATTTACTTTCCTAAGCATTTGTTTTAAAACAAGTATTTAATAAAAGTAAGTCCGCATCATTTGCCTGCCCCCCACGCCATTACACGATCCTGCGCGTCACCGAACGCGTGTGGCCAAACGTCGGCACATGCACCGAGTGCGTGCCCGGCCCGCCGGCGACGATGATACTGATTTCGTCGGGCTTGCTCGACACCGGTATCGTTGTCTTCGCATCAAACTGCCCCAACTCCGCGCCGCGCGTGTGTTGCAAACGCATGCGGTCTTGCGCCGCGAGACGACCCACATGCAGCCTGGACATTTCCCACAGTTTTAACTTCACGTCGCGTTTACTCAAACCTTCGCGATGCAGAATCTGCGCGTGTTCCGGCCCGAGCAGCAGCCACGGCTCACCGCAGAAGTAATAGTCGTTGTTGGTCGGGAAACAGAGGCTGTCGGCGAACACTTTCAGCAGGTCGCTGGCGTCCTCGGCGTGGGTATTGAAATTAACCGTGCCCGCCGCACCGACGAGGGTGACGGTGCTATCGTTTTTGTCGAAGCCACGTTCAACATGCAGTGGTTCCCACGGGCTGTCGTCTTCGTTTTCGGCGCAGCAAAAAGTGTACTTGCCGGGCTGGCCTTGCGTGGCTCTGTCCATTTCGCCGGGCAGTGTGCCACCGATGTTTTGCATCACCAGACGCAGCGCGCGTCCCAGGGTCGCATTGGCCCAAGCGCCTTGTCCCAGACAATTGAGATGGCCGTTGACGCCGAGTTCGCGCGCCAGCGGGCCGTTCACCACGATCATTGCCGTTGCCGGATTGGTGGTGGCTTGTATGCCCTGCAAATTAAAGCACGGGTCGGTGAAGGCTTGCACCGCTGCGATCAGCGTGCGTATGTATTCAGGGCGGCAGCCCGCCATGACCGCGTTAATCGCGATGCCTTCCACCGTAGCGGCGCCGAAGCCGGGCTGTACCACGGCGACGATGTCAGCGGCTGCGCGGCCACTGGCAGCGATCATGCGTTCGACGCGATCGAGTGTCGGCGGGCGCATGGGCAGGCCATCGCTCCAGCGGCGCTCGATGCAAAAGCGGTCGAATTCATCGGCATCTTCCGGTACTTCGATGCGCGCGGCTGGTGCGGCGTCCGCAGTTTGGGTAGCCTTGCTGCGCGCCGGTGTTCCTGCTTTCGGGTCAATCGCGATGCGTGCAATGTCGTCCACGCATTTTTCGGCGATGCCGCGCACCTGTGCGCGCGTGCGCGAGCCGAACGGATGGGGGATCAGCGCCAGCGGATGATCTTCACAGCCCAGCGCTTTGAGTTGTTTTTTCCCGAGCGGGGTAAACGCCGTTGTACACACCGTAATCGCGGGCACGCCGCGCTTTACCACTTGTGCTGTGTCGTGGACACTCCACGACGCGCAGGAGCCTCAGTCGCCCGAGCCGGTAATCACCAGATCGCAGTGGGCTGCGATGTCGGCGTACACGCTTTCCAGCGCGGCCACCGCCGCCGCGCGTTTGCGGTGGCGTATCACGCGCGCGACGCCATGGCGGCTCATCAGCAATTCGGCCAGATCGTCGGCGAGGTGATTGAAGTTGGGTTTGGAATTGTCGATAAAACCGACCACCTTGCCTTGCAGGCTGTCGAGCGCTTGCCACGGGCGTTGCGCACCGGCGCCGGAGGGGGTGGTGGGGTCGAGGATGATGGTGTGGGTCACGGTATGTTCCTTAAGTCGATGCGCCGCATTATCCTGGAAAGTACGCGTTGCCCAATGCACTTTGCGCATTTTGCGATTCGCTGTTTATACCGCAAAATGTGGTTTTCACAGGCCCCATCATCCCGTATCTGAAACCCGAAGGAATCGTCATGGAAAAACTACTGCCGCTCGCCGAAAAAGCCGCCGCCCTGCTCAAGGCGCGCAATCAGACTATAGCTGTCGCCGAGTCATCGGCGGGCGGCTTGATTAACGCCGCGCTGCTCGCCTTTGCGGGTGCGTCGGCCTACTGCAAAGGCGGCATGGTGATGTATACGCGCGATGCGTTGTTGGGCCTGCGCGACGTGACACCGGACATGCTGCAGAACGTGCGCGGCGGGACCGAGGCATCTGCCTTGTTCAGAGCGCGCACCATACGCGAGCGCCTCAATGCAGATTGGGGGCTCAGCGAAAGCGGCGTGGCAGGCCCGACGGGCAGCCGCTATGGCCACGCGACAGGGCATTGTGTGCTGGCCGTAGCGGGCGGCATGGAAAAATCGATGACGCTGGAAACCGCCAGTGGTGACCGTCAGGAGAACATGGTGGTGTTTGGGCAAACCGCGCTCAAACTACTGATCGAGTGTCTGGAGCAGGCGCCAGCGGCGTAGTAGTGTTACCGCAACACGGTTACATAGCGGTTGCGGTCGCCGGCAAAACCGCGGTCACGCTGCAGATTTTTTCACTGAACGTTTTACGGAGAGTGGGCATGAATTCTAGGGCATGGATTTTGAAATCGGCGGTGGCGGCGACCGTTGCTTTTTGTGCAGTGAGCGCGGTGCAGGCACAACCGGCCAAGAAGGAAGCTGCTGCGGCGGCGAAGGCATTCATTCCCGAAAGTGGGCAAGCGGGTAAAGACGTGGTGTGGGTGCCCACGGCGCAAACGCTGGTGAACAAGATGCTGGATATGGCTAAACTCACGCCCAAGGATATTTTGTATGACCTGGGCTCAGGTGATGGCCGCACCGTCATCACTGCCGCCCGGCGCGGCGCGCGCGCGTATGGCATTGAATACAACCTGGATATGGTCGAGCTTTCCAGGCGCAATGCGGCGAAGGAAGGCATGGCGGACAAGGCCACTTTTGAGAAGGCTGATATTTTCGAGAGCGATTTTTCCAAGGCCACGGTGGTCACGCTGTTTTTGCTGCCCTCTCTAAATGTGAAGCTGCGTCCCACGCTGCTGAATATGAAGCCGGGCACGCGTGTGGCAGCCAACTCGTTTGACATGGGCGACTGGAAGCCCGATCAAACCGCGCGCGTCGAAGGGGATTGCGAGTCGTGGTGTACCGCGTATCTGTGGATCGTGCCGGCGAAAGTGGAGGGCGCCTGGAATACCGCGAACGGCGAACTCACCCTGAAACAGGAGTTTCAGGTGATCTCCGGCACGCTGAGCGCAGGCGGCAAGAGCCTCGCCATCTCCAACGGCAGGCTCGATGGCGAGCGCATCGCATTCAGCGCGGGCAGTGCGCAGTACAACGGACGCGTCAATGGCAACAGCATCGAAGGGGTTGCCACCACGGGGGCGTCTAAAACGCCGTGGCAGGCCACGCGCAGGAATTGAGTGCAGGGCGCGCCGGTTCTCACACTTGTTGCGGGAGAGTGTTCATGAAGGCATTGCGACGGTTGTCTGTTGTAGCCTGTGTGGGGTTACTGGCCGCCGCTGTTCATGCCCAGCCCGCGAAGGACTACACACCTGAAGTCGGGCAATCCGGCAAAGACGTGGTGTGGGTGCCGACGGCTAGCGCAGTGGTGAACAAAATGCTCGATATGGCGAAGGCCACACCCAGCGACTATGTGATTGACCTGGGTTCGGGCGATGGCCGTACGGTAATCACCGCGGCCAAGCGCGGTATCAAGGCGCTGGGTATCGAATACAACCCCGACATGGTGGCGCTGTCACAACGCGCGGCAGCGCAAGAGGGCGTCACCGAACGTGCCACTTTCATGAAAGCGGATTTGTTCGAGACGGATTTGTCGCAGGCCACCGTGATCACCCTGTTCCTGCTGCCCGATATCAATCTTAAGTTGCGTCCGAAAATTCTCGCTCTCAAACCCGGCACGCGCATCGTCTCCAACACCTTTACCATGGGCGAATGGGAGGCCGATGAAACGGGCACCGCGGGCAGCGACGAGGGTTCCAGCTATTACCGCACGGCGCTGTTGTGGATCGTGCCGGCGCAAGTGGACGGCAGGTGGCAGTTCGTCAACGGCGCGGCGCTGGGCGATATCACGTTCCGGCAGCAATTCCAGAACGTCGCGGGCTCGATCAACGCGGGCGGTATTGCCACGCTGGTGAGCGGCGGCAAATTGCGCGGCGATCACCTCAGTTTCAGCGCCGGTGGTGCGCAGTACAGCGGCACTGTAAGCGGCAACACGATCACCGGCACCGCGCTAGCGGGTGGGGCCAGCAGGGCATGGAGTGCTACGCGGATGAAGTAGCATAAACATTTGTTATTAAACAATTTTTACAAAATTGATAGTCCGCTCGCCGTAACCCCGGCGAAGGGCGGAGTCATGCGTGCCGCGCGCACGGGCGCCGCGCGTAGCGGTTGGATTGCCACGCAGTGTTCAAGATCAATGTTGCTGATGGTGTCGCCGCTGCTGGTTGCGGCGGGCCTTGCTCATGCAGCCGATTACAAACCCGATGTCACACAGCCCGGCAAGGATGTGATGTGGGTGCCAACGCCCGACGCGCTGGTCGAACGCATGCTCGATCTGGCGCAGGTTGGTGCCAACGACACCGTGATCGATCTGGGTTCTGGCGACGGGCGCATCGTCATCATGGCGGCCAGGCGCGGGGCAAAGGCGCTGGGCATCGAGTACGATGCGAAGCTGGTCGCGTATGCGAAGGCAGCCGCGGCCAAAGCCGGCGTCGCTGACCGCGCGCAATTCACGCAGGCTGATTTATTTGCCAGCGATATTTCGCAAGCGACCGTGGTCACGCTTTTTCTGGGGGCGGAACTGAATCGCAAGTTGAAACCTGCGCTACTGGGCTTGAAGCCCGGTGTGCGTATTGTTTCCAACACCCATGCGGTTGGCGACTGGCCTGCGGACGTGGTCGTTAGCGCGCAGCACGACCATTCGGTGTACTACCGCACGGCTCTGTTATGGATCGTGCCGGCTCAAGTGGCGGGCGTATGGCGCTTCGCGAACGGCAGCGTAACGTTCACGCAGCGCTACCAGAAGGTATCCGGATCAGTCACCCTGCAGGGCCGGTACGCGCCGGTGACGGGCGCGACACTGCGCGGCGATCACCTCAGCTTTAGGACGGGCGGTGTGCAATACAGCGGCACGGTGAGCGGCAATACCATCGCCGGCAGCGCAGTATCCGGCGGTGCGAGTCGCGTATGGCGCGCGACGCGTGTGCAGTAATGCTAAGTTAGGCTGAAAATGCAGCAGGCGCGAACGCATGTATGCCAGCCAGGCGTTTTCTAATGCTCACCTCGGCGGTTTTTAGATCGTAAGACGCTTGTAGATTGAGCCAGTATTGGGGTGACTGATCGAAGGCGCGACCGAACAGCAAAGCCAATTCTGCAGTCACAGGACGCGCCCCCTTGAGCACATGCGATATACGCATGGGTGATACCCCGATAGCGCGGGCAAATTCAGCTTGCGAGATACGCATTTCTTCCAGGATTTCGCCCAGGAATACCCCCGCATGAATTGCAGGCAACCCATTCTTGGTCATGTGGATTTCTCCTTAGTGGTAATCGACGATTTCAACATCAAAGGCATCGCCATTCCTAAAGCGGAAGCATACGCGCCACTGTTCGTTTCAAGTAATTTCGCGCGCTGGTAAAGCCTAACGTATTGGTGAACGGCGAGCCGCGATGGTGTTTGATGTCGCCACTGGGCTGGCGGCCCGTCCGTTGCACCTAGAGTTAGAAAACAGGAGTGTTGACCTGAAGCACGCGATCCTCATGCAGCTTTATGTTGCCGCTGACCGAGCCGGAGCCCGGCACTTCACCACGATAAAAGAGTGTCTTGAAGCCTCGGGCCTCAGTGGTAGTTGGAGGACCAAGAATCGTCATCACTTGAGCCTCGGACATCCCATTCTTCACGGAGCCCCAAGACTTTCGATCGTGCCAAGGTGTCGAGACGGCTATGCGAGGCTGGCTTGGCGCAGCGCCACTGCTGTCAGTAGCGGAAGCTGCGCCGCGCAACTCACGTTCCAGGCGTTCGATTCTCATAGCTTGTTCAGAGGCGGTCCGTTTGAGGAGATTCACTTCCTGTTCAAGTTGGCGCACGCGATCCGGCTGTTGCGCGGAAGCCGCAGCGGTGATCACAAATACAGCTATTGCGAGGAAGTAACGAAGCATGGTGGATCCTGTTTTCTAACTTGAAGTCGCCATTATTGGCGACGCTTTACAAGACGTCATTATATTCCGCAGCCTCCCGCTGGCTGTTTGACTTCGCACCAGAGCGATAGCGCTTACAGCTTGCAGTTGCGCAAGAACTCTCTGCGCGCCTTAGCCCCCGCCATCAAGAAACTCAGATCGCCGCCGCCTAAAATAAAGCGCATGCTGTAGCCGATGTATTTGTCCAGCAGCTTCGGGTCATACACGCCTTACCGTGCTTTTTGCACGAGGCGATGACTTGGTGGTAGGCGTCTTCGATTTTGGGGTCGGCGAATTGGCTGGCACCGCCGGCCACGCGTCCGCTCGAACTAAAGTTGGACAGCAACACTTCAGTCTTCTTTCTTTACATCGATGACGCGATATGTTGTGGGTGCTTGACGTTCGGTTGAAGCGCCGGCGTCTCGTTTCGACCGCCTTGCCTTTCTGTAGCGGAGTTAAAGAGTTTTTCCGAATTTCGCGAAGCTGGCCTCATGGGTCAACATTCTGGAACGTGCGGCACTGCTAGTGCTCGTAGAGTGGCCTGCGGTGTAAACGTGTGAGCCTTGACGGTGTCGCTTGGCTCTAGCTAGGGCGCGTTGACGCCCACCGCCTTCAGGATTTTGCCGTAAGTCGCCATGTCCGACTTGATGATCGCCGTGAGCTCTTCGGGTGTGCTGGGGGTGGCCTCGTTGCCGGACTTCAGGAAGGTGTCTCGCCCGTCCGCCGACTGCAGATAGCGCGCGATCTCCCGATTGAGGCGCGACACGATCGCAGGCGGCGTCCCGGCGGGGGCGAACACGGCGGCGAGGAAATCTGAATCGTAGCCTGGCACGCCAGAGGCAGCGATCGTAGGCAGCCCGGGAGCGAGCGCGGATGGCCGCGCGCTGCCGACTGCGAGCGCGCGCAAGCGTGCCGACCGCGCATGCGGCGCTGCGACGCTGGCGGTCGGAAACATCACTTGCACCTCCCCACTCATGATCGCTGTCATTGCCGGGGCGCTGCCCTTGTACGGGATGCGCGTGATCTTCACGCCGGCGAGAGAGTCGAACATCACCGCGCCGAGATAGTTCGAGCTGCCAGGCGTACCAACCGCCGAGTTGAGTTCGCCGGGCCTGGACTTCGCGAGATCGACCAGTTGCCTGACCGTTTTCAGAGGCATGGACGGATGCACGACCAGCACCACCGGTGAACGGGAAAGAACTGCAATCGGGGCGAAATCTCGCAGTGGATCGTACGAGGCCTTCTCGATCAGCGGGCCGAGCCAGTGGGTGCTGCCGGCGACGAGCACCGTGTAACCGTCCGGCGCGGCCTTGGCGACAACCTCCGGCGCGAGGATCGCGGGCCGGTTATCGACGATCACCTGCTGGCCGAGCGGCCCCGAGATGCCCCGCGCGATGAGCCGCGATGCCAAATCGCTGCCGCCGCCGGCGGGCGAGGTCACGATGCGCACGGGGCGCGTGGGATAGTCCTGGCTGACGGCTGCCCCGGCCCACGTCGCAGCGAGCGCCGGTACGAGCATCGATCGCACTAGGACATTGCAGAGTTTCATCGCTGCCTCCTGTTGATTCAAAATAGAGCGTCCGATTTGGTGTCCGCTGGCTTCATGGTGGACATCATCTTCGAGCGGTTAGGCCGCTTTATTCCTCCAACTCGGTAACGACGCCGAACGTTTGCCGCCACCGGCGCGTGCCCACGAACACGTGCTGGACCTGGCGCTTGCGCGCGCGTCCGCGTGGGTTGAGCTGTTCGGCGGCACGCGCTCGAGCGCTCGAATCGCGGATCTGCGGAAGAGCGTCGGTGTCTTGAGGCGCTATTTCTTCACCCACTCGTACAGTGGCTTGCCTTTGTCGACGATATGCACCGTGACGAGCTTGATCGTCTTGTCGCCGACGATCGTGAAGCCGGCGTGCGGCGCTTCTCGAAGGTTCATTACCGGCGCTCCGGTTGGGATCGCGAACGCCGGTTTCCCTGGCACCTCCACCATGCCGCCTTCCAAGACATACCCCGCTTCGATCCCGTGATGGAAATGCGCCGGAAGTTGATCCCCCGGCTTATATTCGCTTATCGAAAGTATGACCTCCATTCCGGGTGCCCCGGAGAGATCAACGCGACGCATTTCCTTGCGTCCGGGAGCGTCCTGCGCCCAAACCGTACCCACGGCGGTGGTTAGCAATGCAAGCGCAGTGATTGAAAACACGTGCCGAATCGATTTCATGACTCCTCCCGAGGGTTGATCAGTCATCCACATATTTACTTCGCGATGCTATGCAACGTGCCGCCGAACTTGAAGTCGCCATTATATTCCGCAGCCTCCCGCTGGCTGTTTGACTTCGCACCAGAGCGATAGCGCTTACAGCTTGCAGTTGCGCAAGAACTCGGTGCGCGCCTTAGCTCCCGCCATCAAGAAACTCAGATCGCCGCCGCCTAAAATAAAACGCATGCCGTAGCCGATGTATTTGTCCAGCAGCTTCGGGTCATACACGCCGCCCATGCCCGGATGCTTACCGTGCTTTTTGCACGCGGCGATGACCTTGCGGTAGGCGTCCTCGACTTTGGGGTCGGCGAATTGACCGGGGATGCCCAGTTCGGCGCACAGGTCGTTGGTGCCGATCAGCACCACGTCGATGCCGGGCACTGCCGCTATAGCGTCTGCATTATCCATTGCGGTGGGCGTTTCCAGCATCACGATCACCAGCGTTTCGGTGTTGGCGACACGCGTGGATTCGCCTACCGACATGGCCTCATAGCCAAACTGCGGCAGCGCGCCGACTACCGAGCGGTGGCCCACCGGCGGATACTTGCAATGCGCCACCACGCGCGCGGCTTCTGCAGCGGTATCGACATGCGGCACCACGATGCCCTGCGCGCCGGAATCGAGCAGGCGCGAGGCATGATGATGTTCCTTTCCCGGCACGCGCACGATGGGGGTGATGCCCAGCGGCAGTGCGGCGATGGCTACCTGCGATGCCAAATCCACGTCCATCGCACTGTGTTCCATGTCGATGAACAGCCAGTCGAAGCCGCAGGTCTTTGCGATCATGCCGGAATCGACAGTGCGCAGGGCGCGCATGCCCATGCCGAGGGCGAGTTGGCCGGCTTCGAGTTGTTGTTTGGTGTGGTTGGGGTAGATGGCCATGATTGCTCCGCTTTGAAAGTGAGGGATTAGTAAGTATTACCGCCCCGCAAAAAACACGGATTCCAGCCAGTCCCACATGGCGGCAACGCCGATGCTGGCGTTGTCGATCTGGCAATGGTGGTAACCGCCTTCTTCACGTGTGAACAGCTTGAAGGTTTTGTTTTTGGAGCCCACGGCGTCAAAACATTTTTGCGCCACCGGCAGCGGAATTTGTTCATCACCCTCGCCATGCATCATGAGAAACGGGCAGGTGATTTTCTGCACCACGCCGTCGAGCCGGAAACCTTCGAGTTTTTTCATCGCCGCTTCGCGCGTGGTGACGTTGAAGATCCATAGCAGATGCTGCCACGCTACCGACAGTGACGGTAGCTTGCCGCTGTCGAGCTTTTCAAAGCGGTTGCGCCAGATTTCCCAGTAGTCCCATTGCGCGCCCCACGCGATACACGCGGCGTAGCGCTGTTCAAACGCGGCGGCGCGCGGCGCGTAGTAGCCGCCGAGACTGATCGCCATGACGCCTATGCGTAGTGCGTCGATTTCCGGGCGTGCGGCGAGAAATTCGTAGGCCGCCGTGCCGTAGCGCTCGGTTTCGTGATGCAACCACTGGTTGCGAAAACGCACAGCCTCGCCATTGCCGGGGCCATCGACGATGAGGCAGGCGATGCCGCGCGCGGCGAGGTCAGGCACGCCTTTGAAATACTGAATTTCCTTGGTGACATCGAAACCGTCGAAGAACACCATCGCAGGCGCCGGGCCTTTATTGTGATCCGAGCCGGTATCTTCCGCATGGATCAAGATCGCAGGCAGTGAAGTGCCCTCGTAAGGTATCTCCACATGTTCAATTTTTGGGCGGCGTATCCATTGCGCGGCGTCGCGAAAACAATCTACGCCACGGCGGTAGGCGGCGAGGCCTTCAGTCTTGGGTTGCAGAAAACGCTCGCCGACGTGGTAATAATTTGCCGCGCGGAACAGATACTGTGCGCCGGTGGTGTTGCGGCCCGCGGCGATATGCGCGCGGCCGGCATCTTCCACTTTGCGGGCTCCTCGCGCCCATTCGTGAAACCACGCTTTATCGTCGCCGATTCTGCCTTTCAGTCGCAGGCCGATGCGGTTGATCTCATCGATTTCGGCGCCGCCCCACGGTGCGGAATTGAGCCCTATCAACATGCCGTGTGACCAGCGGTAGTTCTCGGGGAAATACATGAACGAGAGTTCGTCGGGCTGGGTGACGGTAGCCGATGCGGATGACGCCATGTGAGTTCCTTCGCTTCAGGTTTTGAGTGACAGGCCGGCGTGCATCTTAGCACCGCGCCTCAGGCGAATCCGGTATCATGCGCGTTCGTTTTTATGGTCATTCGGAGAATTGTTATGTTGCTTCAATTGCAGCGCCATGGTGTGATGCTTGCCGCCATGGTTTTTACCAGCCTCGCGCTGGCGCAACCGCAGCCCGCGAAAAAAGACTTCGAGCCATCTGTCGGTCAATCGGGCAAAGATGTGGTGTGGGTGCCGACCCCGCAGGCGCTGGTGGATCGCATGCTGGACATGGCGAAGCTCACGCCGGCGGACATCCATTACGACCTGGGTTCGGGTGATGGCCGCACGGTAATCACCGCTGCCAAGCGTGGCGGCAGAGCCTACGGCATCGAATACCATCCGGACATGGTGGCACTTGCCAAGCGCAACGCGCAAAAAGAAGGTGTCGCCGACAAGGCGATTTTCAAGCAGGGCGATATCTTCACCGAGGCCAGCAAAAAAGATTACATGCAGGCCAGCGTGATTACGCTGTTTCTGTTGCCTGATCTGAACGTGAAGTTGCGCCCCATCTTGCTCGAGATGAAGCCGGGCGTGCGCGTGGTGTCCAATTCGTTCACCATGGGCGACTGGAAAGAGGACGAAAAAATTACCGCCGGCGGCGATTGCAGTTCGTGGTGTACCGCGTACCTGTGGCTGGTGCCGGCAAAAGTCGCGGGCAACTGGAAAACATCGCGCGGCACGCTTACCTTGAAACAGGAATATCAGATGCTGAGCGGTAGTCTCGCGCAGGGCAACGGCAACGCGATTATTGCGGATGCGAAAATGCATGGCGAACAAATCAGCTTTACTGCGGGCGGTGCGCAATACAGCGGCCGGGTGACCGGCGACACCATGGAAGGCACCTACAAGGCCGCTGGTGCCAGCGCCAAGTGGACCGCGACCAAGCAGTAAAAACACCGTAAAAACAAATAGTTATATGATAATCGCGAAACGCCTGCTGCGTGCGTTCGCGATCACGCTGATGGTGGCTGCCGCCGCGGGCAATACGGCGGCGCTTGCCGCTGTCGCCAGCGCCGTGCCTGCGGCCGCGGAGGCAGCGGTTTCCGCGCAAGCCCGTGCGCTGTACGAGCGCGCGCGTGCCAGTGTCGCGCAAATCCGCGTTTTGCTGGGCAGCAGCGGTACGCATGCGGCGACGGGCACCGGGTTTGTCGTCGGCGCAGGCGGTCTCATGCTCACCAATTACCATGTGGTGGCCGATAAGGCTTTGGAGCCGGAAACCTACCGGCTGGAATTCGTGCTGCACAACGGCCGCCGCGGCGCGCTTGAAATTGTCGCAGTGGACGTGGTGCATGATCTGGCGCTGGTGCGCGCCGATCTGGGTGCCAGTGATAGCGGCGTCGTTGAGCCCCTGACCTTGCGCGACACCCCACTCGCTAAAGGTGACAAAGGTTTTGCGCTGGGTCATCCGCTCAATCAAGGTCTCACCGTGGTGGAGGGCATCTACAACGGGCGCTCCGAAGAGCAATATTACGAGCGCATCCATTTCACCGGTGCGGTCAATTCTGGCATGAGCGGCGGCCCGGCGCTGGATGAACGTGGGCGCGTGTTCGGCATTAACGTGGCCACCCACCGGCGCGGGCAACTGGTGAGCTTTCTGGTGCCCGCCAAATTCGCCGCAGGACTGCTGGCGCGTAGCGCCGCGTTAAAGCCGCCCTATCCCAAGGACTTCAGCGTTGAAGCGGGCGCACAATTGCGCGAGCACAATGCCGATTTGATGGGCGCCATGCTGGCAAAAAAGCCTTTGCCCACGCAACAGCTCGGCGAATTTCGCGTGCCCGACAAAATCGGTGAATCGATGCAGTGCGGCGCGGGTACCGAGCGTGAAACGGTCAAGCTCTACACTGTGGATACCTATCACTGCTACACCAATTCGGCACTCTATATCGATCAGCGTTTGTACACCGGCATGGTGTCGTTCCGCCATCGCATCATGCGCAGCGATAAACTCGGCATGCTGCGTTTCGCGCATCTGCTGGAATCGCAATTCGGCGCGGGCCGTCATGGCGACAATTTCGCGCGCAAGCACCATACGCACTACGCCTGCCGCGACCGCATGATTCAGCTCGATGGCACACGCGCCAAAATGGCGATGTGTGTGCGGCGCTATAAGCGCTTCGAGGGTTTGTATGACGTGACGCTGAAGGTGGTGACGCTGGGCGCGCCGGCGGTGGCGCTGCAATCCGAGCTCGACATGGAAGGCGTGGCGTACGAGGACGCGATGGCGTTTGCACGCAATTTTCTGGGGGCGATCCGGTGGAGCCGCTAGCCTACGTCGAAATCCTCAGCGCCGGCGGCGATGTGCTGTCGCGCCATGCGCTGTATCGCTGGCCGGCCTGCATCGGGCGCGGCTATAACGCCGATGTGATGGTGGACGATGCACACCTGGCGCCGGCGCATGTGCGTATCGAGCCAGGCGAAGATGGCCGCTATACGGTGCGCGATTTGGGCAGCGTCAACGGCATGGCGCTGGCGGCGGATGGTGTGCGGGTGACTGAAACGCGCATCGGCCCTGACGATGTGCTGGTCGCCGGGCAAACGCAACTGCGCGTGCGTCCGCTCAGCTACGCCGTGCGCGCGGAGCTGCCGCTGCATTTGCACACGGCACCAGTGGCACGGACCTCGGCGCGCGAGCTGGGGGTGTTCGCCCTGCTGGCGGCGCTGGTCACCGGCGCGGTGGTGTGGAACGCGCACCTGGTTACGCTGCATCAGGATGCAGGCCCGGCGCTGGTATTCGGGGCGTTGACCACCCTCGTGGTGATTGCCTTGTGGGTGTCGGCATGGGCGTTGCTGAGTCGCATAGTCAGGGGGCACGGCAGATTCGCCGCGCATGGCGTGATCGCCTGCGGCGCGATGCTGGTGATGCTGGTGGTGGATGTGGTGTTTGATTATCTGCGTTTCGGGCTCGATACGGGCTGGCTCGAATACGTGGGCCTGGTGGCGGGTGCGTTGATTTTTGCCTATGCGTTGTACCGGCATCTGCGCCTGGCGAGCCGTGCCACGGCGCGTGCCCTTGGCGTGTCGGCGCTGGTGGTATCGCTAGTGTTCTACGCCGGCGCCCTGGTGCTGGAACAGGTGCGCGATTCCACCAACCACGGCCGCCAGCGTTACAGCGAAACGGTAAAAGCGCCGGTGTTTTTGCTGGCGCAGGGCTGGCCTGTCGCGGCGATGCTTGCGCATGCTGACGGACTCAAACGCAAAGTGGATGAGGCGGCGAAAAATGAGCCTTGATACACGTACAATAAGGTTTTCGTAACATGCGCTTACCGAAAGAGGTTCAAACCATGCTCCGATACCGAAATATCTTGTGGTCGATGATGGCGGGTGCGCTGCTGGCATCGCACGCCAACGCCCAGCAGGCCACTGACTGGCCCAATAAACCGGTACGTTTCATTGTGCCGTTTCCGCCGGGCGGCTCGGTGGACCCGCTGGCGCGGCTCACCGGCGCGCGGCTGAACGCGGCGCTGGGGCAGCAGTTTGTGGTCGATAACCGCACCGGCGGTTCGGGCGCCATCGGCACCGGGCTGGCGGCGAAATCCGCACCCGACGGTTACACCTATGCGTTCATCTTCGATACCCACGCAGTCAATCCGACACTGATTCCGAATCTGCCGTATGACACGCTGAAAGATCTGGCCTCGGTGATGATCGTGGGCACTGCGCCTATGGTGCTGACCACCAATCCCGCGAAACCCTATAAAAATTTCGACGATGTGGTGAGACTGGCGAAAGCCAAACCGGAGACGCTGACCTTTGGTTCGGTGGGTAGCGGCAGCCTCGGGCATCTGGCGATGATGCTGGTGCAGCAGCAGGCCGGCATGAAACTGATACATATACCGTACAAGGGCGGCGGCCCGGCGCTCACCGATGCAATCGGCGGGCAGATCGATATCGCCGTCACTTCGGTGGCCGTGCCGGTACCGCATATCCGTGGCGGGCGGCTGCGCGCGGTGGTGACTACCGGCGACAAGCGCACGCACACCATTCCGGACACGCCGACGTTGATCGAGAGCGGCCTGCCGGGATTTTCGGCGCATGCGTGGTGGGGTATCGTCACACCTGCGGGCATACCCAAAGCGGTGCTGAATAAAATCCATGCAGAACTGGGCAAGGCTTACAACCAGCCGGAACTACGCAAGCAATTGACCGAGCAGTTCAGTATGGACCTGGTCATTGGCACGCCGGAAGCGATGACGAAATTCGTGATTGCCGAAATGGCGCGCTGGTCGAAGGTGGTCAAGGAAAACAATATACGCTCGGATTGACGGTCAACGGCTACACGCCTCTGCGGTGGATTTTGGGGTAATGAGATGAATATCGAACGCGGTCTGGTCAAAACAGCTTTGGGTTACATGCATTATCGCGCCGCAGGCGCTGCGGGCGGCGAGGCGATATTTTTGCAGCACATCAACCAGCAATCCTCCGCGCTGTATCTGGAATTGATGGCGGTGCTGTCGCCGTCGCTGCGCGTGGTGGCGATGGATTATCCAAGTCATGGCAACTCGGATCACGTCGATACACAGCCGACGATAGGCGATTACGCGCGTTGCGTGGTTGAGGTTGCCGACGCCTTGGGCATACCCAAATTCAGCGTGCTGGGCGAGGCAGTGGGTGCTGCGGTGTCGATCGAACTCGCAGCCAACCACGCGTCGCGTGTGCACAAGGCGGTGCTGGTGAATTGCCCGTACTATCAGGATCGCAGCGTTGCCGATGCGCGGCATGCCCCTTTGAAAAGCGGCCTGCGGCCGCAAGATGCTTCGGGTTTTCCGATGACGCGCACCATTGATTTCTTGTTGAGCGGTGATCCGGGTCACTCGCCGGTGCAGCCGACGCAAGGGTGGATGGATCGCGTGAACGTGGCACAGATCGAAGCCGGGCGGCAGCGCTGGCAGGCGCTGGATGCGCTGCATCAGTACGAGCTCAGCGCGAACCTGCAACGCATAGCGTGTCCGCTGTTGCTGCTAGTCGGCGAGCATTTTTACTACATTCAGTATCTAGATGAATTTCATAATAAAAACAAATACTTAAAATCTATCGTGCTGCCGGGGGCGCGCTTTTGCATGGGCTGGGAGCACGCCGCCGAGGTGGGCCGTCATACGCTTGAATTCCTGGCAGCGCGGTGATTGTCGCGCGGGCGCCCAGTGATGGAATACGCCGCCGTCTTGGTGGCGGCGGCATGAGCAGCAGTTAATCGCAACATGTTTTTTTAATAAGCCATAAGATGACACCCACAAAAAAATCCAAGGTAAAAACCGTAGGCGGCATGGTGCCGGCCAAACTCAAAGGCTTTGGCGGTGGTTTGCCGCGTGCGCTGGGCGTGAAGATCACATTCGCGAGCAAGAAAAAAATTCTGGCGGAGTTGCCGGTGAAGCCCATCGCGTTGAATCGCAATGCGCGTGCCAACGGCGGCGCGCTGATGGCGTTCGCTGACTGTGTAGGCGCCGCGGGGACGGTGATGAATCTGCGGGAAGGTTATGTCACCACCACGCTCGAATCGAAAACCAATTTTCTCGGCGCGGGCGTGGGGCCGGTGCTCCAAGCGGTATCGATTCCGCTGCATGTGGGTGGCACCACGATGGTTTGGCAGACCACAATCAGCAATTCCGGCGATGGCAGCCGCGTGGCAATAGTGACGCAGACGCAGATCGTGCTACCGCTGCGTAAGAAAGCGTAGCTGCCTCAGTGCCGGTTCGCCGGCGCGTCGCGCCGCCACACGTGCGTGCGCCAGTGTAGCGCGATCCATGCGGTGACCATGAGCCCGATTGCACAGTAGATCACGGCGGTGACACGATAGCCGACGGTGCCGATCAGCGGCCCTGCAATCAGTAAACCCACGGGCAGACTGTAGATCATCAGCATGCGTATGCCCATGACGTGGCCGCGATACCGCGCTTCGGCGTTGCGCAAGAGCATCGCGGACATCGGCACCATGCCGAGACTTTGCGCACAGCCGGTGAGTATCAGCGTGGCAATGCCGCTGGCGAGACTGGGCATTTGTGCGAACAGCAGCACCATGCAGTACCACACCGCGCAATAGCCGATCATCATGCGTGCCGGGGGCAGCACGTGGCCAAAACGGCTCAAAAATATAGATCCGAGCAGCGATCCCAAGGCGAAACTTGCCGCGAGGTAGCCCAGGCCCGTTTGATCGGTGTGAAAAACCTCTCTGGCGACATAAGGCATCAGGCCATTGGTCAGCGGAAAGGCGGTCAGGTTGACCAGAAAAGCGAGGCACATCGCCGCCAGCAGTTGCGGCGTATGCCACACATGGATGGCACCGTCGCGCATATCACGCCACACGGATATCGATGGCAGGTCGATGCTGCCTGCGCTGCCCGGGCGTGACGCGGGGCGACTGCCGGTGACCTTAAGACTTAATAGGAAACTGGCCGCATAGAGGCAGGCGACGGCCACGTACGCGATGCCCATGCCCAGCGTAGCGACGATGCCGGCGCCCGCCAGCGCGCCCATCACACGCGCGGAATCCTGGGTGGTGCGCGAGACGCTGGCCGCCGCCATCAGTTCACCTGTAGGCATGGTTTCGCCGATCAACGAATAGCGCAGCACCAGATCGCTGGGCCGCACCAGACCCAGTAACGACGAGATGATGAACACGTAGAGTGGCGTCAGCGTTGCGGTCAGCACCAGCAGCAGCATGATCGCGGCAAGCAGGGTGTAGCACGCCCGCATGGCGCAATACACGCGCTTGTTGCCAAGCCGCGGGCCCATCACGCCAAACACCGGCGACAGCAGAGTGCCGATGTATTGGGTAGAGGCAAACAGTGTGAGTAGCAGTACCGACTGGGTCTCGACCAATATGTACCAACTCAACATGATGGTTTCCATCTCGAACGCCCATGAGGTCGAGAGGTCCGCCAACCACTGAAAGCGAAAACTGCGCAGACGAAATGGCGCCAGCGCGCGTGGGGGGGCTGCGCCGGTCAAGTGATTTTCCGGTAAATCAGCGGCCCCCTTGGGCTGCGCTTAGACTGGGCAGTAACAAAAAAAACGCCGCGAATTTCGCGGCGTTTCTTATTCCGGAAGCGGACGTTAATGACCGTCGCCTTCGGTAAGTATTTCTTCGCGCTTTTTCTTGAACTGTGGCGCCACGATCATCAGCAGCAACGCTGCCGCAACGAGCAACATGCCGCAGGAAATCGGACGGGTGACGAACACCGACACATCGCCGCGCGAAATCAGCATGGCGCGGCGCAGGTTCTCTTCCATCAGTGGTCCCAGCACGAAGCCCAGCAGCAATGGCGCGGGCTCGCAGCCCCATTTTGAGGCGAAGTAGCCGAACACACCGAAACCGGCCGCCAGATACACTTCCATCGCGCTGTTATTCAGCGAGTAGGCACCGATTGAGCAGAACAGGCAGATGCCGGGGAACAGGATGCGATAAGGGATTTTCAGGAACATCACCCAGATCTGGATCAGCGGCAGGTTAAGCAACACCAGCATGCCGTTGCCGATCCACATCGAGGCAATCATGCCCCAGAACAGATCGGGCTTTTGCGTCATCACCTGCGGGCCGGGCGCGATACCCTGAATCGTCATCGCGCCCACCATCAGCGCCATTACGGCACCGGTGGGGATGCCGAGAGTAAGCAGCGGTATGAAGCAAGTCTGTGCAGCGGCGTTGTTTGCCGACTCCGGACCAGCTACACCTTCAATGGCACCCTTGCCAAAGCGCGACGGGTCTTTCGCCAGTTTCTTTTCCAGAGTATAGGAAGAGAACGCAGCGATAACCGTATGCGATCCCGGCAGGATGCCGAAAATTACGCCGAGGGCGGTGCCGCGGATGATCGGGCCTATGGACATCTTGATGTCTTCGGCGGTCGGCATCAGGCTCTTCACCTCGGAAATCTTCGCGCCACTGCGGTCGGCCGCTTTTTGTTCGAGGTTGCTGATAATTTCGGCAAAACCGAACATGCCCATCGCTACTGACACAAAGCCGATACCGTCCGATAATTCGGAGATGCCGAAGCTGTAGCGCGCGATACCGGAGTTCACGTCGGTTCCCACCAGCCCCAGCAACAGGCCGACGAGTATCATAGCGATCGCTTTAATCAGCGAACCGGAGGCCAGCACTACCGCGGCCACCAGACCCAGCACCATCATCGAGAAGTATTCTGCGGCGCCGAACTCAAACGCCAGTTCCGCCAGCGGCGGGCCGAACAAGGCGATCAGGATGGTGCCCACAGTGCCGGCGAAAAACGAGCCTATCGCCGCTATCGCCAGCGCTGGACCTGCTCGGCCCTGCTGACCCATTTTGTAGCCGTCGATACAGGTCACTACTGAGGATGATTCTCCCGGTAGATTTACCAGAATCGCGGTAGTGGACCCACCGTAGCTCGCGCCGTAGTAGATACCGGCCAACATGATCAGCGCCGGGATCGGCGGCAGATTAAATGTAATTGGCAGCAACATGGCGATGGTCGCCACCGGGCCAATGCCGGGAAGCACGCCGATCAGTGTGCCCAGAAAACAACCTATAAAACAGTACCACAGGTTGGTCCAGCTCAGGGCAACCGAAAATCCCAGCACCAGGTTCTTCACCAGGCCGGGGTCTTTGAAGTCGGCGGGTTTGCCGGTGGCTTGTGCGTATGCAAACGATGCCAACATCAGGCCTGCTACGACCGCGCATCCGAGGATGGTTTTTTTCATGGTATCTCCAGAACTTTTTAATTTATCCATGGCGTCACGGTTTTCTATCAAGACCACGGCCACATGCGGAAGGGCAGACCTAGTCCCCATACGAACGCGGCCCAACACACGATGATCAAGACCACGGCCTCGATGATCGCTTCTTTCCATTTGAACTCGTAGCCGCCAAAGGCGCAGGCGATGACCGAAATCACTACAGCGCCGACAAAGCCGATTTTTAAGGGGTCAACCAGCATGCCAAAGATGATAGCGGCGCCATTGATCCACAGCAACGGTTTCAATTGCGTGGGATTGGGCGCTATATCGGGAATAGTGAACCCGCGGATAGCAATTATCAGTCCCAGCCCGGCCGTCATCCATCCCAGAACAGTTGGGAAATAAGCCGGCCCCATGCGCACCGAGGAACCCATAGGATAGTTCAGCGCCCACAACGCAAAAAACGCCCCCAACACCATGAACATCAACCCTGAGTACAGGTCTTTCTTGCTCTTGATCATTCAACTCTCCCACGTGAAATTTGCTTGAAGGCCGTGAAATACACCAGTGTTTATCGCACGAGGCGATTAAAACTGACCCCTTCCAGGAACACGACCAAAAATTGCTGAGATGAGACTCCACCGCTGTGAATCCTGTGCAGCTTGAAATTTTATTTTTTAATGCCACGCCGACTGGATTCACGGCACATTATGCCACCGCATTTTGAAGCTGTCTCGAATTTTGTCGCGGGCTGCGTACGCGTGGCGGAAGGCGGTTCTGGGCGGCAATGCGCTACTCTGGTAATTTACACGACAAATTGCAGCGTGCAATGGGCGTAGGAGGGTTCAAAAGGGGCGCTGGCAAAGGTTATCCTTGGTAACGCTTGCAGACAGCGAACATGTTTGACAGTCTCGGTAAATAACTCCATAATTGGCGGTTTAGTTCGGAGGGGTGCCCGAGTGGTTAAAGGGGGCAGACTGTAAATCTGTTGGCCTTGCGCCTACGTTGGTTCGAATCCAACCTCCTCCACCAGAGTTTTTTTAGCGACGTATATTGTGGTGAATACGCTTGCGGTTGCAGGTATTTTTTATTTTTTTATAAAACAGATAAGGTGCAAGACCTTTTTTGCCAGCAGTGGTAACTGGTGCGGCGATGTCTTTGATGCGGTGGTGGGCTGGTGATTTGCAAGCAGGAGTCGGGCGGGTGTAGCTCAATGGTAGAGCAGAAGCCTTCCAAGCTTACGACGAGGGTTCGATTCCCTTCACCCGCTCCAGTAAAGTATAGTGCGGCAAGGTATTCTCGGTAGCTCGCCACGTCAGTACGCAGATTACGCTTGGGCGAATGTTTTGGCGACGGATTAATAAATTTAAGTAATTGTTTTAAAAAATAATATTGTATTTATAGTTTATCTGCAGCCCATGTAGCTCAGTGGCAGAGCACTCCCTTGGTAAGGGAGAGGTCGTGCGTTCAATCCGCGCCATGGGCACCAATGATTGGTTCGTGTGTGTGACAGGTTATGGTAGCAAGCAGTTGATTAAAATCATTCAAAAACAATCAGTTATGACAGAGAGCAAGGACTGACTATGGCCAAGGGTAAATTTGAGCGGACCAAGCCGCACGTGAACGTAGGGACGATAGGACACGTTGACCACGGCAAGACCACGCTGACGGCGGCGCTGACGCATGTATTGGCGAAGAAATACGGTGGTGAGGCCAAGAAC
>CAMDRT010000023.1 GCA_945906815.1 Bordetella parapertussis
AGGGTAGCTGTGGCGCCCATGATTATTCCTTCCATGATGTGGTGGCTTGCGTGTATCGTCTGGAATGGTGGAATATACACAAGATTTTTAATAACACGCCTTGCGAGTCACTTAAGAACATGACGACACCAAATGGTTGGGGACTTATCGGCACCGGCAGAATCGCGGAAGATCGTATTTTGCCTGCGATCAATTCCTACGCAGGCAACCGGCTGATCGGGGTGGTAAGCCGCGAGCAGGCGCGGGCGCAGGATTTCGCTAAACGCTTTAACGCGCAGCACGCTTACACCCATTATCAGGACTTGCTGCGTAATCCCGAGGTGACGGTGGTGGCGATACACACGCCGAATGCCTTGCACGCCGAGCAGGCGATAGCCGCGGCGCGCGCGGGCAAGCATGTGTTTTGCGACAAGCCGATGGCGACGTCGGTGGCGGACGCCGAACGCATCGTGCGCGAATGCGAAACAGCCGGCGTCAAGCTCGGTGTGAATTTTCACAATCGTTTCATGCCGTGCTTTATCGAGACCAAACGCATCGTCGATAGCGGTGAAATCGGCAAGGTGATGATGGTGCAACTGGAAGCGAGCGCGGGGCCTGCCGCGCTCAGCGTGTCGGCGAGTTGGCGCGGCGATCCGGCGCTGGCGGGGCTGGGCACGTCGATGAATGTGGGCGTGCATGTGTACGATATTTTGCGCTACATCCTGTCGTCGGAGATAGTTCAGGTATCGGCGATGTTCGATGCGGCGCCCGGTGTGATGGAGCGCGTGTCGCTGGCAACGTTTAAATTCGCCAACGGCGCGATGGCGCAGGTGAATGTCAACCAGACGACGCCGCATCCGTACAATGATTTTGTGATCTACGGCTCGCAGGGGCGCATCACCGGCAAAGCGCTCACCCGCAGCCGCGCTGGCGGCGAACTGCAGGTGATCACCAGCGATGGTGCATCGCGCAGCAGCGAGTTTCCTGCAATCAACGCGCACGCCGCGAGCGTGGTGGGCTTCAGTCAGGCGTTGGCCGACGACCGCGTGCCGAGCCCGTCCGGCATCGACGGACTGCGCAGCGTGCAGTTGACCGATGCTATGGGCAAGTCGGCGTGGGAAGGTGTGCATGTGAGGCTTGCGCATTAGGCTATTTCCGCATGGCTGAAATGCAGGGCGCCAGCGTAGCACCTGCCGCGTGGGTGCAACGCTGGGCGGCGCTCGTTGCCGCGCGCGGACGCGTGCTGGATGTCGCCTGCGGCCACGGCCGCCATGCGCGATTTTTCGCGGCGCGTGGTCACGCGGTGGATGCGGTGGATCGCAATGCGGCGGCACTGGAGGGTATCGCGAATCTTGCTAACGTCACCCCGCTGTGCGCGGATATTGAAGCGGACGCGTGGCCTTATCCGGCGTGCGCCTACAGCGCTGTGGTGGTGACGAATTATTTGCACCGTCCGTTGTTGCCGGTGTTGCTCGACGCGCTTGCACCCGGCGGGGTATTGATCTATGAAACGTTTGCGCTGGGCAATGAACGCTTCGGGCGGCCCTCGAACCCGGATTTTTTGTTGCAACCGGGTGAGTTGCTAGAGCTAGTGCGCGGGCGACTACGTGTGGTTGCGTACGAAGACCTGGTGGTTGAGGCGCCGCGAGCGGCGTGTGTGCAGCGCGTTGTCGCCGTGTATGCAACCAAGGGGGACTAGTACTGTCCCACCTGCCGGTGTTCAGGTTCTTCGGGTACAATAGCGGCCGAGGCGTAAGGCCTACAATAGTATCGGAAAATCAACAGGATGGCGGCAAAATGGCAAGCGTAGCGGGAACCTTGGCAGGCAGTATGGTGGCGATAGTGACGCCCATGCTGGAGGATGGCGCACTCGATCTGGAAGCCTTTCGCAAATTACTGGATTGGCATATCGCCGAAGGCACTGACGGCATCGTCGTGGTAGGCACTACCGGCGAGTCGCCGACGGTGAATAACGAAGAGCATTGGTTGCTGATCCAAACCGCGGTGGCGCATGTTGCCAAACGCGTGCCGGTGATCGCCGGCACCGGCGCGAATTCCACGCGCGAGGCCATCGAACATTCGCTATACGCGCAAAAAATCGGCGCCGATTACAGCCTGTCGGTGGTGCCGTATTACAACCGGCCGACGCAGGACGGTCTGTATTTGCATTTCAAGGCGATTGCCGAAGCGGCTGAAATTCCGCAGATTTTGTATAACGTGCCGGGCCGCACGGTGGCTGATATGCAGAACGACACCGTACTGCGACTGGCGCAAATTCCGCACATTGTGGGTATCAAGGACGCGACGGCGAACATGGAGCGCGCATCTGATTTGATACGCCGCAAACCGCGCGATTTTCTGCTGTTCAGCGGTGATGACGGCACAGCGCTGCCGTTGATGCTGCTGGGCGGTCATGGTGTGATTTCGGTAACGGCGAATGTCGCGGCCAAGGCCATGCATGAGCTGTGCGTGGCGGCACTGGCAGGCGACGCGGTGCGGGCGCGCGAGATCAACGACCGCTTGCTCGGCCTGCACAAGCACTTGTTCTGCGAGGCCAATCCGATTCCGGTGAAATGGGCCGCGCAGCAGATGGGGCTGATCAAGAGCGGCATACGCCTGCCGCTGACGCCGCTGTCGGCGCAATACCATGGTGTGGTGCGCGATGCCCTACGCCAGGCCGGTATTGCCGGTTGATGCGCGTGGTGCGTGATTAATTCATTGCTGATGTAAACGAGGTTATAGATGCGCTATTTTCGCATGCTTCAAGGGCTGTGCTGCGTGACAGCCGGCGCGCTCGCCGCTGTGCTGTTGGGCGCCTGCAGCTCGCTGGACTTTGAGGTGCCGAGCAAGAAAGTCGATTATAAATCCGCTGGACGGCTGCCCTCGCTGGAAGTGCCGCCCGATTTGACGCGTCCGACGGCAGATGATCGTTATACGGTGCCCAGCGCGAGCAAGGGCTCGGCGACCTATTCGACCTATACCATCGATCGCGAGTGGCGCGCGCAGGGCGGTACGCCGGCGGTCAGTGGTGTATTGCCCGAGCAGCGCGATGCACGTGTGGAGCGCGCGGGTACACAACGCTGGCTGGTGGTGAAAGGTGATCCGGCGCAGGTGTGGCCGGTGGTGAAGGATTTCTGGCAGGAAACCGGCTTTATCGTCAACGTTGAAACGCCCGAGGCGGGTGTTATGGAAACGGACTGGAACGAAAACCGCGCCAAGGTGCCGGATTTGGGTTTGATTCGCGGGTTTCTCAGCAAGGCGCTGGATTCCGTATATTCGACCTCGGAGCGCGACAAATTCCGCACCCGTCTGGAGCGGGGAACACAGGCCGGGACCACTGAAATATACATCAGCCATCGCGGCATGGAAGAGGTCTATATCACCGAAGGCAAGGATCAGACACGTTGGCAGCCGCGCCGGCCCGACCCGGATATCGAAGCGGAAATGCTGCGCCGTTTGATGGTGCGTTTTGGGGTACAGGAAACCCGTGCGAAGCAGCAAATCGCTGCCGCCGCCGAGGCACCGCGCGCGAGCATGGCCAGCCAAAGTGCCGGCATATTGACAGTCAATGAACAGTTTGACCGGGCGTGGCGGCGCGTGGGCCTGGCGCTGGATAGAGTGGGCTTCACCGTGGAAGACCGTGATCGCGCCAAAGGTATTTATTTCGTGCGTTATATCGACCCGGAAACGGATGTCAAGTCCGGCAAGGATGATGCCGGCATCGTCGGACGTACGCTGGGTGCGTTCAAATTCTGGAGCGCGCCCGTCAAAAAGAACGAGCAGTTTCAAATTGCCGTGCGCGATATGAACGCCAGCACTCAGGTCAATGTATTGACCAAGGATGGCAGGCAGGAGCAGTCGGCCACGGCGAACCGCATACTCAATTTGCTGCTAGAGCAATTGCGCTAGGGCTGGAAGCGTGAAGAGTGCAAGGTGAAGCGTGAAGGGTAAAAGTGGGAGACTGCGGTGTGTTGGTCTTACGCTTCACGCTTCATGCTTCACGCTGCACAGGCGGTAAAAGGTGCGCTTTGCATCGCTGGGCAGCGGCAGTGAAGGCAACGGCCTGGTGGTCCACGCGGACGGCACTCACCTTCTGCTGGATTGCGGTTTCGGGCTAGCCGATACCGCGCGGCGTCTGGGCCGGCTCGGCCTCACCCCGGAAAATATCGATGCTATCGTGGTGACGCACGAGCATGACGATCATGTCGGTGGCGCGCCGCGCTTCGCGCGCAAGCACGACATTCCCATCTATCTGACGCATGGCACCCTGATGGCTGCCGGCGTGTCGCGCTTCGAAGGCGTGGTGGTGAATGTTATCGACAGCCACATCGCGCTGGCGCTGAACGACATGGAGTTGCGGCCGTTTCCGGTGCCGCATGACGCGCGCGAGCCCACGCAGTTTGTGTTCAGCGATGGTGACAAATCACTGGGAGTGCTGACCGACACCGGCACCTCCACCCCTCATATCGAAGTGATGCTGTCCACGGTGGATGCGCTGGTGCTGGAATGCAATCACGACCTGGAACTGCTGATGGCCAGCGCCTATCCGCATACGCTCAAGCAGCGCATTGCCGGACCGCTGGGGCATCTGGCTAATGGCACGGCCTCGGGCTTGTTGCAGGCGCTGCCGCAGGGCCGCATGCAGCACGTGATCGCCGCGCATCTGTCCAAACAGAACAATACACCGGCATTGGCGCAACGCGCGCTGGCGCAGGCGCTGGGTTGCGAAGACGATTGGATAGCGGTGGCGACGCAGGACGAGGGATTTTCCTGGCGCGATATCGCCTGACGCATTCAGGGCAAGCAGCAACAAAAAAACCGGCCCTTCGAAAAGGGCCGGTTTTGTATGCCGCTACTACTTGCAGTGATTACTTTTTCGCTGCGTCTTTGGGTGCTTCAGCGGCTTTGGGTGCTTCAGCAGCTTTGGGTGCTTCAGCAGCAGCAGGTGCAGCAGCCGGTGCAGCAGCGTCGGCTTTCGGCGCTTCAGCAGGCTTGGCAGCTTCGGCAGGCTTAGCAGCTTCGGGAGCCGGCGCAGCGGCAGGTTTCGGTGCGGGCTTGTCGCCGCAGGCGGTAAGACCAAGCGCCAGCAGGGCGGCAGCAATCAGGGTACGTGTCATCATGGTATTTCCCTTCGAAGGTGAAAAAACTTTTTTTAATTAAATTGAAGCACTGTGAACTATTGTGTAGGCCAGCTTAAGTCCGGCCATTCAAGCTACTGACCCATAGCCTATGCGCCAGTGGGTTGAAGCGGCGCGAATTTTAACTCGCGGACGTATGCTTGTCCACCAGAGGTTCATGCAAAGAGAGGAATGGCGCTTGATTTTGAAGGTGTTTTTCGCCGCACGCACTACAGTCCGCCCGGCGCCGCCGGGCTGACGGGTGCGGATGCCTCCCACAATTCCGCATGGCGATCAAGCAATTGCCCAGTGCCTTCCATATCGTGGGTCCCTTGCGCCGCCCGCATATGGGCGTGGTGAAATCGATGCAGATAGTGACTGGCGTCAAAAATCACGAAGGGGTCGTAGAGGTGGTGCGCCATTTTTGGTGTTTGCCTGATTTTGAAGGCGTGTCCAAAATCGCGCTGCAGATCCAGCAGACGCGGTAACTGGCGCCCGATACCTTCGGTTTCGTGCACCACCACCCACAAACGGTTGGCGGGGTTGCGCCGCAGAAACTCGCGCAGCAGGGTGTTGCGTACCGGGGTGTTCCACGCCACCGGCAGCGCGCGCTCAAAGACGCGAATGCAGGTTTGCGTTTGCGCGATCAGCGCGTCGCTCAGCGCTTCATATTCCTTGAAGCTCGCGAAGCGCCGGTAGTCGGCGTGGGGCAGCGCTGATCCCGCTGTCATGATGCCTCAGATTTCGAGGTATCCCGCGCAGTACCAGGCGTGCAGCAGGCGCAGGGTGGCGGCCGACGGCGCGCAGGCACCGCTCTCGCGTTGATCCGCCAGACGCATCAACTGCGCGCGGTCAGGACCGTCGCAACGATGGTGTTCACCGTTGATATAAAAATGCCCGCCGCTAAACAGCATGCGCGCCGGCAGTGCCAGGCGCACGCCCTTGGCTGCGACGCGCCTGGCAAATGCCGGCAACGCCGCCGGGCGGCGCGGCCGGCGGAACACGGTTTGCGCCTTGGGTTCGCTCAAATAGCGCCCGCAAAAGTGACGCACGTCGCTGTCACTCCAGCGTATGCGTTTGATTACGCGCGAGAACTTTTCCAGCATCATGGACGGCAGTTGCGCCGGGTGTTTTTGCAGCGCCAGGTCGCGATCCTGGTAGATGCCGGGCAGTTGCAGTTCGTCCTGCACATACTCTAGAAAGCGCGTGGCCAGTTCCTGCGTGCGCGGTGCGCGAAAGCCCACCGATAACGTCATGCACGTGTCGAGGGCAACCCCCTCGTGCGCGCATCGTGGCGGCAGGTAGAGCAGATCACCGCGCTCGCTTATCCATTCCCGGGTAGGGTGAAAACGCTTGAGTATGCGCAGCGGCGCGTTCTCCAAAAGATCGGCATCCCGCTGTGCGCTCTGCGCGTCGATGCGCCAGCGCCGTGTGCCTGCGCCTTGCAGCAAAAAAACATCATAGCTGTCAAAGTGCGGCCCGACGCCGCCGCCGGTTGGCGCGTAACTCACCATTAAATCGTCGAGACGCGCGTGCGGAACAAAGGAAAATCGCTGCAACAGGCGGGCGGCTTCGGCGTGGTGTTGCTCAATGCCTTGCACCAGCAAGGTCCAGCCGTGCGCGGGCATACGCCGCCATTGCGCCCGTGACCACGCAAACGGACCGTGTTGCACGCTCCAGCGGCCGCGCGTTTTTGTCACCAGTCGCGATTCAACCTCATCGCGCGCGGCCCACTCAAACAGGACCTCGGGCTGCAGCCACGCGCCACAATCGGGAAGTGCGTTGCGCACGAACAAAGGCCGCTTCTGCCAATGCTGGTGCAAAAATTTCGCGTGAGTCAGTGGGCCGAGCAAACCTTGTGCCATAGGTACGATTATAGTCGCCGCGTGGTCACGGTGAAACAAACCCCGGCGCGCCTGCTATGCATTGTACGAATTCCGCTACAATCGCACCTTGTTGACAAAGGATGTCATCCCTGAGGCAGGCAAGGGCCGCATGCTACAGACGGGACAAACCGCGCCGGCGTTTGAGCTGCCGGATGCCGATATGAATGTGGTGACGCTGGCGAGCTTGCGTAGCCATAATATTGTTTTATATTTTTACCCGCACGATGACACTGCGGGCTGCACCATCGAAGCCATCGATTTCAGTGATCGGGATGATGCCTTCGCGAAACTGAAAGCCGTGGTGTTGGGGGTGAGCATGGATGACTTTATGTCGCACGGTGATTTTCGCGACAAGCATGGCTTGTCCGTGCAATTGCTGTCGGATACGGATGGGGAAGTGTGCAGGTGCTACGGCGTGTTGCAGGAAAAAACCTACGATGGCCGACAAATACTGTGCATACAGCGTTCGACGTTCATCATCGACGGCAAGGGAACGATCAGACATGCGCTGTATGGCGTGAGCCCGCGCGGCCACGCTGACGCGGTGCTGGATCTGGTGAAGGCATTGAGTGAACGGGAAGTCAAGGTCAGGAAAAAATGAACATAGCGCACAACACAGTGGTATCTCTTGCGTACGAGCTCTACGACGCGGACGGCAATTTGATTGAAAAGGCGCAGGACCCGCTGGTGTATCTGCATGGCGGCCATGCGGGAATATTTCCTCTGGTGGAACAGGCGCTGGAAGGCAAGGCCGTGGGTGAGGTTTGTCAGGTGCGTTTAACCCCGTCGGACGCTTTCGGTGAATACGATGCGGAACTCATGCGCGTCGAGACGCGCGACAAATTTCCCGCCACCATCACGGTGGGCATGCAATTCGAGGGGCCTGCGGAGAAAACCCAGGAAACCATCGTCTACACCGTAACCGATATTGCCGAAGATAAAGTGGTGGTGGACGGCAATCATCCGCTGGCGGGGCAGACGCTGAATTTTCAGTGCACCGTGGCGCACGTGCGCGCGGCCACCGAGGAGGAGTTGTCGCACGGGCATGTGCACGGCGCGCATGGGCATCATCACTGAAGGGCGGTTTTTTTAGTGCTGAGTGCTGAGTGCTGAGTAGACTACTCGCGCGCAATCAAACGCAACAGCCCTCAACACGGCACCTTCAACTCCCCGGCGTTACCGAGAAACTCACCTTCCCGTTGTGGTGCGTGACCTGCACCCGTACCCAGTTTACGAGTGGAGAGCCGAACACCTCAATACGCGTGAAGTTGCGCAGCGCCTGTTGCGAACGCGTATCCAGCAACGGCTGGTCGACACGAAAGCGGTGCGTGTCGCCGTGTATCAATAGCACCTCACCGCGGAAGTGCAATGTTTCGCGCGTGATCGCTGCCATCAGTCCGGCATAAGGGGTTTTCACCGCGCCGCTGTTTGCCCACGGGTTGGCCTGCATTGCGAGTACCACGGCATCCTGCCCCTGCGCGCGCGCAGACGCAAAGGTGGCGGCGACCCACGCCTCGTTGGCTTTGTCGCGTGCCGCCATTTCAGCAGGCATGCGCGCATTGTTGTTACTGCCCGGCACATTCAGCGTGGCGAACAGTATTCCTGCATGCGGCCAGCGCGCGTTTTCAGGATACGCCTCGCTTTGCCGTGCCAAGGCAATCTTGCGCTGGCCGAGTGAATTGCCATCCGCAAAAAACAGGCTGCGCAATTTTTGCAGACGCTCCAGCGGATCGCTGGCGGCGCCTAACGCGCGATGGCAATCCGTCCATTCATTGTCGCCGGGTGTGTAAATCAACGGGGGGTGCAGCAACGCGAACGCGTCGCGGCGCTGTATGAACAGCGCGTCGGTGCAAGGCGACCAGCCGCTTTTAAAATCACCCACATGAATTACAAATGCCGGCGCTTCGCGATTGATCTCGGCAAGCATGCCGATATGCCGTGCCTCTTCTTCTTCGGTGTAGGGTGTATCGCCAAACGCCGCGAAGGTGAAAGCGTTTTGTGCCGCTGCCGGGGCAGCGCAAACCACCCCAAGAAAAAGCCCGGCGAGCCAGCGAGTTAGCGCTGGCATGGCGAAAAGTTCATAGAGAATAATTATTATAACTAATTGTTTTAAAAGGAAATTTATGAATCCAATTGTTTGCGCAGCTGATACAATAATTGCAGCGCGTCACGCGGGGTGAGTGCATCGGGATCGACCGCGCGCAGCAACCCTAGCACGGCAGGTTCTACTGGCGCTTCAAGTTCCGGCGCGGCGGCGGCTGCGGAAAACAAATCGCCCTGCGGATGGGCGGCTGCGCTTTTTTGTTCCAGCGCCTGCAAATTGCGGCGCGCGGCGCGGATCACGCTCGACGGCACGCCAGCCAACTGCGCCACCTGCAGGCCGTAACTTTGATTGGCGGGCCCTTCTTCGACGCTGTGCAGAAAAACGATGTGATCCTTGTGCTCAACCGCATCGAAATGTACATTGGCGATTTCCCTGAAGCGCACGGCGAGTTCGGTCAACTCAAAATAGTGTGTCGCGAACAGCGTGTAACAGCGATTTTTTTCCAGCAGATGCCGTGCGATGGCTCCCGCCAGCGCGAGGCCGTCGTAGGTTGATGTGCCGCGGCCGATTTCATCCATCAGCACCAGGCTCTTAGGCGTGGCATGATGCAGTATGTACGCCGCCTCCGTCATCTCGACCATAAAGGTGGAGCGTCCGCCCGCCAGATCGTCGGCAGCACCGATGCGCGTGAAGATCTGATCCACCGGGCCGATGCGCGCCTGCTTCGCGGGCACGAAACAACCGCAATGCGCCAGCAGCACGATAATCGCATTCTGCCGCATATAGGTGGATTTGCCGCCCATGTTGGGTCCGGTGATCAACAGCATCTGCCGTTCTGGCGCAAGCCGTGTGTCGTTGGCGATGAATTGATCGACTTGCGACTGCACCACCGGGTGGCGGCCGCCGTCAATTTCGATAACGGCGTCGTCGGTGAATTGCGGCGCAATCCAGTCGAGTGCCGCAGCGCGTTCGGCAAACGTCACCAGTAAGTCGAGTTCCGCCAGCGCGGCCGCTGCCCGTTGCAAAGGCGCAATGTGTGGCGCCAGCACGTCGAGCACCTGCTCATACAACAGTTTTTCGCGGGCCAGCGCGCGCTCCTGCGCCGACAGTGCTTTGTCCTCGAAGGTTTTCAGTTCCGGCGTGATGTAACGCTCGGCGTTCTTCAGCGTTTGGCGGCGGCGGTAATCGTCGGGCACTTTATCGCTTTGCGCGCGCGTGACTTCGATATAAAAACCATGTACACGGTTGTATTCAACCTTGAGCGTGCTGATGCCGGTACGTGCCTTTTCGCGCACTTCCAGCGCCAGCAGAAATTCACCGCAGTTCATCTGTATGCCGCGCAGTTCATCGAGATCGCTGTCGTAGCCATCGGCGATCACGCCACCTTCGCGCAATACGCTGGAGGGTTCGGGTTGTATCGCGGCGGCAAGCAGGACTGCAAGATCATCGCCCAGCGCCAGGGGTTGGGTGATGGCGTGGATACGCTCACCCACAGAGCCGGAAGTGAGCAGGCGCAGCGCCGGCAGTTGCCGCAAGGTATCGCGCAGACCCGACAGATCGCGCGGACGCGCGGTTTTGAGCGCGATGCGTGAGGTGATGCGCTCCACATCCACAAAGGTGCGCAGCACCGCGTGGATGCGTTCATGGCCGTTGCCGGCCAGCAGCTCAGCGATAGCGGCATGACGGGCGCGCAGCAGAGCGCGGTCGGTCAAGGGGTGATGCAGCGCATGGCGCAACAGGCGGCTGCCCATCGCTGTGGCGCAGTGGTCGAGTAGAGAAAGCAGTGTCGGCGCAGGTTCGCCGCGCAGGGTTTCACTGAGTTCAAGATTGCGCCGCGTCGCCGGGTCCATGCGCACCCATGCGCTCGATTGCTCCACGCTGAGTGCGCGCAAGTGCGCAACCGCCGCCCCCTGCGTGGTTTTCACGTAATCGAGCAGGGCGTTGGCGGCGCCCACCGCAATGGTCATTTGCTCCGCGCCGAAACCGGAAAGATCGTGGGTGCCGAATTGCTGGCACAAATTGCGCCGTGCGGCATCGATATCAAAATGCCACGGCGCTATGCGGCGCAGCGGAATCTTCAGGCTGTCGCTGCGCAGAGTATCCAAACCTTCCGCTGCAAGAATTTCCGCTGGGCGCAGCCGCTCAAGCTCGGCGTCAAGATTGCTCCATGCGGTTTCACTGATGGCGAAGCGGCCCGAGGCGAGCGACAGCCACGCAATGCCCAGAGTATCGCGCACCCGGTGCAGCGCCAGCAGAATGTTGTCGCGTTTGTCATCGAGCAGCGCCGCATCGGTCAGCGTGCCGGGCGTGACCACGCGTGTGACCTTGCGCTCGACCGGGCCTTTGGCGGTCGCCGGGTCGCCGATCTGCTCGCACATCGCCACCGACTCGCCAAGCTTCACCAGTTTGGCCAGATATTGCTCGGCTGCATGATACGGCACGCCCGCCATTTTGATCGGCACCCCCGCCGAGGTGCCGCGGCTGGTGAGCGTGATGTCGAGCAGGCGCGACGCGCGCTCGGCATCGTCAAAAAACATCTCATAAAAATCGCCCATCCGGTAGAACAACAGCTTATCCGGATGCTCGGCCTTGATGCGCAGATACTGCTGCATCATGGGCGTGTGCTTACTATAAGTGGGATCGTTCAAGTTACTGTCTTCCCGGCAAAAACTGCCTCTAACTATATGTGCGCGCTGACGAGCGTGCCCGGTTATCGCGTGTGCATTTTGGATGGCAAGCCGCAGCGTTACTTGCTATGCATGCGCCACACGCCATCCCATTCGCGCGGCGGCTGGCGCAGCAGCAGTTCGCAGCGCTCGTGCAGCGTGGCAGCGGGACGGTCCGCCGGAGCGAGTTGCAGGCAGGTGCTGAAGCCCTCGCGGGCGGCCTCAAAGTTGCCTTGACGGTAGGCGGTCAGCGCTGCGGCGTAGCCCGAATACAGGTCCGCCGGGGACGGCAGCGGGTCTTCCTGCAGCCCCAGCAGCTCGAATACCGCGACCGGCTCGGTCTTGCCCACGACCGCAATGCTATCGATCTCGCGCACGTTTATGGCATCGCCCGCCATGTTTCGCGTGGTCTGATCCATCAGGATGTGGGTGCCGTACAGCTTGTTGGCGCCCTCCAGCCGCGAGCCCAAATTCACGGTATCCCCCATCACCGTGTAGCTGCGGGAGTAACGCGAGCCGATACTGCCGACGATCGCGTCACCCGAGGCGAGACCGACCCGCATGTCGATCAGCGGAACGTCCTTACGCAGACCGATGAGGTCGGGCAGGCGCGCCCGGAACGGATCCAGCGCCCGGTACTGCAGCAGCGCCGCGGTACAGGCAAAGCGCGCCTGGTCGGCCGCGGTGGCGAACGGCGGTGCCCAGAATGCCATCACAGAATCCCCGATGTATTTGTCGACGATGCCGTTCTGGTCGCGGATGCACTCGGACATCACTGAAAAATACTCGTTGACCAGCGTGACCAGCCCGCCCGGGCTCAGGCGCTCCGCCAGCGCCGTGAATGACACCATGTCGGAAAAAAAGACCGTCACGATCTGCTTTTCGCCGCGGCTCGTCTGGTCGGCGCGACCCTCGAGCAGGCTCTGCACGATACGGGGATCGACATACTGGCCAAACGTATCCTTGATCCGCTCCTTGGCGCGCAGCTCGACCAGCATGGTGTTGAAGGTTCGGGTGACTTCACCGATTTCATCACGCGTGGTGACCGGCACCGCTTCATCCAGCCGCCCCATCTGCACCGAGCGGGCACCCGCCTGCAAGCGCTGGATCGGCCGTACCAGGCCGCGGGAAATCAGCCACGCTAACATTAGGCCCACTAGCGCCGCCATGGCGAGCACGCCCATACTGGCCTTGAGCGCGAGTTTCTCGTTGCGCTCGACGAATTCCGCCGCGGTCTTGACGAACTCCTGCATCTCCAGCGTGGCGCTATGCGCAATCCGTCGCAGCCGGTCGAGGTCTTCCCGCAGGCGGATGCCGAGCGCCGCCGTGGCGGTGCTGCCATCGTCGCTGCACATCCCGTCTCCATAGCCCGCGAGCCGACCCTGCGTGTGCCGCAATTCGTCCAGCATCGGCCCCACACGGGCGAACTGCAGCCTGTTTTTATCCGCTATCGCAAGCTGGCTGCCCAGCGTCCGCAGCGCCTCCGCGTGCCGCAGCAACTCGCCCAGCGCCTCGACATTGCGCTTGTAATCGGTCTTGCAATTTTCGGCGCCAATCGCGCCACTGCGCAGCTGTTCGAGCAGCAATCGAATCTCGAAAGTGCTGTCGTCGACGTTCTCCAGTTGCGCGGTCAGCGGGATCAGCGCGTGGGCAAGCGTCACGAGTTGCCGGTGGAGTTGTGAGCTCGTATGCACCGACCACGCCGCGGCCAGCACCATGATCAGCAACAGGCTGACCGCAACGCCGAAAATCTTGAATGAAATCGATCTAAGGAACATGGCCATACGCAGCCGCCTCCCGTTCGCTACCAGCAGGGTTAAGCCGGCGCAATGACTTCCACCTTGCCGTCGAGTGCCATCAGCAGCATCTCTACTTTGAGTTTCGGGTATTTTTCGGCGATCTGTGCCCTGAGTTCTTTGAGTTGTACGGCGTGGGTCTCCTTTTCGGTCTTCGGATCTTTCGCGTGCTCGGACCCGAGAATGACCTTGTAGGCGCCACAGTCCCGGTGATCCATTACGATGACCGTGTGAATGTTGTGCAGCTTGATGGCGATATCAAGGTGCTCCCAAAAGGTCTTGTTCCATGCGGGGTACTTGGCAGTGATCGCGCCTAGGGATGCGCCCGCAAGGACAATGTGGTCGTACTTGTCCCTGAGCTTGCGGTTAGACATATAGCGCTCGATATCGTCCATCAGGCGAAAATCCATGCAGCTGAGCAGCAGTGCATCGGTTGCCCCGGCTGCGCGTGCGCTCGGCACGAGCGACGTAGCAGCCAGAAGGCTAGCCCCACCTCCCAGTGCGGCTACTTGAATGAACCTTCTCCGGCCATGCTCAAAAACGGTTGCGTAGGGCGATTCATGTTGCAGTTGCATGGTTACCCCATTTCATTGGTTATACCCCATTGCTCAGGATTACGGTTTTCATCCGGTGCCCAATCAGGCTGTGGAAAAAAGCGATTCAGGGACCAGCTAAAACACGGGTTGACGGCCAGCGTGAGCCTGCGCCGGTAGCGGCGCATCGCCGAGCCGCAAGTATTGTATAGCGAGATGGGCAAACTGAGGCGAGTCGCCGGCCGGCAGTGTTGCGGTTAAACTGAAGCCGGATCAGAGTGCGTTTATCAGCGGGTGATGGGCTCGGTATAAGCACGCTAAAGGCAGGAGCGGAGCATGCAAGATGTTGAATACTGTGCGCGCCATGGATGGCATGACCAAAGCAGCTTCCGTGCGCGCCGGCGCGCCGGCATCCGCAGCGGCGGCAGGCGCGTGATGGCCGCGCTACGCCGCGGGCTGCTGGTGGCTGCATGTGCCACCCTCGTTGCATGCACGCCAGCGGGGCAATTGCTGTACGCAGTGTTACCCGACGGCACCATTCCCATACTGTTGAGTCATCTGCAGCGTGAAAGCGACACCCAGCAAAAGCGCGTAGCAGAACTGGAGCGCAAGGCCGATTGGCCGGGTCTGGTGAAACTTGCCGAGGAAAATATCGCCAAGGAGCCCGCCAACGCAAGCTGGTGGCTGGTAGCGGGTTACAGCAATTCGCGGCAAAAAAACCATCAGCGCGCGATGGACTGCTTTCGAGAAATGGTGCGGCTGGAACCCGATGCTGCAGAAGGCTGGAATCTGCTGGGACAGGAACACCGCATGGCGGGTGATTCGCGGCGCGCGGTGGCGGTGCTGACACAAGCGCTTAGCGCGCTGCGTGATTCCGCGCTGACACTGATGCTGCTGGGCGAGAGTTACAGCGACCTCGGGCAATTTGATCTGGCGGTGCGCCCCTACCGGCAGGCACTGGATATAGACGCGGGCCTGACCTTAGCGTGGGTGGGCCTCGCGCGCGCGCACCTCAAACGCGGGCAGTGGGCGGAGGCCGAGAGTATCGTGCGCTCGCTGGAGAAAACCCATCCGCAACTGGCGCCGGTACTAAGAAGCGAGCTCGCGGCGCAGATGAAAGTGCCGTAGTAGCCTGACGCTCAAAGCGCTTTCAACGCTGGCGTAAGATGCGGCGCCAAATGCTGCAGCAGTTCGCTTAAAAGTTTCAGATTGCCCGCCACCACGTTGCCGGATTTCATGTAATGGTCCTTGCCCTGGAGATCGGTGACGTTGCCACCGGCTTCGGTGATGAGTAGCGAACCGGCGGCAATATCCCAGGGGGCCAGGCCTATTTCCCAAACCGCATCGAGGCGGGAGGCTGCGACGTAGGCGAGGTCGAGCGCGGCCGAACCCGCGCGGCGCACGCCACTGCTGGTTTCCATGATATTGCGCAGCATGCCCAGATAGGCATCCAGGTGATGGTGTTCCTTGAACGGAAAGCTGGTGCCGATCAGCGCGCCTTTGAGGTTCAGGCGCTTGCCGACACGCAGCCGTGTGTCATTGAGATAAGCGCCGGCGCCGCGCGTGGCAGTGAATAAATCGTTGTTGCAGGGATCGTAAATCACCGCCTGCGTGATCACGCTCTTGTGTGACAATGCGATCGACACTGCGTATTGCGGGAAGCCGTGCACAAAATTGGTGGTGCCGTCGAGCGGGTCGATAATCCACTGATAATCGGACTTCGCCGCAGTATTAGTGGCGCCGGACTCCTCTGCTAGAATCGAATGCTTGGGATACGCTTCGAGCAACGTGCGGATTATGGTTTGCTCGGCTTCTTTATCCACTTCGGACACATAATCATTGGCGGCTTTTTCGCGTACGGCGAGCGCATCCAGGTTGCGCGAGGCGCGATTGATCACGGCACCGGCGCGGCGCGCGGCCTTGACCGCAGTGTTGAGCATGGGGTGCATGGTTAAGGACGTGAAGAGTGAAGGGTGAGGGGGGAATCGTGGAACGTGAGCGACTGCGCGCTGGATTGTACGTGATATGACTCGATTATGACTCAGGCGCTCAAAAACATCCGTGTCGTGCTGTGTGACACACAGCATCCGGGCAATATCGGTGCGGCGGCGCGTGCCCTCAAGACGATGGGGCTGACGCAGTTATACCTGGTGAACCCGCTGCGTTTTCCCGACAAAGAGGCTACCTGGTTTGCCACCAACGCCGCGGACGTGCTGGCGCAGGTGACTGTGTGCGCTGATCTGGATAGCGCGTTGGCGGGCGTGGCCCTGGCAGTGGCATGCACGGCACGCAGCCGCGATATTGCTGTGCCTGCCCTGGTGGCGCGCGAGGCGACGGCGCGGCTGGTCGAGGTGGCGCGGCTGCAGCCGGTGGCCTTGGTATTCGGCAGCGAGGTGCGTGGCCTGACCACGGATCAGGTCAAGCGTTGCCAGGTGATCGCGACGATACCGGCCGACGCCAGCCACACCTCGCTAAACCTTGCGGCCGCGGTGCAGGTATTGGCCTACGAATGCCGTATGTACGCGCTGGGGGACGCGTTAACGGCGGTAGCGAATAAGCCGCGCAATCTGGCCACGCACGAAGATATCGAACGCTTCTACGCGCATCTGGAACAGGAGTTGTTCGCCAGCGGATTTCTCAATCCCGTGTTACCGAAAAGGCTTATGCAACGCGTGCGGCGGCTGTTTGCGCGCACGCAACTGGATCGTGTAGAGGTCAGAATTCTGCGCGGCATAGTGCGCACGCTGCGCCAGCCAAAGCGGCGCGGCGAGCGGCAATCCTAGTGCAGTATTTGCTGTCACATGCGCATTGCAAAATTTGTCTCAATAACCGATAAATTTAGTACACTATTCATCAATCCTTCCGTTTGTCTCTGTCAACCCTATGTTTTCACGCATTAAAGAAGAGATCGCTGTGGTATTCGAGCGCGACCCCGCCGCGCGTAATACCTGGGAGGTGATTACCTGCTATCCGGGCTTTCATGCGCTGCTGCTGCATCGCGCGGCGCATGCCCTGTGGGGGGCGGGTTTTAAATGGCTGGGCCGTTACATCTCGCACTGCGGACGCTGGCTGACGGGTATCGAGATTCATCCTGGTGCGACCATCGGACGGCGATTTTTTATCGACCACGGCATGGGCGTGGTAATCGGCCAGACTGCGGAGATCGGTGACGATTGCACGCTGTATCACGGCGTTACGCTGGGTGGCACCTCGTGGAACAAAGGCAAGCGCCATCCCACGCTGGGCAAAGGGGTGGTGATAGGCGCGGGGGCAAAGGTGCTGGGGCCGATTACCATAGGCGATCACGCCAAAATCGGCTCCAACGCGGTGGTGGTGAAAGATGTGCCGGCGGGCGCAACCGCCATTGGCATACCCGCGCGGGTGGTGGAGTCGCAGGCGCCTAACGGACGTTTTGCCGCGTATGCGGTGGGGCGTGACGAGAACGATCCGCTGGCGCGCGCCATGAACGAAATCATCAGCCACAGCAGCGAGACCGACCGGCGCATCGATGAGCTTCAGGCGCAACTCAAGCGCTTGGGTGGATAATCCAGCGCACGTTCAGATGCCGCTACGGGTGCGCGCCACGCATAGTTGACTGATTTTGTCGGGAAAGGTATAGTTGACAGAATTAGTCGGCAATTAGCGCAGCTGAAAGTGTGGCAACATAAATCCACCATAATTCACGCTAATCCGGCAGATAAGTTTTATTAAATATATGTTTTTAAACACTATTTTATAGGATATGCCATGCGCCTCACAACCAAAGGGCGGTTTGCCGTAACGGCGATGGTGGATCTGGGAATGCGCCACGGCGGCGGTCCGGTGACGCTGGCGGAAATCAGTGCGCGGCAGAAGATTTCGCTATCGTATCTGGAGCAACTGTTCGGCAAACTGCGCCGGCGGCTGATCGTCGACAGCGTGCGTGGCCCTGGCGGCGGTTATTTGTTGGGCAAGGACATGCGCGAGCTGTCAGTCGCCGACATCATACTCGCGGTGGATGAGCCGATTGATGCCACGCAGTGCGGCGGCAAAGAGAACTGCCACGACGACAACAAATGCATCACCCACGATTTGTGGGCGGCGCTCAATCAGCGGATTTTTGAATACCTCGGATCGGTGACGTTGCAACAACTGGTGGACAGTCAGCGCGCGAAAGCGTCTGGTGTCTCGCCCATGCTGGATATGCGGCCGAGTGTAACCAAGCGTGCGGTAGTGGCCGCGTAACGCACTGTACGCCTGACTCCGAACGCCCAACGCCCAACGCCCAACGCCGGCAATCATGTCTTTCACCTACTTTGACCACAACGCAACCACGCCGCTGGATGCGGGCGTGCTGGAAGCCATGTTGCCGTTTCTGCGCGAGCAGTATGGCAACGCGTCGAGTCGCCATGATTTGGGCATCAGTGCGCGCCGCGCCATCGATCAGGCGCGCGAGCAAGTGGCGGCGCTGGTAAACGTGCGGCCACCGCAGGTGGTGTTCACCTCGGGCGGCACCGAAGCGAACAATCTCTTTATCAAGGGCGCGGCAGAGGTTCTGAAACCGTCGCAACTTGCCATCAGCGCAATTGAGCATCCCTGTGTCGCCAAGCCTGCGGCAGCGCTCGCGAGACGCGGCTGGGCTGTGCGCAAGCTCGCCGTTACCCGTGCAGGCAAAGTGGATTTGAACGATGTGGATGTGGCGTTGCAAACACCCACCGGCATGGTCTCGGTGATGCTGGCCAGCAACGAAACCGGCGTGATTCAGGATGTAGCCGCGATAGCAGCACGCGCGCGCGCCACCAAAGCATGGATGCACACCGATGCGGTGCAGGCGTTGGGCAAAATCGCCGTCGATTTCGAGGCGCTCGGTGTGCATGCGATGACGCTTTCGGCGCACAAGATTTACGGCCCCAAAGGCGCCGGTGCCTTGATCGTCGATAAGCGCATAGAGCTGGCGCCGTTACTCGCTGGCGGCGGACATGAGCATGGCCTGCGTTCAGGCACGGAAAATGTACCGGCTATCGTCGGCTTTGGCGCCGCCGCCGAACTGGCTGCTAGCCGCATGACGGCACTCGCGGCCAAACTGGAAAAACTGCGTGCCAGAGTCGAGCAGGGCTTAACGCAAATGGGCGCGGTGTTATTCGGTGCCGCCTCCGCGCGCCTGCCCAACACCAGTTATTTTGCACTCCAAGGCATCGATGGTGAAACGTTGATTATCGAACTCGATAAACTGGGTTTCGGTGTGGCGGCGGGTGCCGCGTGTTCCAGCGCGAATCCTGAGCCTTCCGCGTCCTTGTTGGCGATGGGCATCGCACCGGAAAGCGCCCGTGGCGCCGTGCGTTTTTCGTTGGGCGCAGCGAACACCACGCACCACGTCGATGCGTTCCTGGCGGCGTTGCAAGGCACTGCCGAGCGGCTGCGCGGCATGACCGCGGTCGCGGTGTGAAGTGGATGAATAGTGAACAGTTAATGGTGATTTTATGACGATACAACTGACTGAAAACGCCGCCAGGCAAATTCAATCGCAGCTTGCCCGGCGCGGCAAAGGTGTGGGCTTGCGCGTGGGCATCAAAAAGGTCGGCTGTTCCGGCTGGGCCTATACCTATGATTACGCCGACGAAGTGAAACCGGGCGATCAGGTGTTTGAAGCGTTTGACTCCAAACTGGTGGTGGACGACAAGAGCATCGAGTTTATCGACGGTTCAAAACTGGATTTCGTTAAAGCCGGCTTGAAGCAGACGTTCAAATTTGAAAATCCGAATGTCGACTCAATGTGCGGCTGTGGCGAGAGTTTCAGCGTCAAGGAGCGGACGTGAGGGGTACGGCGTCAGGCGTGAGGTGCAAGACGCCGCTGTATGGCACGCCTTACCTTTCACGCCTCACGCCTCACGGGGTCACAACATGAGCAGCGTATTAGAAAATCTCGTCAATCAGCCATACCAGCATGGCTTTGTCACTGCTATTGAATCGGATACGGCGGCCAAGGGACTGAGCGAAGATACCATTCGTTTTATTTCGGCGAAGAAGCATGAGCCGGAATGGCTGCTGGCGTTCCGGCTGAAAGCGTATCGCCATTGGCTCACCCTGACAGCGCCGGCATGGCCCAATGTCAATTATCCGGAAATCGATTTTCAGAACATCAGTTATTACTCCGCGCCGAAGGCGAAGAAAAAACTGGCGAGTATGGATGAGGTGGATCCGGAGCTGCTCAGAACCTTCGAAAAGCTCGGTGTGCCGATGAATGAGCGCGCGGCGCTGGCGGGCGTGGCGGTGGATGTGATTTTCGATTCGGTGTCGGTGGCCACCACCTACAAGCAAAAGCTCGCCGATGTGGGCATCATTTTCGGCTCGATCTCCGAAGCGGTGCGTGATCATCCGGCGTTGGTGCAGAAATACCTGGGCTCGGTGGTTCCGGTGGGCGATAATTTTTATGCCGCGCTCAACTCGGCGGTATTTACTGACGGCTCGTTTTGCTACATCCCCAAGGGGGTGAAGTGCCCGATGGAGCTGTCCACGTATTTTCGTATCAACACGCAGGATTCCGGGCAGTTTGAACGCACGCTGATTATTGCCGAGGACGGCGCCTCGGTGTCCTATCTCGAAGGCTGCACCGCCCCCAAGTTTGATACCAATCAGTTGCACGCGGCGGTGGTGGAGCTGGTTGCGCTGGACAACGCGGCCATCAAATACTCGACGGTGCAAAACTGGTATGCGGGTGACGAACACGGCGTGGGCGGCATCTACAATTTTGTCACCAAGCGCGGGCTGTGCCGGGGCGTGAACTCTCGCATTTCATGGACACAGGTCGAAACCGGATCGGCGATTACCTGGAAGTATCCCTCGTGCGTGTTGCGCGGTGACAACTCGGTGGGTGAATTTTATTCGGTGGCGCTGACCAATCATCACCAGCAGGCCGACACCGGCACCAAGATGATCCACATCGGCAAAAACACCCGCAGCACCATCATCAGCAAGGGCATATCGGCGGGACACTCCAACAACAGTTATCGCGGCCTGGTGCGTATCGCGCCGACAGCGGCGGGAGCGCGTAATTATTCACAGTGCGACTCGATGCTGATCGGTGCCAACTGCGGCGCCAACACGTTTCCCTACATCGAGGTGCGCAATCCCAGCGGAAAAGTCGAGCACGAAGCGACCACCTCCAAAATCGGCGAAGACCAGTTGTTTTATTTTCAGCAGCGTGGCATCGCTGCCGAAGAAGCAGTGTCGATGATTATCAATGGCTTCTGCAAAGAAGTGTTTCAGCAATTGCCGATGGAGTTCGCGGTTGAAGCGACCCAGCTCCTCGGACTTAAACTCGAAGGCAGTGTGGGATGATTAACGCTAACGCAAAAACCCTGCTCGACATACGCGGCCTCACCGCGACGGTCGCGGGCGTGACTATACTTAAGGGCATCGACCTCACGGTGCGCGCGGGCGAAGTGCATGCCATCATGGGGCCGAACGGCTCGGGCAAAAGCACGCTCGCCAAAGTGCTGGCCGGCCATCCGGCGTATGCAGTGACCGGAGGCGCCGTGTTATTCGAGGGCAATGACTTGTTTGCGCTGACGGCCGAAGCGCGTGCGCGTGCGGGACTGTTCCTCGGTTTTCAGTATCCGGTTGAAATTCCGGGTGTATCGAACACGTCGTTTCTGCGCCTGGCCTACAACACGGTGCAGGGCGGTCGCGGCAAGGATGAACTCGATCCGCTGGAGTTCGACGATTTCGTGCGCGAAAAAATGAAGCTGCTGGAAATGAGTCCGGAGTTTCTCGACCGCAGCGTGAATGACGGGTTTTCCGGCGGCGAGAAAAAGCGCAACGAAATTCTGCAGATGGCGATACTCGACCCGCGCCTTGCCATTCTCGACGAAACTGATTCCGGCCTCGATATCGACGCGCTGCGCATTGTGGCCAGTGGCGTGAACACCTTGCTGAGCGCCGACAACGCGTGCGTACTGGTGACCCATTATCAGCGCTTGCTCAACTACATCACGCCGGACTATGTACATGTGATGGAGGGCGGGCGCGTGATCAAGACCGGCGGCAAGGAACTCGCTCTGGAGCTGGAGTCGCGCGGCTATGATTGGCTGCTCGATGCGCGGGCCGCGGCATGAGTAGACGCACCGGCGCAGGCGCAGACATTACGGTGGCAACGCATCCGTTTGTGGAGGCATTGGTCGCCGGTGGCCGCGCCTTGCCGCAAAGCCCTGCATCCTGGCTGAACCTGCGCCGCGCGACGGCGCTGGAGCGCGCCAACGCGCTGAGCGTGCCCACCACGCGCGACGAAGAATGGCGGTTCACGGATTTGGCGCCGCTGAACAAGTTACGCGTCGAAGCACTAGATAAAGCGGCTCCGCTGGTCGATATGGCGCCGTATGCGGTGCCGGAGGCTGCGCTGCGCCTGACCTTTGTAGACGGCGTGTATTCGCAGCCCTTGTCCAGCCGTGGCGCGTTGTTCGCGGGTGTCACGGTGAGCACGCTGGCGGAAGGTTTGGCGGCGCATCCTGCGCTGATGGGGCCACATCTGGCGGCGCACGCGCTATTCGAGCGGCAGCTATTCACCGCGCTCAACACCGCGTGGTTGCGCGATGGCGCGTTTGTGCATATTGCACAAAACTGCACCGTGCGCGAGCCACTGCACCTGTTGTTTGTCGCCACGCGCAAGGATGCCGCGACCAGCCCGCGTTGCCTGATCGTGGCGGAAGCGGGCGCCGAATGCACGGTTATAGAAGATTACGTGGCGGCCACGACCGATGCCTATTTCACCAATGCGGTGACGGAAATCGCGATCCAGCCGCAGGCGCGTGTACGCCACGTGCGGCTGCAGCGCGAAAGTGCGCAAGCGATACATATTGCATCGTGCGCGGTGTCGCTGGCGCGGGACGCATCCTACGTCTCGCAGTCGATCGCGTTTGGCGCGCGCTTGTCGCGCTACAACCTCGATGTGCTGCACCACGGCGAAGGTGCGGACGCGACGATTGACGGCCTGGCGCTGATCAGCGGCCAGCAGCTTGCCGACACCCATACCACCATGGATCACGCGCAGGCGCATGGCCGCTGCACGCAGTTGCACAAAACCATAGTGGGCGACGCGGCGCACGCGGTGTTCAACGGCAAGGTGCTGGTGCGCAAGCACGCGCAGCTTACCAATTCTGCGCAGCAAAGCCGCAATCTGCTGCTGTCGCCCAACGCGCGCGTCGATACCAAGCCGCAATTGGAAATTTTTGCGGACGATGTGAAATGCGCGCATGGTGCCACCGTCGGTCAACTCGATGCCGAGCAATTGTTTTATCTCAGCAGCCGCGGCCTGCCGGAGATCCAGGCGCGCAATCTGCTGACCTACGCTTTTGGCGCGGAAATTGTGGATCGCATCCCGGTGAAATCGCTGGTGGCGCAGCTTGAGCGCTTGGTCATGGCCAATACGCAGGCGGTGGCTTGAGATGAATGCGCCATTGGACACGCGCAAATCCGTGACCGCGCTGGATGTGGAACGCATACGCGCAGATTTCCCGATTCTTGCGCTCAAGGTCAACGAGCGACCGCTGGTTTTTCTGGACAATGCGGCATCCAGTCAAATGCCCCAGGCAGTGATGGCGCGCTGGGCGCTTTATCAATCAAGCCAGCACGCGAATATTCATCGCGCAGTGCATTATCTTTCCGAGACCGCGACGGCCGAGTACGAGGCGGCGCGCCGCAAGCTGCAGGCGTTCATCAACGCGCGGGAAGAGCGGGAAGTGATTTTCACCAGCGGCACGACCGAGAGCATCAATCTGGTGGCGCATGGCTGGGGCCGCAAATTTCTGCGTGCGGGCGATGAGATCATCCTCACCACGCTGGAGCACCATTCGAATATAGTGCCGTGGCAGATGGTGGCTGAAGCCACCGGCGCGACCCTCCGCGTGGTGCCGATTTTCGATAGCGGCGAACTCGATGTGGATGCATACCGGAAATTGTTCAACAGCCGCACCCGCTTGGCGTGCTTCACGCAGGTGTCGAATGCACTAGGCACTATCAACCCGGTGCGCGAGATGATCCGTATTGCACGCGAACAGAGCGTGCTTACCCTGGTGGATGGCGCGCAAGCTGCGCCGCACCTGACGGTGGATGTGCAGGCGCTGGACTGCGATTTTTATGCGTTCTCCGGCCATAAGCTGTGTGGGCCCACCGGCATCGGTGTGCTCTACGGCAAGGCCGCGCTGCTGGAAGCGATGCAGCCGTTCAAGGGTGGCGGCGACATGATACGGACAGTGACCTTTGAGAAAACCACGTATGCGCCGATACCCGCGAAATTTGAGGCAGGCACACCGCCGATTGCGGCCGCGATTACGCTCGGCGCCGCGGTCGATTATCTGACCGAAATCGGTATCGATCGCATCGCGGCACATGAAACGGATTTGCTGGATTACGCCACCTCGCAGGTCACGCGCCTGCCCGGTCTGCGCATCATCGGCACAGCGGAGAAGAAGGCTGCGGTGTTGTCGTTCACGGTCGAGGGCGTGCATCCGCACGACGTGGGTACACTGCTGAATGAAGACGGCGTGGCGATACGCACCGGACACCATTGTGCGCAACCGGTGATGCAGCGCTTCAAGGTGGCGGCAACTTGCCGCGCATCGTTCGCGTTTTACAACACGCTGGCGGAGGTCGATGCGCTGGTGGCTTCGATCCAGCGGGTGCAGAAGGTGTTTGGGTGAACAACGTGAGGTGTGAGACGTGAGGCGTTAGGCGCGAGAGGACCGTGGATGTGCCAATGGCTCACCCACGCCTCACGCCTCACGCTTCACGCCTCACGAAAATATGGCCGACAGCAGAAATCTTTATCAGGAAGTGATCCTTGATCACAACCGCAAGCCGCGTAACTGGGGTGCGCTGGTGGATGCCACGCACACATCGGAGGGGGTGAATCCGTTGTGCGGTGATCATATTCATCTGGCGTTGCGCATGGCGGGTGAGGCGGTTGAGGCGATCAGTTTTGAAGGCGAATCGTGTGCGATCTGCAAGGCTTCGGCATCGATGATGACGACGCTGGTCAAAGGTAAATCGCAACAGGATGCCGAGCAAATGGTGCAGGAGTTTCGCGACATGGCGACCGGCCATCTCGATACCAGCACGCAGCCGCATCATCTGGGGCGGTTGACGGTGTTCGCCGGGGTGCGTGATCTACCGACGCGCGTGAAGTGCGCGATTTTGCCGTGGCATACGCTGCATGCAGCGCTCAATTCGCAGGCGACTGCCTCGACCGAGGCCGACGCCGATCCGCTGCATGCGCCGGTGATCGGCACGTAGCATAAACAACGTATAAAAATACTGACCTCATGCCTAAAATAGCCGAAATCGAATCGACACCGAATCCGAACGCGATGAAGTTCATCCTCAAGGAGCCGCTGACCTGGGGCATCACGCGCTCGTATGACAGCGCCGACCAAGCGCAAGGCGACAAACTCGCCGCGATGCTGTTCAGCATCCAGCATGTGACCAATGTGTTTTATGTGGATCACTGGATCACGGTCACGCAAAACGGTCAGGCCGACTGGAACGAACTCAAACGCGAACTGGCAGTGCCGATACGCGATGCGCCGGCAGCCGATGAGCAATCGGCGCAGATGAAGCAGGACACCGTAGCGAACTTCGATCCGTCGAAAATGAGCGCGGAAGATCTTGCGCGCCTCGACCGGATCAACGACATCCTCGATGAACAGATACGCCCGTATTTGCAGAACGACGGCGGCGACGTGCACGTGATGGGCCTCGAAGGCAATACACTCAGCGTGCATTACCAGGGTGCGTGCGGCAGTTGTCCGAGTTCATTGTCGGGCACGCTCACCGGCATCGAAAATCTGGTGCGGCAGATCGAACCGGATATTGAGGTGGTGGCGGTTTGAGGGCCGTGAAGGGGTGAAGGCGTAAATGGGGTACCCCATTTGAGCGTGCAGCGATAAACTGAAGGAGCAACCCCCATGCCTATGCGAATTTTGCTGGCGTTGCTGATCACCTTGACGCTCGGCGGCTGCGCAACGGTGCATACCACCGACAGCGGTGTCGTCGGCGTGCAACGCACACAGCGCATGTCGTATTCGGCTGCCGAGGTGAACAACGCTGCGGTGCAAGCCTATGGCCAAACCCTGCAGAAGGCGCAGTCCAAAGGCATCCTCAACCGTAATTCCGCGCAGTTAAATCGCGTGCGCACCATTGCCAACCGCCTGATTCCGGCGACCGCGGCGTTCCGCAAGGATGGGCCGGGCTGGCAGTGGGAAGTCAATGTGATTTCCTCGGATGAGGTCAACGCCTGGTGCATGCCCGGTGGAAAAATGGCGGTTTACACCGGCTTGATCGAAAAACTGCAAGTCACCGATGACGAACTCGCGGCGGTGATGGGCCATGAAATCGCCCATGCGTTGCGCGAACACGGGCGCGAAAAAGCCTCGCAGCAACAGGCGCAGGCGGCCGCGGTTAACATCGGCGCGGCGTTGCTGGGGCTGGGCAATGTCGCCACCAATCTCGCCGGGGTGGTGGCCAACGTGACCTGGGGGCTGCCCAACTCGCGCGAGTTCGAGCACGAGGCCGACAATGTGGGCGTCGAACTGGCGGCGCGTGCCGGTTACGATCCGCGCGCGGCGATCACGCTGTGGCAAAAGATGGAGCGTGCGGCGGGCGGCGGCGGGCCGGGCTTTCTCTCCACGCATCCGTCGGCGGCCAATCGTATCAGCGAGTTGCAGAAAGCAGCGGCGCGGGTGATGCCCTTGTATCAGCAGACCAGTGGTCAAATGAAATAGTAAGTATCTGTTTTTAAATGGTTTTGTAAAGCATAAAATTTCACGAAAGCCCTCCGCCATGAGCGATGCGCTAATCGTAGTGCCCGATGATTTTCCGGCGGTGTTCGCGGACAGCGCCGCGCACCAGCGCGCACTTGAACTGGGCGCGGTGCGCGTGTGTGGCGAGCGCGGCGCGCAGGACAGCGCGGAACTCGCGCGCCGCATCGGCGGTGCGAAAGTGGCGCTCAACATCCGCGCCTATGCGCAGTTCACCGACGGGGTGTTTGCCGCCTGCCCCGATCTGCGCATGGTATCGATCTGGGGGGTGGGCACCGACAACATCGATCTCACGGCTGCGGCGCGCCGTGGTGTCACCGTGTGCAACACGCCGGGCGCGAATGCGATCGCGGTGGGCGAGCATGCGCTGGCCTTGATGATGGCGGTGGCGCGCAAAATTCCGCACATCGACCGTGCCATGCGCGGTGGTGAATGGCCGCGCGACATGCTCGGCCAGTTGCACGGCAAAACGATAGCCGTGCTTGGCACCGGCGCCATCGGCAGTCATGTGGCGAAGCTCGCTGCGGCGTTCGGCATGACGGTGCTGGTGTGGAGCGCGCGGCGCAACAGCCTGGCGGAGCGCGATGACATGCTCAAACGCGCGGACTTTGTATCGCTGCATGTGCGCCTGCTGCCGCACACGCGCGGCTTTATCGGTGCGCGCGAATTCGCGCTGATGAAAGCGCAAGCGATACTGATCAACACCGGACGCGGTGCGCTGGTGGAGCGCGACGCGCTGCACCAAGCGCTGGCTACGCAACGCATCGCTGGTGCTGGGCTCGATGTGTTTCACGATGAGCCGCTGCAGGCCGATGATCCGATTTTGAGTTTCACCAACACCGTGCTGTCACCGCACAACGCGGGGCAGACGCCGGAAGTGCGGCGTGATGGATTGTTACTGGCGATACAAAACGTCGAGCGTTTTCTTGCCGGTGCGCCGCAGAACGTGGTGACCGCGTAAAACAGCAATGCGGAAGGCGTCCGCAGGACGTATGCCGGGCGCAAGCACCGTGCAGCGAAAGCACGCTGGTTTAAGCACCGTTACTTCCCCGGAATACGGCGTAAAACCCATGGCCTCCGTCTGGGCTACTTTCGCTCGCACATGAAGATGTGCGCATAGCGGCGTAACGGCTGGGCGAATTTCTGCGATACTGCCAAAGGAAAGCAGATACCCTCTTGCCATGCCACTACGTTCGCCATCAACTTACCCAGCGCTAAGCCTGTGCCGCAGCGGTTGCGGTCATGGTTGGCTGCACTTCGTCTTTGCCCTGGCTTGCATCTCGGTGCTGGTTGCGTTGACCACTGGCAGTGCGCAAGCACAAACGCCGCCCGACGCCGGCACCCTGCGCCAGCAGATCGAAAGTGAGCGCACCACACCGCTGCCAGCGCAGCGCGCGCCGTTGCAGACCCCGCCGGTCGCGCCAGTGCCGCGCGAGCCTGGTCCTGTTTTAACGGTCAGCGCATTCCGCTTTTCGGGCAACACGCTGCTGAGTGATGCGCAACTCGCACCTGCGCTTGCTTCCTATCTCAACAGGCCGCTGCAGTTTGCCGAGCTCGAGCGCGCAGCGCAGGTGGTGGCTGATACCTACCGTCAGGCCGGATGGCTGGCGCGCGCGTTTTTACCGCAACAGGAAATCGACGCGGGTATTGTCACCATCGGCATCGCTGAAGCGAGGTTCGGCGGCGTAACGCTTGAGGGCCCCGCACCCACACGCATACCCTTGGCGCGGCTGCTCGCGGTGATCGAGGCGGCGCAGCCCGTGGGCGCAGCAGTGCGGCTCGAAGCTATTGACCGCGCCCTGCTGCTGATCGACGACTTGCCCGGGGTTAGCGCCAGCGCCAGTCTGGCCGAAGGCAGGAAGGAAGGTCATACCGATCTACTCATAAAGTTCGCCGATACCCCGCTCATCGCAGGCGAACTTGGCGTGGACAACATGGGCTCGCGCTCCACCGGGCGCGAGCGCGTCACTGCCAACTTCGGCTTCAACAGCGCATTCGGCATAGGCGACCAGTTCAGCGCCCAACTGAGTCGCACGCAAGGCAACGATTACGCGCGCGTCGCGCTGTCCATGCCGCTGGGGAATTCTGGATTGCGCTTTGGCGTCAACGCCTCGGATCTTAGCTACAAGCTCGTTGCAACCGAGTTCCGTGCGTTGAATGCAAGGGGCGATTCACAGGCAAGTGGCATCGATCTCAGTTATCCCTTACTGCGTGCGCGCTCGCGCAACGTCTTTCTGTCGCTCAATATCGACAGCAAGCGCTTCGACAACGAATCGGGCGGTGTCACCACCACGCGTTACAAGATCAACTCCACCACGCTGGGGCTAAACGGCAACTGGTTCGACGGCGCAGGGATGAACAGCGCGGGATTTTCATTCGTCGAAGGCAAGCTGGATCTCGCAGGATCGCCCAACCAGAGTGCCGATGCCGCAGGAGCGCAGGTAGCAGGACGGTTTAGCAAGCGACGCTACAGCGCGACCCGCCAGCAGAGCCTGAGTGAGGCGCTGTCAGTGTATGCCGCGTTCTCTGGGCAGAGCGCGGGCAAGAACCTCGATTCAGCCGAAAAGTTCTATCTCGGTGGCGCGAGCGGCGTACGCGCCTATCCGGGTAACGAAGGCGGCGGGGCAGAAGGCCATCTCGTCAACCTCGAACTGCGCATGCGCCTGCCTAACAACCTAAGCCTCGCTGGCTTCTACGACTGGGGCGAGGTGAAGGTTAATCGCCATAGCAGTTTTCCTGGCGCAGCCACACTGAATCGCTACAGCCTGAAAGGTGCCGGGGTTGCGGTTTCGATTGCCGCCCCATTCGGTGTCAACCTGAAGCTGAGCTGGGCGAGGCGTATCGGCGAGAACCCGAACCGCACCGCGACTGGCAACGACCAGGACGGATCTTTGCTCGTGGACCGGTTCTGGCTGCAAGCTGCACTGCCTTTTTGAGCCAGCAGCGGACTTGATGCCGGGAACGGCGGGGCAGCAAAACGGTGTGTGCGATGGCTTGGGCAGCCGCTACATCTGGTAAATCTCAAACCGGTAGATCAGCCACAGGGAGCACCGAGGAACACAGACAAAACAAGTGCCTGCACTCGCGCGTCACACGAACCTGTGTGGTGAGAGGGGTAATCTCGCCAACTCGTTGATTTAACGATATAAAACATGTGTAATCGTGTGGCTAAACTGTTTTTTTAGGGTAAACTACCTATACCTTAAGTTTTGCCAAGAGAACCCGATAATAAGAAGCATTAAGGTCTGCTTTCCGGGAATTTGCGCCCTCGGAGCCGGCTTCATAATTCGTGTTTCCCGGAATTCCCATCTTGAACCTCTGGCCTTTTTTTGCCGGCAGTGATCCTGCGCTTGAGCCGCAGGTGATCGCGTACGTGCGCAGGGCATTTCTGCGCTGCGCTTTGGCAGTGCTGGCCGTGCTCGGTGCCGGATTGAGCCAGACGCTGCTCGCAGCGCAACCCACTGCACCAGCGCCTGCTGTCGCGCAGCTTCCGGTCGGCGGTCAGGTCGTCGCCGGTGCTGCGACGATCGCGCAATCCATCTCACCATCGGGGGCGACTCTCACCGTCACGCAGAGCACGCAGCGCGGAGCGATAGACTGGCAGAGTTTCAACGTCGGCAGCGAGGCGCAGGTCAACTTCAAGCAGCCCTCGGCGGCCAGCGTCACGTTGAACCGCGTGCAGAGTTCCAACCCCAGCCAGATCTTCGGCAAGATCAACGCCAACGGCCAGGTGTTCCTCACCAATGCAAGTGGCATCTACTTCGCGCCCGGCGCGAGTGTCGAAGTGGGTGGGCTGGTCGCAACGACAGCCAGCATCAGCAATGCCGATTTCATGGCGGGCAAAAATAATTTCACGCGCAACGGTGCGACCGAGAGTAAAAACGGCAGCGTAGTCAACGAAGGCAAGCTCAGCGCCTCGCTGGGCGGCTACATCGCGCTGCTCGCGCCCGAAGTGCGCAACCAGGGCGTGATCGTGGCGCAGATCGGCACCGTCGCACTCGCCGCAGGCGACGCCTATGACCTTGAGATCTCGGGCAGCAACACGCTGGCGCGTCTGCGCGTCGCGCCGGCGACGATCAACACGCTGGTCGAGAACGGCAACGCCGTGCGCGCCCCTGGCGGACTCATCATCCTCTCGGCGCGTGCCGCTGGCCAGTTACAGCAAGGCGTGGTGCGCAATCGCGGCGAACTCGTCGCTACCGGCATCAGTACCAGCGGCGGACGCATTGTGCTGAACGGCGACAGTGTCACGTTAGCGGCCGGCAGCCGCACCGAAGCGAGAGGTGCACCGGCCAGCGCGAACCAGGTCGCCACCGATGGCGGACGCGTGGAAATCGAAGCGCGCAGCGTGCAGCTACAGGGCGTGATCGACGTGAGCGGCGCCAACGGCGGCAGCGTGCTTATCCAGGCCAGCCAGAGCGTGCAGCTAGACGCCACGATCAACGTGCGCGGCGAGACAGGTGCAGGCGGCAGCGTGACCATCGTCGCACCAGTCAACAGTGCCACCAGCACTGCAGCGAACACGCCCGCCAACGTCGCGTTGAGCATCGCACTCGGCACTGCAGCGCGCATCGACGCGGGTGGCCAGACGCAGGGCGGCGCGATCAGCTTGGGCACGCAACAGCAGAGCGTCGCGCGCATCAGCCTGCAAGGCGCCTCACTGGATGCGCAAACCTACGGCGTGGCATCGGATGCGCCGGCGGCAGCAACGACAGGCCTTGGTGGTGAGATTGTTCTCGCTGCGCGCACGATAGAAATTTCTGCGAGCCACATCAACACCGACGGCATCAGCCGCGGCGGACGCGTGCGCATTGCAGGCGGTCAGATGAGCATCGCCGACCCTGCGCACCCGCTCAATGATCCGACGGCGCCACCGAGTGGGCCGCCGCGGGTGGTGATCAGTGCTGCGAGCGCGCTCACCAGTCGGGCTCGCAGAGGCGTAGGCGGCAGCGTGACCATCACCGGTGACGATATCGCGCTGCTCGATCAGACCTTGATCGATGCGAGCGGCGCGGTAGGCGGCGGCACAGTGCTGGTGGGCGGCGGCTGGCAGGGCGCGGGCGATCTGCCGCAGTCGCGCCGCGTGTTGATGGCCGCCGACGCGCGTATCAATGCCAGCGCTACTGAGCAAGGCGATGGCGGCACGGCGGTGCTGTGGAGCGACGTGCACGACAGCGCATCGCGTACCGAAGCGCATGGAACGATCCTCGCCCGCGGCGGGGCTGATGGCGGCAACGGCGGCAAGATTGAGACCTCGGGTCACGCGGTTGACACCGCGGGCTTGAAGGTCGATGCCGGCGCGCCGCGCGGCAGCGGCGGCCTGTGGCTCATCGATCCGACCGATGCTGTAATCACCCAGGCTGTTGCCAACGGTTATGCCGCGACGCTCAATACGGGCACCAGCGTTACCAATGCTGTCACCGGCAACATCATCACCAGCGGATCGGTGACGCTGACCAAGAGCGCAGGAGGCGACGCCACCCTGACATTACAGGCCACCGGATACATCGCCCTGGTGAATGCTGCGAGTGTCGAGACCGGCTCGTCGTCGTCAACCGCCGCAAACGCCAACCCCATCACCATCACGTCCACGTCTACGTCCAACAAGCTCCACGTCGTCATGAACCCCGGCAGTGGCGGTGGCGCGGGCGGATTCTGGTTGCCGGTCGGCTCCTCGATCACCACCAACGGCGGCGATGTCACCATCGGCGGCGGCAGCGGCGCCGCAGCCAACGCCATTGGTGCGAACTACTACAGCCTTGAAAACGGTGCCGTGAAGCGCGGTGCGACGATCAACGGCACGATCAATGCGGGCGGTGGCAACATCACCATCCGTGGCACCGGTTACAGCGCGTCTGGGCGCGGTGTCAGCGTGGGCGGCACATTGCAAACCAGCGGCGCAGGAACGATCACCTTGGTCGGCGTTTCCGGCAGCGGCTCCGATGGCCTGGCCATCGGTGACTCCGGTGTCGCGAGCGGCCTTAACGGCGCGGTGACTGCGGTCAACGGCAACATCTCGATCACCGGGACCAAGGGCAGTGGCAACGCGATCAACGTTGAGACTGCCGGCAGCCAGGTGACAACCACCGGCAGCGGCAGCCTGAGCCTGACCGCAGGGGCAGCCGGCGGGCCGCTTACGGTCGGCGGCACTCTGTCCGGCGGTAGCAATCTCACCTTGACCGGCGATGCGATCACATTTGCCGCTGGCTCCGGTACGCTCAATGCCATCGGCATTCTCACTGTAGAACCCTACAGCGCGAGCTTTACCAGCGCGCTGTCCTGGCCCCTGGCGAACTTGACCCTCGGCAACAGCCTGACCGGCCTGACCCTGGGCAAGGCGGGCAACACCGCCAATGTCACCATCAGCTCGGCGCAGACGGTCGCCGGCCCGATTACGGTGTATGGCAATACGATCAATATCAATGCCGACCTTCAAGCCACGGCTTCCGGTGCGGATATCCGGGTCACGAGTACCGGGGCTGGCTCGGGACTGACCAATGGGCATATTTCACTGGCTTCAGGCGTTGATCTCACCGCGAACAATGGCGACATCGTGCTTTGGTCAAACTATGCGGGCATCACTTCCGGCACGGCCAATAACGAAATCACTCTTAGTGGCAATAACATCCTGAGCAGTGGCGGTGGCAAGATCATTCTGGCAGGGGGAAGTGCAGTTGACGGCAATGGAAACCCCACCGGTTATGCCTATCGTGGTGGATATGCTGGCAGCGCAATAACGCTTGCAGCCGGTACGCAACTGCTCTCCGGCGGTGGCGATGTGGTGATCCGTGGGTGGTCTGCGCCCACCGCGGGCCTTAGATCCTATGGCATTTCCGGCACGGATTTTAAAATCAACAGCGGCAGCGGCACGATAACGCTGGATGGAAAAAGTAATATTGATCATGCCATCGAGTTTGCCAGTGGCAACTTTGCTATCACCTCTTCCAACACCGCAGCGACCGCAATTTCGATAACGGGTACGACAACAAGCAGCTATAGCGGAATTCTGATCAACTTTGAAAATAATTCAGATCATTCGCTGATTCAGACGACTGGTGCTAGCGGTGGCGGTATTGTGCTTCAGGGGATAAACGACGCCTCCGGAAATTCGCTCTGGCTGGGGAATAGTGATGCGAGCAGTTCGCTACAAATCCTCAGTAATGCGGGCGGTATTTCGCTGATTTCCAGTGGTACCACCTATATTGCCAATCAGTCTGTTTATTTTGGTAATCGTAAAGACGCCACTGCCGTGAAAGGCGTCACACCTACTCCGACGGCCTCCAGCAGTGACTTGTTGATTCGCACGAAAACCATGTCCTATGGCAGCAATGCGTACTTGTACGCCAACTCGACGGGCACGCTCATCGTCGAGCCCTACGGGAATGACTTTTCTAGCGCCTTTGCACTGGATAGCAAATGGACATTGAGTAGTAACCTGAGCGGCCTGACGCTGGGCAAGTCCGGCAACACAGCCGATATCACGGTGTCCAGCGCGCAGAGCATCGCGGGGCCGATCTCGATCTACGGCGGCAGCGTTGCCTTAAACGCCGCGCTGACCAGCACTGCGGCGGGCGCGGGCATCTCGGTACGAGCCACTACGCACATCACCAATGCCTCCGCCACCACCCTCACTACCAGCGGCGGCGCTGTGTTGCTGGCCAGCAATGTGGACGACGCAACGGACAATGAATCAGCGACCAACGGTTATATCAATTTGAGATCTGGCCTGACCATCAATACGCTCGGTGGAAGCATCACCCTGGGCGGGGGCGATGCAACGGGGTCTGGTTTTGTGCTCGGCACCACAACCCATGCTGAATATACCGAAGGTGTTCGTATCGACACCACGCTTGCCCTTAATTCTGGCGGCGGAAATATTGCCATTCGGGGAAAGACGTCAACACTTAGTAATTCAGTCTGGGGTTATGGGAATGCGGGCTTCGGTGTCTATGGCCTGACCTCGCCCGGCACCATCAACAGCGGAACAGGGACCATCACGATTGAAGGCGTGAACCAGAATCCGAGTTTTACCGCATACAGCTCGGGCATTGTTCTGTCCCTCAATGGGGGGCATGCGCTCACCATTGCCTCTGCTAATACGACGGCCAATGCGATTCAACTCACGGCCAGCGCAACTGGGCCAAATCAGGATAACTACGGCATGGAGGTGGACTTTAGCTCGCCCCTGATCGTTGCGGCCACAGGCTCTGGGGGCGGCATCACGCTCAGCACTTCACAGAAAGTCACCATTGGAACACCATACGATCTGGTCACCCGTGCAGAGTTCAGTCTGCTGGCCAACAGTGGGCCGATACGAATGCTCGGCGGTCAGAACGGAGGCAATGGCGACGGCTATTGGCACAAGGATGGCACCGCCTACCTGGGCTCCAGGGCCGGCAGCAGCGTCACTAGCAGCGCCAGCAATATCACCATTCAATATGACAGGGTGACTTTTCCGGGTGGCAATCCCCATGTGGCGACCACAGGAGCTGTGGAATGGACACCCGTGCCCGCATCGGCAAGCTTTGAAGGGGCCATGTACACCGAGTGGTTCAACTGGAACCAGAACGGTCACACCATGTCGGGCCTGACCATAGGCAAGGCGGGCAACACAGCCGACATTACCCATGCAACGAACGCCATCACCGTCAACGGTCCGATCTCGATCTACGGCGGCAACGTCAATCTCAACGCCAACCTGACCAGCACCGCTGCGGGGACCGCCATCCTTGCCAAGGCCAGCGGCAATGTCATCGCGGGAGGAAATCTCGTCACCAACGCAGGGAATGTGACGCTGTGGTCAGACAGCGACAATTCAGGAGCCGGTGGCATTCAGGTCAAGCCCAATTTTTCCATCGACACACGTACTTCGGTCGACCGCTCGGCCACCACGCATACCACCGGTGGCGGCGCTATCACGCTGGCGGGCGGGCTGGACGACGGCGGTACGGCCTCGGGCATCGCCGGTCGCACGAGCAGCGATGGCAAGCCCGACGGCTACGCCGCCAATTTCGCCGGAACCTATTCCAATACCGGGGTGATGCTGGGTGCCAGCGACGCCGCCTCGGGCCAGGACAGCAACATCAACCTCTATTCGGGCGGCGGCGACATTACCGTTTTCGGCAAGTCCACCAGTGGGGTGGGCGGTATTTCGTCAGCCATCCAGGCCCACCAGGGCTACACCATCAATGCCGGCACGGGTGGCAACATCACGCTGAACGGCCTGTCGCAGGGCAGCACCACCGGCAGCTTAGGATTCGATCTGGCTGCCTGGCGAACGTCGGGGAACCATAATGCGCCCAGCCTGATCCGCACCCGCGACGGCGCCATCTCGCTGATCGGCCGCGCGTCCAGCGGTAGCGGTGAGAACCTCGCCATCGCCATTGATGGCGACGATGTCGACCGCATTGCGATTGAAGCCCTGGGCAGCGGCAGCATCACCCTCGATGGTCATGCCAGCGGCACCGCGGCCTCGGCGCTGCGTCTGACCGGGGTCGATGCGCTGGCAGCGAGCGGCAACATCAGCCTGATCGGTCGCGCCGGCGAGATCTGGGTCACCAGCGGCGCCAACGGTCTGTATCTCGGCACCAAATCGGGCTCGAACGTCACAGCCTCTACGAGCAACATCCTCTTGCGCGCAGACAGCGTGCGCACCACGGGGGTTCTGAACATCGCCTCCACCGGGGCGTTGACCGTCGAACCCTATGCGAACAGTTTCTCCTCTACCCTGAGCTGGCCGGTCGCCAATCTGACGCTCAGCGGTCTCACCGGTCTGACCCTCGGCAAATCCACCAACACCACGGACATCGCGATATCCAGCGCGCAGAACATCGCGGGCCCCATCACTATCTACGGCGGCAACGTCAATCTCAACGCCAACCTGACCAGTACGGCGGCGGGCGCAGATATCCTCGTCAAGGCCAGCGGCAATATCGTCAGCAATGCCGATCGGACATTCCAGACCAACGGCGGCGACCTGGTGTTCTGGAGCAACAGCGACGCCGAGACGGTGAGCGGCGGCTACATCCAGCTCTACCGCAATAACATGCTGGACACCCGCACTGCCGCCAACCGCAGCAACACCACCAACACCACCACGGGTGGCGGGCGCATTGTGCTCGCTGGTGGTGCCGACGATGGCGCCAATGGCGGCACAGCCAGCGACGGGCTGCCCGATGGCTACGCGCTCAACAAACAGACCTCGGGCGCACTGCAAGTCGGTGTGGCGCTGGGTATCTGGGATCACGCCTCCTACGATGGCAACAACCTCAACAATACGCTGATCTATTCCGGTGGCGGCGACATCGTGATGCGCGGTCGCGCCGCCAGCACTTTGCCGGCGCTGAACCTCGATTACCAGGGCACGATCAACAGCGGTGCCGGCACCATCACTCTGGTGGGCGACAACACGGGCAGTGGCCACGGCATCGCGCTCAATTCCTTTGGCGCGAGTGGCGCCTTGACTAGCATCACTTCCACGGGAGGCAATGCGCTCACCCCGGCCATCAGCATCACTGGTGCCACCGTCGCGACGAGCAATGCAGCGGGATTCCAGGCCAACTACATGAATGTCGTTGCGTCGGGTGCGGGCGGCATCAGCGCGTCGGGGACCACGGCTGCAAGCAATTACACGGGGGTGAGATTCGTCGACATGAACCTGCTGTCGGCCAGCGGCGACATTGCCGTGAATGGCGGCAGCTACGGCATCTACGCCAGCGGTGTCAGCATCGGCAAGAAATCCGGCTCGGCTGTGACCGAGAGCAGCAGCAACATCCGCTTGACCGGCGATGCCGTGTCGTTTGCCGGCAGCACGGTGGACTCGACCGGCACCCTGACCGTCGAGCCCTCCGGCACCAGCTTTAGCTCGACTTTGAGCTGGCCGATCAGCGGCTTGACGCTGGGCACAGGGGCGACTGGGCTGACACTCGGCAAGTCGGGCAACACCGCCAATGTCACCATCGGCAGCACCACAAGCATCGCCGGTCCCATCACCATCTACGGCGGCAACGTCAACCTCAACGCCAACCTGAGCAGCACGGCCAGCGGCGCGGCTATCCTCGTCAAGGCCAGCGGCAACATCACCCAGGCCGCATCGGTGGATGTCTCCACCAACAGCGGCGCCCTCACCTACTGGGCCGACAGCGACAATAACAGCACCGGCGGCATCACGCTGAGCGCAGGCAGTTCGGGCAACCGCACCACGATTACCACGACAGGCGGCAATATTGTTCTGGGCGGCGGCAGCGATCCGCTCGTCGATAGCGCATGGAGTAGCACCGCCGTGCAGGGGGGCGTTTACCTTGACAGCTACACCACCCTCGATGCCGCGACCGGCGCCGCGACAGCCGGTGATATCTCGCTGCGCGGCGCGAGCGCAGTCACGAACATCGCACAAGGCTACGGGACGAGGCTGGTCAGCAACAGCAGCCTGGCCGGCCGCAACATCACGGTCGTCGGCACCGGTGCAGCCAACACATCGACCAATGGATACAACTTTGGTATCGACCTGGGGGCGGCCACGCTGACCGCCAGTGGCGACATGAGCATCACCGGTACCGGTGGAACCTCCGCAGGAGCTGGGACATACAACGTCGGCGTTTATCTCTATGACACCAACCTTGTCGGCAGCGGCAGCGGTGCGCTCACGCTCACCGGAACCGGTGGCAATGGCGTAGGTGCCGCTGGCCACTACGGCCTGTGGATAGGCCAATCTACAATCAAATCGGCTGCGGGCACGCTAACCCTGGTGGGTAGCAGTCCGACCTACAACGACTACGGGATGTTCCTTGGAGCATACAACACCAACCCAACGCTCGGCGCCGCCAGCGGGCAAAGCGGCAACATCGTGTTGCGCGCCGACAAGCCGTACTTCAATACCAGTGCCACCAGCAGCGTCCTTGGTAGCGGCACGCTAACTGTCGAGTCCTCCGGCAACAGCTTTGGTTCGGCTCTGACTATCAGCAATCTCACGCTGGGCAGCGGTCTCACCGGACTGACCGTCGGCAAATCCACTAATACCGCCGATATCACGATGTCCAGCGCAGCGAACATCGCGGGCCCCATCACCATTTACGGCGGCAACGTCAACCTCAACGCCAACCTGAATACCAGCGCCGGTGGCGCGGGCGGCACCATCACGGTAGTGGCGAGCGACAGCATCAACAGCGCCAACAGCGCGCAGATCACCACCGCTGGCGCCAACATCCTCTTTGCCTCGAACAGCGATGCGACCAGCGGCGGTGGCATCCGGCTCGCAGGTCCCACGATCTCGAGCGGCGGCGGCAACATCACCATGGGTGGTGGCAACGCCAGCGGCAGCGGTTACGCCGAGGGCTCGGCAACCGGTGGTCCGATCGGGTTTCCAGAAATTAAGTATCCAGGCATCTGGCTTAACGGCCACAGCATCAATGCCGGAGGTGGCAATATCCTCCTGCGCGGCCGGGGCTGGCAGGGCGCGGACTTGAACCCCGCCGGCGACTGGTACACGATCGGCATCGACAACGTCGGGTACACCGCCAATTCGACGATCACCACTTCGGGCAGCGGTTCCATCACCTTCGATGGCATCGGCGGCAGAAATAATCGGGACACCCACGGCGTCGGCATCAATTTTTATGCTAACGGGATGACCAACACCATCAGCGCCGGCTCCGGGGCCATCACTCTAACTGGAACCGCAGGCACCGGCACCGCCCGCTTGCACGCCGGAATCAACGTCGATGGTGGCACCAACCACATTTATTCGAGCAGTGGCGCCATCACCCTCACCGGCATAGGCACGGGCAGCGACACCGGAATCCTGCGTTCTCTGGGCAGTTTGAACATCGGCTCCAATGACAGCGCTACACCCTCGATCACCACCAGCGGCAACATCACGCTGACCAGCGATGCGATTTTACTGGCGAGTACCACGGTGCGCGGCACCGGCACCCTGACTGTACAGTCCCACGGCGCGAGCTTCGGCAGTGCCTTCACCTGGCCGATCAGCGGCGTGACGCTGGGCACGGGGCTCACTGGGCTGACGCTCGGCAAGGCAGGCAATCTCGCCGACATCACCATCGACAGCGCCACCAGCATCGCCGGACCGATCACGATCTATGGCGGCAACCTCGCGATCAACGCCGCATTGACCGCCACCAGCAGCAACACCATCACGCTGACCGGTAGCGGCACGGTGAGCGATGGTGCAAGCGGCTACTTGGTCGCCGACAAACTGGCGCTGCTCGGTGGCAATGTCACGCTCGATCACGCGAGCAACGCGATCGGCACGCTGGCGGCGAGCGGCATCGGCAGCCTCAGCTACCGCGATAGCAATGCGCTTACCATCGGCACCGTCAACCCGAGCGGCGTCACGGCCGCTGGCCCGGTCAGCATCAGCACCTTGACGGGCGACCTCACGCTGGCCCAGAACATCGCCACCACGGACGCGAGCGCTGCGGCGATCGTGCTAAACGCCGGGGTGAATACTGCTGCGGGTACCGCCACCGGCGGCAACATCGTGGTGAGCGGCAGTCCGACCCTCAGCGCCGGCTCGGGCGGACGCATCACGCTCTATACCGGCAGCGTCGCGGGTAGCACAGGGGTAAGCGCCTTGGTCGGCGCAGGTAGTGGGCGCTTCCGCTACAACAGCGACGAGACGAGCGCGGGATACACCAGCTGCGCTGGGCGCAGGGATATATGCCATCTACCGCGAGCGACCGAGCATCACCGTCACTGCGGCCGATGAAATTAAGACTTACGGCGTGACACCCACACGCGCGCTCAGCATCAATAGCCAGAACGGCGACACCGTCGCGCAGGTTTTCTCCAGCGCGCCCAGCGTGGCAGTCGGAGGCAGTACCTCGAGCACGAGCAACTACACCGCGGGCGACCATACGCTCACGGCCTCCGGCGGCACCGGCCAGCTGGGCTACGCCATCGCCGGCTACGTCGCTGGCACATTGACGGTGAACGCCAAGGCGCTCGACATCAGCGGCAGCAGTGCGGCCAACAAGGAATACAACGGCAACACCAACGCCAGCGTCACTGCCGGCACCCTGGGCAATGTGATCGCTGGGGACACGGTGACGGTGAGCGCCAGTGGTCTGTTTGACAACAAGAATGTGGGCAGCAGCAAGACCGTGGCAGCGAGCTACAGCCTCGCTGGCATTGACGGCGGCAACTACAGTCTGGCGGCACAGAACCTCGCTGCCAACGTCACCGCCAAGCCCCTGACGGTGAGCGGCATCACGGCTACGAACAAGACCTACGACGCCACCAGCGCAGCGACGGTGAACGTGACTGGATCGAGTTACTCCGGTCTGGTGGGTGGCGACGCCGTCACTGTCTCGGCCACAGGGGTCTTTGCTGACCGGCATGTGGGCACTGGCAAGACAGTGACACTGACCAGCAGCTATAGCGGGGCGGATGCCTCCAACTATACGATTACGGATCAGGCCAGCACCAGCGCCACTATCACGGCAAAGGCGCTGACGATCTCGGGCCTTACGAGTGCGAACAAGCAATACGACAGGGGTACCAACGCGGCGGTCAACGGCAGCGCTGCCCTGCAGACGGCGATCAGCGCGGGCGGCGGCGCGGCCAACGATGGCAAGCCCTACAGCGGGGACACAGTGAGCTTGACGGGTACCGCCTCGGGCACCTTCAACGACAAGGACGTGCTTGATGCCAATACGGTGAGCTTCACCGGGCTCAGCCTCAGCGGTACCAACGCCTCCAACTACACGCTCACGGTGCACGACAGTGCCGCCCACAGCATCAGCACCAAGCCTTTGACGGTGAGCTACACCGGCGTGAACCGGGTGTATGACCGCACCACCAACGCCACGGTGACGACGGCGGATGACCGGGTGACCAACGATGTGCTGACGATCAACCGCACGGCGAGCTTTGCGGACAAGGTCGTGGGCACGGGCAAAGTGGTGAGCATCGGTAGCGTGAACCTCACGGGCACGGATGCGGCGAACTACAGCGTGTCGGCGAGCGGCAGCAGCAGCGCCAACATCACTGCGCAGGCGCTCACCATCAGCGGCAGCAGTGCTGCGCACAAGGAATACAACGGCAACACCAACGCGAGCGTGACTGCCGGTACTCTGGGTCAGGTGATTGCCGGGGACACGGTAACAGTGAGCGCCAGTGGTCTGTTTGACAACAAGAATGTGGGCACCGGCAAGACGGTAGCGGCGAGCTACAGCCTCGCCGGCACCGACGCGGCCAACTACAGTCTCGCCCCAGAAAACCTCAGTGCCAACATCGGTGCCAGGACGGTGAGTTTGTCGGCCAGCCGCGTCTACGACGGCACGACGAGCCTGGGCGCAGGGGTGGTGACGCTGGGCAACCTGGTGGGCAGCGAGACGCTCACCTACAGCGGTGCTGCGGGTAACGACGCGCACGTGGCCACGGCGGCTAAGTACATCAGCGCCATCACGCTGGCCAACGGTACCAATGACGGTGTGGTGAGCAACTACCAATTGCCGGCCCTGAACAATGCCAATGCGCCGGTGACGATCACAGCCAAGACGCTCACGCCCAGCTTGAGCAACTCTGGCGTGACCAAGACCTACGATGGCGCGACCAGCGCACCGGGCGCCTACACACCGAGCTACAGCTTCAGCGGTCTGGTAGCCAACGACACGGCGGCGAGCCTGACCCACACGGGAGCGGTCTACAACAGCAAGGATGTCGCCAGTGCCAGTGCGGTGACGGTCTCAGGGCTGGCGATAGCGAGCATCAGCGGGACCAACAGCTCGGCGGCCAGTGACTACGTGCTTGATGCCAGCAGTAAGATGGTGGGTGCTGCGATCACGGCCAAGACGGTGAGTTTGTCGGCCAGCCGCGTCTACGACGGCACGACGAGCCTGGTTGCAGGGGTGGTGACGCTGGGCAACCTGGTGGGCAGCGAGACGCTCACCTACAGCGGTGCTGCGGCTAACGACGCGCACGTGGCGACGGTCGGCAAGTACGTGAGCGCCATCACGCTGGCCAACGGTACCAATGACGGTGTGGCCAGCAACTACCAGTTGCCGGCCCTGAACAATGCCAATGCGCCAGTGATTATCGCAGTCAAGACGCTGACGCCCAGCGTGAGCAACTCTGGTGTGACCAAGACCTACGACGGCGCGACCAGCGCGCCGGGTGGCTACACCCCGAGCTACAGCTTCAGCGGCTTGGTCTCAGGTTACACGGGGGCGAGCCTGACCCACACGGGCAGCGTCTACAACAGCAAGGATGTTGCGAGCGCCAGTGCGGTGACGGTCTCAGGCCTGGCGATCTCGAGCATCAGCGGGACCAATAGCTCGGCGGCCAGCGACTACGTGCTTGATGCCAGCAGCAAGACGGTGACGGCGAGTATCAGTGCGAAGACTGTTGGCATCGCGGCCAGCCGCGCCTACGACGGCACGACGAGCCTGGGCGCGGGGGCGGTGACGCTGGGTAACCTGGTAGGCAGCGAGATGCTAACCTACAGCGGTGCTGCGGCTAACGACGCGCACGTGGCCACGGCAGCTAAGTACATCAGCGCCATCACGCTGACCAACGGTACCAATGACGGTGTGGCCAGTAACTACCAGTTGCCGGTACTGAACAATGCCAATGCGCCGGTGACCATCACAGCCAAGACGCTGACGCCCAGCGTGAGCAACTCTGGTGTCACCAAGACCTACGACGGCGCGACTAGCGCGCCGGGTGGCTACACCCCGAGCTACAGCTTCAGCGGCTTGGTCTCAGGTGACACGGGGGCGAGCCTGAGCCATACAGGAGCGGTCTACAACAGCAAGGATGTTGCGAGCGCCACTACCGTGACGGTCTCGGGCCTGGCGATCTCAAGCATCAGCGGGACCAACAGCTCGGCGGCCAGCGACTACGTGCTTGATGCCAGCAGTAAGACGGTGGTGGCGAGTATCAGCGCGAAGACTGTTGGCGTCGCGGCCAGTCGTGTCTACGACGGCACCACCGCACTTGCGGGCAATGTCACCCTCACCACGGGTGTGGGCAGCGAGACGCTGACCTACACCGGTGCTGCGGCCAATGACGCGCACGTGGCCACGGCGGCTAAGTACATCAGCGCCATCACGCTGGCCAACGGCACCAATGACGGTGTGGCGAGCAACTACCAGTTGCCGACTCTGAACAATGCCAATGCGCCGGTGACCATCACAGCCAAGATGCTGACGCCCAGCTTGAGTAACTCTGGTGTCACCAAGACCTACGACGGCGCGACCAGCGCGCCGGGCGGTTTTACCCCGAGCTACAGCTTCAGCGGTCTGGTAGCCAACGACACGGGGGTGACGCTGACCCACACCGGCAGCGTCTATAACAGCAAGGATGTTGCGAGCGCCAGTGCGGTGACGGTCTCAGGGCTGGCGATCTCGGCCATCAGCGGGACCAATAGTTCGGCGGCCAGCGACTACGTGCTTGATGCCAGCAGCACGACGGTGAGTGCAGCGATCACACAGAAGTCTCTTAGCGTCTCGGGCGTCACTGCTGCGGACAAGGGCTATGATGGCACGGCTGGAGCGACGGTGAGCGTTGCGGGGGCGACGTACACGGGTAAGGTGGCAAACGACGCGTTCTCGGTCGCAGCGACGGGCGTCTTTGCGGACCGGCACGCGGGTACGGGCAAGACGGTAACGCTGACGAGCAGCTACAGCGGAGCGGACGTGGGCAACTATGCGGTTACTGGTCAGGCGAACACGACGGCGACGATCAGCCCAAAGGCGCTGACGATCTCGGGTCTGAGCAGTTCGAACAAGGTGTATGACGGCGCGATCACGGCCAGCGTATCAGGCACGGCGGCGCTACAGGCGGCGATCACGGCGGGTAGTGGCGCCACGAGCGACGGCAAGCCATACACGGGCGACATGGTCAGCCTGAGCGGCACGGCGGCGGGCAGATTTAATGACAAGAATGTGGCGGATGCCAGCACGGTGAGCTTTAGCGGTTTGAGTCTGAACGGTGTGCACGGGGGCAACTACAGCTTCACGGCCCATGCTGATGACACGAGCGCGCGCATCATGGCCAAGACGGTGAGTTTGTCGGCCAGCCGTGTCTACGACGGCACGACGAGCCTGGGCGTGGGGGCGGTGACGCTGGGTAACCTGGTAGGCAGCGAGACGCTCACCTACAGCGGTGCTGCGGCTAACGACGCGCACGTGGCGACGGTCGGTAAGTACGTGAGCGCCATCACGCTGGCCAACGGTACCAATGACGGTGTGGCGAGCAACTACCAGTTGCCGGCGCTGAACAACGCCAATGCGCCAGTGACGATCACAGCCAAGGCCTTGATGATCTCGGGCGTATTGAGTGCGGACAAGGTGTACGACGGCACGGTCGGGGCGACGGTGAGCGTGGCTGGCGCGCGCTACGCGGGGCTGGTGGTGGGGGATGCGGTTAGCGTCTCTGCCACAGGAACCTTTGCTGACCGTCATGTGGGTGCAGGCAAGACCGTGTCGCTCACGAGCAGCTATAGCGGTGCGGACGTGGGCAACTATGCGATCACGGGCCAGACGAACGCGACGGCAACGATCAACCAGAAAGCGCTGACGATTGCAGCACCTGCGATTGCCAACAAGGTCTACAACGCCAACGCGGCATCCGGTGCGCTGACGGTCGGCACGTTGAGCGGCTTTGTGGGGTCGGAGACGGTGACTGCGAGTGGTGCTGCGGCGGACCTGAGCAGTGCCAACGCGGGTAGCTACACGAGCACGGTGAGCTACAGTCTGGCTGACGGTACCAACAGTGGCCTCGCGGCGAACTACAGTCTGGCGAATACGACGAACGTGGCGGCGGTCATTACACCAAAGGCGCTGACGATTGCGGTACCTGCGATTGCCAACAAGGCCTACAACGCCAACGCGGCATCCGGTGTGCTGACGATCGGCACGTTGAGCGGCTTTGTGGGGTCGGAGACGGTGACGGCCAGTGGTACTGCGACCGCATTGAGCAGCGCCAACGCGGCCAGCTACACCACCACGGTGGGCTACAGCCTGGCCGATGGCACCAACAGTGGCCTGGCGGCGAACTACAGCCTCGCCAATACGACGGGTGTGGCCTCGGTCATCACGAAAAAGCCGCTCACCATCACCGCGCCGACGATTGCCAACAAGGTCTACAACGCGAGCACGGCAGCCGGTGTGCTGACGATCGGTACACTCAGCGGCTTCGTCAACTCGGAGACGGTGACGGCGAGCGGATCAGCGGCAGTGCTGAGCAGTGCCAACGCGGGCAGCTACACGAGCACGGTGAGCTACAGTCTGGCCGACGGCAGTGGGCTGGCTGCGAACTACAGTCTGGCCAATACGACGGGTGTGGCCTCGGTCATTACACCAAAGGCGTTGACGATTGCGGGGCTGTTGAGTGCGGACAAGGTGTACGACGGCACGGTTGGGGCGACGGTGAGCGTGGCTGGCGCGCGCTACGCGGGGCTGGTGGCGGGGGATGCGGTTAGCGTCTCTGCCACAGGAGCCTTTGCTGACCGTCATGTGGGCGCAGGCAAGACCGTGTCCCTCACGAGCAGCTATAGCGGTGCGGACGTGGGCAACTATGCGATCACGGGCCAGACGAATACGACGGCAACGATCAGTCAGAAAGCGCTGACGATCTCGGGTCTGTCGAGCGCGGACAAAGTGTACGATGGCACGATCACGGCGACAGTGGCCGGCAATGCGGCGCTACTGTCAGCGATCACGGCGGGTACGGGGAGCGCGAGCGACGGCAAACCCTATGGCAATGACGCGGTGAACCTGACGGGTAGCGCTACAGCGAGCTTCAATAATAAGAATGTCGCTCAAGCCAACCGCGTGCGCTTCAGCGGCCTGTCGCTGATCGGTCAGGACGCCACGAACTACAGTTTCACGGCTCATGCGGATGACATCTCGGTGCGCATCACGCAGAAGGCCCTCAGCGTCACGGCGAACGCGGACAGCAAGACCTACAACGGCCTCGCCTATAGCGGCGGTGCGGGTATCACTTACGACGGCTTCGTGAATGGCGAGACCAGCGCCGTGCTCGGCGGCACACTCACTTACGGTGGCAGCTCGCAGGGTGCGATCGGCGCAGGCAGCTATGCCATCACGCCGGGCGGCCTGGTCGGTGGCAATTACAGTCTGAATTACACAGATGGCGTGCTGGCGGTGCAACCGGCGCCACAACCGGCGGTTATCCCGCCGCCAGTCGCTGAGCCATTGCCTGCGGTGACCCCGCTGCTCGTGACGCAAACGGGCCCCGTGCCACCGGCAGCGGCACCCGCGCCAGGTGCGGCCGTCTTAGCGCCCGCGCCTCAAGGCGACGAGGTTGTTCCGACGGGCGTTGCCGTGCAACCGGTTATGGCCTTTGCAGCGCCCGTAGCTGCGGGCAGCGCGAACGGTGGCGGCGGCGGGCAGGGGCAGACCGTAACGACTGTAGCGACGACGGCGGTTGCTGCCCCGCAGACTGCGACGACCGGGGCGACTGCGACAGCCACGACGAGCGTTGCGCTGTCAGGGACTCAGGTTGCCAGCGTGGCACCCCTGGCGGGGACCTCGTCCTCACCAGCCAGCGCGACCGGCAGCAGCACTACGCCTACGCTCACCCCGGCGCCTGTGACGCAAACGGGCCCCGTGCCACCGGCAGCGGCACCCGCGCCAGGTGCGGCCGTCTCAGCGCCCGCGCCTCAAGGCGACGAAGTTGTTCCGACGGGCGTTGCCGCGCAACCGGTTATGGCCTTTGCAGCGCCCGTAGCTGCGGGCAGCGCGAACGGTGGCGGCGGCGGGCAGGGGCAGACCGTAACGACCATAGCGACTGTAGCGACGGCGGCTCCTGCCCCGCAGAGTGCGACGACCGGGGCGACTGCGACAGCCACGACGAGCGTTGCGCTGTCAGGGACTCAGGTTGCCAGTGTGGCACCCACGGCGGGGGCCTCGTCCTCACCAGCCAGCGCCACCGGCAGCAGCACTACGTCAAGCAGCACGAGCGGTAGCGCTGCGACCCAGGCAGGCGCCGGCAGCCGCGGCACAGCAGCGGTCGTGGTCGAGCTGGTGCGCGCGCCTACGTCCCAGCTCCAAGGGGTCGTCGAAGTGGCAGTGCCGAAGGAAGTGGTCAGCACTGGATTCAGTTTTCCGGTGCCAGAAAAAATGGCTAACATGCTCGCGGCCAGCAACGGTAGGGTGAACGTGGCGCTCGTGAGTGGGGCGCCCCTGCCTACCTGGCTGAGCTATGAATCCACAACGCAGGTCTTCCATGCCCGCGCGGTTCCGGCGGGGGCTCTCCCGCTACAGGTGATCATCAGGAATGGCGTCTCCAGCACGCGTCTGGTCATCGCAGAACGATTGTGATCTGAGCTTTTTCCTCGCGAGCGTTTTCAGATCGAGGGCGATCCGGTGGGCGGCGAATTTGTGCGCACGCTCCACCCCGTCCAACTACCGGTTCAATCGAAGAGATTCACCACCGCATCCAGCCCGCCGTAATTGACAGCGTGTGTGGTCTGCCCGCGCACGATCGGTTTGGCGTGATACGCGATGCTTACGCCACACTCCGCCATGAATTTCAAATCATTGGCGCCGTCACCGATGCCGATGATGTGCTCGCGCTGGATGCCCAGCACATCGCGTAGGCGCAGCAACTCGCTGCGCTTGGCGTCTGCGTTAACGATGTCGCCGACGATGTCGCCGGTGAGTTTGCCGTTGACTACCGCGAGCGTGTTGGCATGCGTGTAATCGAGTCCCAGGCGCGCTTTGAGCAGAGCGGTCACCTGCGTGAAGCCGCCGGACACCAGCAGCGTTTGGATGCCGTGTTTTTTTGCTGCGGCGAGTAGTAATTCTGCGCCGGGTGAGAGTTCCAGCCGTTCATCATAGACCCGGCGCAACGCGCTTTGGTCGAGGCCCTTCAACACGGCCACGCGCTGGCGCAGGCTTTCGTTGTATTCGATTTCGCCGCGCATCGCCTGTTCGGTGATCGCCGCGACTTCGCGTTTTAATCCGACTAGGTCTGCCAGTTCGTCGATGGTCTCGATGGTGATCAGCGTGGAATCCATGTCCATCACCAGCAGCCTGAAATCCGCCAGGCGGCGGTGTTGCGCAACCCATGCGAAATCCAGCCGGGCGCTTGTGCATAGCTCTGCAATGCGCGTGGCCATGTCCGGCGAGGCGCTGGCATTGCGCAGGCGAAACGCCGTTGCGCTGATTTGCTCAATGGCCGCTGCGCTACTCAGCTTTGCCAGCGCCTTGAGATCGCCGGTTTCGATCTGCGCGCCCTGAATCACCAGGTGCATTAGCGTGTGTCGTCTATTTTCAGTTGCTGCCGGTAGCGGACGGCGCGCGCGGCATAGTCATCCGCCGTTTGCTGCAGGAAGGCGATTTCCGCCGGCCGCAAGTCGCGCACCACTTTACCGGGCGAACCCAGCACCATCACGCCGTCGGGTATCACCTTGTTTTGGCTGATCAGCGAGTTAGCGCCGATCAGGCAGTTCTTGCCGATCTTTGCGCCGTTGAGCACTACGCTGTTGATGCCGATGAGGCTGCCGTCGCCGATGGTGCAGCCGTGTATCATCGACTTGTGGCCGATACTCACGCTCATGCCCAGCGTAATCGGAAAGCCCGGATCGGGGTGCAGCACGCAGCCGTCCTGCACCTGTGAATTGTCACCGATGGTGATGAGATCATTGTCGCCGCGCACCACGCTGTTAAACCAGATGCTGACGCCGCGGCCGAGGATGACGCTGCCGATGACGTGCGCGCCGGGGGCGATCCAGTACTCGCCGTGAGTGACTATACGGCGGTCGCCGAGAGTGTATTTCATGATTAAAAATATAATGTTATTGAATATGCTTCCAGTAAACCCAGCGCCGAGTATAGCGGAGTGCAGGGGGCCTAGATATCGCTGTCGCGCAGCCTATGCACGACACCCGCACCGGCAACACGCCCGCTGGCAAAACACGCCGTCAGCAGATAGCCGCCGGTGGGCGCTTCCCAATCGAGCATTTCGCCGGCGCAAAAAATGCCGGGCATTGCGCGCAGCATCAAGTTCTCGTCTAGTGCCTCGAACGACACGCCACCGGCGCTGCTGATGGCCTCATCCAGCGGGCGTGCCGCGGTCAGCGTCAGCGGTAAGGCTTTGATGCGCGCGGCGAGTTGCGCGGGATCAGCGAGTTGCGCTTTACTCGCCCCTTCACGCAGCAGCCCGGCTTTAACGCCGCTGATCCCCGCTTTGTTTTGCAAGTGGTTGGACAATGAACGTTTGCCACGTGACTGCGACAGATCGTGCGTGAGCTGGCGCGCATCGCGAGCGGGCGCCAGATCGAGATACAGCGTTGTGCTGCCGTGCGTATCGATGGCGTCGCGCAGCAGCGCGGACAGCGTGTAAATCACGCCGCCTTCGATGCCCGATTCAGTGAGGATGCATTCACCTGGCTGGCGTTGCAGATGTCCATCGCCATCCGTGACCGACGCCATCACCGATTTCAGCGGTTGCCCGGCATAACGCGTGCGAAAATGTGCGCTCCATGCGCAATCAAAGCCGCAGTTGGCGGGCCGCAGCGGCGCGATGCTTACGCCGTGCGCGGCGAGCCATGCACTCCACGCGCCATCCGAGCCCAAGCGCGCCCAACTGCCGCCGCCGAGTGCGAGCAAGGTTGCGTCCGCGCTCACAGTGAGCGGGCCTTGCGGCGTGTCGAAGCGCAACGCGCCGTTCTCGTTCCAGCCCAGCCAGCGGTGACGCATGTGAAACGCCACGCCCGCAGCACGCAGCCGCCGCAGCCACGCGCGCAGCAACGGCGCGGCTTTCATGTCTTGGGGAAACACGCGGCCCGACGAGCCTATGAAGGTCGTGACGCCCAGCGCCTGCGCCCATGCGCGTAATGCTTCAGGCCCGAACGCGGCCAGCCAAGGTGCCACCTGCGGGCGCCGTGCGCCATAGCGCGCAAGGAAGGGTTGCAACGGTTCCGAGTGCGTGAGGTTCAGTCCGCCTTTGCCCGCCATCAGCAACTTGCGCCCGACAGAGGGCATCGCATCGTAAACATTAACGTGCGCGCCACTGGCGGCAATCACCTCTGCCGCCATCAGGCCCGCCGGGCCGCCGCCGATAATGTTGACTCTATGCATGTACTTCTTTTGGGGTATGGGTCGGCCAAAAAAAACGGGGACGCAGGCGCGTCCCCGTGGGGTAAGCTAGCAGCCGAAATTACAACAGCGGCACAATCAACAACGCCACAATATTAATAATCTTGATCAACGGATTCACCGCTGGGCCTGCGGTGTCTTTATACGGATCACCCACGGTGTCGCCGGTGACTGCGGCCTTGTGGGCTTCGGAACCTTTGCCGCCGTGGTTGCCGTCTTCAATGTATTTCTTGGCATTGTCCCATGCGCCACCGCCGGTGGTCATGGAGATGGCTACGAATAAGCCGGTGACTATGGAACCCATCAGCACGCCGCCCAGCGCCTGCGGGCCCAATACCACGCCGACCACCACCGGCACCAGCACCGGCAGCAGCGAGGGCACGATCATTTCCTTGATCGCGGCGAGGGTTAGCATGTCCACTGCGCGCGAGTAATCGGGCTTGGCGGTGCCTGCCATGATGCCGGGGATTTCTTTGAACTGGCGGCGCACTTCGACCACCACCGAACCCGCCGCACGGCCTACAGCTTCCATCGCCATGGCGCCGAACAAATACGGAATCATGCCGCCGATGAAGAGGCCGATGATGACCATGTGGTTCGATAGATCAAAGGTAATGATCCTGCCCGATGCTTCGAGGGCGTGGGTGTAGTCGGCGAACAGCACCAGTGCGGCAAGCCCTGCCGAACCGATGGCGTAGCCTTTGGTGACGGCCTTGGTGGTGTTGCCCACGGCGTCGAGCGGATCGGTGATCGCGCGCACTTCTTTCGGCAGGCCCGACATTTCGGCGATGCCGCCGGCGTTGTCGGTGATCGGGCCGTAAGCGTCGAGCGCCACGATAATGCCGGTCATCGACAGCATCGCCGTTGCGGCGATGGCGATACCGTAGAGGCCAGCCAGTGCGTAAGCTGCGTAAATAGCCGCGCACACCGACAGCACCGGCCACATGGTCGAACGCATGGAGACGCCCAGACCGGCGATGATGTTGGTGCCGTGGCCGGTGGTGGAGGCGGCAGCGACGTGACGTACCGGCGCGTATTCGGTGGCAGTGTAATACTCGGTGATCACCACCATCAACGCGGTCAACACCAGTCCTACCACGGCGCAACCGAACAGTTTTAGCGGCGTGTATTGCGGGTAATCAAGGCCGATGTTGCCCATCAGCGTCCAGGTCACGCCAGCGAATGCGATCAGCGCCAGCACGCCCGAAACGGCGAGGCCGCGATACAGCGCATTCATGATTTTGCCGCCGGGCCTGGCTTTGACGAAGTAGCAGCCGATGATGGAGGCGATGATCGAAACGCCGCCCAGCGCCAGCGGATAAATCACCGCCACAAAATCGATGCCGGGTTTGGTGATCAGCAGCGCACCGAGAATAATGGTGGCGACGATGGTCACCGCGTAGGTCTCGAACAGGTCGGCGGCCATGCCGGCGCAATCGCCGACGTTGTCACCGACGTTATCGGCGATCACCGCGGGGTTGCGCGGATCATCTTCGGGTATGCCGGCTTCGACTTTACCCACCAGGTCCGCACCGACGTCAGCGCCCTTGGTGAATATGCCGCCACCCAGACGCGCGAAAATAGAAATCAGTGAGCCGCCGAAGGCCAAGCCCACCAGCGGATGCACTGCATCCTTGAGCGAATACCCCATGCCCAGATACAGCACCGCGAAAAAGCCTGCCACGCCGAGCATGCCCAAGCCAACAACCAACAGGCCGGTGATGGCGCCGCCACGAAACGCGATTTGCAGCGCTTCGTTGAGCCCGGTGCGCGCGGCTTCGGCGGTGCGCACGTTGGCGCGCACCGATACGTTCATGCCGATGACGCCCGCCGCGCCCGACAGAATCGCACCTATAGCAAAGCCGATGGCCGTGGCCTTGTCCAGGAAAATCATCATGATGACAAACAGTACCCCACCGACGACGGCGATGGTTTTGTATTGCCGCCACAAATAAGCGGTGGCACCGGTGCTGATGGCGGCAGCGATTTCGCGCATGCGGTCATTGCCGTCCGGCTGACTGATGACCTGCTTGGCCCACAGGCCGCCGAAAATAATGCCGATCACCGCGCAGGCAATCGCGATGGTCAGTCCCTGATATGCACTCATGTCAACCGTCTCCCTAATTACATTGAATAAAAACGTGCTTTTGTTGAGCGTTTGGCGTTGAGAGTCTGGCGTAGCATCGGATCGCGGGGGTTACTCTGAACGCTAAACGCTTAACGCTCAATTTGCTTCTTGGCCAGCGCAGCGAAAATCTCATCCCGGATCGCTTCGACATCGCCCTTGCCGTGAATATGGAGGTAATGCGGCGCGCGCTTATCACCGCGTTTGCCCCAATCGATGTAATACTGCACCAAGGGTTTGGTTTGTGCGTGATATACATCAAGCCGCGCCTTTACCGTGGTTTCGTTGTCGTCTGCACGCTGTACCAGCGGCTCGCCGCTGAGGTCATCTGTGCCCGCAACCTTGGGCGGGTTGAACAAGATGTGGTAGCTGCGCCCCGATGCCAGATGCACCCGGCGGCCGCTCATGCGGCGCAAAATTTCCTCGTCGGCGACTTCGACTTCAATCACGTAATCGATATCAATGCCGGCGTGGCGCAGGGCATCCGCCTGCGGCAAGGTGCGCGGAAAACCATCCATAATGAAGCCGTTGGCACAATCTTGGGCCTGGATGCGTTGTTTTGCCAATTCGGTAACGATCAGATCGGGCACCAGAGCGCCCTTGTCCAAGTACGATTTTGCTTCGACCCCCAGCGTCGAACCAGCGCGTACGGCGCTACGCAGCATGTCCCCGGTGGCAATCTGTGGGATGCCATATTTCGCCATCAAAAACTGGGCTTGCGTGCCCTTGCCGGCGCCGGGCACACCAAGTAGCAAAATGCGCATGATGAATAGAGGAATTAAAACAATAGGTTAGATGAATGCTACTTGCCATCTTTCCGCGTTGTAAACGTTGCACGGAAGGGCAAATTTGTTTTAATAATGAACGGATTATACCGCAGCCACCCCCGCCAAGTCACCCCCGCTCAGTCGCCGTCAGTGGCGGCGGTATAGTCCCACAACGCGCCTGAGGTCTTCAGGCGTGTCCACGCCGGGGTGGGGCGCCGCGCGGGTGATGGCGACGCTGATACGGTGGCCGTATGCCATCGCCCGCAACTGTTCGAGCGCTTCAAATTGCTCGATAGCGGCAGGGCGCATGTTCTTGAATGCAATGAGAAATTTGCAGCGGTAGGCGTAAATTCCCAGATGCCGGTACGCGGGGAGCTTGGGCGGTAGTTGCGTGATGCTGCGCGCCAGCGCGTCGCGCGGGGATTTTACGCTGTGCGCGAACGCGTCGCGCGCATAGGGTATCGGTGCGCGGCTGAAATAAAGCGCATAACCGGCGTTGTCGAGCACTACTTTAACCACGTTCGGGTTGGCGAATTCCGCCGCGGTTTTAATCGGGTGGCAAGCCGTGGCAATCGCGGCGTCTTTGTGTGCCGCAAGACTTTCCGCGACACTGCGAATCAGCGCCGGTGGAATCAGCGGCTCGTCGCCTTGCACATTCACCACCACATGGCGCGCGCTGAAGCGCCGTTTGGCGGCTACCTCCGCCAGCCGGTCGGTGCCGGTGGCATGGTCCGCGCGCGTCAGCATCGACTCAAAACCGTGGGCCTCTACCACCCGTGCGATTTCCGCGTGATCGGTGGCGACGATCACCTCGCGCGCGCCGCTTTTAGCCGCCTGTGCCGCAACCCGCACCACCATGGGCTTGCCGGCGACGTCCGCCAGCGGCTTGCCGGGAAAACGCGTGGAGGCGTAGCGGGCGGGAATGATGACTGAAAAGTTCATGTGAAGTAGCAAAGGCGTGAACAAGTGAACAAGTGAACAAGTGAACAAGTGAACAAGTGAACAAGTGAACGGGTAACTTCCACACCGTAAACCCACTCGTTCACTCCTTCACCCGTTCACAATTCCTCCAAAGGAGGAATTTTGCGCGCCTCATCCTCCAGCATCACCGGTATCTCATCCTTGATGGGAAACCCCAGCCGGCAGGGCTTACAGATGAGTTCCGCTGCGGATTTTTTATAGATCAGCGGGCCTTTGCACAGCGGGCAGGCGAGGATGTCGAGTAGTTTGCCGTCCATTCAGCGTTTCCTGTTGATTTGTGCGAGCAAGACTTGTGCTAGTGCCTCGTCCACCCGGGCATCGACCCTCAGCGCCCAGTGTCTGGCTGAAGCATAGCGCTCGCATTTTACGCCATCCTTTTCCGTCATCACCACCGCGTCGCAGTCCGCATACTCGATATCGGCGGCCGTAAAAACATGATGATCGGCGAACGCGTGTGGCGTGTGGGCGATGCCCAGGCGTGTGAGCATGTCGAAAAACTGTTGTGGATTACCAATGCCGGCAATGGCATGCACGCGCAGGCCGTGTAAGCCGCTGACGGGGAGATGCAGATTGGCGTCGTGCAGATTTCGCAGTCCTGTGGCCTCCAGCGTCATCGCAAAATGCGGCGGGGTGGCGGGTTTGGGCGCGGCAACCGCGCCGCGCACCACCACTGCGTCCACGCTGTTCAGCCGCTCTGGCGGTTCGCGCAGCGGTCCGGCAGGGAGCATAAAGCCGTTGCCCTGTCCGCGCGCGCCGTCGATAACTGCGATCTCGAATGTGCGCGCGAGCCGATAATGCTGCAGACCGTCATCGCTGACGATGAGGTTGCAATTGGGGTTGGCTGTCAGCAGCGCACGCGCGGCAGCCACGCGATCTTTGCCGATCCACACCGGACAGGCGCTACGCCGCGCCATCAAAACGGGTTCATCTCCGTAACGCGTGGCGTCGCTATCGCCATGCACCGCGTGCGCAAGTTCCTGGGCACCGCCATAACCCCGGCTGACAATGCCCGGCTGATAGCCGGCTACGCGCAAACGGGCGACCAGCCACAGCACCAGCGGCGTTTTGCCGGTGCCGCCGACGCTGATGTTGCCGACGACGATGACCGCTACCGGCAGCCGTTGGCTGAGCGAGGGGAACGACTGGTACACATAACGGCGCAGGACAACTAGCGCGCGAAACAGCCACGACAGTGGCGCGAGCAGCAGCGTAATCACGGTGATGCGCGTCCACGCTGCGGGATACATGCGCGCGGGCTGCTTTACCCTAGAAACGGCAGTTGACCGCTTGGCGCTCATTCAAACTCTTGATGAATAGATACTTTTTCATTCTGTCTCCTTTCACCGGTTGGGTGAGAGCGCTACGGGGCGGATCGCACGGTTCTGACGGCGCATGGCTGCGTTGCAACTCCTCGGAATACATTGAGTATTCCTCGTCGTTGCGCCTTGCCCTGCGCCCCCATAACCGCACGCTCCACCCCGTCCAACTACCGTTTCTAGGTTTACTTTTTGGCTGCTTGTATGGTGAAGGCGATTTTGCCAAAGCCCGCGTACTGCGCGGCTTCCATCACGCGAATCACCGATTGGTGCGAGGCCTGGGCATCGGCGCTGATGGTGATCACCGGGTCTTTGTTGGCGCCGGCGGCGCGTTTGAGTTCGCTGGCAAAGGCTTCACGCGTGCTGTAGGTGTGGGCGCTCCTGTTGACCACGTATTTGCCGGTGGCATCGACGGCGATATCGATCGGGTCAACGCGCTGTGCCGGTATTGCCGAATCGGCGGTCGGCAAATTGATTTGCAACTCGCTTTGTTTGGTGTAGGTAGTGGTGATAATCAAAAAAATAAGAATGATCAGCAATACATCGATCAACGGTATGAAGTTGATCTCTGGTTCCTCGCGGAACGCATGGGTGCGGAACTTCATGGTTCAAGCGTCATAACGTCAGAATTGGCGTTCGCCGTGAAGAATTTCCACCAGCTTGGTGCCCTGCATTTCCATTTCCAGCAACAGGCTATCCACCTGGCTGCGAAAGTGACGGTAGAAAACCATGCTCGGAATCGCCACTACCAGGCCCAGCGCTGTGTTGTAAAGCGCAACAGAAATGCCATGCGCGAGTTGCGTGGGATTGCTGTTGCCGGCAGACGATGACGCGCCAAAAATTTCGATCATGCCGATCACTGTGCCGAACAATCCGAGCAGCGGCGCCACCGCAGCGATGGTGCCCAGCGTGGTGAGAAAGCGCTCCAGGTTGGCCGCCGCGGCGCGCCCGGCTTCTTCTATCGATTCCTTGAGTATCAAGGGTGAAGATTTGATGTTTTTGATGCCTGCCGCGAGCACCTGCCCCAACGCCGAACCTTCGGCGAGTTGGGTCAAACTGGCGATGCTGGCGTCGTTTTGCCGGTATTCCTGCACCGCCTGCATCAGCAGGCCCTTGGGCATGACTTTGCTCGCGCGCAGCGACCACAGCCGTTCCGCGATAATCGCCAGCGCAAGGACTGAGGCGAATAATAGCGGCCATATCGGCCAACCCGCCGCTTGTATGAGCGAGAACACTGGATAAACTCCCTTAAAAAATTTCGCTAACTGTATATTGCAATGGGGGTTTCGGCAAGCTGGGTTGTGCCGTGAGGGGTGAGAGCTGGACTGAGGACTGAGGGCCAAGGACTGAGGACTGAGGGCCAAGGACTGAGACGTCACGAAGACAGTTTCACGCTTACTGCCTCAGCCCTTAGTCCTCAGTCCTCAGTCCTCCGCTCTAAGCCCTTGCGCCGCAATAAGCCGCGAATTCAGTGGCTTAGCTACTTGTCCACAGATTGTGTGGATAAGTCTGTGCGCAAACTGTGTGAAGTGGCGCTAAGTAGTATTGCAGAATAGAGAATTTGCCATTGAGCAGCAAAAGCTCAGTATAGAAAATTGTTTAAAAACAAATGATTACATTATTTTACGCGTTACTGCCCACAAAATACTTTTTACAACAAGGACTTGCCGTGCTGTTGTGGATGAAGCACCGCGAGCGCCTTAAAAAATCTCCGTGAAATCAACGCTGAAAAAGGGGGGGCGGTTTAAAATGACCCGATGACTTTATTTGAAGAAAGAGCGGTTGCGACAGCGGGTGCCACGGTTATCTCGGTCGCCGAACTGAACCGCAGGGTGCGCGCTGCGATTGAGGGCAATCTGCCGCTGACCTGGGTAAGCGGTGAAATTTCCAATATGCGGCGTTACGATTCAGGCCATTGGTATTTCACCCTGAAAGATGCCAGTGCGCAGGTGGACTGCGTGATGTTTCGTCACAAGGCGCAGCACGTTGATTGGACGCCTGCGGATGGCATGCGCATCGAAGTGCGCGCGGCGCCCACGGTGTATGAGGCGCGCGGCAAGTATCAGCTCAACGTCGAGGCGATGCGCCGCGCCGGACTGGGCGCATTGTATGAAGCGTACGAAAGGCTCAAGACCAAGCTCGAAGCCGAGGGCCTGTTTGCCGATGAACGCAAACGCGAAATTCCTGATTTTCCGCGTGCGATTGGCGTGGTGACATCGCCACAGGCGGCGGCATTGCGCGACGTGTTAGCCACGCTCAAGCGCCGCATGCCGTCGATCCCGGTGGTGATTTACCCGGCGCCGGTGCAAGGCGAAGGTGCTGCAGCAAAAATCATGCAGGCCATCGCCACGGCTTCAACACGTGCGCAGCAAGACCGCTGTGATGTGCTGATCGTATGCCGTGGCGGCGGTAGCATCGAAGACTTGTGGTCATTCAACGAAGAAGTGGTGGCGCGCGCCATCCACGCGTGCGCGATACCGGTGGTCGCCGGCGTCGGCCATGAAACCGATTTCACCATTGCGGATTTTGTGGCCGATGCACGCGCGCCTACACCCACCGCGGCGGCGGAAATGGTCAGTCCCGATCGTATTGAGCTACGCGCGCAGCTTGCGCAAATGCGCACGCAACTGCTACGTATGACGCGCCGCGCGCTCGAAGACCGCATGCAGAAACTCGATTATCTGCAGCGGCGGCTTACGCATCCGGGAGAACGCATCGTCGAGCAGCGGCGCCATCTGGCGCATCTGACGCGCCGGCTCACCAGTGCCTACACCCATGCCGCCGACGGGCGCGCGTGGGCGTTGCGCGCAGCGGTGCAACGCCATAACGCAGCGCGTCCCGATGTGCGCGGCCTTGATCGTGCCTTGGCCAATGCCGGACGGCATCTCGGCGAGGCGATGCAACGAGGGCTGGCGCAGCGACAGTCGCGGCTCGCGCGCGCCGAAGGGTTCGTCAATGCGCTGGATCCGCAACGCATGCTGGAGCGCGGCTACAGCATCGCCGAGACGGCGCTAGGCGTTATCGTGCGCGACGCGGCCACCCTTGCCGTAGGCGAGGAAATTCGCGTGACGTTCGCACGCGGCGCGGTGATGAGCGAGGTGAGGAGTAGGGGTAGCAGCGTGAAGGGGTAAAAGTGTAAGAGCGTGAACGGGTGAACGGGTGAACGAGTGAACGAGGTACGCCGCTTGGCTGATTTTTTCACGCAATAGCTGCGATTGAAGGCTGCACCCCCTACACGCTTTTACCCGTTCACTAGTTCACCCGTTCACCCGTTCACACCCTAAGTAGTATGGCTGATCGCACCATAATACAGTTGGCCATAACCCGCGATCAGATGGGCCTTGTCCAGGCCGTTGATGATGCGCCGGGCATTGATCCAGTCTCCGCTGGTGGCGTTGAAATAATCGCTCAATTTTTTCCCGGTGAACCAGCCTTCGTTCATGCCGTTGAACATGATTTTGCCGGCATTTTTCACTTGCATTACCAGGGCCGGGTTTTTGATGAAGTTGCGCCGTAGTTTAGTGCCGGCTTTCTGGTAGTTCTCGTGCCAGGTCAGTTGCACAAAACCCCGGCCGTAAAAGATGTTGCCGGTATCGGTGTAGCGCGTGCCATCCATTTTAAGATTTTCGCCGTACTGGCGGCCCCGCCCTTTGCCGTACTCCTCTATGGGCTGCATGGTTCTGTCCGTTTCGTGATGGGCAGTGGCCAGCATATAGGCCAGCCAGCGGTCGTCTTTTTTGGCCCAGTTTTGATCCCACACATCGAGAATGGCAGTGATGCCGTTGACCTGGGATTGCTTCAAGGTGCCGCCAAACAGGTAGGTGCGCGCATGATCAAAAAAGAATTTTCGATTAATCATTTTTGTCCTTCTTTGCCGATCACTGAGCCTACTCCGATTTGATGCGGCTGGCATGGGGGCGTTTCAGGATTACTGCGGCAAATAGCGGGCGGCGTTCGACAGCGCCGGGCATCGCGGCTACACTTTGTGCAGCCTGACCACCCCTTCGAGGATACATCATGAAGCGACACCTTATCTCGCCACTAGGCGCCCTTGGTCTTTGTGCGCTGGCGGCCAGCGCGGCGGCACTGCCTGCGCTTGCGCAATCCGTGGCCGCCTGGCCCACCAAACCGATACGCGTGATCGTGCCGTTTCCGTCGGGCGGCACTTCCGACATCCTCGCGCGCCTGATCGGCCAGAAACTGACCGAAGCCTGGAGCCAGCAGATCCTCGTTGACAGCCGCGCCGGCGCCAACGGCACTATCGGCACCGATATGACTGTGCGCGCGCCGCCCGACGGCTACACGTTTTTGCTGACGGATGTCGGCGGTCTGATGATCAGCCCTTCCGTTTATCCCAAGCTGCCGTACGAGCCGCTACGCGATCTTGCGCCGATCGGCATGGTGTCGTACTCACCGCATCTGGTGGGCGCGCACCCCAGCGTCCCCGCAAAAAATATGGCCGAATTGATTGCGTTGGCGAAAAAAAATCCCGGCAAGCTCAACTTCCCCACGGGCCTTGGCAGTGCGACGCATCTGGCCGGACTCGCTGTGCAAAATCGCAGCGGCGTGAACTGGATTTACATACCGACCCGGGGCGGCCAGCAGTCGTTAATGACAGTGGCCACCGGCGAAGGCGATGTGATGTTCCTGGGCATGCTGCAAACGCTGCCGCATGTGAAGATCGGGCGCATTAAAGTGATCGCGATTTCCAGCGAAAAACGCGATCCCGCATTACCCGGCACACAGACCGTTTCCGAGACGCCGGGCTTCGAAGGCTTTCACACCGGCTCCTGGCAAGGCCTGCTCGGCCCGGCGAAACTGCCTGCTGATATCGTGAATAAGTTCAACGGCGAACTGCGCCGCGTACTCGCGCTGCCGGATGTGATAGAAAAACTGGGCACCCAGGGCACCGTGCCGCTACCCATGACACCCGCTGAAACCGGTAAATTCCTGTCCGCGGAAAAAGAACGCTGGGCTAAGGTAGTGAAAGAATCCGGATTTAAGATGGAGTAGCAGCGATGTCCAATAGCCCCTGGATCAAGATTGCCCCGGCCGAAGAAGCCAGCGATGACCTGCGGCGCGCCTACGACCAGATTCTCGCTACGCGCGGACGCATACCCTCTATTCGTTCCGTCATGGCCGCAGAGCCACTGGTGGTGGAGGGGTTCGCCTACTTTTATCCCGACAATAACTACGCCTGTCGCTCTATAGACCGGCGTCTTTCGGAGATGATCGCCACCGTGGTGTCGGTTGCCAATGGGTCTAAGCTCGGCGGGCCAGCGCATGCGCGGCAACTGGCGCAAATCACGGGTGACCAAGCGTTCGCCCAGGCTATTCGCGACGACTATACGTGTGCAGGCTTGTCAAAGAAGGAGCAGGTGCTGCTCGACTACGTATGGAAGTTGAGCAAGACCCCGGGGGACATGACCCAGAGGGACATCGACAGCTTACGCGCAGAGGGTTGGAGCGACCCGCAGATCGTCGCAACGGTCCACGTGACCGCTTTCTTCGCGTATATGAACCGCATTGCCGGGGCGTTCGGGGTTACCTAACTGTCGCCCTGCGGCTAGCCGCTCAAGCGGCATGAATCACGCCGTCGTAGCCACCGCAGCGCACTGTTGCAGCTTCACTTCCAGGCCCACGCCCTTTAACGAAGTCCGGCGCAAATCGCGCACTTCCTTCAGATCGTCAAAGCGCGTCGCGCGGTGCATGACAGTGCGGTTGTCCCACATCACCATGTCGCCGACTTGCCACTTATGGGCATAGACGAACTGCGCTTGTGTCGCGTGTTCGGTTAGGTCGCGCAGGAAGGCGCGGGCTTCCGGCACCGGCCAGCCCACGATGCCGCCGATATGGGAGGAGAGATACAGCGACTTGCGCCCGGTCTGGGGATGCGTCAGTACCAGCTTGTGCGGCACCGGCTTCAGGTGCTCCTCGAAGCCCGCATTGTATTCGGTGTAGCCGATTTGCTGGCGTGAGTACACGATAGAATGCTCGCATACCAGAGCTTCAACCTCCTGCTTCTCGTTCGCGGTGAGTGCGTCGTACGCGGCGCGCATGTCGGCGAATTGTGTGTCGGCCCCGGTGCTGGGCACGATGCGGGCGTGCAGCAAGGTATAACCTGCGCCCACCGCGCGGAATGAGGCGTCGGAGTGCCACAACCGGTTCGCCAGCGCATACATGCGGGCCTTGTCCGCGCGCTCGCGCAGCTTGGTGGTGTCACCCTTGGCGTAGTTGGAAATGTCGCCGAGCTCGAGTGTCTGAAAGCGCCGTTCCTCGGGCTTGGCCATCTGGCCCGCGAGGGTGATTTCCAGTTGACCAAAGTTCGCGGTGAATGCCATCTGCTGCTGGTCGGTCAGTGGCTGATCGGGGAAGCTCAGCACGGCGTAGTCGTCCATGCCGCGTTCAATCGCGGTGACCTGATCGCGGGTCAGCGGCGCGCAAATATTAATGTGAGTGACTTCGCCGACAAAGCCGTTCTGCACGGCGCGAATAGTGATGCTCATGTTAACTCCTTAAGCTCAGAGTACCTAACCGAAGTATATGCGCGAACCACGATCGTGACTATGGTGCCTGTTGCACCTGTTGCGCCGCTCATTTGAATAGCCCATTAAAGCAAGCTGTTGTACTATTCCGGATTAGCGCATATGCGGTATTGATCAGTCTTACTTTTTGGCACGGATGAAGAAAATCCTATGTGATGGCAGTCGCCGCCCGGTGCGTGGCCAACGGCACGGGCTCACAACGACGGCCTCGAGACATGCCAGCGCGCAGTGTCCGGTATGCAAGCGCCGATTGATGGTCTTAATGATCATGGGCGTACTCCAGTTCCCTCGGCACAGAACCAATGCCAAGCCAGTACAGCCCAGCCGGCCGGCCCCTAAAAAAACCGCTGTTTCCCCGCGCTCAAAAGTTGACAAGACCAAACGAAGTCACGGCAGCTGAACCCGATACGCTTCAGGCCATCGCCAAGGACAACGCGTGCAGGCTCGCGACGCGCTGATACGCAAAGCATTCACCCGGCAGGCGGATACCCTGTGGCAACCCCCAAGACCTCTAAGAGCGTAGCCGCCAGCAACCCGCTGCTGGAAGCCTGGACTACGCCGTTCGAAGCGCCACCGTTTGCGTCGATCCAGCCTGAGCACTTCGCGCCTGCGTTCGCAGCAGCGCTGATAGACCACAACGCGCAGATCGATGCGATTGCCACGGATCCGGCCGCCCCCACTTTTGCCAACACCATTGAAGCAATGGAACGGGCCGGCGGCGCACTCACCCAGGTGTCTGCCGTGTTCTGGAACCTCTGTAGCAGCCACACCAACGACGCGTTGCAGGCGCTGGAACGCGAATGGTCGCCTAAATTTGCTGCCCACTACACCAGCATCACCACCCATGCGGCATTGTTCGCTCGCATCGCCACCCTGTTTGCGCACAAACATCAGTTGCTGCTCAACGCCGAGCAATTGCGTTTGCTGGAGAAGACCCACCTGTCATTCGTGCGCTCCGGCGCCACACTCGAAGGTGCGGCACGAGAGCGCTACCAGACGCTGTCGCAAATACGCGCGAAACTTTCCACCCAGTTTGGCCAAAACGTACTCGCCGACGAGAAGGCCTACTGTCTGCTGCTCAAGGGCGAGGCGGATGTGCAAGGTCTGCCGCAATTCGTGCTCGACGCAGCCAGCAGCGCGGCCGCGGAACGCGCTCAAAAAGGCGTCCACGTTATCACCCTGTCGCGCTCGCTGATCGAGCCGTTTCTGACATTTTCGACGCGGCGCGATCTGCGTGAGCAGGCCTGGAAAGCCTGGGTTGCGCGCGGTGAGAACGGTGGTGACACGGACAACCGTCAGGCGCTTGCCGAGCTGGTAAAGCTGCGCATAGCGGTCGCCAACCTGCTCGGCTACAACACCTATGCCGACTTCGCGCTCGATGACAGCATGGCGAAGACGCCCGCGCGTGTGCGTGAATTGCTGGATCGCGTGTGGGTGCCGGGCGTGCAGCGCGCACGCGAGGAACTGGTAAAACTGCAGGCCCTGGCTGCACAGGAAGGTGCTGGCATCACCATCGAGCCGTGGGATTGGCGCTATTACGCCGAGAAATTGCGCGCCGCCGAGTTCGATTTTGATGAGGCAGAAATCAAGCCCTACCTGTCCCTTGATCGTATGCTCGAGGCCGCGTTCTACACCGCGACCCAGTTGTTCGGGGTTAGCTTCAAAGAACGCACTGACGTTCCAGTCTATCACCCGGATGTGCGCGCGTTTGAGGTGAGCGACGCCCAGGGCCACCACGTCGGCCTGTTCTATGGCGACTATTATGCGCGCCCTTCGAAACGCTCCGGCGCCTGGATGAGCGCCTTTCGCCGCCAGCACAAGCTGGATGGCGGCACACGGCCGATCATCGTTAACGTGATGAACTTTGCCAGGGGAGCGGCGGGCGAGCCGACGCTGCTGTCGTTCGATGACGCGCGCACCTTGTTCCACGAATTCGGCCACGGCCTGCACGGTCTGCTGTCGGATGTGAGCTATCGTTCTCTTGCCGGCACCGCCGTCGTCAGGGACTTCGTCGAGTTGCCTTCACAACTGTTCGAACACTGGCTGGGCACGCAGGCCATCATGACCCGCTTTGCCCGGCACGTGAAAACCGGCGTGCCGATGCCTGCCGCGCTGATCAGCAAGCTGCAGGCCGCGCGCACCTTCAACCAGGGCTTCGAGACGGTGTCATTTCTTGGCAGCGCGATCGTTGACATGGATTTTCACACGCTGGCGAGCGCCGACAATCTCGACCCGCTTGCTATGGAAGCGGCAACGCTCACCCGCATCGGCATGCCGCAGGCGGTGGGCATGCGGCACCGCGCCACACACTTCCAGCATATCTTCGCGGGCGGCTATGCGGCCGGCTACTACAGCTATCTGTGGTCGGAAGTGCTCGACGCCGACGCATTCGCGGCATTCGAGGAAACCGGCAACGTGTTTGATCCTGTCACCGCCGACAAACTCAAACGCTACGTCTACGCTGCAGGTGGAACGCGCAACGAGGAAGATGCCTACATTTTGTTTCGCGGCCGCCTGCCGGCTGTTGATGGCCTACTGAAGAAACGCGGGCTTGTTGAATAGTTGCTAGCGCGCCGGCGGCGCCCACGCTTCGCCGGGCTGCTTGGGGTGGCGGTACATGTGCCCAAGTTGCATGTCCGGAAACAGCACGCCTTCAGCGGCAGAGTAACCTGTCTTGCAGGCGGCGATCAGTTGGTCCTCCAGCGCATAAGCAAACGGATCACCCAGTTGGCGCTCGATCTCGCCGCCGCGCTGCGGACGGTTCGCTACCAGCCAGTCCACCGCTGTAGCGAGCGCCTGAGCAGGCGTAACCACTCCCGTGTAACCGAGTTGGGTCTTGATCTTGGTGATGTCGAATTCAATGACGCCATCGCGCAGGCTGGCCGTTGCGCCTTTGTAGGCGCGCTGCGCCAGCGCCGGTGGGACTTCCACCACCTCCCATTCATGGCGCAGATGGCGGGCGATGAAGTCGACGTACTGGCGCTGCGTATATTGCTGCTCGTCGCGGATATTGTAGAACTGGCCGCTGGATACCATGGGGTTGTCCACGGCGAGCAGCAGGGCGTGAGCAACATTTTGCGCATAGCCGCGGCGCTTGAGCACCCCGTTGGCCGCGATCACCAACTGCCTGCGGCCATCGAGTATTCTGCGCACGATGCCCCACTCCGGATTGGCCGGTGCGTGCGGGCCGTACAGCAATGGGTAACGAAAATAAGTGGCGTTGTAGTGCCCCTCACGATGCGCTTGCATGACCGTTTCCTCGGTCACCCACATCAGGTGATTGAATTTGGGCCCGGCAGGATCGTCGCAGCGCGGGCTGTCTTCAGGCACTTGCAGCGGCTGCCCCAGCGGCCCCCAGCGCGGATCGCTGCGCTGCGCGTACACGCTCGAACCGCCGGCGCCGATAAAGCGTCCGGTCTTGCCTTTGAGCAACTCGGCGATGATGCGCATGCGGCCATAGGTTGCCAGCACGATGTCGAAGCTTCGCCCTGCGAGCGCAGGCGTCAGGGTTTCGGCAAAGTGGGGATCGGTATGGATGTGTGCAACGGGCTGCATGAACTCGACTTCATGCTGGCCACCGTGCAGGATGGTGACCTCGTAACCGCGCGTGAGCAGCCCGTTGACGATATACGGCCCCGAGGGCCCGGTGCCGCCGATGACCAACGCCTTCATCTCTCGCTTTCTGTTGATCGCAGTTATGCGCCAGTTCGGTCCTGTGCCATGGCTACGTGCTGCGGTCCAATCTCCGACACCTGGTTGCAGGAAATATTCGCCATGCCACGGCTGATTTCGCCGCGATAGATATCCAGCGCGCGGGCCGCACCGGCCTCGCCCCCGGCGGCGGTGCCATACAGCGTGCTGCGCCCGATCAGCACCATTTTCGCCCCCAGCGCCAGCGCCTTCACCACGTCGCTGCCACGGCGCACGCCGCTGTCGAAGAGAATGGTGGTGCGATCGCCCACCGCCTTGACAATCTCCGGCAGCACCTCGATCGGCGAGGGTGCGGCGTCGCAATTGCGTCCGCCGTGGTTGGAGACAATGATGCCATCGGCGCCATATTCCAGCGACTTGGCCGCATCATCCGGATGCAGCAAGCCCTTAACCAGCAGCTTGTGGGGCCAGATGTCGCGTAGCGCCTTCAAGTCGTCCCAGTTGAGCGAATCGCTGCGGGTTTCCTTTTGGCCGCCGTAGGCCGTGGTGATCTTGCTGCTCCTCAACTCGTCGGGAAAATTCTCGCGCGTCGGCATGCCGCCATTGGCGATATAACGCCCCAGCACGTTGATCAGCCAGCCCGGATGCATGAGCACGTCGGCGGTGTTCTTGCTGTTATATTTGAACGGCACCGAGTAGCCGTTGCGGCGGTTGTACTCGCGGTTGCCCGCCACCGCGCCATCCACGGTCACCAGCAGCGCCTCGAATCCAGCGGCTGAGGCGCGGCGCACGACCTGGTGCGAGAGCTTGCGGTCGGCCCACATGTAGAGCTGCATCCACAGCGTGCCGCCGACTTCGCCGGCGACTTTCTCCATGCTGGTGATGGAGCCGGTGGCGAGCGAGAACGGTATGCCGGCCGCCTTGGCGGCGCGCGCGAGCTCAAGCTCACCGCGATACCACATCATGCCGGCGGAACCGGTGGGCGCGATGGCGATCGGCATCTTGTGTTGTTTGCCGAAAATCGTGGTGTCGAGTGTGCGGCCGGAGACGTCCACCAGCATGCGTGGCCGCAGTTTGATGCGTTCGAACGCTTCGCGGTTGTTGCGCAGCGCGACTTCATCTTCGGTGCCGCGGTCGACAAACTCGAATAGCCACCTGGGCAGGCGCTGCTTGGCTATGTCCCGCAGATCGAAAATATTCTGCGCGTTTTCTACTTTCGGAAACATCATGGTGTTCACCCCTTGTGTATTTTATTGGCTTTGTTCAGCGGTATTGTCCATCAAGACCCGCCATTGTAGAAGACCCATGGTCTATCCATGGTCTATCGGTTGACGCTGGACCGAGCGGAGACTAGAGTGCCGCTAGTCGAAAAAAGAAGTTTAAGCTATCTACAGCGGCCTGGTCTTGGCGCAAAATCGAGGAGCGACCTATGGCAGAGTATATTCCCAGCCCCAGGGATTGGGTGCGTGACCAGGTTGAGCTGTACGAGCGCAGCGGCGGCACCCAAGGCACCACGCTGCGCGACACCGGCTTACCAGTGATCGTCGTGACCAACGTAGGCAATAAGACCGGCGCGATCCGCAAGACCCCGTTGATGCGCGTCAAGACTGGCGCTAGCTACGTCCTTGTCGGGTCGCAGGGCGGGGCGCCGACGCATCCGGTGTGGGTATACAACCTGCGCGCGAATCCGGATGTCGAGATCCGGGACCAGACCGTGGTGCAGGTGATGCAAGTGCGCGAAGTCGAGGACGAAGCCGAGCGGGCACGACTGTGGGATGCTGCTGTCGTGGCATACCCGCCGTACGCGGAATACCAGACGCGGACCACACGGAAAATCCCGCTCTTCGTCGCGGAGCCGCAGCGGTAGCGAAAAGCGTGCAGGCGTTGTCGCTGCGATGGGCGCAGCAGCTGGATGGCTCCTCTGCGGTGAGGATGCTTTTTAATATCGAACCTGATTTCCTCGAATCCAAGGAACCCCCATGGCCATACGGCTAATCGTAACTATCACTGCTGCTCCGGGCAAAGGCACGGAACTGGCGCTGGCCTACAAGGCGCGTTGCGCGCAGATCATGCAGGAACCCGGCTGCGAACAGTTCGAGGTCTTTCAGAGTGTCCTCAACGCTGACCGCTTGACACTGCTGGAACGCTGGGTAGACCAGGCCGCTCTGGATGCACATGCCAAGGTCAATCAATCCCGACCGCCCCTGCCGGCCGGACTGCGCGAGGGTGCAGGCGAGCGCGAGGACTACGCTTACAACAGATCACGCTAGCGTCCATGGCGGTGATGCATGGCGCACTGCTGTGACTGCGCGCAGGCTCACGCACCTGCGGTTGGCAGCGTAGATGCTATTGACCATTGGCGGGGCAGACGATACATTTGTGACTCGTGAAAATTGGTGTAAAAGAATTCTTGCGCGGGTCGCGGCGCAACTATTCAAGGATATGAAATGGAATGCGAAAAAGTAGCGGCGGCACCCGCAACGGTAACACTGCATGACTGACGGCAGCGGCCGCTCCGCTGAGACATCGATCAGTGCCGGGCCGATGCGTGCGGATCAAGCGGGATACTTCGCACAGGAAGCGCCGTTTTTTCAGGCCTTTGCGCAACAGTTTTCCCTCGACCCCAAGGTGGTCTACCTGATGGCCGGGCAAAAAGGCTCGCAGCCTGACAGTGTGCGTAAGCGCTATCAAGAGGGGCTAGACCAGACTGCGCGTGACCCGTTTCCCGTGCATCTGGAGCCGACCGCAACCACGCGCGCACGCATCGCCAGCGGCTACGGTGCCAGCGTTGATGAAATCGCGATTTCGCGCAACACCACCGATGCGCTGTCGCAGATCCTGATGGGCATCGAGTGGCAGCGCGGGGATGAAATCCTGGTGTCGCCGATGGAACACCCGGCTGGCCTGTCAACGGTGCTGCGTATGGCAGCGCGTTTCGGAGTCAGGATCGTGCAATGGGGCGTGCCGGTGCAGCGCGCCGCCACCGCCGATGAGGTGGTCGAAGCGGTGCGTAAGCGCATCCGGCCCGGCGTCACCCGCGCGATCTTTTTTTCCAGCCCCTTGTGGCCCAACGGCGAGCGTCTGCCCGAGCGGCGTATCGCTGCATTGGCGCAGCAGGCGGGGGCGATCACGGTCGCGGATGGCGCGCATTATGGCGGCATGATCGAGCCGCGCCTGGATGAAAGCGGAATTGATTTCTGGGCCATCTCGGGCCACAAATGGCAATGCGGGCCGGGCGGCACCGGCATCCTCTACATCCGTAATCGCCAGCCTCCGGCC
>CAMDRT010000024.1 GCA_945906815.1 Bordetella parapertussis
GGCATCGGTATGAAAAAACGGCTAAACTGATATTTGTCGTAACTTCTGTTGACGGCGCGGCGGCGAATCCACAGTATGGCATTTGCCGCGTTTCAATCTCAATACACGGGGGAGTCGTAAAAAATGAAGCAATTTGCAGCGGGAGCGGCGCTGTTGGCCGCGTTTAGCGTGGGCGCGTTCGCGCAGTCGCAGCAGGATTTGAATCGCGATGGCAACGGCGGCACCACGGATAACGTGCTGACCTACGGCATGGGTTATCACCAGCAGCGTTTCAGCAAGCTGGATCAGATCAACAAGAACACGGTGAAGCGTCTGGTGCCGGTGTGGAGCGCATCGCTAGGCTCTGATACGGGAGAACAGGGCCAGCCGATGGTGCATAACGGCGTGCTGTACTCTGCGAATGTGAAGCACGTGGTGGCTATTGATGTGGGCACGGGCCGCCAGCTCTGGAACTACCCGATCGAATGGGCGCCGGAAGTGGCGCGGGTGGTGTGCTGCGGCCTGAACAACAAGGGTGTGGCGCTGTTCGACGGCAAGGTGTATGTCCCGTCACTGGATGCGCACATCCACGCGATCGACGCCAAGACCGGCAAGGGCTTGTGGAAAAGTAAAATCGCTGACTGGAAAGAAGGCTATTCGATCACCAGCGCGCCCAGCGTAGTCAATGGCATCGTAATGAGCGGCATGACCGGCGGCGAGTTCGGCGTGCGCGGCTTTGTGGTGGGCCTGGATGCGCAGACCGGCAAGGAAGTATGGCGCCGCCATACCACGCCTGACCCGAGCGAAAAAGCCTACGCCACTTGGCCGCAGGATGATTCGTACAAACGCGGTGGCGCTTCGACCTGGATCACCGGCTCGTATGATCCGGAACTCGATCTGTCGTACTGGGGCACCAGCAACGGCGGCCCGTGGACGTGGAAAGCGCGGCCCGGTGACAACCTGTGGGTGGCCTCGGTGATCGCGATTCGCCCGAAGACCGGCGAAATCGCCTGGCACTATCAGTGGACCCCCGCTGAAACCTACGACTACGACGGCAACAACGAAAATCTGCTGGGTGAGCTCACCATCAACGGCCAGCGTCGCAAGGTGCTGATGCACGCCGACCGTAACGGTTTGATGTATGTGCTGGACCGCGCCACCGGCGAGGTGTTGGCCGGCAATCCGTATGTGAAGACCAACTGGGCGACGGGCGTTGATCTGAAGACGGGCCGGCCGATGGAGACCGAAGTGGCCAGGCGCCTGCGTGCCGGCGAGAAAGTCGAGCTGCAACCGCGCTGGACCGGCGGTAAGAACTGGTTCCCGATGTCGTTCAACCCCAACACCGGCAAGCTCTATCTGTCGATGCTGGAAGAAACCGCCATCTACCAGTTGAACAATGACCTGCCGGTGTACAAGCCGGGCGAGCGTTTTGTGGGTGTGACCTTCTCCACCAAGGATCGCGATCCGAAAGAGCCGTGGGCCTACTTCGGCGCGGTAAATCCGATGACTGGCAAGTCCGAGTGGCGCACGCCGCTGGCGGAGATACCGAGCTGGTCGGGTACCTTGGTGACTGCGGGTGGACTGGTGTTTGGTGGTGTGCAGACGGGTGAATTCCTGGCGATGGACGAGGCCAGTGGCAAGATTGTGTGGCAGTTCAAGACCTCATCGGGCGTCAATTCACAGCCGATCACCTACACCCACAAAGGCAAGCAGTATGTGTCTGTGTTGTCGGGTCTGGGCGGCGGGGCCTCGTCGCGCCGCGGAACGGCGGGCAAAGTGCTGCCGGGTGGAACGGTGTGGACCTTCGCGCTGATGGACTGAGTTACCAAAGCTAAATGCACGCATCCCACTGGCTCGCGCCAGTGGGATTTTTTTATAGCAACGAAATGACGTCAGCCATTGATTTTATGAAAAAAGTTTTATCACTGTTGAGTGCGTTTGCAGTCCTCGCCGTACTCCAACAAGCGGCTCACGCACAACCGTTCGCACGCGAACAATTCAAATTCGGCGCGGACACCTATGGGCGCCATTGCGCGGCGTGCCACGGCATGCGCATGAAAAATACCGAAGGCGCGTTTGATTTGCCGACTTTTCCCAAGGATGGAAAAGAACGTTTTGTGCGCTCGGTGAGCAAGGGCAAGAACAGCATGCCGCCGTGGGAAGGATTATTGAAGCCCGAGGAAATCGAGGCGCTGTGGGCTTATGTATTCATGGGGGACCAGTAAATGCCCTCCGGCACAGCCGTGGGGTATTTAGCGGGGTGCCGAGTATGATTTGCACGTAGGCCGACATGGTTCACAGGGTTCAATGTGCTCAGTCCCGCCTTGCCCAACTCGCGCTGGCCGTTCCCGCGCTGACCATTGCTGTGGGTGTTTTTTTGTTCCTGCTTGCGCCTACACCGCGGGCACAGGACCAGCCACATGACGATTTTGTCCGCTCGCTGGCTGGTGCTATCGATCAGACGTCCCTGACGTCGCGCGAGCGGCTCGGCCTGCGGCTGTTTTTCGACCCCAGCCTGTCACAGCCAGCCGGTACCGCGTGCGCCTCGTGCCACGATCCCAGACGCGCTTTTACCGGCAACAACAACACCATGATCGGGGTTGCGTTGGGCAGCCGCTCCGATCAGTTCGGCACGCGCGATGCGCCTACCCTGATGTACCTGGCCACTGCGCCGCGCTTTGGCAGCATCGAGCAGGATGGCAAACGCGTGCCGGTGGGCGGTCATTTCTGGGACGGCCGCGCCGACACGCTCGAAGAGCAGGCCACCCAGCCGTTTTTCAACCCGCTGGAAATGAATAACCCCGATACACCGGCGCTGATCGCCAAGGTCGCAAAAGCCACCTACGCCGCCGCATTTCGAAAAGAGTGGGGCGCTGCTATTTTCGACCATCCCGAGGCGGCGCTCGACGCGGTGGCAGCCTCGCTAGCCGCGTTCGAACGCACGCGCGTATTCCAGCCGTTTACCTCGAAATTCGATCATGTGATGCGCGGCACGGCGCAATTCACCGAACAGGAGCAGCGCGGCCTGAGTCTTTTTACCATACGCCAAAAAGGCAATTGCGCGCAGTGCCATAGCGTCGATGCCGCGTCACGCGATCCACAGAAATCGCTGTTCACGGATTTCAGTTACCGCGCGCTGGGGCTGCCGCGCAGCATGCGCATTCCGAAGAATGCCGATCCGGCGTTTATTGATCTTGGATTGTGCGAGCGCGTGCCGGTGGCGCTCGCGAAAGTGCGCAAGCCGCCACTGGCACAGGCGGTGCTCACGCCAGCGCCGGGCGCCAAGCCGCTGGCGGCGGATGCCGCAAGCTGCGGCCTTTTCAAAACGCCGACACTGCGCAATATCACGCTCACCGCGCCCTACATGCACAACGGCATATTCGACCATCTGCGCGATGCAGTCGCGTTCTACGCCACGCGCGATACCGATCCGGCGCGGTGGTTTCCCAAGGGCAATAAATTTAACGATCTGCCGGCCCAGTATCATGCCAATGTCGATGTCGACACGCCGCCTTATCAGCGCCGCCCGCAACAGCGCCCGCAACTGAACACCGAAGAAATCGACGACATCGTGGCGTTCCTCTATACACTCACCGATGGCTACCAACCGCAGTGGAGCCGCAACGGATATAGAGCGCCGGGCGCGGTTACGCCGCCGCGATCTCCCACTTCATCCCCAGCGCCCCCAGCGTCACGCGGCGACTATTGATCCCGGCAGCTCGATGTGGACTTTTGCGTTGATGCCGGATTGAAGTACAGTAATTGACAGTGACAACGTTGCCGGAATCCTAGACAATAATGAACTCCACCATATTCAGGGAAGCGATATGAGCGAAATGCGTTTTGAAGCGCCGCAAACACTGGCGGCGGCGGTTGCCCTGCTCGCGGGCGCGAACGGCGTGGCGAGAGTTCTGGCGGGCGGTACCGACCTGCTGATACAGATGCGTGGTGGCCGCGTTGAACCCGAACTGCTGGTCGATATCAAGGGCATCTCCGAGATGACGTCGATAACTGCCGAAAGTGGCGGCTATCGTTTCGGTGCGGCTGTTACCGCCATGGAAATGGCCGAGCACAAGGCGTTCGCGACGGCATGGCCCGGACTGACCGAAGCAGCCATGCTGATTGGGTCGTATCAGATCAAGGGACGTGCGACGGTGGGCGGCAATCTGTGCAATGCATCACCCGCGGCGGACAGCGTGCCCGCGCTGATCGCTGCAAGTGCCATCGCGAGCATCGTGGGGCCGCAGGGCAGACGCGAGGCTGCGGTCGCGGACATCGCCACCGCACCGGGTAAGAATTCACTGGCCAAGGGCGAGATCGTGGCCTCGTTCCTGCTGCCGCCGCGAGCGGCGCATGCGGCGGATGCGTATCTGCGCTTCATACCGCGCACCGAGATGGATATTGCCGTGGTAGGCGCAGGCATCAATCTCACACTGGATGCAAAAGGGGTCTGCACCCACGCGCGGGTAGTGCTCGGAGCGGTCGCCGAGCGCGCCTTGCTGGTGCAGGCGGCCGCGGACGCGCTGATCGGCACCACCATCGATGCTGCTGCGCTTGAGCGCATGGCTGCGGCGGCCAGCGCGGCGTGCAGGCCCATCGACGACAAACGCGGCACCAAGGCTTATCGGATCAAGGTTGCAGGTGTAATGGCGCGGCGCGCCGCCACCATAGCGCTCGACAGAGCACGGAGGATGAAATAATGGCCAAGCAGCATATAACAACCACACTCAACGGCAATGCGGTTGAGTTTCTGTGCGAATCGCGCCAGACACTGCTCGAAGTGCTGCGCGACGAACTGCATCTCACCGGCACCAAGGAAGGGTGCGGCACCGGTGACTGCGGCGCGTGTACCGTCAACGTCAATGGGCGCATGATGTGTTCGTGCCTTTTCCTCGGTGTCGAGGCGCAGGGCAAGTCGATCACCACGGTAGAGGGCATTGCCAACGGCGAGAAACTGCACGTGTTGCAGCGTAAATTCCTGGAGCACGCGGCACTGCAGTGCGGCATCTGCACACCGGGAATGCTGGTTGCGGCGAAGACCTTGCTCGATCACAACACCAACCCGACCGAGGAAGAAGTGCGCTACTGGCTGGCGGGCAATCTGTGCCGCTGCACGGGGTATAACCAGATCATCGAGGCGGTGCTGGATTCCGCCAAGGAAATTCGGGGAAATTAATCATGAGCGCAGTCGTTACGGAAAAAAAACTCAAAGTCGTCGGTACCAGCCCGGACCGTCCCGATGGTGTGCCCAAGCTCACCGGAACCGCACAATACGGCGCGGATTTTTCCCTGCCGGGGATGTTGTGGGGAAAAATCCTGCGCTCGCCGCATGCGCACGCGCGGATTCGCAGCATCGACGCCACCAAAGCGCTGGCGCTGCCGGGCGTCAAGGCGGTGATTACCGCTGCGGACCTGCCCGAGCAGAAGTTCGAGTATCTTGGCGCGGAACGTGTCGCGGTAAATTTCTGGCACATGACGCGCAACATTTTTGCGCGTGAGAAGGTGCTCTACGAGGGCCACGCGCTTGCCGCCGTCGCCGCCACCACGCCGGCCATCGCCGCCGCGGCGCTGAAACTGATAGCCGTTGATTACGAAGTGCTGCCGCATGTGATCGATGTCGATGAGGCGATGAAGCCCGATGCGCCGCTGTTGTTTGAGGACATGATTACGCGCGGTATCGAACCGCCGCCCACCAAGCCGTCCAATATTTCCAAGCGGCTCGGTTTCAAGATTGGTGACCCGGATGCAGCCTTTGCCGCGGCCGATGAAGTGGTCGAAGCGAGTTTCAAAACCGCGCCGGTGCATCAAGGCTACATCGAGCCGCAATCCTGCCTCGCGCGCTGCGATGCGGATGGTCAGGCGGAACTGTGGTCGTCGAGCCAGGGCCACTTCGTGGTGCGTACCATGACGGTGAAGCTGCTCGGCATGAAAACCGGCGATCTGCGGGTGCACCCCGCTGAGATCGGCGGCGCCTTTGGTGGCAAGACTGTGGTCTATGTCGAGCCAGTGGCGGTTGCGCTCTCGCGCAAGACCGGCCACCCGGTGAAAATCATGATGACCCGCGAAGATGTGTTCAAGGCCACCGGGCCGACTTCCGGCGCATCGATGACCATCAAGATCGGCGTCATGCGCGACGGCAAGATCGTCGCGGCGCATGGTCTGTTCAAGTATCAGGCAGGGGCGTTCCCCGGCTCGCCGGTGATGAACGGTTGCATGTGTGGTTTCGCGCCGTATGATATTGCCAACGTGGAAACCGTGGGCTACGACGTGGTGTGCAATCGCCCGAAAACCGTGGCCTATCGCGCGCCGGGTTCACCGATCTCGGCCTTTGCTTGCGAAAGCACACTGGATCTGGCCGCACGGAAAATTGGCATGGACCCGTTGCAATTCCGGCTGAAGAATATTGCCAAGCCGGGCACGCCGACGGTTTTTGGCACCAAGCTTCAGCACGCCGGTTTTGCCGAAACGCTGCAGGCATTGCAGAAGCATCCCGGCTACACCAAGCCGCTGGGCAAGAATCAGGGGCGCGGCCTGGCCGTGGGCTACTGGTTTAACGGCGGCGGAGAATCGAGTGCAACCGTGCATGTCAACGAAGACGGCACGGTGGTGGTTGCCACCGGCAGCCCGGACATCGGCGGCTCACGCGCGTCCACCGCGCAGATGGCGGCCGAGACTCTGGGCATCGAATATGACCGCGTGCGGCCGATCATCGCCGACACCAACTCGGTGGGCTACACCCAGGCCACCGGCGGTTCGCGCGTCACCTTTGCCACTGGCATGACCGTAATCAACGCCTGCAACAAAGTCATCGACGAGATGTGCGAGCGCGTGGCGAAGTTGTGGAAAATAGACCGCGTCGACGTGATCTGGGAAGACGGTTGCGCGCGCCCTGCGGGCAAACACGCGGGCGAGTTCGAAGCGATGCCGTTAAAGGCGATTGCCGCCAAGCGCACTGCCACCGGCGGGCCGATTACCGCATCGGCGTCGATCAATGCAGAAGGCCAGGCGCCCGGATTCTCCGCGCAGTTTTGCGACGTAGAGGTCGATCCTGATACGGGTCACGTCAAGATTCTGAGCTACGTGGCCGCGCAGGATGTCGGCCGTGCCATTCATCCCAGCTATTGCTCAGGGCAAATCCACGGCGGCGTGGTGCAGGGCATCGGCTGGGCGTTGAATGAAGAATACATCTACGACAAGGCCGGCCGTCTTGAGAACGCGGGATTTTTGGACTATCGCATGCCAGTTGCCTCCGATGTGCCGATGATTGAATCGATACTGGTTGAGGTGCCGAACCCGAAGCACCCGTACGGGGTGAAGGGTGTGGCTGAAGCCAACATCGTGCCGCCGATGGCGGCTATTGCCAATGCCATACACAGCGCCACCGGCCGCCGCATGACTGAACTGCCGATGTCGCCGCCCAAGGTGCTCGCCGCGCTCGACGCTGCTCGCTGAGTTAGCGCCGCACTGCAGAGGACACGCAAAGGAAATTCAAACTTAGCGGAACTATTCAAGTTCGATTTTAAAAAACATCCTCACCGCAGAGGCGCAAAGGCGCAGAGAACCCCCGCAGAGAAAAGCAGTTCTCTGCGTAACCTCTGCGTCTCTGTGCCTCTGCGGTGATGTTTTGAATTACCTGGTCTACACATCACCATCGAGCACGGGGAGCACTACGGATGAGCGCAGCAAAGACGTTACGCAATCTGCTGGCCGGCAACCGCGCATTGATTGCGCCGGCGGTGTTCAACCCGCTGTCCGCGAAACTTGCCGAAGCGGCCGGCTTCGAAGTGTTATATCTCGGCGGCGGTACCATCGGCTATATCAATTGCTGCCTCGAAGCCAATCTCAACATCACGCAATTGTGCCAGGCTGCGATCGACATTCGTGCGGCGTGCAGCCTGCCACTGATCCTCGATGGTGCGGCCGGCTTTGGCGATCCGATGCACATGCATCACACCATCGGCATGTCCGAAGCGGCGGGTTTTGCCGCCATCGAAATCGAGGATCAGATCCTGCCCAAGCGCGCGCATCATCACGTCGGCATAGAGCACATGGTGCCGCTGGAATTGATGACGGCCAAGGTGCGTGAGGCGGCGCGCGCACGGCGCGATCCTGATTTTGTCATCATCGCGCGCACCAATGCCATACGTGGACCCGGTGGCATGGACGATGCGATCCAGCGCGCACGCGCCTACCGCGAGGCCGGCGCCGATATGCTGTATTTGAGCGTGCGCAACGCCGATGATGCACGTCGCGTCGCGCGCGAACTGCCGCCGCCCTTCATGTTCGGCCTGCCCGGGCATGGTGCAGAAGGCGCGGGCCTGCCGCTCGCTGAACTGGGCGCGCTCGGCTACCGCATTCTTGCGAGTTCGATTTCGGCGTGGGCGTTTCACCGCGCGTTAAAGCAAAGTTACGATTGTCTTGCGCGCGGCGAGCCTGATCCGCTGATGGTGGGCGTCACGCACAAGGCCGAGCAGGATGCCGTGCATCAGAGCATAGGCCTGGAGCACCTGCTGGCGGTGGAGCGCGCAACCGTCGAGAAGTAAGCAGGACGAATTCCAACACGAGGGAGTTTCAGATGCGTCTTTACCGGCTGGGAAAACTGGGCAACCTGGATGGACTCAGACTGCTTGAAGAGGAGGCGCCGCAGCCCGCACCCGGTCAAGTGCTGGTGCGGCTACGCGCGTGCACGCTCAATCACCGTGATCTGAACATCATCGCCGGCACCTACAACAGCCTCGCGCTCAAGGCGGGGGCGATTCCGTTGTCAGATGGTGCAGGCGAGGTTGCCGCAGTGGGGGCAGGGGTCACGCGCTGGAAGGTGGGAGACCGGGTTGCGCCCATTTTTGTGCAACGTTGGATCGGCGGCGACCTGTTGCCCGACTATATGCCATCGGCGCTGGGCGGGCCGAGTGACGGTGTGCTCGCCGAGCAGATCGTGTTGCACGAAGAGGGCTTGGTGCGTATCCCCTCGCACTTGAGTTTTGAGCAGGCGGCAACCTTGCCCTGTGCCGCGGTCACCGCATGGAACGCAGTGCTGGTGAAAGGGGCGCTGCAACCCGGCCACACCTTGGTCACGCTCGGCACCGGCGGCGTATCCTTGTTTGCGGCGCAGTTTGCATTGATGGCCGGGGCGCGTGTCATCGCCACCACCGGCAACGACGACAAGGTCGCGCGTCTGCATGAACTTGGGGTAACGCAGGTTATCAACTACCGCACGCAGCAGGATTGGGGTGCACAGGTAATCGAACTTACCGGCGGGCGTGGCGCAGACCTGGTGGTGGAAGTGGGCGGCCCGGGATCAATGGCGCAATCGATTGCCGCCATTCGCTACTGCGGTCACATCAGCGTGGTCGGCAACCTTGCGGGCAAAGCGCTGATAGATCCTGGTACGCTGTTCGCCAAGCGCGCATCGATGTGTGGCATACAGGTGGGCAGCCGCGATATGTTCGAGGCCATGAACCGCGCCATCGACTTGGCACAACTGCAGCCGGTGATCGACCGTGTGTTCGACTTCGGTGATGCCCGCGCAGCCTACGAGTACCTGGCCAGCGGCAAGCACTTCGGCAAAGTAGTTATCACCCTGTCGTAGTTGTCCGCCGGAATCGGCATTCTGCGTATTTCAAACTTTCCCCAGTGCCCGCAGCACCCGTTCCGGCGTAAACGGCTGCGCGGTGACGCGTGCGTTAAACGGCAGCAGCGCGTCGTTGATGGCATTCATGATGGCACCGGGTGCGCCGGCGGTGCCGGCTTCGCCCGCGCCCTTGGCGCCGAGTTCCGAGGTTTTGGTCGGCGTGACCACGTGGCCGATGATCATGTCGGGCATTTCGCCGGCCATCGGCACCAGGTAGTCCGCGAGCGTGCCATTGCGTAACTGGCCATCGTCACTGTAGAGGCAGTGTTCGGTCATGGCGCCGCCGATGCCTTGCACGATGCCGCCACGGATTTGTTCGTCAACGAGTTGCGGATTGATGAGCGTGCCGCAGTCTTCGACGCACCAGTGCTGGAGCAGTTTGACGAAGCCGGTGTCGATGTCCACTTCGACCAGCGAGGCTTGGATGCCGTTGGTGAAGGCAAAGCCGTAGCCGCGCGGCGTGTAGTGGCGCGTCACCATCAATTCCGACTGGAAATCCAGCGGCAGTGTGTCGGGGCGGAAGTAGGCAATGCGGCCCAGTTCGGTGAGACTCAGTTTGACTTCGCCGCTGCGCACGTCGATCACATGGTTGTCGCGCAGATCGAGCATTTCGCGGCTGGATTGCAGAATGGCGCCTGCGACATCCAGAATGTTGGCGCGCAGTACTTTGCCCGATTGCAGCACAGCCTCGCCGCCGATGCCCGCACCGCGCGAGGCCCAGGTGCCGCCGCCGTAGGGTGTGATGGCGGTGTCGCCGGTGATCACGCGCACCCGATCCACGCTCACACCCACCGCGTCCGCCGCGATCTGCGCGAAGATGCCTTCGGTGCCCTGGCCTTGCTCGGTGACGCTGACCAGACAGGTCACCATGCCGCTGGGTTCGAGACGCAGGGTTGCGCCATCCTGCGACGATATGCGCGCACCACCGACGCCGTAAAACGCCGGCGACGGGTTGGTCACTTCGATCATTGCCGCCAGCCCGATGCCGCGATACACACCGCGCTTGCGCAACGCGGCTTGTTCTTCACGTAGCTCAGAATATTTCATTAATAACAATAACTTATCCAGACACTGCTGATGCGAGAGCTGCTCCATCTTCATGCCCGAGGCCGAGGTGTGCGGATACGCGTCGTCGGGCACCAGATTGCGGCGGCGAAATTCCGCCGGGTCGATGCCGAGCTTGTGGGCCGCGAGATCGACGATGCCCTCGGTGACGGCTACCGCGATCGGGTGGCCCACCGCGCGGTACTGACAGGTGACGTTTTTGTTGGTGAACACCACGTTCAGTTTGGCGCGGTACTGCTGGTGCTTGTAGGGCCCGCCGGTGAGGTTGACCACCTGATTGCCCTCGATGCCGCTGGTGCGCGGATACACCGAGTAGGGGCCGATGGCGGTGAGATCGTCGAGATCGAAAGCGAGAATTTCTCCGGCCCGGGTACAGGCGAGCCGCAGTTTGATTTTGTGCTCACGCGCGTGGATGTCCGACAGAAACGATTCCATGCGGTCGGCGATGAATTTCACCGGGCGCTTGAGCATCACCGCCAGCGCGGCGGTGGCCATTTCGTCGGCGTAGACATGTACCTTGATGCCAAACGAGCCGCCGACATCTTTGGCGATCACGCGCACATTGCCTTCGGGAATATCGAGATGGCGCGAAAAAATATCCTGCATCATGTGCGGCGCCTGCGTCGAGTGATGCACCGTCAGCGTGTGCTCGGCGGCGTTGTAGTCGGCGAGCAGGGCGCGACCTTCGAGCGTGACGCCGGTGTGGCGGCCGAAGTCGTAGGTTTCCTCGACCACCAGATCCGCTAGCGCGAAGGCGGCATCCACACCGTCCGTGGCGAATTCGCGGCTGAAGCAGAGGTTGTCGCTGAATTCGGGATGGATGATCTGCGCGCTCGAGAGAGACGCTTCCATATCGGTGACGGCAGGCAGCGGCGCCCACTCGACTGCGATGGCGTCGAGCGCGTCTTCGGCCTGTGCTCGCGTGTGCGCAACGACCGCGGCGATGGCTTCGCCCTGCCAGCACGCGCGAGCTATGGCGATGGCATGCTGCGTGGGCGACTTGATGCCTTTGAGGTGGCCGAGCACCGCCACCCACGGTTTGCAGTATTGCGCCAGCGTTGCACCATCGACCACCGCGATCACGCCCGGCTGCGCGCGTGCCCTGGCGAGATCCAGACTGACGATGCGCGCGTGCGCATGCGGGCTGCGAAAAAACACCACCTGCGCGAGCCGGGGAAAGCGCAGGTCGTCGGTATAGGTGCCGCGTCCTTGCAGCAGGCGCCTGGCGTTGGCACGCGGGACACTTTGTCCTGTGTAGGGCGCGTTCATGGGCGGGTGTTGCGCGTGACGAGCACGGTTTCTACGGCATCCACTATCGCTTGATAGCCGGTGCAGCGGCAGTAGTTGCCGGAGAGGTGCTCGCGAATTTGTTCGCGCGTGGCCTGCGGGTTGCGCAGGGCTAAATCCTGCGCCGTGAGCAGCATGCCCGGCGTGCAGAAGCCGCATTGCAGCGCGTTGCGCGTATGGAAGGCATCCTGCAGATCTGCAATTTCGCCGCTGTCGGACAAACCTTCGATGGTTTCGACGTTGCGGCCTTCAGCCTGCACGGCCAGCAGCAGGCAGCCGCGCACAATGTTGCCGTCCACGCGCACCGTGCATGCGCCGCACACGCCGTGTTCGCAGCCGATATGCGTGCCCGTCAAGCCCATTTCCTCGCGCAGAAAATCCACCAGATTTTGGCGCACAGGGATGCGGCGGGTGACGGCTTCGCCGTTGATGGTGAGCGTGGTTTCGATAAGGGTATCCATGGCGGCTATCCTGCGACGAGTTGTTGCATTGCGCGCGCGGTCAGCACGCGCGCGAGATGCAGTTTGGTGGCCGCGGATGAGTAGAGGTCGGCGACGGGTTCGAGTTCGGTGGCGAGTGCGTCCTGTGCTTCCTGCAGTGAGGTTTCTGAAAATCCCTTCGAAACAATTGCTTGTGATGTTTTTTCGGCGAGCACTGGTTTATCGCTGGCACCGAAAAAGGTGAGCCGCAGAGCGCTGAGTGTGCCTTGGGTAATCTTCGCCAGCGCCGCTACGCCGACAATGGCGTAGTCGCCGCGCCGCCGCGCCAGTTCCAGAAACGCATGCCGATAGTCCGCAGCGGGAATCGGAATCACTATTTCGGTCAACACTTCGTGGGGCTGGAGCGCGGTGGTGTAGAGACCCTGAAAAAAATCGCGTGCCGCCACACGGCGCGTGCCGGACTTGCTCGCAAGTACCAGTTGCGCGTCGAGCGTCACACAACAGGCGGGCCATTCCGCCGCCGGATCAGCCATCGCGAGACTGCCGCCGAAGGTGCCCGCATTGCGTATCGCCGGATGCGCGATGTGCTGCACCGCTGCGGATAACAGCGGCAGGTGCCTGCGGATAGCCGCCGAGTCGCCGATTTGCGTATGCGTGGTCAGCGCGCCGATATGCACCTGGCCGTCTCTGACGTGGATGCCTGCTTGATCATGCAGGCGGCTGATATCGATCAGCAGTTCCGGCGACGACAGCCGCATATTGAGTGCGGGCATCAGACTCTGGCCACCGGCCAGGAGTTTTGCAGTGTCACCGTGCTGTTCGAGCAGATCGAACACTTCTGACAGGGTGCGCGCCCGGGTGTAGGCGAACGGCGGGGCTTTCATGCGAGGCTCCTTATTTCACGCCATATTTTACGCGGTAATGCTGCGCCAGCACGCGGCGGCTTTGTGCATTAAGCGCCGCATTCGATGCCGGCATGGCTGGATGCTTAGTGCCAGGTTTATTTTTACGTGCAGCAGACGAGGGCTTCACGGGCTTGATTTTCATAACCAAGAAGGGTTCTTCGCGATCACGATCTAACCTTATTCGTTAGGGGTAGTTGAGGAAGAAACAAGGGGGAAGGCGGAGGGGTTGCGTATGGACTCAACTGCCAAGTCAATGTCCAACGCAGGCCAAAAAAGGTGGTTATCAGCAGGCCATTCAATTTCGCACAATTGCTCGATTGTTGCGCTGCGAAACCACGGAAAATCAGCAAATGGCAAAAACAACTCTTCATCGGCGAGCAGTAGCCAGAAGCCGTGTTTAGAAACCTGCGTCACTTCAACTTGCGAAATGTGTGTGCCAGGCATGAGTGATCTCCTCTATGTGAGCAGCTACCAGCCGCTGCGCTTCCTTGATGTGCTGAGATGAAAGCCCCGCGCTTGTTGCCAGTGTCAATGTCGGATGTAACCAGAACTTTGCTTCGCCATCAGGGTGGTAAACATGCACATGCATTCTCGATTCTTCCCGGGAGAAGAAAAAGAAGCGATAACTACCTTCGCGAAAGATCGTAGGCGACATAGCAAAATTATAACGCCCAACGTGTACCAGCATTGCGATAGCGAGATTGGGGCATGAATTCTCTGATCGAGCCATCGGGATTCTTTACCGGCTCGATTACGCACACGCGCGCGAATTCATACCGCCCGATCTGGCGGAGCGTCCCTCTCGAAGCGTTAGGCAATTTTCCGAGAGGATGTAAGGCGTTTTGTGTAGATTGAAATTTGCTAGGCTCTTACGCACGCCCCTCGTTGCGACCAAGGCCCTGCGCGATGAATGTGAGTACGAGTGTATTGAGGGAAACCCCTTCCGCTTTAGCGCGAGTAGTGAGCTGCGCATGCACCGTCTTAGGGACTCGAGCTACGAACTTCCCAGATGCCACACCGCCTGCATTTGCTGCCGGGACTGGGTGGCCTTTGGATTTGAGCGCGGCGATGGTGGCTTTTAGCGCTTCTCGCCCGTTCTTGAGCGTCTCTTCGACTGTTTCTCCGTCGGAGATGCATGCAGCAAAGTCTGGAAAGGAAATGAGGAACCCTCCTCCTTCCTCGGCGGTAAGCGGGCGAATTTCGAATGGGTAGTCATTGAGCTTGCTCATGCTTCATGCTCCGTCCACGAGGTCAACGAACTTTTTCACGTAAATTGGCTTGATAGGCCGATGCGCAGGGACAGGCAGCGTTTTGCCGTCATTTCGGACAAACACACAGTGGCTACCTCCGTCGTGCCGCCAAGCAATGCCGTGTTGCTTTGCCACGGTTTGAAGTTGGCTGATCCGCCAGTCAAGCGGACTACGCCGCATGGCGACGAGCAGCTTCGTTGCCGTATTCATGGCCTCTATGATACTGCCAGTAACATCGCCCAGCAAGCTGCTGCAGCGAGCGTAGGGTGGGCACGCTCTTTGTGCCCACGCGTTGCGTTAAACAAGGGCACCAAAATCATCCACGTGGCCAGCAATCTGCTTGACCAACAAGCAGTTTTTTCTATTGGCGAACTTACCGTAAAGCAGACCGTGCTGCCCGTGGGCACGCTGCGCTTTGCCCACCCTACATGTGCTTGTCGTAGCTGGTTTCCTAAAAGTATTGAATAAATAAAATGCTTACGCTACTGCGTCCGAATGCCCGCATCGCGCACCACTTTGCTCCAGCGATCGATTTCAGTGCGGATGTAGCGCGCAAAGTCTTCCGGCGTGGAGAGGGCGATTTCGAGGCCGCGCGAGAGGAACTGTTCTTTCATCGCGGGCGCAGCGACCACGGCATGCACATCCTGATTGACTCGCCGCACCAGTGCGCGCGGCGTGCCGGTCGGCGCGAGTATGCCGACTGAGGCGATGGCTTCAAAGCCAGCAACACCGGATTCCGCCACCGTTGGCATCTCAGGCAACACCGTGGCGCGCCGGGCACTGGTGACGGCGATACCGCGTACCTTGCCGCCTTGCACTTGCGGCAACGCCACCGACAGATTGGAAAAAGTGAGTTGCACTTCGCCGCCCATTACCGCCGCCAGCGCGGGACCGCCGCCTTTGTACGGCACGTGTAGCATGGCGATGCCGGCGGCGCTGCTGAACATTTCAGCGATCAGGTGTGAGGTGCTGCCGTTGCCAAAGGTTGAATAATTCAGCCGCCGCACCTGCGCATTCGCTTTGGCGTATGTGATGAAGTCCTGCACTGTGCCCGCGGGCACGGCAGGATGTGTCACCAGAATATTCGGCGCGGTGACGATCAAGGTGATCGGCGCGAAATCGCGGCGCGGATCAAAGCTGAGTTTGGGATCGAGCGCGACGTTGGTGCAGTAGGTGCTGGTGGAGCCGATGGTGAGCGTGTAGCCATCCGGGTTCGCCCTCGCGCCGATTTCGGTGCCGATGTTGCCGCCTGCACCCGCGCGGTTGTCGATCACCACCGGCTTGGCCCAGCGTTCAGACAGTTTTTGCGCTACCAGCCGCGCCACGATATCGTTGGCGCCGCCGGGCGGGAATGGCACCATCATGCGTACGGCGCGTTCGGGGTATGCGGCGCCGTGCGCGCAGGCGCAGGCGCAGGGGAGGGCGGCGAGCAGCAGCGGCAGGATCAGTTTCATACGGTTATAAAGATTCAGGACTCAGGGTTCAGGACTGAGGACTAAGTTCTTAGTCCTTAGTCCGGAGTCCTCAGTCCTAAGCCCTGAGCGGCCGATGCCGCCCCATGAGCCATGCCGGGATCAGCGCAAAAGTGAAAATAAAGGCTACCACCAGGAAGCTGTCGCGGAACCCTATGGTATAGGCTTGTGCGTAAATGACTCTGCCGAGGTAATTCAGCGCCCCGGCTGCCTGCAAATCTTCGGGCACGCCCGACTGCGCCAGCAGCGCCTGAATAGAGCGCAGCAACTCAGCGGTGGCGCTGTTGCCCGGCGTCTGTGTCGCGGTGAGCGTGTCGCTGTGAAAAAAGGTGCGCCGGTCAAGTGTGACCGACAGCAGGTTGACGCCAAAAGCGCCGCCGAGCTGTCGTGCGAAATTGATCATGCCCGCGCCCTGACTCAAATGTTCCGGCCGCAGTGCACGCAGCGCCGCGACATTCAGCGACGGTTTCATAATGGCCAGACCGATACGCGAAAAGACCACTGCCCAAGCCATGCTCCAGAAGGTCATATTTGCGTCCACGCGCGCCAGCCAGAACGACGAAATGCCGAAACACACCAACCCGACAATGACCATGTTGCGCGCAGCGACGCGGTCGCTCAGATAGCCCGCGACGGGCATGATCAGGCCCATGATGATGCCGGCGGGCATCAGCAGCAGACCGGAGGACAGCGGCGTGAAATGTTGCACCGTCTGCACATACAACGGCACTAGATAGGTGGAGCCGAATAAACCTATGCCGAATATGCACGCCACTGCTGCAGCGGCAGAAAACGCCACGTTATTGAAGACGCGCAGGTTCACCAGCGGATGCTCGATGTGCAGTTCCCACCACAAAAATGCGGCGCCTCCGGCCACTGCGATGCCTATCAGCGTCAGCACAAAGTCCGATTGCCACCCTTCACGCTGGCCATTCGACAACCCCGTGAGCAGACACGCCAGTGGCACTGCCATCAACACAAACCCCACCCAGTCAAAGCGCAGGCGGGGGCCGGTTTCCTCGCGCTCCGGCAGGAACACGCTACCCAGCATGATCGCGGCGATGCAAATGGGCATGGCGATATAGAAGATGTAACGCCAGTTGAATTGTTCGATGATGACGCCGCCCAGCGAGGGGCCCAACGCCGGCCCCAGCAGCACACTCATGCCGAAAAACCCCATGGCCATGCCGCGTTGATCCGCCGGGAAGACGCGAAATATGGTGTACATCGCGAACGGTTGCAGCATGCCGGCCACCGAGCCCTGCACGATGCGGCTGGCGATCAGTACCGAGTCGTTGGGGCTTAAGCCTGCCACCGCCAGCGCTCCGACAAAAATGCTAAGGGCAACGATGAACGTTTTACGCTGGCCAAAACTGTGTATCAGCCAGGCGTTGACCAGCATGCCGATGGTCATGGCGGCAAGCGCACCGGTGGACAGCCACTGCACGCGATCCTGGCCGATGCCGAAAGCACCCATGATGTCGGGTAGTGCGACATTGACTATAGTGGTGGTGATCATGGCCGAAATCGTGCCCATCATCACCGTGATGGTTACCAGCCAGCGGTAGCGCGGGCCGTAGCGCGCGAACAGATCGTCAGTCGTATCCGGTCGCAATATAGACCTCGACCATCATGCCGGGGCGCAGCCGCGCGTCTTTGTCGAGCAGCTTGACGCGCAGCGGCAAGCGTTGCGTAATTTTGGTGAAGTTACCGCTCGGGTTCGGATCCGGCAGCAGCGCAAAGCGGTTGGTGGCTGCTTGCCCGATGCGAAACACCTCGCCTTTGAATATTTTGCCGGGATAGGCATCGACGTGTATATCGGCTTTCATACCGGGTTTGAGACGGCCGACATCGGTTTCCTTGATGTTGGCCTCGACCCAGATTTCTTGCGGGTCATGGAACATCATGATGCGCTGGCCGGCCGCCACATGCTCACCCTTGCGCACAAATGTCATCACCACTTTGCCGTTCGCCGGTGCGCTGATGGTGCGGTCGGCGATATCGATTTCGCGGCGTTTGATTTCGGCGCGCATCTCTTCGGCCTGCCGTGCGAGCACCAGCAATTGCTGGCCGATCACGGTGACCTGGCGCCGGCTGCCGCCCGCCGAGGATAGTGTGCCGCGCACTGCGGCGACTTCGGACACTGCCTTGCGCTGGCGTTCCTGCGCTTGTGCAAACGCCGTGCGCGCGTGCTCGAGCTCCTGGCCTGAAACGAATTTTTCCAGTTTCTGCATGCGTTTGTAGTCGTCCGCAGCCTGCTTCAATTGGGCGTCCAGCGAGGCGACTTCGGCCTCGGCGGCGGCAAGACGGCTGGTTTCGCTCTGAAAACGCCCCAGCGTTTCCTGATCCACCTGACCGGTTTGCGCGCGCATCACTGCCATCTGTCCTTCGATGGCCTGCAGCTTGGACAGCAGTACTTCGCGCTGCAATGCCGAATCGCGCTCGTCGACACGCACCAGCAACTGTCCCTTTTTAAGCTCGTCGCCTTCAATCACCGGCAGCTCAGTGATCCATCCCGATACGCGGCTTGATATGGTGACGACTTCACCGTCGATGCGCGCATCGTCGATGTAGACATGCGTTGCGCGTTGATAGATCCAGTGGCCGCCCCAGGCCAGCAACGCCAGCGCTGCGGCGATCAGCACCCCAGTCTTGAGCCTGGAATGCGGCGGCTTCGCGGTGTCTCTGTTGAGACTGATTTCGGGTGGAGCCGTGGCCATGGAAGCGTTTTTTTACCAGTTGAGAAATTTAATCTTGCGTTCCGCAGTGCGGGCACAAGGGGATGTGACATTATCCTGCCGCACGTTTCATTAGCGCAAGCCGGTTTGTGGAGAGCCTTACGCTATGTGGATTGTCGTTGCGGCGTGATCCGCGGAGTGCTCCAGCAGCAATGCCGCAGTCGTCAGCGTGAACAGGTATTATGACTTTACGTATTTCAACGGACTGGGAGCCGGTATGCCGGTTGAACCAAGAGCGCTTGAGGTTGAGGTTATTAAGGGTCCGCCGCGAAGCTGCGATTGCCATTTGCACGTCTTCGGTGATCCGCAAACCTATCCCTACAGTGCAAATCGCCGTAATTCACCGCCCGCAGTGCCGCTGGCCGAATACCTGGCTGGCTATCAGAATTTTGCGCGCCGCTGTGGTATCGAGCGCATGGTGTTTACGCAGCCCAGCACTTACGGACGTGACAACACCTGCTTGCTCGACGCCATCAAACTGTGCGGCGACAACGCGCGCGGCATCGTGGACATAGACGAGAACGCACCCGACGCAGAACTCGCGCGCCTGAACAGCGCCGGGGTGGTGGGCATACGCTTTAACCTCGGCCCGCCGAACCGGCCGCGCGAAGCCGGACTGATCGAGCTACACCTGGCGCGCCTGCTGCGGCTCGATGCGCGCTGCGCGGAAATCGGCTGGCAGCTCGATATCCTGTCGCCGAGCTGGTTGATCGTGGACATGCTCGAGGTCTACCGCACATTCAAATCGAATTTCACGCTGGCGCACTTCGGTATGTTTTTGGCCCGCGATGGCGCGCAGCAACCGGGGCTGCTGAAGATGACTGATTTTCTGCGCCATGGCCCGGGTCGTTGCTACATGAAGCTGACGGCCCCCTATCGCATGGCGAGCGCACCGGGCTACGCGGATTCGACGCTCATCGCGCAGGCGCTGATTGCTGCTGCACCGGATCGCATGATATGGGGCAGTGATTATCCGTATCTCTCGCACGCCGACAAGGTGGACTCGATCGACCTTTTCAATTTGCTGGCGCAGTGGATTCCAGACGCGGCTACGCGGCAAAAGATTCTGGTGGATAATCCCGCGAAGCTGTTTGGGTTTAATGAATAGTAACAAAAGGTTATGTCATGAGACTGTGGGTGCAGGTATTTTCGTCGCAGGAAAGAAATCCGAATTTTCACCAGGCTCTGGCACAACACCTGCGCAGCGTTGTGGATGCGGGCGTGGAGATCGAAATTCACGGTACCCGCAAGGGCGGCCTAGGCGAACAGTTTCGGTTTTTCCAGGCGCTTGATCTGCCGGACATCATCGAGAATGTGCTGAAGTGCAAACACGCGCAAGACAGCAATGGCGAAAAGCGCTACGACGCCTTTGTGTCGCTCAACTCCACCGACCCGGCGCTGATCGAAGCGCGCGAGATACTCGATATTCCCGTGCTCGGTTTTCTGGAAACCACGGCGCTGATGGCGTGCATGATGGGAAAAACGTTTTCGCTGATCACGCCCAATCCAAAATTCGCGCTTTCGTTTGAGCAGAAGTTAAAGCTCTATGGGCTGAGCGGGCGTTTGAGTTCGATTGAAGCCATGAATATTCCGGACCTTGCGGATTATCGTCAGGGCTTTATTGACCCGGCGGCCCATCAGCGTGTGATGAACGAGTTTGATCAGGCTGCGCGGCGCGCGGTGGCGGCGGGCGCGGAGGTGCTGATCCCCTGCGGATCACACGCAGTGCTGCAGGCGCGGCGGGGCTTGCGCGAAATCGACGGCGCTTTGATCGTCGACGGATTGGCAATGCTGATAAAAATGGCGGAGACAGCGGTAAAGCTGCAAAAAATTATGGGTACTGTGGTCAGCCGCAAAATGCTCTACCAGATGCCGGGGCCGGAGGTTCGTGCAAAGGCCAGGCAGGATTACGGGATTGATCTTGGATAAACTCATTCATACCGCAGATGAGTCTGTTTGATGATTCTCGCCCACTTGACCAAGTCAGCCTGCCTGAACGCGGTATATTCCTCAGCAGTCGCGGCGACGACTTCCAGGCCGTAGCTGATCAAACGGTCACGGGTATCGGGCACTTTCACGATGCGCGTCATTTCACCATTGAGTCGCGTGATGATATTGCGCGGCGTGTGGGCGGGGGCGAGCACACCATACCAGTTGACCACCTCGAAATCCGGGAAACCGGATTCGGCAATCGTAGGCACGTCCGGCAATTGTGTTGAGCGGCGAGACGAGGTGACACCGAGCGCACGCAGCTTGCCAGCTTTCACATGAGGCAATGCCGGCGAAATAGTCTCGATGGTCATGGTGATTTGCCCGCCCAGCACGTCGATGACTGCTCCTGCCGCGCCCTTGTAAAACACCGGCGTCAAGTTGATGCCGGCGGCCACTCTGAATAGTTCGCCGGAGATGTGCGCCGGTGTGGCGGCGCCCGCCGAGCCGATGGTGAGTTGCGCAGGTTTGGCTTTTGCCAGTGCGACCAATTGCTTGATCGAGTTGACCGACAGCGACGGGTGAACCACCATGACGTATAGGGTGTTTGCGAAGTGTGAGACCTCGGCAAAATCCTTGATCCCGTAAGGTGCTTTGGGATTGAGCAACGGCAATATGGCATTCGGCCCCGCCGCGCCCAGCAGGATGGTGTAGCCGTCGGCGGGAGCGCGCGCCGCAAGTTCGGTGCCGATCATGCCGGCGGCACCGCCGCGATTGTCGACCACCACCGGCTGCCCCAGATTCTCGGATAGCTTGGGGCCTATGGTGCGTGCGGCGATGTCTACGCCGCCGCCCGGCGGCCACGGGACGATCAAGCGGACGGGGCGCGACGGATAGTTCTGGGCGTGGGTGGGGAGTGCAAGGAACGCTGGTGCTAAAAATGCACACGCGCCGAGCGCGATTCGGGTCGCTGCGGGAAATTTGGAAGACATAAACGCATCCTACGCGCCGAGGTGTTTGTGTGTCGATAGTGAAAAAGAAAAACTGCCTTGCCGTCATTCCGGCGGAGGCCGGCATCCAGTGCGTTATTCGATCCGAATGAAAACCGTTGTGTAGAATGATGGTTCAGTATCACGTTTGGCAGCGTAAGATAGACAGGCCCAACCCACATCCTCCTGCAAAAAAAGCATCGTGACACCACCCAACAAAATTCTGCCTCTGCTGGCGCTGACGCTGGCCGCGAGCATCGCTGCCGCGCAGCCGTTTCCCAGCAAGCCGGTACGTCTGATCGTCGGCTCGCCACCCGGCGGCGGCAACGACATTGTGGCGCGCATACTGGCGGTTAAACTTACCGAGAATCTGGGGCAGCAGGTGATCGTCGATAATCGTGGCGGTGCCAACGGTATTATCGGTATGGAACTCGCTGCGCGGGCGGCGCCTGATGGGCATACCTTATACATGGGCACGACGGGCCATCTGAGTGTCAACGCGGTGTTTTATCCCAAGCTGCCGTTCAATGTCGACCGCGATTTTGTGCCGCTTACCCAAGTGGTGTCGCTGTCGTTTCTGCTTTACCTGCATCCGTCCGTGCCGGCTAAAACACTGGGCGAATTGGTTGCTCACGCCAAGGCGCATCCCGGCAAGCTGGCGTGGTCGTCTTCGGGCGATGGTGGTTTGCCGCAATTCGCGGGTGAGATGCTGAAACTCGCCGCGCGCATCGATACGCGGCGTATTCCCTATAAAGGAAGCTCGCCGGCATTTAATGATCTGCTGGCGGGCCAGGTTCAATATTGCATAGAGGCAGTGCCCATAGGGTTAGCGCATGTGCGCAGCGGCCGCTTGCTGGCACTGGCCACCACCGGGGACAAGCGCCTGCCCTTTTTGCCGGAGGTGCCTGCGCTCAGGGAAACCTACCCGGGACTTGAAGTGCAAAACTGGTATGGCATGATGCTGCCGGCGGGCACGCCCAGCGAACGGGTTAACCGCTGGCACGGCGAGATTCTCAAGGTGATGAACGTGCCTGAAATCCGCGCCAGGCTGATGGCTCAAGGCACTGATCCGGTGGGCAGCACGCCGGCGCAGTTTGCAGCTTTTCGCAAGGCGGAAGAGAACAAATGGGCGCGCGTGATTAAAGAAGCGAACATTCGCCCGTCCTCGTCGTAGCGGCAGCACTTGCAGCGCTGTGGCTGAGCTCGCCGCTTCGCGTATCATATCAATCCCGGATTAAGGAATCTCATGGCTCAATTTCTGAAAAGGCGCATAGCGCAAGACGTCACCGACGCCATCGATTTAAAAGTGCGGCAGACGGTCGAATCGATACTGGCCGATGTCAAAAAACGTGGCGACGACGCCGTGCGTGAGTTGTCACAGCAATTCGATAAGTGGTCTCCGGCGAGTTTCAAGCTGTCGCCAAGTGAACTGGCCGCCATCATGCAGCAGGTGCCGGAAAATACGCTGGACGACATCCGCTTTGCGCAGGCGCAAATACGCAAGTTTGCCGAACACCAGCGCGCCGCGTTGAAAGATATCGAAGTCGAAACGCTGCCCGGTGTGAAGCTGGGACACAAAAACATAGCCGTCGATAGCGTCGGCTGTTATGTGCCCGGCGGGCGCTATCCGATGGTGGCCTCCGCCCACATGAGCATCGTTACCGCGCGTGCCGCCGGTGTGCGCCGCGTGATCGCCTGCACGCCGCCCAATCAGGGCGCGCCGAACGCCGAGACCATCGCCGCAATGGTGCTGGCGGGCGCGGACGATATTTATGTGATGGGTGGCGTGCAGGCGATAGCCGCAATGGGTATCGGCACGCAGTCGATTGCGCCGGTGGATATGCTGGTGGGGCCGGGCAACGCGTATGTGGCCGAAGCCAAGCGCCAGATGTTCGGGCGCGTGGGCATCGATTTGCTGGCGGGGCCCACCGAAATTCTGGTGATCGCCGATGACACCGCGGATGTGGAAATGATCGCCACCGATTTGCTCGGCCAGGCCGAGCATGGCCCAACCAGTCCGGCGATATTGATTACCACTTCACGCGCATTGGCCGAAGCCCTGCCGGCTGAAATCGAACGCCAGTTGCAGGTGTTGCCCACCGCGGATGTGGCGAGCGTGGCGTGGCGCGACTATGGCGAGATCATCCTTGTCGATTCCCTCGATGAGGCGGTGATGGAAGCCGATCGTCAGGCCGCTGAGCACGTCGAAGTGCTCACGCGCGAGCCGCGCTATTTCCTCGAAAACATGAAAAACTACGGCGCGCTGTTTCTCGGCCCGCAAACCAATGTGTCATACGGCGACAAAGTGATCGGCACCAATCACACGCTGCCGACGATGGGCGCGGCGCGTTATACCGGCGGTTTGTGGGTGGGCAAGTTCCTCAAGACCTGCACCTATCAGGAAATCAGCGACGAGGCGAGCGTGGTGGTGGGTGAGTATTGTTCGCGCTTGTGTGCGATCGAGCGCTTCTGGGGACACAAGGAGCAAGCGGATTTGCGGCTGCGGCGCTATGGCGGACGCAAGGTGGGGTTGGGGGTGAATGAAAAACCAACCACATGACTGACGTATCAAGCGCCATACCGCCCGGCAACATCAACCATAAATTCCGCCTCGATGGCCGCACGGCGCTGGTTGCCGGCGCGGGACGAGGCATCGGCCGCGCGGTTGCCTTGGCGCTCGCCTACGCCGGTGCTGAAGTGTGGCTGATGGCGCGCACCCGTAGCGAACTGGAATCCGCGGTGGCGGAAATCCGCGGTGGCGGCGGCCGCGCCCATGCGCTGGTGTGCGATGTGACCGACGCCGCGGCGGTGCATCGCGCGGTGGCTGCGCTGGCCACGCTGGATGTGCTGGTCAACAACGCCGGCACCAACATTCCAGAGCCATTCGTGAATGTCAGCGAGGCGCATCTCGACACCATGCTCGATCTGAACATACGCGCGATGTTCATCACGGCGCAGGCGGCGGTAAAAAAAATGCTTGAATCACCGGGGCGCAAGGCGCGCGGCGGGGTGGTGATCAACATCACTTCGCAGATGGGGCACGTGGGGGCGCCGCTGCGCACCGTTTATTGCCTGACCAAGCACGCGCTGGAAGGTTTTACCAAGGCGCTGGCAGTGGAACTCGCGCCCAGCAATATACGGGTGAATTCCATCGCGCCGACGTTTCTGCAGACGCCAATGACGGCGCCGATGTTCGCCAAGGCGGAATTCGCGCAGTGGGTGATGGAGCGTATTCCGCTGGGGCGGCTGGGCCAGCTCGATGAAGTGGCGGCAGCAGTGGTGTTCGTTGCGAGCGATGCCGCTACGCTGATGACCGGTGCCAGCCTCGTCATCGACGGCGGCTGGACCGCACAGTAGTGCCCGTGCGGTTGGTTTATCGGCGGTAGTAGTTGGGCCGCGGTGCGCCGGTAGGCGCGGCGCGTTCGTCTTTATGACGGAAGCTGATGCGGCCTTTGCTCATGTCGTAGGGCGACATTTCCAGCGTGACTTTATCGCCGGCGAGTATGCGAATGCGGTGTTTGCGTATTTTGCCGGACGCGTAGGCGGTGACTTCATGGCCGTTGACCAGCGTTACGCGAAAAATGGTGTTGGGCAATACTTCGTTGACCACACCTTCGAATTCAACCATTTCTTCTTTAGCCACGTGCGGACTCCTGGTAACAAATTGCAGTGCCTGAACCCTTCAATAGTTTTTCAAGGCACCCTTCTCGAGCTGCGGCGGGCGCGGCGAGGTCGTGCAGATCAAACTGTATGCGGTGTGAGATCACGCGTTTAGACAGCCTTCAGGTTGACGGCGGAATAACGTCCATCGGTGCCGCGTTCCGCGTCGAACGAAACCTGCTGGTTTTCGCTGAGTGACTGCATGCCCGCGCGTTCGACTGCGGAGATGTGAACGAAAACATCCTTGGAACCATCCTGCGGCGAGATGAAACCAAAACCTTTGGTGGAATTAAAAAATTTTACAGTGCCGGTAGCCATGAGATCTCCAGTGGGCGCAGCCGCATCCGGTATTGGACACGGCCAAATGATGCATCGGGGAGGACCCGCTGCGAGATAAGAAGCGCAGCAGCGGGACTAACCGACAACCAATTTGAGCGCGGCAGTATGGACGTAACGGATTGTTTTAGCAAGTAAATTTACGTATCAATGGATCGTCTCCTGCTGCCTACCCCATGATTTTATGGCGGAAACTGCTTAAATGATGGTTGCCGGCTACAGAAAGTCGCGCAAGGTTTTTTCGGCCGCCACCTGCGCCAGCGCACGCGCGCGCCACATGGGCCAGGCGCGGTTGTAGTTCTGCTCGGGCACTGATGCTGCGATTTCGGCATCGTGCAACGTCAACAGCTTGCCGCCCACCCCAGCCAGCCATTGCGCCTGTATTTGCATTTTCGCGCTCATCTCCAGATAGATGCTGCGGCCCACGGAACGCGCGATCGACTCGCCCACCACCACCGCGCCGTGTCCACGTAGCAGCGCTGCCGGTTTATCCGCTACGAATTTCGCCAGATGCGCGCCAAGGAATGGCGTCTTGACCAGCATGTCGGTGCCGGGTTGCGCGTCCGCAATATCCCAGTTCGGCACACCGTGGCCGATGAACGCAGCCATATGAAATATAGGCTTCAAGGTGGCGGTGGTGATCGAAAACGGCACCACCGACTGCGAATGCGTGTGTACCACCGACATCACTTCGGGACGCAGTTTGAAAATTTCACCGTGGATGAAACGCTCGCGCACCGACTCGCGCCCGTTGGCATCCTGCGGTTTGCTGTCGAGGTCGTATTCGATGATGTGTTCCTCGCGCACCAGTTCAGGCGCGATGTGTCCGGCCAGAAAATAGCGCTGCGGATTTTTCTCCGAACGCACACTCACATGGCCGTACGCGTCGATCACTTCATGCGCCGCGAGCACCCGATAAGCGGCTACCAGATCATCGATTTGTTTCACAATAACTCCTTTAAAAACAATATTTTAGTCGGCTTTAATTTTGGCTGCGCTAACCACGCGCGCCCACCGCGTGAGTTCGCTTTGCAGCAGCGTAGCCAGCCGCTCCGGTGTGCCGCCGGCGGCAGTCATGCCTTGTTTGGCGAGCAGCTCACGCACAGCGGGCTGTTGCAGCAGCGCGTGCAACTCCGCATTGATTTTTGCGATGGCAGCGGGCGGTGCTGCGGCCGGTGCGAACACGCCGTACCAAGTCTCTACCACGAGATTGGCGAGCCCTTGCTGTTTGAGCGTGGGCACCTGGGGAAATGCGGGCGAACGTTCCGCGCCGGTCACCGCCAGCATGCGCAGCCGGCCGCTTTGCACGAACGGCGCCACCGTCTGCAGCGCTACGATCATGGCCTGCACATGGCCGCCCATGAGGTCGGTCAATGCGCCGCTCGAACCCTTATACGGCACATGCACCAGGTCGCTACGGGTTTCGAGCTTGATCAGTTCCATCGCCAGATGCTGTGGCCCGCCGTTGCCCGGCGAGCAGTACAAGAGCTTGCCGGGTTCGCGCCGCGCGAGACTGATAAACTCCTGCAACGACTTGACCGGCAATTGCGGATGCACCACCAGCGCCAGGACACTGGTTGCCACCAGCGACACCGGTGCAAAGCTTTTCACCGGGTCAAACGGCAGTTTAGCCGCCAGCGCGGGCGTGGTGCTGAACGAGGTGGCCGTGAACAGCACGGTATGTCCGTCGGGCATGGCCTTCGCCACGAACTCGGCGCCAATGTTGCCGGTGGCGCCTGCGCGATTGTCAGTGATGACGCCGGTTTTCCAGCGCTCGGCCAGCCGCGGGCCAAGTATGCGCGCGAGTATGTCGGCACCGGTGCCCGGCGTGTAGGGCACCACGATGTGCACGGTGCGGGAGGGGAACGTGACAGGCCCCGCCGTTTCCTGGGCGTTGGCGTTGGCGCCGCCCAGTGCCAGCAGGCACGATTGTGCTGTCCCGCACAGCGTGAAAAGGATGCTATTTTTCATGCTTGCTATTATATGCGCGCTTGCTGGTAGACCGAAAATTGACAAGTCCGCCGTGCGCGGTTTTAATCGGCGCCATGAACGGATCACCCTGGGTCATCAACCAACCTGACGCGATGCACTTCGCGGTCAACCGCGCCACGTTGGTCGATCCGCAGGTGCTTGAACTAGAACGCCGCCGCATTTTCGATACCTGCTGGATTTATGTGGGCCATGAATCGGAGGTGCGCGCGCCGGGCGATTTCAGGACGCGCACCGTGTGTGGCCGGCCGCTGATTTTCTGCCGCGACAGCCGCAACGCCGTGCGCGTGTACCTCAATACTTGCCGCCATCGCGGCTCGCTGGTGTGCCGCGAGGTCGAGGGCAATGCCAAGCATTTCACCTGCTTCTACCACGGCTGGACTTACGATCGCGACGGCGCGCTGTATGCTCTGCCGGGTCAAAGTGCCTATCCGCCGAGTTTTAAGCGCGAGGAATTCGCGCTGAAAGAACCGCCGCAGGTGGCGAGTTACCGTGGTTTCGTGTTTCTCAATTTTGATGCGGGTGCGATGGCGCTCGACGATTACCTCGCGGGCGCGAAGGAATACATCGACCTCATCATCGATCAATCACCATCGGGCGCAATGGAAGTGATCCCCGGCGTGCAGGAATACGATATCCGCGCCAACTGGAAACTGCTGGCCGAAAACAGCTTCGACGATTACCACCTGCCGGCGACGCACTCAACGTGGCTCGATTACCTGAAAAATTCCGGCGTCGAAATGAAGCGCCCGGAAGCGGGGCATATGCTGCCAGCACACGGCGTGGGCAAGGTGCTCGGCAATGGTCATGCGGTGATTGACAACATCAACTTTCGCGGGCGCCCGGTGGCGCGCTGGATCCCGCTTTATGGTGCAGCGGCGAAACCGGAGATCGAACGCATCCGCGCTGAGCTCGTCACGCGCCTGGGCGAGGCGCGCGCCGCGCGCGTGGCTGACACCAACCGCAATCTGCTGGTGTTTCCCAACCTGGTGCTGAACGACGGTTCGTCGGTGACCATCCGCACTTTTCACCCACTGGCGGCTGATCACATGCAGGTGCGGGCATGCGCGCTGGGACCGAGGGAAGAAACCGCTGTCGCACGCGCAGTGCGGCTCGACAGCTTTTTGACTTTTTACGGTCCCGGCGGCTTTGCCACGCCCGACGACATCGAGGCGCTGGAGTCGGTGCAGGCGGGCATGGCCAGTTATCGCGAAATCCCGTGGTCGGTGATGACGCGCGGCATGGCGAAAGCGGGCGAGCAGTTGAATACCGATGAGCTGCATCTGCGTGAGTTCTGGATACAGTGGGACAAGCTGATGCGGGTCGCTTAGCATGCTGACCGTTGTGGGTTGGGGTGAGCTTGCGAACCCCAACAAACCCATTCACCACGGAACACACGGAATACGCGGACAAAACCCGCGCACCGTTTTTTCTGCGTATTCCGTGTGTTCCGTGGTTGATATTGTTTGGCGTTGGGGTTCCTTCGTCACCCCAACCTACAAGTACTGATCGATATGCCCACCGTCACCCGCCAGCAAGTCGAAGACTTCCTCTACGCCGAAGCCGCGTTGCTCGACGCGTGGAAACTCGACGCATGGCTGGCACTGCTCACCGATGACGCAGTCTACCGTGTGCCGTCCAATGACAAGCCGGCGAGCGACCCGAAGGACACGCTGTTCACCATCGCCGACGACATTCACCGCATCCGTGCGCGCGTGACCCGGCTCAAGAACACCAGCGCGCACGCCGAATTTCCGCGCTCGCGCACGCGGCGCCTGATCACCAACGTGCGCATCCTTGAACAGGACGCGCATACGGTCACGGCTGAAGCGAATTTCATGGTGCACCGTTTTCGCCGTAACGAAAGCGTGTACCCGTTCGTGGGGCAGTATCGCTATGAATTGCGCGTCGATGGTGCAAGCTTCAAGATCGCCTCGCGCGTGGCCATCATCGATGCCATCGAATTGGGCTCACTCGCAGCGGTGAGCTTTATCCTGTAGGGCGGGTCAGGCGTAGCCGTAACCCGCCGTTACGTGTTACTTGATCTCCACCTTGCGCTTCCACGCCTCCCACGCACGCGCCAGGCCATAGCCTTCTCGCGCCTCGATCAGTCGCGCTTCCTCGTTTTCCAGATAGCTGATCGGTCCGCCCAGCGCAATCGCCTGCTGTTGCAGGGTGGCATTCTTGACCAGGAATACGCTGCGCCCCACCAGCCGCGGCAGCGATGGCGCTACCACGGTTGCGCCGTGCGAGCGCATCAGCGCTGCAGGCTTGTCGCCGAGTGCTTTTGCCAGCGCCTGACCATGCGCCTGATTGCGGATCAGCATGTCGGTCATGCCAAAACCTTCGCGGATATCGAACACCGGGATCCCTTGCGCCACGAATGCCGCGCGGTGATACATGGGGCGCAGTGGTATTTTGCTCGCGGCAAACGGGATCAGCGGCGGTGCGTGGGTGTGGATCACGGCGTTGACGTCGGGCCGCGCCTTGAGGATTTCGCCGTGGATGAAACGCTCGGTGTAGAGATCGCGCCCGCGCCGGTCCACCGGCACGCTGTCGAGATCAAACTCCATGATGTCGGCGATGGTCACCAGTTCGGCGGCAAGATTGCGCGACATCAGGTAACGATTGGGGTCTTTGGGATGCCGCACGCTGACATGTCCCCAGCCGTCGAGGATGCCTTCCAGCGCGAAAATGCGGTTGGCAGCGACCAGGTCTTCGATGAGCTTGGGGTCGACCGGGCCGGCCGAGGTGGGTGCCGTCTGTGCGAAGGCGGGTGTGCACCACCCCACCATCAAGGACAATCCGCCAGCAAACAGCCAGTTCCACTTATGCGTTCTCATTGAATGCTCCTTTTACCAGCACCGGCGGGATGTGCTGCGCGCCTCCCGCCCTACGAAACTACTTCTTTAGCGCCTTCTTTTTGGCCACGGGTTTCGCCGCCACCTTCTTCACTGCCGGGTCCAACCGCAGCATTTTCATCGCGTTGCCGAAGTAAACCTTGTTGCGCGTGGCGGCGGAAAGTTTCAGTGAATCAATCGCGCGGATGCCGTTGCGTATGAACAGCGGCCCGCCTTCGGGATCGAAGGGGCAATCGGTGCCGAACAGCACGTGATCGGCGCCAAAGAAATCCAGCCCGCAGCGGATCGCCGGTGCGGAGCCATTGATAGCGGTGTCGCCGTAAAACATCTTGAACAATTCGAGTGGCGGTTTTGAGAGGCCGCGCAGCAACGCATAGTAGTCGGTGTCGGTGGTGCGCGCGCCCATCTGTGCCATGCCGAGGCGGATGCGTTCGTCGAAGTAGGGCACCATCGCACCGAGATGATGGGTGATGATTTTCATGCGGGGCAGTTTATCGAGCATCCCTGAAAACACGATGCGCGCCATGCAGGCGCTGGTTTCATAGGGCCAGCCGAACAGCCACCAGATTTCGTATTTGGATTTTTCTTCGCTCGGATAATCGGCAAACTTCGAGGTGCGTGCTGGATGCAGCCAGATCGGCAAATCATACTTTTTGACGCAGCGCTCGAAGATCGGATAAAACTCCGGGTCGTCGAGCGGGCGGCCATTGACGTTGGTGAATACCTGTATGCCCTTGGCGCCGAGTTTGCGTATGGCGTAATCCATTTCGTCGAGCGAGGCGGCGACGTTGTTCATCGGCAGCGAGGCGACGAACGCCGGAAACAGCGCGGGTCGCTCGCGCACGATTTCCGCCATGCCGTCATTGGCCAGGCGCGCCAGCGCCGGCGACTCATCCGGCCCTGCGAGAAATTCAATCGCCGGCAACGACAGGGTGAGTATCTGCTTGTAATTATTGAACTTGCCCATCATGCGTATGCGTGCATCCAGATCCCACAACACCGGGATGTGCAGCCAGCGGCGGATGGTCGCGGCGAGCGCCGGGTTGGTTTCGGCAATGGTCTTCATGCGCTCGAAAAACGTTTGCGGGAAAATGTGCGGAAAAATATCCAGCTTGCAGCAATCGTTCATAGGTAACCTTTTGTTTTTAAAAAAATTTACAGATTAGTCCAGGGCTTCACGCCAGTAACCCAGTGCTTCCTGCGCCGCGCGATCGGAGAAACTGAACAACACGCAATCGGATTGCGCCGTGAAACGATGCGCTTGCCACGGTGGAATCACAAAACAATCGTGCGCCGCGAATGCGTGGCGCTCATTGCCAAACACCAGCGCGCCGCTGCCTTCGACCACACAATACACTGCACCATCCGTGCTGCGATAGCTGCGTCCATCGAAGCCCTTGGGCAGCCACTGCATGAAAGCCGCCATGGTCGGAAACACGTGCCCGCCAGTCGCCGGATTGGTGTAGCGCAGCTTTACGCCGTGCACGCCATGCGGTGGCGCATGCTGCGCAAGATGTGCGAGCGCTTCGCGCGTGCGCGCATACGGAAAACGCAGCAGTGGCGTGTGCGTGCCGCTGGCCACGTAATCCACGGGCAGCAGATTCGCGCCGTAGCGCGCGGCGGCATCCCCCGTGGGGCGGGCCAGCGGCTGGCTTTCCAGTGGATGGTTTTCACGGAACATCGCGCCGAAAAATTGCGCAAACGGTGTATCGAGGCCATCCAGCCACACCACCGGCCCGCTGCCAAGATTGCCGTGGTCGTGCCACGCCCAGTTCGGCGTGACCACAAAGTCACCCGGCGACATCGGCGTGCGCTCGCCATCCACTGTCGTGTACGCGCCTACGCCTTCGATAATAAAACGTAAGGCGTTGGGTGTGTGCCGGTGGGAAGGTGCAATTTCGCCGGGCAAAATAATCTGCAGGCCCGCGAACAGCGACTGCGTGATCTGATACGACCCGCGCAACGCCGGATTCTCCAGCACCAGCACGCGGCGTTCGGCGGCTTGCGTGGTGATCAAGGCTGCGGCGCGCGCCAGCAATGGCCGGGTGTCGGCATGGCGCCACAGGGCGGGCACGCAGGGCGAGCCGGGCTGCATGCGCAGCGTGCGCTCCCACAGCGGTGCGAGATTATGCGTGCTAATATCGCGCGAGAACTCCGCGAGACCGGGATTGAGTTGGGCTACGGATGACACCGGCCGCTATTCGAAAAGTTGAATGACGCAATGGTAGTTGAATTCACGACGCACGGCAAAATGCAAAACTGGGCGAACCGCATGCGCTCGTCTTATAGGAGAGTGCCATGACCCCGAAATACCTGCGGTACCCGCTTTTGATTTTGGCGATAGCCGTGCTAACCCTGCCGCACACCCCGCCCGCCGCTGCTGCCGATTGGAAACCTGGCAAGCCGGTTGAATTCGTGGTGCCGGCGCCGGCGGGCGGATCGCTGGACCGGCCCGCGCGCCTGCTGCAGAAAATCTGGCAGGAAGGGAAATTCGTCGACGTGCCGGTGAACATTATCAACCGCTCGGGCGGGGGGCAAGCAGTGGGTTACACCTACGTGCATCAGGCGGCGAACGAGCCCCACCGGCTGTTGCTGGTATCGGGCCCACTGCTCTCCAATCACATCACCGGCAAGAACAAACTCAACTACACGGATTTCACGATACTGGGGCAGCTCTACACCGAGTACAACGTGCTATCGGTGCGTGCCGACGCGGGCTTCAAGACGGCGAACGAGCTCCTCGCGCGTCTCAAGCAGGCACCCGATAGCCTGGCGGTAGCAATCGGCACCACGCCGGGCAACAGCAGCCACATCGCAATTGCGCTGCCATTCAAGCGCGCCGGCGTGGACATCAAGCGCCTGCGCGTGGTGGTGTTTCCGTCGGCGGGGGAGTCGATCTCCAACCTGTTGGGAGGGCATCTCGACTATGCGACGGGCGGGCTGTCCGTTGCCGCGCAGCACTGGAAGTCGGGCAAGTTGCGCCTACTCGCAGTCACCGCGCCAAAGCGGCTGCAAGGCGAGTACACGCAGATACCGACCTGGAAAGAACAAGGCATCGATGCCGTGGTGTCCAACTCGCGTTTCGTGATGGCGCCCCCCGGCCTGACGCCGGCGCAAATCGCCTACTGGGATGGCATTTTGCGCAAGTCAGTGGCCACGTCCGAGTGGCACAAAATGGTGGCGCAGGAGCAGTGGGTGGACGAATACATCAGCACCGCCGCCGCGCGCAAGCATCTTGATCAGGAGTATGCGGAGACGCGGGAAATACTGACCGATCTGGGCATGGCCAAGGTGCAGTGATACGAATTGCAGCGCGTGCGAGCGCCGCTGCTCGCAAAAGCTGCTAGTCGTTTCGCCCGCATGAACAACACGGCTCACGCAGCGGCTGTCGCGCTGCGCAAGGTTGGGCCCGTGCTGTGGCTGATGACGATGGCGGTGCCCGCAACGGCGCAAACCACAGGCTCAGGACCGGCTTATCCGGGTAAGCTCATCCGCATTCTGGTGCCGCTGCCGCCGGGCGGGAGCATCGATCTGACCGCTCGCATCATCGCGGAAAAACTGCACGTCGCTATGGGCCGCGCGGTGGTGGTCGAGAACCGGCCGGGCGCGAGCGGCAACATCGCCACCGAAGCCGTGGCGAGAAGTGCGCCCGACGGCGCTACGTTGCTTGCAACCAGCACGTCGCACGTTATCAATGCCGGTCTTTTTCCGAAACTGCCGTATCACCCGATCAATGATTTCGCACCGGTGGCACTGATGACCTCCGTGCATTTCGCGCTGGTGGTGCATCCCTCGGTGCCTGCGGCCAGCGTCAAGGAATTCATCGCTATTGCAAGAAGCCGGCCGGGCGCCATTACTTTTGCTTCAGCCGGCAGCGGCGCGCCCCACCATCTGGCGATGGCATTATTGCAATCGATGGCGCGTGTTGAGCTTGCGCATGTACCTTACAAGGGCGCTGGTCAGTTCGTGCCGGCATTGATGGCGGGTGAAGTGGCATCGGTGATCGGCGCGATCAATTCGCTGCTGCCGCACGTACGCACCGGCAGGCTGCGTTTGCTGGCGATGGCGGGCAACCGCCGCACGCCGCTGCTGCCCGATGTGCCGACCATAGCCGAAGCCGCGCTGCCCGGTTTTGCGCTCGACAATTGGAGCGGCCTGCTGGCCCCGGCAGGCACGCCGCGTCCCATCATCGAGCGCCTCAATACCGAAGTGGTCCATGTGCTGCGCGAGCCGCAAATCCGCGAGCGGCTGACAGCGCAGGGAATCGAAGTGATTCCATCCAGCGCAGACGAATTTCTCGCGGTGCTGAAACTCCAGTTGCTCAAATGGGCAAAGGTGGTCAAAGACGCCGGCATCAGGCTGGAGTAAACGGTAGCCTAATCGAGTGTGATATTGGCCGCCTTGGCGATGTTCCTGAGGTGTTGAATCTTGTCACGCATGAACAGCCTGGCCTTACTCCGCGCGAATTCCGGCTTCATGCACCACCCGCGTCCACTTCGCGATCTCGGAACGCAAGTACGCATCGAATTCAGCCGGGGTGCTTCCCGCCGGGTCCATGCCTTGCCGCACCAGCAACGCGTGTACGTCGCGCATACGCAGCGCATGCATCGCCACGCTATTGAGCTGCAGGATGATCGACTTCGGTGTTGCCACTGGTGCCAGTATTCCGAACCAGCTTGACGCCTCGTAGCCGGGGACGCCGGATTCGCTGACCGTGGGAATATCTGGCGCTGCGTTGGAGCGCTTGGCCGAAGTCACCGCTAGCGCCCGGATACGCCCCGCCCTGATCTGGTCGATCGAGCCAGGCAGCGAGGCGAACATGAGTTGCACCTCGCCTGCAATCAGTGCCGGCAGTGCCTGTGCAACACCCTTATACGGAACCAGTGCGATGTCAAAGTTAGCAGTGCGCTTGAGCAGTTCGGCAGCGAGATGGTTGATGCCATTGACGCCCGCCGCACCATAGTTGAGCTGACCGGGGCGCGCCGTGGCCAGTGCCATGAGTTCTTTCAGGGTCTTGACCGGGAGCGCGGGGTTGGCGGTGATCGTGACCGGCGCGGTGGCGACCAGCACAATCGCGCTAAACCCCGCTGCCGGCGCGTACGGCAGCTTCGGATACAGTGCGGCGTTAACCGCATGACTGCTGCCGATAGACACTAGGGTATAACCATCCGGCGTCGCCTTGGCGGTGATCTCGGATGCAATGGCGCTGCCGGCGCCGGGGCGGTTATCGACGATGATCTGCTGGCCGAGGCTCTCACTCATGCGCGGCGCGAGCGTCCGCGCAGCAACGTCCGCGCCACCGCCTACCGGGAAACCCACCAGCATGCGTATCGGCTTGCTCGGGTAGGACGTCTGGGCACGCGCCGGCGCAGTGATCGCCGCCAACAGCAGTATTACGCATAGTGTATAGACCACAGACATGCGGGACGCTCGGTTAATCATAGTCTGTCGCGACCGCCTGAGGCGGCTGGCCGTCCCATACGCGCCGCATGTTCTTGTAGGCAAAATCGGCGCGGCGAAACCAGGTGTCCCAGGTGGTGCCCGCGCTGTGCGGTGACACCACCACGTTATCCAGCTTGAGCAGTGGATTGCCGGGATCGACCGGCTCCTGCTCGAATACGTCGATGCCGGCGCCCGCGATGCACTTTTGCTGCAGCGCTACGAGCAGCGCCGCTTCATCCACTACCGGCCCGCGGCAGGTGTTGATAAGCAGCGCCGTGGGTTTCATCAGCGCCAGGCGCTGGGCGTTAACCATGTGATGCGTATCCGCGGTAAGCGGAACGTGGCAGGAGAGGATGTCCGAGGTGCGGAACAGTTCATCGAGCGATACCCGCCGCACATTCAGTTCGCGCTCGCGCTCCGGGGGCAGTGGAAACTTGTCGTAGTACTGCACGCTCGCGTCGAAGGCTTGCACTCGCCGCGCCACTTTCTGGCCGATATTGCCCAATCCGAGTATGCCCACCACCTTGTCCGCCATCTCGAAGCTGTTCATGCCGTCGATGGCGGCGGCCCAGCGGCCGTCTTTTACTGCCCGGTCGGCGGCGATGACACGCCGGTAGAGCGACAGCATCGTCAGCACGGCATGATCGGCCACTGCCCGCGAGTTCGCGCCGCCGTTGTTGGCGCACGGTATGTTCAGCTCGCGCAACAGTTTAAGATTAATGCTGTCATAGCCGGCGGAGAGCAACTGAACCAGGCGCGCCTGGGTGGCCGCGCGTAGTACGCGTTCGCTCAACCTGGCGCGGAACAGCATGATGAAATTGGCGTCTTTGATGGCTTCCAACTGCGGCGCCTCGGCAGTCTTGCCATCCACCACCAGCGTCGCGAACCCCGCAGGGTTGAACGAGGTGATGGTCTCTACGATGCGCTGATGCAGCCCATGAAGAAATACGACTTTGGCCTGTGCCATGATTCGTTTCCGTATGCAGTGTATACAACCTCACCAGTGTAACGTTTCCGCAGCAAGTCAGTATTTTTTGGCTTGCCGGCGGTGGACCCGCCTTCCGCATCCAGCGCAGGATTCGCTGTCACCCAAATTACTTCAAGCACAACGCGCTGCCCCGCTTCACCCCGTACCACTAAAAGCTTTTGCGCGTGGCCGGCCTTGCTGCTACATTCACGCTCATATTGTGCAGATTTGTCGAGGAGAACACGATGCGGCACGACTTCCGCGCCCAGCGGGCGGGCATGAGGATTGCGGCGATTGCCGCCATCGTTTTTCCCGCGGCGGTAGTGGTACTGGCCCCCGTGACAGCTTCTGCACAAGCTTTTCCCGCGCGCGCCGTGCGTTACGTCCTGCCGTTGCCTGCGGGCAGCGAAACCGATGTGTTTGCGCGCACACTGGCGCGGCAACTCGGCGACACCTGGAATCAGCAGGTGTTGGTTGAAAACCGTCCCGGTGGCGGTACCACTATAGGCTCCGACGTGGTGGCCAAGGCCACACCGGATGGCCACACCCTGCTGCACGCGATTACCGCACACGCCATCAATGTAACGCTCTACGCCAAACTGCCCTACGACACGCAGAAAGATTTTTCGTGCGTCACGCAGATCGGCAATCTTTATGGGTTGCTGCTGGCGCATCCCGCCTTTCCGGCGAAGAACGCAGCGCAGTTGATTCAGCTTGCCAAAACGCGCCCGGGCGAGATCAGCTATGCGACCGGCGGCTCGGGCACGCAGAACCACATTGCGATGGAGGCGCTGCGCGTTGCGGCAGGCATCCATATCCAGCACGTGCCGTATAAAGGCACCAGTCTGGCGATACTCGATGTGCTGCCGGGCCGCGTGCCGCTGTTGGCAACGATACTGGCGGAAGCCGTGCCGTACATTCAATCCGGCAAATTGCGCGTGATCGCTGGCACCAGCCCCAAGCGTGCGCCCTCGTTGCCCGATGTGCCGACCCTCAGTGAAACACTGCCGGCGTATCGCGCCGGTTCCGGCCTGTGGGCCATCGTAATGCGTGCAGGCACATCACCCGCAGTGCTGAGCAGGCTCAACGCCGATATCGTCAAGGCCTTGCAGACGCCCGAGGTGCGCGCACGGCTGACGCAGGCCGACATCGAAATCGTCGGCTCGCGTCCCGAACAGTGCGATGTTTTTTTGCGCGAACAGATTGCGGTATGGGGCGCTACCGTCAAAGCGTCCGGTGCGCGGGTGGATTAAGGACGCGGCATGCACCGATACCGATGCGTCGCAGCTTGTTGTGCACATAAGCACATAAAAAAAGCCGGGCAAAGCCCGGCTTTTTTCTACTCCAACTTAAAGCTTAAGCGGCCTGAATGTTGCTCGCCTGCTTTTTGCCTTTGTTGCCGTCGGTGATGTCGAAGGTCACTTTCTGACCTTCTTTCAGGCTTTTGAAGCCTGACATGTTGATGGCGGAGAAATGTGCGAAGAGATCTTCGCCGCCGCCATCGGGGGTAATAAAGCCAAAGCCTTTTGCATCGTTAAACCATTTCACTGTACCAGTAGCCATTGTGCGCGTTCCTTAAAGATTTAGAGTTGAGGTAATCCGGGGATAAATTCTAAATAACCCCTTCCAATGTTTAGGTCTCAAAGCCTTCCCAAGGACGAACATCCAACAACTACTGAAAATCCAAACCCTTAGTACTCGGATATCCTGTACGGAAATCCTACTTAGAAATCTAACACCGTCAACCATTGTACCCTAATCCTTGTAATGGCAATGCTGCAATTCATTCGTAATATCAAAGATTTGGTGCGTAAGGGCGATTCAAACAGGGTTACTGGCACGAAACCGAGGCCGGCGCGGCGTTCTCGGCTGGCCGTAGGGCAGGGTTAGCAGCGTAAAATGCGTTTTCGCAGCCTGAGCGCGCACCCGCTTGTGCGTTACGGGCGTTGACAATCACACTAAATCCTGCTGCCCTGGAGGGCCATGATGAAAATCGCCAATAACGTCACCGATTTGATTGGTAACACGCCGCTGGTGCGTATACACCGGCTCGCGCAAGGCTGCGCGGGTGTAGTGCTCGCGAAGCTCGAATTTCAGAATCCAGGGCACAGCGTCAAGGACCGCATCGGCTTGTCGATGATCGAGGCCGCCGAGAAAGCCGGGTTGGTCAAGGCCGACACTATTTTTCTGGAGCCGACCAGCGGCAATACCGGCATTGGTCTTGCGATGGTATGCGCGGCGCGCGGCTACAAATGTACCATCGTCATGCCCGATACCATGAGCAAGGAGCGTCGCATCCTGCTGCGCGCGTACGGCGCAGAATTGGTGCTCACGCCGGGCGCTGAACGTATGCCAGGCGCGATCAAAAAAGCCGAAGCAATGGCTGCCGCTGATGCGCGCTACCTGATTCCGCAGCAGTTTGAAAATCCCGCCAATCCGGCAGTGCATCGCGCCACTACCGCTGAGGAAATCTGGCGTGATACCGAGGGCAAGGCAGATATTCTGATTTCGGGCATAGGCACCGGCGGCACCATCACCGGCGTGGGCGAAGTGCTGAAGGCGCGCAAGCCCTCGTTTCAGTGTGTGGCGGTGGAGCCGGACGCCTCGCCGGTGCTGTCAGGCGGGCAGGCCGGCCCGCATCCTATGCAGGGCATAGGGGCCGGCTTCATACCCCAAGTGCTCAATACTAAAATTTACGACGAAGTTGTGCGCGTGAAAAACGACGATGCCATGACGATGGCGCGGCGCATGGCCAAGGAGGAGGGCCTGCTGGTGGGTATATCGTCGGGCGCGGCGATGTGGGCGGCAGTGGAAGTCGCCAGGCGCGAGTCGAGCAAAGGCAAGCTGATCGTGGTGATTATTCCGTCGTTTGGCGAGCGCTATCTGAGCACGCCGTTGTTCGCGGGGCTGGCGGACTAAGTCGTAGCCAACAGTTCCACTTCAAACACCAGTGTCGCGTTGGGCGGAATCACGCCGCCCGCGCCGCGCGCGCCGTAGCCGAGTTCGGGCGGAATCGTCAGCTTGCGCGTGCCACCGACTTTCATGCCTTGCACGCCTTCATCCCAGCCTTTGATCACGCGTCCGCCGCCGAGCGGAAATACAAACGGATCATCGCGGTCTTTGCTGGAGTCAAATTTTTCACCGCTGGTGAGCCAGCCGGTATAGTGGACCGTGACATCCTGTCCCGCGGCCGCTTCGGCGCCGCTGCCAACTGTGATGTCTTCGATGATGAGTCCGCTGGTGGTGGTGACCATGACGATTCCTTGTGAGTAGGTGTTGTAAACGGCGGGTATTATGCCTGCCATCGCCGCGTACGGCTACGCTCGCTCGAGTCGATGGCTGAGTCGCGCCTGCCGGTAAGTTTGCAGTAAGTTGGCTTTGAGACACTTAGCACTTGCATCACTTCACGGTCCTCGTTAAATCGGGGTGCCGCAGCGATCCCGCTGGGAGTCGTGCTCGAAAACAAACTTTCGTGGAGATTCTGTTGACCCAACTGATTAGCGTTATTTTCTCGTTGTTCATGGCAGGCATTGCGTACGCTGCTGAAATTGCTGATGCCCCGATACCCGAACCCAACTACGTGGGCATTATTATTTTTCTGGCGCTGATGTTTGGCTGCGGCGGCTGGTTCCTGTGGAAAGTGATGACCAAGAAGAGCGACGATCAATAGCAACACGCCTCATCGTCCTGCGAAAAACGCGCCCGCTACAGGCGCGTTTTTTTTATGAGATCACCCGCCACCGCGGTTACATAAGCAGCGTGTAAAATACGGCGTTCAAAATACCGGAAAAAGGGGCGCGGCAGTGGGTGCAGTGGCAACGTTGTTGAAGCAGGCGCCGGCGAAATCAAAATCCAGGCTGCAAGTGCTGGAAAAAGAGCTTTCGGTACTGCGTGCCGAAAATGAACGTCTCAAGCAGGCGCTCGAGCAGACCATGGAGCAATGGGAAACGCTGGATGGTCCGCAGGTCAGCGCGCTCATTTATCTGTCGCAACCCGAACACGTGCACGCGGCGGCCGCCGACATCGCGCACGGCATTGAAACGCACATCCAGATTGTCGAATCCAGTCTGGTATTTTTGCTCAAAACCCAGTACGTGCAGCCGTTTGCGGGGAGCAAGGGCGCTGCTACGCCGGGGCGCGGTAAAAGACCGCAATTTTGTCTCGCAGCCAAAGGCACGCGTTACCTGCGGGGCCGCGGCTTGCACAAATAGTTATTTAAAAACAAAATCTTACGATAAATTCGTGGCATGGCGCGCAAGTCACCAGCGTGGCAGGTGTATATCGTGCGCTGCGCTGATGGCACGCTTTATACGGGCGTTGCCATGGATGTGGCGCGGCGCGTCGCCGAGCATAACGGCATCAGCCCTAACGGTAAGCGTGCGTTGCGCGAGACTGGCGCGCGCTACACGCGCTCGCGGCGGCCGGTGAAACGAGTTTATCAGGAAGGCGCCACGAATCGTTCCACGGCGTGTAAACGCGAGTATGTGATCAAGCAACTCAAGCGCCACGAGAAGCTCGCATTGATCGCCGCTGGCTCGCGTATTATTCCTCCCGCGAAGCGTAAATAAGGAGGGGCAAATGCTGGATGTCGCAGTGGTGGGCATGGGCTGGTGGGGAACAACACTGGCCACTCTGATCCGCAAGAGTTCCAAGCTGCGCGTGACCGCAATGGCCGCATGCAATAAGTAGAAGACAGGCATGACGCTGTTGGCCGGATTTAAGGTGATGCAGATAGGCGGCGGTGCGGCTGCTGCGGTGTGCGGCCGGCTGCTGGCCGACAGCGGTGCGCAAGTGACCTGCATAGCTGCGGACAGCGGCACCCTGCTGCTAGCCTATCTCAATCATGGCAAAGCCGTTGCCGCAGATGCAAGCGCGCAGCGCGAGGGGCTGGCAGCGGCGCACCTGATCGTGCGTGAAGGGCAGCCAAAGGATAGTGCCGCCAGCCCCTACGACTTGATGCAGTTGCGGCGGATCAATGCCTCGGCGACAGTCGTTACGATCTCGCCGTATGGCGAGACCGGTCCTCAGGCAAACGATCCGGCCACCGACCTGACGCTGTTCTTTGCTAGCGGTATCTCGCGCCTGCTGACCGGGCAAGTGGACGATCTGTCGGAGGCGCCGCTACGTCCCGTGGGTGAGCAATCGGCGTTCATCGGCGGCTTGGCTGCAGCCTGTGCCGGCCTGTCTGCGTCGCAGGGCAATCAGCCCGCTGCAGCGATCGATGTGTCGATGCACGAAGCGCTGGCGACGCTCGCCCTGACCGAGCTCGCACGCGCGGGCTTGAGCGGCAACAGTTGGGCACGCAAGCGCTTGAGTGACGGCAATGGCGCAACGGTCACCATCCTGCCGGCGAGCGATGGCTACGCCGCAATTTCCCCGCGCGAAGAAAAACAGTGGACGTCGTGGCTGCAAGCGATGGCGTCCCCTGCCTGGGGTACTGACCCGCGCTTTGTCCCCAAGGCCAATCGCGTGAAAAACTGGGATGCACTGCATGCGCTGATGTCGCAATGGAGCCGGCAACACGACAAGCAATGGATTGCCGACGCTGCGCAGCGCGAGCATGTACCGAGTTTTCCACTGCGCGAAGTCGCCGAGCACCTGGAGACGCCGCAGATGCGGCATCGCCAGTACTACAGGCAATATCCTCTCGCCGGAAAAACCATTCAGATACCGGGCATCCCGTTTGGACTGGGTGTTACTGCGTCGGGCCGCAAACAGCGCACGCCGCAGGGGCCGCTGCCGTTGTCGGGCATACGCGTGCTTGATTTCAGTTGGGTGATCGCGGGTCCGACCACGACGCGCTACCTTGCGGCGATGGGTGCGGAAGTGATCAAGGTCGAAGCGCCCGGCAGCGGCGATCCGGGGCGCGCATCGGTGCTGCATACGGTGCTGGGGCAAGCGAAAAAGGGCCTCGTACTCGACCTGAAAAACCCGCAAGCGGTCGAGCTAGCGCGCTCACTTGCCGCGAAGTCTGACATCCTGATCGAAAATTACGCCACCGGTGTCATGGAGCGGCTCGGTCTGGGGGCAGAGGCGCTGAAGGTGGTGAACCCGGATCTCATCTATATCTCTGCATCGGGGATGGGCAGAACAGGACCGGACGCACAGGCGGTAGCGTATGGGACACTGCTGCAGTGCTACGGCGGATTTGCCGGACTGAATCGTCATCCCGGCGTTGCGCCGCGCATCGGCCTGGCGTGGCTCGATCCCATGTGCGCCCTGATGCTTGCATTTGCTGCTGCCGCTGCGCTCTGGCAGCGCAGCCACCACGGCGGTGTTGCGCGCGTCGATTTCTCGATGCTCGAGGCGATGCTATGGACCATGGCCGAGCCCTTGCTCGCAACCCAACTCGACACACCACCGCAACCGAGGGGCAATGCGTCGACGCGAGATGTACCACAGGCACCCCATGGCGTATGGCGCTGCGCGGGCGACGATGACTGGATCAGCATTGTTGCGCGCAGCGACGCGGAATGGCGCACGCTGTGCACTCTGGTGCCGGGATTGTCGAGCATGGCGGCGCTTGATCTCGATCAGCGCATCCACGCACAGCGCGCAATCGATGCCGCTCTCGCCACTTGGGCCGCCCCGCAGCCGGCCGCTACTGCTGCAGCAACGCTGCTGCATGCGGGTATTCCCGCGGCCGCCCTCGCGCGCTCCGCGGATTTGGTAAAAAGCGCGCATCTGGCCAGCCGCGAATTCTGGGATAAGCACGGTGCAGGCGTGTTGCCGGGATTGCCCTGGCGCGCTAGCTTCGGCCGCGCCACAGGCCCGGCGCCGGGGCTCGGCGCCGATACCGATCAGGTGCTCTCCAGCGTTCTTGGGCTTTCGCCGGAACGCATCCTTGAACTAGGGGCGAGCGGCGCGCTGGGCTAGCCGCTCAACGCTCTCCATTGCGAGAGGCCTCAACCAGCCGAGCCCGCCGCTATTCGCGCCGATCAGGTGTGCCGTCCAAGCGGCGAATTCGTGCGAACCCCAACACGCAATCGTTGCCCATCCCACAATCGCCGCGATGCTACTCGCAGTTGTGTTGGGGTTCCTTCGTCCCCCCAACCTACTGCGGCATGCGTAGTCTCGATTCTTCTGCAGCCAGTTTCCTGCTTTTAGCGCAGCATCTTCGCCACACTGCATCAGAGAGCCGCCGTTTTCTGTTACACATGCAATTCAAACTCGCCGTTGATTTCAACCGCGATGCCACGCGGCAATGACACCTGCCCCACGGCCGAGCGTGCGTGTTTGCCGAAGTCCGGCCCCCACAACTCGAAAAACAAATCCGACGCGCCGTCGATCACCAGCGGATGTTGTACGAAATCCGGTGTGCAGTTGCACATGCCGAATAGCCGCAGCACGCGCTTGACGCGATCGAGATCACCGCAGTGCGCCTTGATGGTGGCGAGCATGGTGAGCGCCACCGCACGCGCCGTGGCGTAGCCTTCCTCCACCGTGATGTCCACGCCGAATTTACCTGTCGGACGCACGCCGGGTAACTTCGGCAAATCCAGACCGTGGCCCGACAAATACAAAATCGTGCCGGCTTGCGTGCAGCCGGTTCGGTTGTTTTTCGGGAAGGTAAACGGCGGCGGCAGTTGATAGCCCATCGCGTTGAGTTTGGTTTCTATTGTGCCCATGGATTGAAATTCCAGTTCTTTTTTGACGCTGATTTACGCAGATGAACGCGGATTAACCGCAGAAAATCTACGTTCATCTGCGTAAATCCGCGTCGAAGGTTTTCAATGTTCTACTCCACCTTGATGCCCACTTCGTCGCCGAGCTTGCGCATGGCGGCGACGTACTCGCGCGTCATCGTCTCGAATGCAGCCGGCGCGCTGGACTGCGGCTCGGCACCCAGCGCATACAGACGCTCACGCATTTCGGGCAGCGCGAGGATGCGCATCATTTCCTTGGACACCTTGGCGCGTATCGGCAGCGGCGTGCCCGCGGGCGCGTAGACGCCAAACCAGTCATCGCCCTCGTAACCCGGCAGCCCGGCCTGCGCGATGCTGGGAATGCCGGGCAGGAAGCGCGCGCCCGCCGGCGAAGTCGTCACCAGCACTTGCAGCTTGCCCGCGCGCGCCAGCGGGATCGCGTTCGGCCCCGGCGCAAACGCATACAGTACCCGCCCCGCCATCGCGTCGTTCACTGCTTCGGGCGTGCCGCGAAACGCCACGTGGTCGGCCTTGATTTTTGCCAGATGCGCCACCGCCGCCGCGTGCATGTGTGCGGTGCTGCCCACGCCTGCCGAGCCGTAAAGAATGCCAGCGGGCTGCTTTTGCGCGTGGGCGATCAATTCCTTCAGCGAACCGAAGCCGTGCGCAGGCGACACCACCATGAAACTTGGCGAACGCGCCATCAACCCGACACCCGAAAAATCCTTGGTCACGTCGTACGGCAGTTTGCGGTCTATCGCCGCGCGAACGGCAAACGCGCTCGCAACCGCGAGAAACGTACGGCCATCGGGCTTTTGCTGAGTGACATGCTGCGAGCCGACCACGCCGCCCGCGCCGACGCGGTTGTCGATGATGACGCTGACTTTCCACGCTTCGCCCAGATGCTTGGCAACGAGACGCATAATGACATCCGTGCCGCCGCCCGCTGAAAACGGCACCACGAAGCGCACAGGCTGCGTTGGATAATTCTCCACGAGGTCTGTTTGAGAAAAAGCGCATGCGGGCAGCAGCAGTGCCGCGGTCGTGAGCAGATTGCTGCGCAACCGGCGGCGAAACATTGCGCTCATGATATTTCCTCTATGGCACATAAACCCACAAATCGAGCATCACCACCGCGCCCGGTGCTGCCAGCGTAGGCACTTCAATCGCGGAAAATGGCAAGTGCCGTCCCGGCAAATGCCGATCCCACACCTGCCATGCCGCATTGAAGTCCGCGAGGTTGGTATGAAACTGCTGCGCGCGCACCACGTTGGTAAGCGACGTCCCGGCCTTGCGGCAAATACGCTGTGCTTGCGTGAGCATATGCTCCATCTGCAATTGGACTGCGCTGCCGAAATACGGCTGGCGTGGATCAACTTGCGCGTTGGCGGCCAACGCACCGATTTTATCCACCGCCATCAGCCCAGACAAAAACAGCAAATCGCCCGCGCGTATCGCCTGCACATGTCCTTCAAATGCCGCGGGCACGCCGGCATCGACCACCTGTTTTTTGGTTTTTCCGCCCCGGCGTACGCTGATGGTGTTGATTTCAATGCGCCCGACTTCGCAGATGAGCCCCGGATTCGATGTGGTGATAATCGTGGTCGCGGGCGGTGCCTTGGGGAAATGTTTCGCCCACACTTCGTTGAAGGCAGGCGCGTCGTTGATGTCACGCAGATACACTTGCGCTTTCGCCACCTCGGCCAGTGTGTTGCCGACGGTCGCCAGCGCGGGCTTAAGTTTACGCTCGATGATGAAGTCGGTCTCCAGCTTGATCGGCGTGCCTTTCCACAGATGGCCTGCCGGCATGCGCGCCGCAGGGTCGAGCGGGCCTTCTTCGGTCTTGAACGCTTCGGCGGTCTGCCCGGCAACAAATACAAAGTCACCGCAGGTCAGCACCGGGCTGTAACTTGATGTGGCATGCACCGGCAGATTCGCCGGACGATGTTGCGTTACCTCGAAACCTCTGTCGGGAACCACCGCCATCATCTGCACTTCCATGTCCTGCCCGGCGAGCAGGAATTTCTGATGCAAGTTTGACGTGCTCGGCGGCACGTGCCCGCCGAAAAAATCGCGCCGCACCTCGTGATAGGCGGGCACCACTTGGCCGCCGGTGTAATACTGATCGACACGCACCACGTGTTTGCGGCCACTGCCGCCTGCTTTCAACACGCGGTCGAAGTTGTCGAAAATTCGCTGCGCTTCTTTTTTGTTTTTCGGCACGCCGTGGCGTGGAGCGTCTGCGTTGAGAACTTCCGGCGCCATGCCGTTGATGAAGTCAGCCGTGCCTTTGTGCCCAGTCGCGAATATCCAGCGGCCCGCACGCACGCCGGGCGCGTAGCGGACGCCGCCGGGCTCGATGGTGATCGGTAGCAGTGGAATTACGTGGGATGTATTGCGAACAGGCATCAGAGGTTACAGGGTGTTCAACCACTATTTTTTACCAACCCGCAATTTATCCTCCACCCGGCGAACAGTCAATCGCGCAAGTTTTCACCGCGCCAGTTTTCACCAAGCCCCGCTGTTTTCCTGAAAAGCTTTACCCGAGAAATCTTCCGCAGCGGCTGATTTGCGAACCATCGACGTATGAACACGAGCGCCGAGCCCATCCATCACCCCTGGCAAATACCAGTGCGAATCCGGGAATCAATCCGCCTGAAACAGATCAACCCGCTGCGCGCTGGGCTAGCCGCTCAAAACTCTCCGCTGCGGTAGGCCTCATCCAGCCGCTGGGCATCCTCCTGCGAGAGATCCGGCCAGGCCTCGCCTCGCTTACGCAGCTTGCCAGTGAACTTCGGTTTGCGCTTCTCGTTGAACGCCTGCCGGCCTTCTTCACCATCGCTAGTGGTCTGAATCAGCAGTGAATTGATCAGGTTTTGCACGTGCCACGCCTGGTCAGTCGGCAAGTCGCCGAAGCGCACCAGAAATTCTTTCATCATGCGCACCGCAACCGGCGGCAGCGTGCAGATATGGCGTGCGATTTTCTCCGCCCGCTCCAGCAATTGCGCGTGCGGGACGACTTCGTTGATGAGCCCGATACGCAGCGCTTCCTGCGCATCGAACGGCTCGTCCGTCAGCAAAATTTTCATGGCATCGATATAGCGCAACTGCTTGGCGAGCAGACTGGCGCCGGGGCCATGGCCCAGCCAGCCCTGGGTCAGCAACGCAAATTTGAAGCGCGCGTGCTCGGCGCTGGCGATGCGGATGTCGGTCGATGACAGCAGAATGTAGAGGCCGGCGCCTGCCGCCCAACCGTTTACCGCGGCGATCACCGGCTTCCACACGCGTGGATAGTGGTCGCCCATGCGCCCGTCGACACCGGTCTTCTGGCCGTGCACACTGCCTGCCAGCGGCCAGAAGATGCGCTGCGTGCGCAGATACTCGCGCTCCTCCAGCGTAATATTCTTGCGCGGCGCAAGATTATGACCGCCGCAAAAGTGCGTATCGCCCTTGCCGGTCAGGATAGCGCAGCGGATTGCGCGGTCTTCCCATAAATCGATCCACGCCTCGGAAATCGCATCGGACGTCCGTTTATCGAGGATATTGGCCTTGGCGGGGTTATTCAGCGTGATGTAGGCGACACCGTCGCGTTTCTCATAATCGATGGACAAGCGGTCATCCTTCACAAAGGGGTGCAGCGCGCACGGCTATTCTTTCCTAAGGGGGCACACTAACCGCTTGCGCCGCTGGCGCGCTACTGCTTCGGAATTCCCGCATCCTTGAGCACCTGCGCCCAGCGCGCGATCTCCGCGCGGATGAACTGGTCGAACTCCTTGCGGCTGCTCGGCGAGGGCGAAACCACCAGTTCCTCCAAGCGCTGCTGAATCTCAGGCATGCGCAATACCGCACTGAACTCGGCGTTGAGCTTGTCGAGTATCGCCGCCGGTGTGGCGGCGGGTGCCACCACGCCATACCAGGAATTCACCTCAAAGCCGGGCACGCCTGATTCGTGCATCGTCGGCACGTCTGGTAACAGTGCGGCACGCTGCGCACTGGTGACCGCCAGCGCGCGCAGGCGTCCGCTCTGAACGGATCCTATTACCGCCGGAAAGTTGGAAATATTAATGGGAATCTGGCCACCGATGGTGTCGTTGATCGCCTGCACCCCTAACCGGTAGGGAATGTGCATGATGTCGAACTTCATCTGCAATTTGAGCAACTCCATAGACAGGTGCGGCGAGGTGCCGGCCAGCGCAGCCGAGTAACTCAGTTGGCCGGGGTGGGCTTTGGCGTAAGCGACCAATTGCTTGATCGACTTGAACGGCACCGACGGATGCACCAGAATGATGTTCGGCGTGGTGCCAATGCGCGTGACCGGCGCGAAATCGCGCACTTGATCGTAGGGCATTTTCGCGTACAGCGAAACGGCGATCGCGTTCGAAGCGATATTCGCCTGCAGCAAGGTATGCCCGTCGGGCGGCGATTTTGCGACAAACGCTGAGCCGAGCGTGCCAGCGGCGCCCACCCGGTTTTCCACTATCACCTGCTGGCCCAACACTCGCGTGAGACGTTCGCCGAGTATGCGCCCGACCACGTCGGGTGAAGCGCCAGCGTCAAACGGAATAATGTAACGGATAGACTTGCTGGGATAGTCTTGCGCCGACGAAGCTGCCGGGCATATCCACACCGCCGCCGCAATGGCGTAGTTCAATCCGCGCCTTACTCCGATCACACCGTGCATCACGCACCTCCGTTAGACAGGTACCGCAACGATGAAAGACCTGCAGTTAACGCTCATGCAATCTTGTGTGTCAACTCCAGCTCAGGAAAACCCAGTATCCACGTGGATCATTATGACAGCTTAAGCGTAACCCTTCAGGTTTTCGTGGCGGCGGTGACGGTGTTGCACGACGGGGTTATGCCCGCGGAATCATCGCAAATACGGCATCGCCAAAGCGCTGGCGCGCCTCCTCGTGCAGCGGCTGGACCGCGCGCACGAAGGCGCTGCGCGCATCCGGCGTGAGCACCACCACCTCGCCGCCTGCGGCTGCGATGGCTTGACGTGCGGCGGCGTCTTCCGCCACCGTCAGTTCGCGCTGCGCCAGCACCGCGGTGCGCGCCGCCGCCCGCATGCCGTCCTGCAGTGCCTTGGGCCAGCGCTCGAACTGCGTGCGATTCATGTAGATGCCACGCGACAGGTAGCAGTGTGCCGTTTGCGTATGGTAGCGATGCACGGTGTGCGCACCGTAATCCACCGTGTTGGGAAACGGATTTTCCTGTGCGTCCACCGCGCCGGACACTACGGCTTCCAGACCCGGCTTCAGGTCGAGCGGGCACGACACCGCGCCCATCAGCTCAAAGCTGCGGCGATGAATTTCGCCGGGCATCAGGCGCACCTTCATGTCCTTCAGGTCAGCCAGCGTATGCACCGGCCGTAGCCGGTTGGAGATATGGCGGTAACCGTTCTCAAAATAGCCGAGCACGAGATAGCCGGGAATGCGTTCCTCTATTTTCTGCGTCATCCACGCGCCGAGCGCGCCATCCATGGCCGCGCGCGCCTGTGCCACGCCGTCGAACAGAAACGGCAAATCGGCAAAATCCAGTTCCGGCACGCGATCGGCGAGGTAACTCGTGGACTGGTAGGCCAGTGACAGCACACCGTCTTCCGCCATCCACAATAAATCGGCGCCTTTGTAGCCCAAGTCCATCACGTTCCACACGTAATGCACAATCACCTCGTTGCCGAACTGCGCCGATAGGCAATCACCCAGCACTTTCATGCCGCGGCTGCAGGTGGTGGAGGGCGGGCCGTAGCCGCCCATGGTGATGCGGATGGGGTTGCTCATGTTGAAAACTTTCAAGAGGTCAAAGCGCAATTCTAACCGAGGTGTCAGCGGTGATAACATCCCCATGGGAGACAACAATGTCCAATGAACCAAGACCACACGCCACCGACGTTTTCGAGGCGGCTCGCAGCAGGCGTTCGATACGCGCCTACAAATCCGATGTCATTCCCGTGCATACACTGCGCGAAATTGTTGCATTGGGGAAGCACGCGCCCAGCGGCTCCAACATTCAACCATGGCGCGTGCATGTGTTGACCGGCGCCACGTTGCAACGCGTGGGGGGCGCGATCCGGCAGGCATTTCTGACGGGCGAAGCCGGCCACCAGCGCGACTACAATTATTATACCGAGCCGATGACGGAGCCGTATCTCGCGCGCAAGCGGCAATGCGGCTGGGGCTTGTACGGCACGCTCGGCATCGGTCGCGGCGATCACGAAAAATCCAACGCGTATCGCGCCGGTAACTATGTATTTTTCGGTGCGCCGGCGGGACTGATACTGACCATAGACCGCACGCTCGAAATCGGCAGCTGGTTTGATTACGGTATGTTTGCGCAGACGTTGATGCTCGCTGCGCGGGCGCGCGGGCTGCATACCTGCGCCGAGGCTTCGATTGCCAGTTATCCGGACATCGTGCGGCGTGAACTGGGCATCACCCGTGAGTGGACGGTGATGTGCGGCATGGCTATGGGATACGCACAGGATGGTGCTGTGGTAAATACCTTTCAGCCGCCGCGCATCGCGGTGGATGACTACGCGATGTTTTATGAGTGAGGATGGGGTGCAAGCCACGCCATCGTCGCGCCCATGAAAACACTGTTGATCGTGTTTCACAGCATGACCGATGGCGCGCGGCAGATGGCGGCGGCGGCGGCGCGCGGCGCTGCCGCTGAGCCGGGCGTGCAGACGCGCCTGTTGGCTGCGCGCGAGGCGGGGCCGGACGACGTGCTGCAGGCACAGGGCTACATTTTTGTGACGCCGGAAAATCTCGCATCCATGTCCGGCATCATGAAAGATTTTTTCGACCGCAGCTACTACGCAGTGCTGGATCGGGTGGTCGGGCGCGCGTACACTACGCTGATCTGCGCCGGCAGCGACGGTGAAAACGCGGTGCGCCAAATCGACCGTATCTGCACCGGCTGGCGGCTGCGCCAGGCGGCGCCAGCGGTCATCGTATGCACACACGCGCAAACGCCGGAAAAAATTCTGGCGCAAAAAACGCTTGCGCCCGAGCAGTTGCAGCGCTGCGAAGAAACCGGCGCGGCGCTGGCGGCAGGTCTGGCATTGGGGATATTCTGATGACACGGCAACGGCTGTGGCTGGTGCTGCTCACGCTCGTGATCGGCGCGTGTTCAACACCGCCGCAGCGGCCGGGCGTGCCGCCGCAGAGGAGCCTGCTGCAGTACAGCGGCCTGCCGTTAACGGCACGGCCTTCGCCGAACTTTGGCGCGCGGCGGCCGAACTTCGTCATTATTCATCACACGGCAGACGACACCGCCGAAGATGCGCTGCGCACGTTGACCAACCCGTTGCGCCAAGTCAGTTCGCACTACCTGATTGGTCGCGATGGCAAATTGTATTATCTGGTGGATGAACTGGCGCGCGCCTGGCACGCCGGTGACTCGTACTGGGGCGGGACCACGGATTTGAACTCGGCGTCCATCGGCATCGAGCTGGATAACAATGGCTTTGAGCCTTTTGCGGAGCCAATGATCGAGCGTTTGCTGCAATTGCTGGATGACCTGAAAACGCGCTATAAAATTCCCACGGCGAATTTTCTGGGTCACGGTGACATTCTTCCGGGACGCAAGGTGGATCCCAGCCGTTATTTTCCGTGGCAGCGGCTGGCGGCGCGCGGTTTCGGATTGTGGTGTGATCCGCCTTATCCGCTGGCGCCATGGGTGCAGGATGATGCGCTGCTGCTGGCGGCGCTCGGTTACGACGTTACGCGGATTGATCCGGCCAGGGCCGCATTCCGGCGGCGCTTTCGGGCGGAGGAAAGTGCGGGCGCATTGACTGGCAGCGAGAGCGCGTTGTTACAGTGTCTGCTCGCGCGCAAGCGTGAGTAGCTAACCCTGCAGGGCGTAGCGTGCGCTATGCGCACGGGCAACGATCCGCCCGCCTGCCGCGTTTGATCGCGCGCACAGCGCACGCGACGGATGTGCGGATGAATTCCCGGCGGGAGGGCCCGGAACCGCTCACGGGGCAAAACGTTCCTGCTCTATGGAATTATTGTAACTTATTGTTTTGTAATTATTTATTTCTATCGCTTGCGGCCATCCAGCGCCGCACTACACCGTTCATCAGCCACACCAGCCCAGCTAAAATAAGCAACGCCAGCAGTCCGCGCATGGCGCTGGCGAGTAACGCCGCGTCGATGGCTGGAAAGGGAAATTTCCACAACTGCTCACCCCGTTCCAGCATCCAGTGCCAACTGGTGTGCGCCACCAGTGCCGACAGCATAATGATGCCGAGTTTTTCTGCTAGCGCGTGTTTGAACCATAGCGCGAGCAGCGGCAGCAGGATCATCAACACCGCAAGCTGGCCGATTTCAACGCCGATATTGAATGCCAGCAGCGAGGTGAGCAGATGATCGCCCGCGAATTGCAGTGAGTCACGCAGTGCGAACGAGAAACCGAAGCCATGCACCAGCCCAAACGCGAAGCTGATGATCCAGCGGCGCTGAAGGTTGCTGCCAGCAATATTTTCCAGCGCCAGGTAAATGAGGGTGAGCGCGATCATCAACTCAATCAAAGGCGCGAACCCTAACGCGTCCGGCACGAAGCCGAACGCGGCGGCGATCAGTGTGATCGAATGCGCGATGGTAAACGACGTCACCATCACGATCAGCGGCCGCGTTTGTCGAAAGGGAATAATCAGGCACAACAGGAACAGCAGGTGATCCGTGCCTTCGAGGATGTGCCAGAAGCCGGAGACGACGAAGCGCCATGCTGCCTGATGCCAGCGCGGATCCAGCGTTACCCGTCCCGGATCACCGTGAAATTCGAACGCGCGCGTATCCACCCCGGGTGCCAGAAAGCGCAGTGCGGTGGAAACCTTCAGCCCCAGGCGATCGACACGCGCGCGTACCGCGAATGGCGAGCGCTCCGACTGAATCGGGTATTCGAGAAGGACGTCGAGCAGTTGCTGGTTCCAATACAGATCAAGGCTGTCCGCGAGCGGCGGACTGTGCAGATGGGCCAGCGCCGATGGGTATGCCGTAAACGAGGTATCCGACGGCAGCGCCACGCGCACGTGTACCAGGCGCGGCGTGGGCAGGCGCGTGTCGTTCTCAAAAATGTCGAGGCTGTCGATCAGCCACTGCTTGGCCGCTTGGCGCAGTGCTGCATCAGCTTGGGAGACCACCAGATAACCCGGCCCGCGTTTGGGGAAATCCACTTCGCGCAGCGCTGACAGGGGCGCGCGTATCAATACTTCGAGCTTGTTGCCGGCAGGCTTGACGAAAATATTCAGCCGCACATCGGCAGGAATGTCGTGCGCCCGCGCAGGCAGGCATGCCAGCGCGATCGTGATCCACAATATTTTTAACATCGGTAGACAGGATGAACAGGATAAACAGCATCGATTTTATCCTGTAAAACGCCTTGAATCCCTGATGCTGACAACGCGAAATCAGCGTGCGTATAATGATGACATAACAATAAAGCCATGCGGTTAATCAAGGGAGATCATCATGCACTTTCGCGGATTGAAACGTAAGCATATAGTCGGTGCCTTGTTGGCGGTGAGCGTTGGCGGTTTGGGCATAGGTCAGGCGCTCCTCCACAACAAGGCCGCAGCGCAGCGCGACACCGTGCAGGCGCCGATGTTTGAGGTCGATCCGTTGTGGCCCAAGCCGCTGCCCAATGGCTGGCTGCTGGGCATGGCGATCGGCGTGTGGGTGGACGAGCAGGATCATGTGTGGATTATTCACCGCAGTTCGGCGACCTTGCACAACAACGAAAAAGGCGCTGAACTCAAACCGCCCATTGCGGAGTGCTGCCGCGGCGCGCCGCCGGTGTTGCGCTACGATCCCGCCGGCAATCTGGTGGGTTCCTGGGGCGGACCGGGTGAAGGCTACGAGTGGCCATTGTCAAATCACGGCATCACCGTCGATCACAAAGGCAATGTGTGGATTGGCGGCAATGGCAAGGCTGACGCGCATGTGCTGAAGTTCACCAAAGAGGGCAAATTCCTGATGCAGGTCGGCAATCTGGGTAAAAACGCCGGCAGCAACAATCAGGAAAATTTCGGACGCGTGGCAAAAATATGGATAGATCCCAAAGCCAACGAGGCTTACATCGCCGATGGTTACACCAATAAGCGCGTGGCGGTGATCGACGTCGATAGCGGCAAGATGAAACGTTATTGGGGCGCCTATGGCAACCCGCCCGACGACGCCAATCTGGGCCCGTATGATCCGAAAGCGCCGCCCGCGCAGCAGTTCCGCAATCCGGTGCATTGCGCTGACCTGTCGCATGACGGCCTGGTGTACGTGTGCGATCGCGCGAATAACCGTTTGCAGGTGTTCAAGCCTGACGGCAGCTTCGTCAAGGAACAGTTCTACGCCAGGAACACGCTCGCGTCCGGCTCGGTGTGGGACATCGCGTTTTCAAAAGACCCGCAGCAGCGCTTTATTTTCATGGCTGACGGGCAGAACGAGCGTGTGCGCATCATCGTGCGTGAAACGCTGGAAGAGCTGACCGCGTTCGGTGACGGCGGCCGCCAGCCGGGGATGTTCTATGGTGTGCACAGCATTGCCACCGATTCCAAGGGCAACCTCTATACCACTGAAACCTACGAAGGCAAGCGCCTGCAAAAATTCATTTATAAGGGCATCGGTGCGGTAGCACGCGGCAATCAGGGGGTGTTGTGGCCGAAACGGTAAATGGCTTGCTAATAATGCGGTGGAATCTCATCGCTCAAATTGCGCGGCTCGTTGGGCAGGGCCGCGCGCACCTGCTCGCGTAGCACAACGATTTGCCGTTGCAGTTGCTCAATCTGACGTTGCTGGCGATATACCGTTTCGTTCAGCGTTTCCAGTAAATCTTCGGCAAGACTGAGTTTGCTTTCAATTTTTTCAAAGCGCTCATCCACTGCTGGCTGCTCCCATCCTGTTATCAAAGTCCTTGATTGAAGCGTAAGGGCGCTTTGTTAGTTAACAGCGATTTTCGCTGCCTTGACCAGCGCAGCGTTGCTGCCGATTTCGGTTTTGATGTAGGCGTCGAACGCGCGCGGTGTCATTTGCATCTGTTCGGCGCCGAGTTTCGCCATGCGCTCGGTGATGTCCGCCGCCTGCAGTGTCTTGAGGGTGTTGTGGTGAATTTTGGTGAGGACGCCGTTGGGCGTTTTCGCCGGCACGGCCATGCCCACCCAGAAGTTGTAATCCGAATTCGCCACACCTGCTTCCAGCGTGGTCGGCAGATCGGGCAGCGCTGACGAGCGCCTGCTGCTGCCTACCGCGAGACCCAGCAGCCGGCCATCCTTGATGAACTGCAGCACTGAAATCACCGGGCAAAAATAAATATCCACGCGCCCGGTGATGACCTCGGTCAGCGCTTCGGGTGTACCTTTGAACGGCACATGCACACCTTCGAGTCCTGCACCGAGACGAAAGCGCTCGGCATTCAGTTGCGTGGCGCTGCCCGCGCCGGCGGATGCGTAGGTCAATGAACCGGGCCTGGCCTTCGCCCCCGCAATCAGCTCCTTGAGCGAGCGCACGCCTTTCGAGGGCGCAATGATTAGCACATTGGGCAGATTGGCCAGCGGCGTGATGCCGGAGAAATCGCGCACCGTGTCATACGGCGTGTTGGGATAGGTGGTGGGCGTGACCGTATAGGAGGACGAATGCACCAGGATGGTGTAGCCATCGGGGTTGGCCTTGGCCGCCACCGCCATGCCGATAGTGCCGCCGGCGCCGGGGCGGTTTTCCACCACGATGGTTTGTCCCAATTGCGTGGCGAGCCGTTCGCTGACTATACGCCCCACCGCGTCGGTGGCGCTGCCGGGCGTGAACGGCACCACCACGCGCAGCGTTTTGTTGGGCCAGCCGGGCGCGGGGTCGGCGGATTGTGCAGCGGCAATCTGCGTCAGCGCCGCCAGCGTCAGGGTTACTGCGAATTTCATCATGGCTGTTCCTTGCATACACAACGAGTACCAGGTCGAAAACGACAGCAGGGGAAACCTGTCACTTTTTTCCCGGGGCAGCTTTGATCGTACGCCAGAGCACATCCTGCGTCATCGGCAAACTGTCCACACTCACGCCCAGTGGCGCGAGCGCGTCGTTGACGGCATTGGCGACGCCGGCGGGCGCGCCCAGATAGCCGCCTTCGCCCGATCCTTTCTGGCCGAAGGTGGTGAGTGGCGAGGGTGTGCAATGATCGACGATGCGGATGGCGGGAATTTCCATCGCGCTGGGAATCAGGTAATCCATGAAGCTACCACTCAGCAACTGGCCGTCGTCGCTGTAGACGAATTTTTCATAGAGTGCCGCGCCTATGCCATGCGCAATGCCACCGTAGCTCATGCCATGCACGATATCCGGGTTGATCATCACGCCGCAGTCGTGTCCGCACACATAGCGCTTGATTTCCGGGCGTGCGGTGTCGGCATCGATTTCGACATACACGACATGCGCTTCAAAGGAATAGCACGGATACATTTGCACCACGCCGTCGGCAGAGGGTAGGGCGCCGCCGGTCGGCACCTGCCATACAAATTTCGCCTGCAAGCCGGGCTCCACACCCGGTGGCATCTGATGAAATTTGCGGTGCGCGATGGCGATGAGGTCGTCCCAGGTCAGGCGTTTTTCAGGATGGCCGCGCACCGAGACATTGCCGTCCGCGTACTCGGCGGCTTCGATAGTGCAGCCCAGATTGTGTGCGGCGATCTCGATCAGCGTTTCGCGTATCTTGCGCGCCGCGCCCGCCGCCGCACCGCCGAGCATGATCGCCATGCGGCTGCCGACCGGGCTGTTTGACGGCAGTGCCGACAATGAATCGGCACGCACCACGCGTATCCCTTCCGGGTCGCGTTCGAGTATTTCGCCGATCACAGTGGACACCAGCGTCTCGTGCCCCTGGCCGGAGGAGGAGGTGTTCATCACGCCGGTAATCGACCCCGATAAATCCACGCGTACCAGACATGAATCCATCCAGGTGGTGGTGTCGTTTTTGGGGTTAAACAAGGGCTCGAAGGCTGAATTGCCGCCGCTGGGTTCAAGGCAGGTTGCGATGCCGATGCCGGCGAGGCGTCCCGCGGCGCGCGCTTGATCGCGCATTTTGATCAGTGCCGGATAATCCGCCGCATGTAGCGCTTTGTCGAGCACGGTGTGATAGTCGCCGGAGTCATAGCTCGATCCGCTGGGTATGCGATACGGAAACTCTTCCTTCGCAATGAGATTCTTGCGGCGCAGCGCAATGCGATCCATGTTGAGGTGGCGCGCGATGTGATCCATGGTGCGCTCAATCGCGTAGTTGGTTGGTGATTGACCAAAGCCGCGCACCGCTTCCTGCGGCGTTTTGTGGGTCAGCACCGAAATCGGTTCGTACTCGACGGCCTTAATGCGGTACGGGCCGCAGATCGCTGATATCGGCTTGCCCAGTTGCAGCGGCGCGCGGCTGGCATGCGCGCCGACATCATCCAGCGCGCGGATTTTCAGCGCGCGCACCGTGCCGTCGTTGTCGAATGCCGCCTGCATGTCAAAAATACGGTCCGGCCCCTGCATGTCGCCGCCGCGCATGTTTTCGAGCCGGTCCTCGATAAAGCGCACCGGCATGCCCAGCTTGCGCGCGAGATAGCCCACCAGTACCGAGTGCTTGATGCCGCGTTTGACGCCGTAGCTGCCGCCGACATCTACATCAAAATGCACTCTGAGTGCGTTACCTGGCAGTCGTAATGCGCGCGCCATCTGATCGGGGAACTTCGGCGTCTGAATCGACGCCCACACATTCAGTACCTGCTGCCCGGCATCCCACTGTGCGGCGACGCCAAAAGTTTCGATCGGCACCGTCGAACTGCGCCCCCACACCGCCCGCAATGCAATGCGCTGGTCGGCGCGCGCGAATGCCTCATCGACCGCACCCCATACAAAGCGCCGCTGATACAGCACATTGGAGCCATGCGCCGGATGCACCAGCGTACTGCCCGCGCGCGCGGCCTGTTCCGCATCGATCACATGCGGCAGTATTTCATAATCGACTTCAACCAGCTCCGCTGCATCCTCGGCCAGCGCGCGGGTGTCGGCGACCACCGCCACCACCCATTCGCCGGCATAACGCACCCGCTCGCGCGCCAGTGCGTAACGCTGCACTTGTGGCGCATCAATGCCTTGCGCGAGCGCATCGGTGGCGGCGCAGAACTCCTCCCCGCTCAACACATAATGCACACCCGGTGCTGCACGCGCGGCAGCACTACGGATAGCGGTGATGCGCGCGCTCGCATGCGGCGAAGCCACGATCGCCACATGCTTCATGCCGGGCAGCGCGATGTCGGCCACATAACGGCCGCGGCCGGTCACAAAACGCGGGTCTTCGCGGGTGCGGCGCGAGGTGCCGATGTAGCGGAAGCCGTAGGGGCTTTGCGGGTTGTGGGCGCTCATTTGTTGTCTGACAGTCGGGCGGCAGCCAGCTGCACCGCATCCACAATTTGCTGATAGCCGGTGCAGCGGCACAGGTTGCCGCCGATGGCCTCGCGTATCTGCGCCTCGCTCGGGAGCGCAACCGTATTCAGCAAGCCTTGCGCAGCAATCAGCATGCCCGGCGTGCAGTAGCCGCATTGCAGCCCGTGCATCTGGCAAAAACTGTCTTGCAGCACACTCAAGCTGCCATCGGCATTGGCCAACCCTTCCACCGTGGTTACGCGGTGGCCGTCGGCCTGCACCGCAAACATCAGACACGCGCGCACGGGTTCGCCGTCGAGCATGATCGAACACGCGCCGCAAATGCCGTGCTCGCAACCGACGTGCGTGCCGGTGAGCATGAGCTCGTCGCGTAGCCAGTCTACCAGCGACAGCCGCGCCGCTACCTGCGCTTGGCGTACGACGCCGTTGACCTCAACCGAAATCGCGTGGCGGTTTTGGTTCATGAATTCTGCATCATCGGGCTCGTGGGAACGACAGGGATGAGGGTTTTCATGCTGCTCATTTTCTTTCCATCCGATCTTCGGCACGAACACGTGCTTCACGCAACGCGCGTGCCGCGAGCGTTTGCGCCAGATGGCGGCGATAGTCGGCGCCCGCGTGCAGGTCTGTGGAAAACTCTACCTCTGCAGCGGCGGCGTGCGCAGCGTCGATTAGGGTTTGCTCGTCGAGGCGCGTGCCCACGAGACCTGCGGCAATATTCGGGAACACCAGTGGCGTCGAATTCCCGCCGCCAATGCCAAAGCTGGCACGGACGCAACGCCCATCAGCGTCAACCGCAACTTGCGCAGCTGCCGAGGCAATCGCGAAGTCGCCATGGCGGCGGCTGGTTTCGGTGAACGCCGAGCCGCTGCGCGGCTCCGTCCATAGAGGCCACAAAATCTCTTCCAGACATTCGTCGGGTTTTGCCGCGGTGGTCAGTGGGGCGATGAAAAAGTCCGCTGCGGGCAATGCACGCACGCCATACGCCGAGCGCAGCATTAGCGTCGCGCCCAGCACTAGCGCCACC